>JBAPUM010000001.1:0-7255 GCA_049282655.1 Xanthobacteraceae bacterium
GGGCCGCGCTTGCGCGCGCCCGAGTGCATGCTTGTCGGGGGAGTGTAGGGAGGGGGGTCGGGAGGGAGGTCGCAAGCGTCGACGCTTTCGCCTTTCCCTCCCGACCCCCACCCCAAACCCCACCCCACAAGGGGGAGGGGAACGCGCCTGAGCGTGACGCTTGGCTCAGGTCTTGCTACAAAACTTCCACAGCCATCCGGCCGGCCGGGGCCCGCTCGGAGAAGAATAATGAAAGACATTCTCGACAGGCTTGAGGACCGCCGCGTCAGCGCGCGGCAGGGCGGCGGCGAGCGCCGCATCGACGCGCAGCACAAGCGGGGAAAACTCACCGCGCGCGAGCGCATCGAGCTCTTGATGGATCGCGGCTCGTTCGAGGAGCTCGACATGTTCGTCGAGCACCGCTCGGTCGATTTCGGCATGGAACAGTCGCATATCGCGGGCGACGGCGTCGTCACCGGCTTCGGCACCGTCAACGGCCGCACGGTCTTCGTGTTCTCCAAGGACTTTACCGTGTTCGGCGGCTCGCTGTCGGAGACCCATGCGCAGAAGATCATAAAGATCCAGGACATGGCGATGCGCGCCCGCGCGCCGATCGTCGGCCTGTTCGACGCCGGCGGCGCCCGCATCCAGGAAGGCGTCGCGGCGCTCGGCGGCTATGGCGAGGTGTTCAAGAGGAACGTCCTTTCCTCCGGCGTCATTCCGCAGATTTCCGTGATCATGGGGCCTTGCGCCGGCGGCGACGTCTATTCGCCGGCGATGACCGATTTCATCTTCATGGTGCGCGACACGAGCTACATGTTCGTCACCGGACCGGACGTCGTGAAGACGGTGACCAACGAGATCGTCACCGCCGAGGAGCTCGGCGGCGCCTCGGTGCATGCGGCGAAGTCGTCGATCGCCGACGGCGCCTACGACAACGACGTCGAGACGCTGTTGCAGATGCGCCGCCTGATCGACTTCCTGCCGGCCAATGCCACGGCGGGCGTGCCGGAATGGCCGTCCTTCGACGAGGTCGAGCGCATCGAGCCGTCGCTCGATTCACTCGTGCCCGACAATCCGAACAAGCCTTACGACATCAAAGAGCTGATCCTGAAAGTCGTCGACGAGGGCGACTTTTTCGAGCTCTCCGAGCAATTCGCCCGCAACATGGTGATCGGCTTCGGCCGCGTCGGCGGCCGCACCGTGGGCATCGTCGCCAATCAGCCGATGGTGCTCGCCGGCGTCCTCGATAGCGACGCCAGCCGCAAGGCGGCGCGCTTCGTGCGCTTCTGCGACGCCTTCAACATTCCGATCGTCACCTTCGTCGACGTGCCGGGATTTTTGCCTGGCACCGCGCAGGAATATGGCGGGCTGATCAAGCACGGCGCCAAACTTCTGTTCGCCTATTCGCAGGCGACGGTGCCGCTCGTCACCGTGATCACCCGCAAAGCCTTCGGCGGCGCCTATGACGTCATGGCCTCAAAGCACATCGGCGCCGACGTCAATTACGCCTGGCCGACGGCGCAGATCGCGGTGATGGGCGCCAAGGGCGCGGTCGAGATCATCTTCCGCGCCGACATCGGCGACCCGGAAAAAATCGCCGCCCGCACCAAGGAATACGAGGAGCGCTTCCTCTCCCCCTTCATCGCCGCCGAGCGCGGCTATATCGACGACGTCATCATGCCGCACGCCACCCGCTCGCGCATCGCACGCGCCTTGGCGATGCTGCGCGGCAAGACCGTGGAGATGCCGGCGCGGAAGCACGATAATTTGCCAGTTTGAAATCAACGTCCGGCAAGATGTACTAACATTATGGCTCGCATTAACGAGGGGGTGACTCGTTGGTTGGCGGCTAACGTGCGCGAAGAAATGGCGCAGTTCAAAGGGATTGAACCCAAGCTTGTTGACCAGAGTGTATGCGACAAAATCCCACTGTCTGAAAGATAAGCTTGCTACCATTAATTGTATTGTGAGATAGTGCCAACCCAGCGAGCTTCATTCGCGGTTCTAAAATGGACCCACTTAGTCATTTTGCCGCCTCAGAGCTAGTAAGCCGAGTTGTCAAGTTAGCGCCTTATTGGCGCCTTGTTAAATACAAGGCTTGGCAGCGATCGCGGCGCATTCGAATCTCCTTTTCGGCCTTATTGATCATCCAACAAGACAACACCTACGCTATGATTCGGTCTCTCCATCGACCTGACAGCTTTGGTCCAATCGGCGGTGTGTTTAAGTATTATAAGCACTACCGTGACCTCTCACGCAACTACGAGTTTGAGCCTCAATATTCAAAAAATATACACAAGAGGGAGATGGACTGTGATCTCCGGGGCTTCGTCCCGGCAAAAAATATCTACGCGATCGTTCGCTGGTTTGAAAAGGGGGGCAATCGGGAGACTGCGGCGGAGTGTCTGTTTAGAGAGATGAAAGAGGAGTTCAGTGAGAATTCAATCCCAATTGTGCTGCCAGTCCTGAACTCGAGTCACTTCTCAAAGGTTCGCACAATTTATGAAGGTCCCCATCCAGTTCCTGGCGCTGATTTTTTTCAATATCGAATCTTAGAAATTTACGAGTTCGCCGAAGCCCCACTGACGGACGGCCTTGTACTAAGAATGGCTGCGGTGAATACATCTTCTACTGGCTTGGTTTTTGCCACTACAGAAGAGATAAATCTTGGGCGCTTGCAGCGTGTGGAAGCTCGACTGGCAGGTAGACCGATCGGGCGCAACGCCGAGTATCTGCTCCGTGCAAGAGCTAAGCGACCCGACACAGCACCCATTTAGCGTGAGGAGATTGAGTGCGTCGGATAGACGAGCGATAGGAGCTAATCAACATGCTTGCTGGTCGCTAACTTGAGCTCGGCGGTGGAACGCGGCACAATTCGCAACGTGGTTTGCCGGCGCAGTGATGTTTAGATCGGCCGTAGTCAGCACGCTCATCATTCTCGCGAGTTTGCTCGCCACCCCCGCGCGTTCGCAGGACGAGGCGCGGCCTCCGGTTGGCGGGGTCGCTTCGCTGCCGGGCGCCATGATTTTTTATCTGGCGCGCGACGAGGACGGCGCCTGCGGGCCCGGTTGCTCGCAATGGATCGCCGCCGAAGGCGTCGTCGAATGGGATACGTTCAAGCGGCTCTTCGCCTTCCTCGAACGGCTCGGGTCGGCGAGCAAGCTTCCGGTGGTGCTGAACGTCTGGGGCGAGGGCAATCTCATCGTCGCGACGACGCTCGGCAAGATCATCCGCGAGCACGGGCTCGACGTCAGCGTCGGCACGACCCGCGTCGCCGGCTGCGCCAATGCCACAGATGCCGAATGTTTTGCGCTCAAGCGCAGCGGCCAGCCGCTCGACGCCAAGATCGACCGCTCCTTCGTTCTCTGTGACGTCGTCTGCGCGCTGATATTGGCGGGCGGCGTGCACCGCACCCTGCCGCCCGGCGCCACGCTCGTCATCGGCCCGACCCACATCCAGAACCGCCTCGCTCCCAACGTCTCCGCGGAACGCCAGCAAGGCCTGCAGGCGCGCTTCGGCGATCAATATAGGCTTTATCTGACCCAGATGGGCGTGCGCACCGACATCGTCGACATGATCGATCAGAATTCGCAGAGCGGGCGGACGACGCAGTTGACGCACGATGCGTGGGGGAGGCTGGGGCTGGTGACGGGGGTGGGGCCGTGAGGGTGCGCGGAGCCTGCCGCATTGCTCCCGGGGACAAGCGGCACCAGCGCGCCGATGATTGACGCAGATCCATATCTGCAAATCAGGATAGACGATGCGTGTCCAAATGACTGCAATAGCCGTGGTAATGTGCCTGACGTTAGGCGGCGGTGTGGCGAGGAGCGACACGACCGACTGCCAGGAGGCGCTCGATCAGTATAATGCAGCCTTGAGCGATGTCGCACACGCGTTGCGCGCCTATTCACACTGTGTTTCCGACAGCAAAGGTCACGATGATTGCTCTGTAGAGTTCTCGCGATTGCAGTCCGCTCAAGGTGATTTTGAATCTGCTGTCACTAACTATCAAAATGACTGTTCGTGAGGTTTTAGCGTCGGCCTAGCCACTTTACCCGCTCTACAAACTAAATCCTCTGCACCTTGACCCCCGGCTCGCGTGCCGCCGCGATTATGGCGTCGCCGGCGATCCCGTGGTTCTACAACGGACGCAGTTCGACGCCTTTGGTCGCCTTCGCCGCGGCGACAAGCCTACGGTCTGCCGTGGCCAATGCGCAATGTTCTCGTTCGGCCAACGCTAAATAGAAACAGTCGTAGATCGGGTGCCGCAATTCGATGGCGATTTCGGTTGCGCGGGCGGCGAGTTCCGCGGGCGGAACGAGGCGTGCGAACAAGCGAATGGCGGTTTCGAGTGCGCGGACCGCGTCCCGTGCCGAAAGCTCTTGCCCAACGGCACGCTTCCAAATGGCGTTGCCGATTTCTGCGACGACGAGCGAAGGCGCAATAAGGTCGTCGCCGGTGCCGCGTAAGGCTGCGGCACGGTCCGAACCATCTTCCTCCAAGACCCATTTTGCGGCGACGCTGGCATCGACGACAAGAGTCACCGATGCGGCTCGTCATTGTCGCGCCACTGGCGAATGATCTCAGTCGAGTCGCCGGAAACCTTGCCGATCTTGGCGCGAATTCGGTCCGCTGCCGCCCAGGCCTCTTCCTTGCTCGGCTTGGCCGCGGCGTGCAGCACCTCGCGCACGAGTTCGTTCATCGATTTGCCCGCGGCTTCGGCCTTCTTCTTAAGCCGCGCGACGGCATCGTCATCGACATTGCGAACGAAGAGATCAGCCATCATGCGCTCCCTGATATCACTATGATATCACTATCTGTGCCCGCTTTCAATGGCGGGCGGGTCGGCGCGCAAGCTGCTTTTCCGTCATGGCCGGGCGCGTCCCGGCCATCCATGGCTTCGGCGCATGAGTAAGACGTCGGGCGGCAGCGTGCGGTGCACGCCGCCTGCCACCCGGCACGACGCTCATCATCGGGCCGACCCACATCCAGAACCCGACTCGCACCCAACGTCTCCGCGGAACGCCAGCAAGGCCTGCAGGCGCGCTTCGGCGATCAATATAGGCTTTATCTGACCCAGATGGGCGTGCGCACCGACATCGTCGATATGATCGATCAGAACTCGCAGACCGGGCGGACGACGCAGCTTGCGCGGGATGCGTGGGGGAGGTTGGGGTTGGTGACGGGGGTGGGGGAGTGACGGGGGCGATTACTCTTCATAGCCTCCCGTTGCTGATGTGAACAAGCTCCTATATTCCAGACGCCCCTTTTGGATATGCTTTTCCGTCAGTTGCATACTCAAGTATGCGGATTACATTTTCCCACTCCGGTTCGATTTTAAAGGTAGAGCAGACCCTTTGACCTCCCAGAGAGAGCCATGCGTCCGGAAAGTCTTTCAGGTCCTCACTGTTGCTAATCTGCTCCAAATAAACTTCCCACTCTTTGGGGTCTTTCGATACAAGAATTCGTGTCAGAACCGCCTCAGCCAACAGCAATTTATGCCAATCTAATTTCGTTATAATCTTCCATCGGTCTGGCCTTCCATCGTTCGAATCCCATGCTAACTCAAACGCCTCAATTATGTTCTTTCGCTCTTTATTGTTGGGCCTCGCGGCAATGACAAAAAAGGCGTCCCAACAAAGGTCAGAATTTACGTTGACCATGGAGAGATGGATCGTATCAAGATCGCCGGCGTCTGTATGGCCGCCATTCGCCAGCTCGGAGCGCTTTGATATCACCAGACGCTTCATGTACTCAGTATCTTTAGAATAGTAAGCATCGAGGCGAGGCCGAAGGTCCAAGAAATACGTCTCGGAAATATTCTTAATAAAATCGTGTACGTAGTAAATCGACATGAAATTAGAACCGAATATTCTTTTCGTGTAAGCGTCCAAAGCGGTATCTTCCACTGCCGAAGCCAGTTCCTTGGCTATGTAATAGGCCACCAAATATTCAAGAAACCGAATATGTCGAAAGCGCAAGGTGGACGAGTTGAGGTGGTCCCGGTTATCTGAACAGCTTTTCCGCGTCGATAAGTGGAGCGTCTGCCTCGGTTAGGCTGCCAAGCGGAGAGGCAGCGGGTTGAAGTAGGCGTGATCGGGTGTGGTGCCGTCAAGGCTCGAGTGTGGCCGTCGGCCATTGTAGAAGTCTAGATAACGACCGATCGATGCGCGGGCCTCGCTGACGCTGTCATAGGCCCGTAGATACACCTCCTCGTATTTGACGCTGCGCCACAGCCGTTCGACAAACACGTTATCGCGCCAGGCTCCTTTGCCGTCCATGCTGATCGTAATGCCGTTGGCGGCGAGCACGCCGGTGAATGCCGCGCCCGTGAACTGCGAGCCCTGGTCGGTATTGAAGATGTCCGGCTTGCCGTGACGCGACAAAGCATCCTCCAGAGTCTCGACGCAGAACGCCGCCTCCATGGTGATCGACAGCCGCCACGACAGCACGCGACGGCTGAACCAATCGAGCACGACGGCCAGATAGACGAAGCCGCGTTGCATCGGGATGTAGGTGATATCCATCGCCCACACCTGGTTCGGCCGCGCGATCTCTAGCCCACGCAGCAGATACGGATAGATCTTGTGGCCAGGCTTCGGCTTCGTGGTGCGCGGGCGGCGATAAAGCGCCTCTATCCCCATCTGCTGCATCAGCGTCCTCACGTGACGGCGGCCGATCTTGCACCCCTCGCCCGCCAGCAGGCCGCGCAACATCCGCGAGCCGGCGAAGGGGAACTCCAGATGCAGTCGGTCCAGACGCCGCATGATCGCGAGATCGGCGGCCGGCATCGGCCGCGGCAGGTAATAAACGCTGCCACGGCTGATGTTCAGAGCCTTCACCTGCTTGCCGATCGGCAGGTCGTGTGCACGGTCGATCATCGCCTTGCGCTCAACAGCCCGGCCTTGGTGAGCGCTCCTTCTAAAAAATCGTTTTCGAGCGTCAGCTCGCCGATCTTGGCGTGCAGCCCCTTCACATCGACGCTCGGCTGCGTGCTCGCGTTGCCGCCCGGACCGAACACATTGGCCGCCGATTCCAAAAGCTGCGCCTTCCATTGCGTGATCTGGTTCGGGTGCACGTCAAACTGCTCAGCCAGCTGCGCCAGCGTCAGCTCGCCCTTGATGGCCGCAAGCGCCACCTTTGCCTTGAAAGCCGGTGTGTGCGTCCGGCGCGCTCGTCTCGACATGGTCTCTCCTGATTCGCGGGCCCATCGTGCCCGCCGTCAGGCAGAAACTCCACTTAGCGTCCTGTGCAGATTTCCGGGGCCGGCTCT
>JBAPUM010000002.1:0-46597 GCA_049282655.1 Xanthobacteraceae bacterium
AGCCATGTCGCCGAGCCGCACCTTGCCCTGGTTCGCGGTCGCGTCGTCACGCACCACTTTGTTCCCTGCGTGAATCCTGATCATCGATATCTCCTTTGCTGACAGCCGCTTCTGAAACGCCCTCCAAGCCTAAAAGGCCCTCAAAGGTTCGCAATCGAACTCAAGTGCTTTTGCACTACTCTGAAGTCCCAGTACCGGCACATTCGGGGTGGGACCAAAGGACCTGCCGTCCGCGACTTCCGCCCGCTTTATTTTCAACGCGGAGTAGAACAATGATTTGGCAAATTTGCCGGACTGTCACATGAAAACGCCTCGCGCCATCAAGCTTGTTGTCGTCATCGACGACGATCCTCTCGTGCTGGAAGCAACGGGAGGACTATTGCGCTCTTGGGGGTGTCAGGTGGTGGCCGCCGAATCTTGCGGGGAGGCGATGAACAAGCTGCTGGAGATCGGCCGTCGCCCGGATCTGATCGTCTGCGACTATCGTCTGCCGCAGGGACCAACCGGTGTGGATGCCATTGAAATGCTTCGCGATGCCTTTGAAATTCCCGCGCTCCTGATCAGCGGCGATGCTGCCTCACCGCAACCTGACGACGGCGCGGGCGGATATCGGCTGTTGCACAAGCCCGTGAACGCCGAGACTTTTCGGGCTGTGTTGGTCGATGCTTCCGTGTTGCAGCCTCAACGATGAGGCAAAGTAGGAGATGCTGAAGCACGGCAAAGCGGCGGGACTCGAATTCCTGCTGCTGATGTTGCTGGGTGTTTTGACGGGTGTTCCCTACGCGCTGACGAAAATCGCCTTGGCAACCATCCCGCCGGTAACGATGGTTGCGGCCCGAGTATCGCTTGCCGCGATCGTGCTTTGGATCGTGGTCTTCGCGTTGAGGCGCAAGCTGCCGGTGCGAAGGGGCCTGATCAGTCGCTTAGTTATGCAAGGTTGTCTCGCTTGCATTCTACCTTACACGCTCCTGGCCCTTGGTCAGCGTTCGGTCGACAGCGGACTTACCGCAATACTTAACTCGACGACGCCACTCTTCGTCTGTCTCATCAGTTTGATCTGGACCCGGCACGAAACACTGTCGTTTAGTCGGATGTTTGGAGTTTCCGTCGGATTGGCCGGCGTCGTTATGATTGCCGGAGCAACCGCATTGTCAGGGCTGGGCCGGTCCACATTCGGCCAAACGGCGATTATCTTGGCGACCGCGGCATCCGCTGCTAGCGTCATTCATGGCCGGCGGTTCGCCGATGTGCCGCCGGAGATCACGGCGGCCGGAACGCTGACATCCGCCGCGCTTGTGCTTGTTCCACTCTGTTTTATCGTCGAGGCGCCGTTAAGTTCCGTGCCTTCACCGGCCTCCATTGCGGCCCTGCTCGCCAACGCAATCGTCGCGACCGCATTGGGATTTGTCATCTATTTTCGCTTGATCCGAACGATCGGCAGCATGGCTACCGCCAGTGTGGGATACCTAAAGTTGGCCGTTGGCGTACTGATCGGCTGTGCACTGATGGGTGAGACAATCACGTCGACGGCGGCGATGGGCTTCATGGCAATTCTTCTCGGTGTGGCTGCTATCAATCAGGGTCAATCCTCAATATCGGCCCGGCTTGCGTCAGGGTTCGCCGCACGCACAGCGCGGACCGTTTGAGCGTGAGGACAGAATATAAAAGTTAATTGCTGAGACTGCGGAACGGATATAATTCATTCTATCAGGGCGTCGGCGCCGGCGAGAAGAATTCTGGGCACTGCAAGTCCGAGAGCGCCAGCTGCCTTCATGTTGATGACAAGCTCGAACTTTCTTGGTGCTTGAACGGGAAGGTCCGCCGCCTTCGCACCTTGCAAAATGCGATCGACGTAATCTGGCGCGCGTCTGAACAAATCCAGGACATCAACTCCATAGGACAGCAAACCTCCATCGTCGACAAAATAGCGGTACGGGTAGAGTGTCGGAATTCGCAAGCGAGCGGCCAGTGAAATGATTAACTCGCGGTGGAGAGTTGTGAAATTGCCGGGCATCACTATGAGCGCACTTCCTGCCGCGGTGCCCAGGTCCGTCATGGCGACTTCGATTTCAGAGGGGCTGTGCACCTGGGATATAATCGGCGTGACGTGAAATTCCTTGGCGGAGTCCATGAAAGTGGGAATATAGGACGTGCCACCACCGGGAACGGATTCTGGATTGTACATGAGGGCAACACGGCTGAGCCGCGGATTTAGCTCTCGTAGTATCGAAAGATACTTGCCGGTGATCGTTATTTGAATCACGGAAAACCCAGTGACGTTGCCGCCCGGCCGCGCGACGCTTGCGACGAAACCACTGCCGACTGGATCGGAGACGACGACGAACACGATCGGAATTGTTTGGGTAACCTTGTGAAGCGCCGCAACTACCGGTGTGCTGTGGCCAATAATAACATCCGGGTGGAGTGCGACCAACTCCTTCGCCAGATTAAGCATTTGCTCAGAATCCGCTCCTGCAAATCGATATTCGATCCGCAGATTTTGACCGACGACCCACCCCTTTTTTGCGAGGCCTTGCTCGATAACCTTGGTGCGAGCTTGGGTCTCCTGATCGTCCGCAATTCCCATAAGGACCCCGACGGTGCGCATGCGGGTCGTCTGCTGCGCCCGTACCGGAATCGAGCGTGTAGCCAATGCAGCACCGAGTGATGTCAGAAATGCGCGACGCCGCATCGCAATCAAGCTCCGACTCGTGATCGAGTTGAACCGAAAATCCAAACCGAGAGTCTTTCGTGGCTGAAATGCATTTTCATCGACTTTAGTGACGGCACAGCCTAGCCGACATCTCGCATTTTGCCGCGCGTCTATTCATTTCCTCCGCGCCAGAGTGCTGATATGATGGAAAACATCGTTTCGGTCGAGATTAGGTGGTTCGAGCACACGCAGTGATTGAGGTTTTTAATTTTCTCGCGAGGAGAGCTAGCGCCGGGAAAACGCGGCGCCGGGGCGGCTCTGCGGCCGCCGGCGGTTCAGTTAATGGCAATGAAGTCCGTCCCGAAGGCGGAGTTCGCGTCGGCGTAATGCCGGCGGCGCGCGGCGGTCTCTTTCGCAAATACGTCGTACTGTTCGTCGCCGTTGTTAGCCTCGCCCTCGCGATCAACGGCGTCTCCGATATCTGGTTTTCGTACCAGGAACAGCAGGCGTTGTTGTTTCGCATTCAGCGCGGACAAGCGGAGGCCGCGGCGGAAAAGATCAGTCAATTCGTCAACGAGATCACCGGCGGATTGACGTGGGAGACCCAGCTTTCCTGGAGCGATAGCACGCTCGACGAGTGGCAATTCGATGCAGTTCGTCTCCTGCATCAAGTGCCTGCGTTGACCGAAATCGTGCAGCTCGATGCGACGGGACGCGAGCAGTTCCGTATGTCACGGGAAGCACCCGACGTTATCGAGAGCGGTGTCGATCATTCGAAAGAGACCGCATTCGTCGAAGCGATGGCCCACAAGGTCTATTATGGGCCGGTCTATTTCATCGATGGGTCGCAACCGTACATGACCATAGCGATGGCTGGGGTTCGGCCGGAATACGGCGTCATCATCGCGCAAGTAAATCTCACGTTTATTTGGGACGTCGTTTCGCAAATTCAGGTCGGCAAGCACGGGCAGGCTTATGTGGTCGACGACGCGGCGCGTCTGATCGCCCATCCGGACATCAGCGAGGTGCTGCGCAAGACCGACATGTCTCATTTTGCGCAGGTGCAAGCCGCGCGCTCGACGCAATCGAACGGTGCGCCGGATGAGCCATTGCGGGGTGTCGACATCAAGGGCCGGCATGTTCTGAGCGCTTATGCCGAGGTGACACCGCCCGGATGGCTCGTCTTTGCCGAACTGCCGATCGATGAGGCCTATGCTCCGCTCTACGATTCGGCCATGCGCTCCGGTGTGCTGGTTCTGGCGGCGCTGGCGCTGGCGTTTCTGGCGGGGCTCGCGCTCGCCCGCCGGATGGTGATCCCGATCCGCTCGCTGCAAGACGGCGCCGCGCGGGTCGGCAGCGGGGATCTCGCGCATCGAATTTCGATCGAGACCGGGGACGAACTCGAGGCGCTCGGCAATCAATTCAACAGCATGGCGGCGCGGCTTCAGGAGTCCCACGCCACCCTCGAAGGCAAAGTCGAGGAGCGCACCAAACAGCTCGAAGCCGCCAATCTTGCCAAATCCCGCTTCCTGGCCGCGGCCAGCCACGACCTCCGCCAGCCGCTGCACGCGGTCGGGCTTTTCGTCGCGCAATTGCACGGACGGTTGCGCGCGCGCGAGCGCAATCGGATTGTCGGGCGCATCGAGGCGGCGCTGTCGGCGATGAACGATCTGTTCAGCGCGCTGCTCGACATTTCGAAGCTCGACGCCGGTGGAACGACGGTGAATGTCTCGACCTTCCCGGTCGCGCAGCTTTTGACCCATGCCGAAACGACTTTTGCCGAGGCGGCGCGCGCCAAAGGACTGTCGTTCCGCGTCATGCACAGCGACGCCTGGGTCCGGAGCGACTTCATATTGCTCGAACGTGTGGTGTTTAATCTGGTTTCCAATGCCGTGCGTTATACCAGCCACGGCGGACTCCTCGTCGGCTGCCGCAAGCGCGGCAACGAGTTGCGGATCGAGGTGTGGGACACTGGGGCCGGCATTCCGGCCGATCAGCGTGAAAAGATCTTCGTTGAATTCTACCGGCTGGACGAGCAGGATCGCGACCGTCGTGGTGGCCTCGGACTCGGGCTTGCGATCGTCGATCGGGCGTGCCGCCTGTTGAAGCACAATGTCGACGTCAAATCGGCCCCCGGTAGGGGCTCGTGCTTTGCCATCACCGTGCCGATGGTTCCGGCCCAAGAGCTGACCGCGGCAACGCCCGCACCCTTACGCAATCAGCTCGAACGATCGAATGGCAAACTTGTGCTGGTGATCGACAACGATCCGCTCGTTCTGGAAGGAATGGGCGGAATTCTTCGCAGTTGGGGCTGCCGGGTGATTACCGCAATGAGCGACGGCAAAGCGCTCGAGGCAATGACCGACCAGGACCCCACACCGGATCTCATCATCTCGGATTATCATCTGTCCGACGGCCGAACCGGACTACAGGCGATCGAACGGTTGCGTGCCGCATTGTCGGCGCAAATTCCGGCATTTCTCATCAGCGGCGACACCACGGCGGAAACGCTGCGCGAGGCCAAGGTCAAGGGCTGTCATCTCTTGCATAAGCCGGTCGATCCGATGGCGCTGCGGGCGATGTTCAGTCAAGCGATCAAGCGGCCGCAGGCCCCGATCATTCGTAAACTGCCGGCTGGGGAAGGCGCGGCGCCGGATATTTTCACGCCTTTGGAGTCGCCGGCAATTTCCAACCGAGTTCATTGACCGCGATGACCGCCTCGGTGCGGTTCGTCACCTTCAGCGCCTTGAGGATTGCGGTGACGTGATTCTTGACTGTGGGTTCGGCAAGGCCGAGCACCCGGCAGATCACCTTGTTGTTCTTTCCCTGCATCAGCTGCGCGAGCACGTCGAGCTGGCGGTCCGACAATCCGACCTCGGAAGGCGATACGATCGGCCGGTCATTGTTTTGCGAGATCGCGGCGGTGTGCGAGATTTCCTCTCGCGCCAGGATCTCGGGGGGAATGTAGACGCCGCCGGCAAAGACCAATTGCAATGCGCTCATCATGACCTCGCGCCGGGCGGATTTCGGAATGTAGCCGACCGCGCCAAGTTCCAAAGCCCTCATGACGGTGGCGCGCTCTTGTATCGCGGACAGCATCACGACCGCGATCGCGGGATGGCGCTCCCGTAATTCGCCGAGCACGGAAAAGCCGTCGCGATCCGGCAGGTTCAAATCGAGCAGGACGAGGCCGATGTCGGGATTGCTTGCAACCGTTTCCATCGCCTGCCGGCTATCCGATGCCTCCAGCACGTCCGCGCCGCGCTTAAGTTTCTTAAGCAAGCCTTGCAGAGCATCGCGAATCAACGCGTGATCGTCGACAATCAGAATTTTCATCCCAACCGCCCAAACAGGACAAGCCCGTTATCGAGCCGTCATCAAATGCTTATAGAAAGGCGCCCACGATATCGGTCATCATATCCGTTCAATGAGCCAAATGCAGCTATTCCGCCTGAACGCACTTCGCCGCAGCCCAGTCCGAGGTGGAATCGGACTGGCTGGGGCGGACGGGGCTGGAAATTATAAAGTCGCACGGCGGTATGGACCCCGCGACGGCACGCGCGGTCTCGCCGCCGCCGTTGCAGCTAACGCCGTCGACTAGGCGTCGCGACTTGCAGTTGAATCACGGCCGGCTGGAATTCATCGATTCGACAAGCGCCAATACGGCGCGCCGAGTCTTCTGATCCGCAATTTCAGAAAAGGCCTGGACCATCCGCAACGACACCGGGTCGGCTAGCAAGTCGAACGGCGAGGCACTGCGCGGCGCCGCATGTGTATCGCCGCCTTCAAAAAATGCCGTCACCGGCACCTCGAGAAGCGCGGCAATCTGATAGAGCCGGCCGCTGCCGACCCGATTGGTGCCCTTCTCGTATTTTTGAATCTGTTGAAAAGTCACGCCGAGCTTTTCGCCGAGACCTTCCTGCGTCATGCCCTTGACCAAGCGATGAACCCGGATGTTTCGTCCGACGACCTTGTCCACCTTGTTGGCCGATTTATTCGACGTTTTAGCCATCTTCCATTCCAGTTTTTGGGGTTTAAGTATGTGCTATGGCATCTTTCTAGGGCCTCGCGCAACGCCACGCCTTCACAACGTCCGGGTGAGCGTTGGATAAGTACCCGGGCCGTCGGGAGACCGCGAAGGCGGCGTTAACGGTCGCCTTATTATCCACCATTACCGCAGACAATGCTGATTCGCAGCGCAGACCCCTGTTCCGGCCGACCAGCCGGCGAGTGATGCCATATCGTGAGTGCTTTAGATGGCATGAGGGGTTCACCGCATCATCCCCCCGGTCCGACTATCGTCACCAAGGGTTAATGTCGGCTCCGGGAAGGACGTTCTCGATCCGCAAGCATGGCCATGCCGAATTTCACGGCCAATGAGCATATTTGGCAGAATATTCTACTATTTGCGCGGCCATCAGTCCCTATATATAGAACATAATTCCACAACGGCCGAAAATGGCCGGTTGATTTTGTCGCCAGCGCGTTTGTCTGCGAGGTCCCGATGACGTCTCCGCTCGAACAGAAAAAAATCAGGGTCGCCGGTCCGGTGGTCGTCACCGCCAATCGCGTCGGTGACGGCGCCGTCGTCTATCACCGGGCCGATGGCGGCTGGACGACGGCGCTGGGCGACGCCGCGATTGCAACCGACGCCGAGGGCGCGCGCGCCCTGCTGGCGGGTGCGCTCGCCGATGATTTGCGGGCGGTAGGGCCTTATATCGCCCCGGTGAAATTGTCCGCCGCAGGCCAGCCCCGGCCGGGAAATCTCCGGGAAATGATTCGCCTGCGCGGTCCTACGATCGATCTTCCGGTACCGCTCGGCGGCACGGCCATGGCGTCTCGAGCCTATACTCATGGCGTGCCCGCCGTTGCGGCAGCTTCGCTGTTCGGACAATAAGACGCGTACCAACAAGACCTGTATCAAAAAGACCTTTATCAAAAACACTCGCAACAATAAGATCTGGGCGCACGCATGTATGTCTATGACGCCTTTGACCGGACGCTCGTCGCCGAGCGGGTCGAGGAATTTCGCGATCAGGTCGCACGCCGGCTGTCGGGCGAGTTGACCGAGGAAGAATTCAAGCCGCTGCGGTTGATGAACGGCGTCTATCTGCAGCTGCACGCCTATATGCTGCGCACCGCCATTCCCTACGGCACCTTGTCTTCCGCGCAGTTGCGCATGCTTGCCCATGTGGCGCGCAAATACGATCGCGGCTACGGCCATTTCACCACCCGGCAAAACATCCAGTACCACTGGATCAAGCTCGCCGAATTACCCGATGCGATGGCCGATCTCGCCAGCGTAGGCATGCATGGCATGCAGACGAGCGGCAATTGCGTGCGCAACATCACGACCGATCAATGGGCCGGAGTCGCGCCCGACGAGACGGAGGATCCGCGCGTTTTCGCCGAGCTCATTCGCCAGCACGTCACGCTGCACCCCGAATTCTCGTTCATGCCCCGTAAATTCAAGATCGCGGTGGGCACCGCCGCGCGCGACCGCGCCGCCTTGCGGATCCACGATCTGGCGCTCCAACTGCATCGCAATGCCGAGGGCGAGGCCGGGTTCGAGGTGATGGTCGGCGGCGGGCTTGGCCGCACGCCCTTCCTCGCCCAGACCATCAAGCCGTTTCTGGCGAAGCGCGATGTTTTGAGCTATGTCGAGGCCGTTCTGCGCACCTACAACCAGTTCGGCCGCCGTGACAATATCTACAAGGCCCGCATCAAGATTCTGGTGCACGAGCTGGGGCCGGAGGCCTTCGCCAAGGAGGTCGATGCGGAGTGGCAGAGCATCAAGGACGGCACGCTCACGCTCGACGATGCGGCTGTCGCTGCGATCGCCGACCGCTTCTTTTACCCCGCTTATGAGCGGCTCGCCGACGGCCCGCCGCAGCTCGCCGAAGCGCGCCGCGCCAGCCGCGATTTCGACCTCTGGCTCGGCAATTCGGTCGCCAATCACAAGGCGCCCGGCTACGCCATCGTGACGCTGTCGCTGAAGCCGGAAGGCGGCACGCCCGGCGACGCCACCGCCGAGCAGATGGACGCCATAGCCGATCTCGCCGACCGTTATTCGTTTGGCGAAATCCGCGTCGGCCACGAGCAGAATCTGGTGCTGCCCCATGTCGCGCAGCGGGATTTGTCTGCTGTGTGGCAGGCGCTGCAAGCGATCGGTGTGGCGACGCCGAACGTCAATCTCGTCTCCGACATCATCTCCTGCCCTGGGCTCGATTACTGCAGCCTCGCCAATGCGCGCTCGATTCCGATCGCGCAGGAGATTACGCGGCGGTTCCACAATCTCGATCTACAACGCGACCTCGGCCGGTTGCACGTCAATATTTCAGGCTGCATCAATGCCTGCGGCCACCACCACGTCGGCCACATCGGCATTCTCGGCGTCGAGAAGAACGGCGAGGAGTTCTACCAGATCACGCTCGGCGGCAAGGCCGACGAGGGCGCAACGCTCGGCACGCTGCTCGGCCCCGCCGTGCCCTATGGGCAAGTCGCCGATGTCGTCGAAGACATCGCGGCGGCTTATCTCGAATTACGGCAGCGGCCGGACGAGCTGTTCATAGATACGGTCAAGCGAGCCGGCATCGAACCATTTCGGGAGCGCGTCTATGCCACTCGTTGAAAACGGCAAGCTCGTCGAGGACCGCTATATCCATGCCGACGACGATGCCCCGCTGCCGGAACGCGTGCCGGTACTTGTGTCGGCGAAGCGCTTCTTGGCGGAGGCCGACATGCTCGTCCGTCGCGACGGTTCGCTCGGCGTCATATGGCCGAATGATCGCCGCGTCGCCGAGCTAAAACCCTGGCTCGGCCACCTGGCGTTGATCGCGCTCGAGTTTCCGAAATTCCGTGACGGCCGGGCCTATAGTCAAGCCCGCCAATTGCGCGAGATTTTAGGCTTCCGCGGCACGCTGCGCGCCACCGGCGACGTGTTGCGCGATCAGTTTACTTTCCTGGTCCGCGCCGGATTCGATTCCTTCGCGGTGAAGAAGCCCGCCGATGCTGCCGCCTTCGCCGCTAGCATTGGCCGTTTCAGCGTGTTCTATCAGCCGGGCGCCGACGGCCGGATTTCGGCTTTGCGGCGGCGCTTGCACACCACGGACGCTGCGAAAACCTCCGAAACGGTGTAAGACGGCGGTCGTCTATCGTTTGAGGATGTCATGACTCCAGTCGTCGCCGTGATTGCGCCGGGCGCCATGGGCGCCGCTGTTGGTCGAAGGCTCACCGACAGCGGGCTGAAAGTGCTGACCTCGCTCGAAGGCCGCAGCGCAGAGACGGCGGCGCGGGCCAAGGCCGCCGGCATGGTGGCGGCGTCCGACGACGAGATCGCTGCGTCGGATTTCATCCTGTCGATCCTGCCGCCGGGCGACGCGCTTTCGCTCGCCGAGCGTTTTGTGCCGGCGCTGGCGGCGAGCAACGCCAAGCCGGTCTATGTCGACTGCAACGCCATCAATCCGAAGACGGTCGAGCGCGTCGCCTCGGCCATCGCGCCATCCGGCTGTCCGTTTGTCGATGCCGGGATCATCGGCCCGCCGCCGAAGCCCGTCGTGCCGGGGGAGGCCGCGAGCGGAACCGGAACGCGCTTCTACGCCTCGGGCCCGGCGGCGCCGCGCTTTGCAGGCTTGCGCGATTACGGTCTCGACGTTCGCGTGCTCGACGGGCCGTTGAGCGCGGCCTCGGCGCTCAAGATGTCGTATGCGGGTATCACCAAGGGCACGCAGGCGATCGGGGCGGCGATGATGCTGACCGCAGCCCGCGCCGGCACCGCGGACGATCTGTTCAAGGAATTGCAATTGAGCCAGAAGGAGATGCTGGCCTGGTTCAAGCGGCAGCTCGGAACGATGCCGCCCAAGGCCTACCGCTGGGTCGCCGAAATGCAGGAGATCGCCGGTTTCGCCGGCGACGATCCGGCGGCGCGCGAGCTCTACGAAGGCGCCGCGGAATTCTACGAGCGTTTCGCCGAGGATTTCGCGGGCGAGAAGAAAGACGCCGCAGCGCTCGCGGCGTTCCTCGGCAAGGGTTCTTCGGAGATCTGATAACGTCGACCCAAAAGCGACCCGGATTGCGCGTCCTGGCCCGGGCTCCGGATGCTAGGGAATATAATAAAATGGGTTGGGCAGTTTGAATCTGCGCTCGGAGTGTCCTCCGTTAAGGTCGCTCCATTGATCGCCGACATTGGCGATGATCTTGTAGCCTTGAGCCTCGATGTCGCGCCGCGCCCAGGTCTTGAACGGCGCCACCGACGGGCCGCCAAAATCCTTGGTGCGCATGTAAAGCTTCTGCCACCCGACGAAACCGGCCTTTTGCAGGTTGGTTTCGGTCGCGGCACGTTCCTCGGGACGTTCGTCGCGGCCGGTAATGAAGAATACCGCGACGTGATCGGCCTTTGCCACGTTGAAGAGATCGAGCGTCGGCTTAATTGCCTCGGCGCTGGCGCTTAAGTCCCACGCGGCCGCGCCGCACGCCGATCCCTTGCTGAAGTCGCAAGGGCCGGCGGTGATGTAACCGAAGTTGTTTTGATAGATCTCCTTCCAATTGGAAAGCGAGGTTTCGTCGATATCGAGTACGAGCGCGGCCTTGTTGACATGCGCTGCCCGCGACGCGAGCCAGTGGCGCGCCGGGCCGAGGGCTTTGGCCAACTCCCCGTCATAGCGCGTACAGCGATAATAAATGAGCTGAAGCTGGAGTTGCCCCAGATTGATGGGCCGCGTCGCATCGAGCTTTTGCGGAGCGGGTTTCGGATCGCACCCGGAGGGAATTTCGGCGAGAGCGGTGCCGTGCCAGCCGGCAAGGATCAACGTGGCGGCGCACAGAATGATCGCGACGCGTTGAATAAGACCGCCAAAGGAGCGGCGGAAAGCGGAAGGTTGCGTCATGGCATGTTCCGGTGCGGGCTGCGCTAGGGACTGATCACCGATAACACATTCGATTGCGGCAACGCTTTAGCCGATGTGTTTATGTTCAACAACTGCTTGGTGACGTCCAACACTTGCGATGTAAAACCGGCGACAAGAGGGTCACTTGGTATTGAATAGATGTTCCCATTGTACTGGACGTCGAGATACGCAGGTACGCCGCCATACTGCACAACGAAAAGCCTCTGCTGCCTCACGTAATTGGCCAGATCCGGCCTCTGATAGACGTCTTGATGGATGCCGCATTGGGCCGGGTATTTAATGCTATCCGCTACGTAAGGGTATTCGGGAAAAGGTTGGTTTGGATCGGTTGGATATTTGAAGGTGAATATTCGGCTCGTCAAATTATCGCCGGGCGTAAGCTGCCGTCGGGTCAACTCGCCCAGGAAGTAAATAAGCGATTCGGTGGAGCGAAGGTAGGCTTTCACGGTGACGTCCTTGCCGGCAAACGTTTTCATGAAATAATCGCCAAGGTCCTGCCCTTGGTCGATCAAGGCAGTGCAGGCTAGATAGTTCGCGAACTCCACACTTAGCTGCACCTTCTGTAGCTGTGACGTCCGAGCGATCTGCGATTTACCCGATTGTGCCACGGCTTGGACGGACGGGTTTTGTGCGCCGGGGTGGGGCTCTCCTGCAGTCGGCGACGCGCCGGGTAAAGGCGGCCCCCGACGGGCGACCCGTGGCGGCGCCCCTACCGGTGAATGGTTGTTTGGATCTTTGCATAGGGCATCTTTTACGCGTCGTTCGCGCTCCGCCGATGATGGTGCAAAGCACAGACCGAATGATTTCGCTGATGTGTCCACGATTGTTGCTGCGTTGTTTCCGCCTGGCCCGTTCGATGTCGATGCCGAAGCGGATTTGGACGCCGGTTGCGGATTGGTCGCGGGCTGCAGTGGCTCTGTCGTCAAACCAAGGCCCAGCAAGTACTCTTCGAGTGCGGTGAACAAGTCTATTTCTAGGTCGGCGTTGACATAATTCGTGAAGATAAACTCGCATTCCGTATAGTGAGCGGTATCCGGACAACCAGACCTTCTAATGACAATTTTTTCTATGAGCAGATCGAACAGTAATTCGCGCGGATACCCCGCCTGAATAAAGAGGTCCCACAGCTGTCCCGGAATTGGGTTGAGTAACCCGGAATAGAACTCCTGGGTGTCCAGGACCGGCACCGTGAATGTCGGTCCGCCACTCACGGTCCCCGTGACGGTGCCCGTCTTGAACGTGATGCCGGAATGAGGGCCGATCGGAATTGAAGACAGTCCCGCGGTGCCGCTTGCGCTTGCCGTGCCGCTTATCGTTTGCAGGGTGGTAAATTGCATCGGTCGGCGCAACGAGGCGCGGACAATGTTGAGCAAGAGCTCCTGCCCTTGGGCTTGCTCGGCTTCGAGATTGTAAACGACGGCGCGGCCGGAATATTCATCGACGATGGCACACCCGGCCATAATGGCCGCGACCGCCAGCAAGCACGCACCCGCTGTAAAGCGACAACGCAACAACACGGCTACCTACCCCCACAACGCTCCAAGGGTAGCGCACGTCCTGGTTGGGAGCAATCAGAAATAGTCGCATAAGAGTTTACACTATGGAGAATGCGACTCGGCTTCTTCGCCGGGCGCCGCGTTCGATCCGGCTACTTGTTCAGCCACCGTCGCGCAAAGCCCAAGATGCCCTGCGGCAGAAAAATGATCATGGCGATGAAGACCACGCCGAGCGGGATCAGATAAGGGAACTGGTCGCCCAGGAACCGCGACAGTAATTCACGCGCGAGTTGGAAGAAGCCGGCGCCGACGATCGGGCCGACCAGCGTGCCGATGCCGCCCATGACGTTGTAGATCACGGTGTCGCCGGATGTGAGAAAGTAGACGAAATCGGGCGCGGCGAACTGGTTCTGGATGGCGTAGAGCACGCCGGCAAGGCCCGCGAACAGGCCGGACAGCATCACCGACACCATCTTGTAGCGTTCGACCGCATAGCCGATGGCGCGGGTGCGCGCCTCGTTTTCGCGGATCGATTGCAGCACCATGCCGAAAGGCGATTGGGTGACGCGCCGCAAGATCAGATAGGATGCCGTCACCACGGCGAGCACGAACCAGTGCATCGTCGTCGTGGTGAAGCGCGCGTCGTAGAGGAATGGGATCGCCAGATGCGGCCGGGTGAAGATCAAGCCGTTCTCGCCGCCGGTGACCGCGGTCCAGGTGAAGATGATGACGTAGAAGATCTGGCTGAAGATCAGCGTGGTGATGGCGAAATAGATGTCGCGCAGCCGGGTCGAGAAAAACGCCACGAACAGCGCGGCGCCCGCGGCGCCGGCAAGGCCGCACAGGATGGCGAGCCAGAGGTTCGGCGGGCTCGATAGGATGAGGGCGCCTGCGGCGCCATACATGCCCAGCCCGAAAAACGCCGAATGGCCGAATGAGATCATGCCGGTATAGCCGATCAGCAGATCGGACGACATCGCCAGCAGGCCCCAGATCAGGACTTCGGTGAGAAAGCGGCGCCAGAATTCCGCCAGCACGAGCGGCGCCGCGATCAGCACCGCCATGATGGCGCCAAAGCCGATCCAAAAAACGGCGGTGTGGCTCAGCCCTGCCATGCCGAACATCGCCGGCTTCTTCGTCGGCGCGGCCGTCGTCTCGTTGAGCGGCGTCGTCGTCATTTCGGTGTCGGTACGAACAAGCCGGTGGGCCGGAACAAGAGGGTGAGGATCAGGACCACGAAGGAAACGATCACCGCTTGTGACGGATCGACCCATATCGTGGCGTAGGATTCAAGAAGACTGACGAAGATGGCGGCCGCAATCGAGCCGCCAAGATTGCCCATGCCGCCGACCACGACGACGATGAAGGCCTTGAGCACCCAATCGAGCCCCATGGTGTGGTTGACGCCGACGAGCGGCGCGAACAAGACACCGCTCGCCGCCGCCATGGCGGCGCCGATGGCGAAAACGCCGGTGTAAACGAGTGGCACCGGAATCCCCATCGCCTGCGCCATCACACGGTCCTGTGCCGTGGCGCGGATCCAAATGCCGAATTTTCCGTATTTCAGGAATAGCCAGAAGCCGCCGATGATGGCGGCGGAAAGCGCCGCGATAACGATCCGGTACCAGGGATATTGCAGATAAAACAAAGTGAAATAGCTCGACATCGGCTCGGGGATGCGGCGGGCGGTCGGCCCGAATTGCCACAGCGCATAATTCTGCAGGACGAGCGAAATGCCGAAAGTGGCCAAGATGGTGTTCAACGGATCGCGGCCGATCAGCGGCCGCAACGTCACGATCTGCAATACCGCCCCGAGAACCGCCACGATCAGCGCCGCGCCAACCAGACCGAGCCAGAAGCTTCCGGTGGCGGCGACGATCAAGACGCCGATATAGGCGCCGAGCATGAACAATTCGCCATGCGCGAAATTCACCACGTCCATGATGCCGAAAATCAGCGTCAGGCCCGAGGCGACCAGCGCCAGGATCATGCCGGCGACGATGCCGTTGACGGTCTGGATGATGAAAAGATCGAGTGGAAAACTCTGGAAGAAATGCGCGAGCCCGCCCATCGCTCATATCCCCATATATTGCTTGATAACGGGATGGTGGACGTCGATCTCGGACGAGGCGCAATGGTGCCGCACGGCGCCTTTTTCCATGATGTAGACCCGGCGGCTCGCATCGAGCGTCAACGGCACGTTCTGCTCGACCAGCAAGATGGCGACGCCCTCGTTGTGCAGGAACTCGATGATGTTGCGGATTTGCGACACCATGCGCGGCATCAGGCCCTCGGTCGGCTCGTCGAGCAGGATAATCTTCGGCTCGAGCATCATGGCGCGCGCGATCGCCAGCATCTGCTGCTCGCCGCCCGACAGCGTGCCGCCGGCTTGCGACCGCCGTTCCGCCAATACCGGAAAGAATTTGAAGACCTTGTCGAGCAGCATCTCGCGCTTTTCCGGGGTGACGCCGTTGCGGTCGAGACCGGTGCGCAGGTTTTCCATCACCGTGAGGAGGCGGAAGATGCGCCGGTCTTCGGGCACGTAGCCGATGCCGAGGCGGGCGAGTTTGTGCGGAGGCAGACCGGTGACGGCGGCGCCGTTGAGCCGCACCGTGCCCTCGCTCGGATGCACCAGGCCCATGATGGTCTTCAGCGTCGTCGACTTGCCGACGCCATTGCGGCCGAGGAGGCCTACAACTTCGCCCGGGCCGACCTCGATCGACACGCCGTGCAAAATGTGGCTCTTGCCATAATAAGTGTGCACCGCGTCGACCGCGACGAGCGGCGCAGTCATGCCGGCGGCGACGCCGATCTCTTTAGCTGCGCTTATGGCCTCGGCGGCACTCATGTCTTCAGATAAACCTCGAGCACTTTGGGGTTTTCCTGAATCTCCTCGGGCGTGCCGTCGGCGAGAATCTCGCCGTAGTGAAACACGGTGATGCGGTCGCAGAGCTCCATCACCACCTGCATGTCGTGTTCGACAATGAGGATGGTGAGATTTTCGGCGATGCGGCCGATCAGCGCCTTGGTCGCGTCGGTCTCGCCCTGACTCATGCCCGCGGTCGGCTCGTCGAGGCACAGGAGCTTCGGTTCGGTGGCAAGCGCAATGCCGATTTCGAGATTGCGCTGCTCGCCGTGCGACAGATTGCCGGCGAGCTCGGCGGCCTTGGCCAGGAGGCCGACAGCATCAAGCGCCGCCTCGGCCTTGCCGTTGATGTCGGCAAACGCGCCGTGGTGGGCGATCATGTTCCAGCCGTGCCGGCGCGACTGCGCGGCAACGCGCACGTTTTCGAGCGCCGAGGCATTGGGCAGAATATTGGTGATCTGATAGGAGCGCGCGATGCCCTTTTGCGAGATCGCATTGGAGGGCAGCCCGGTAATCTCGTCGCCGTCAAAAACGATCCGGCCCGCGGTCGGCCGCAACACCCCCGTTAGGCAATTGAAGAACGTGCTTTTGCCGGCGCCGTTCGGACCGATAATGGCGCGGACTTCGTCGCGATTGAGTTCGAAATTGACGTTGGACAGCGCCGCAAGCCCGCCGAACCGGACGGACAACATTTCAGTCCTGAGGATAGGGGCCGATGAGGCTCCCCGGGTGATCGCCGAGGAGCCCGCGTCGGACGTCGGTTGTGTGCGCACCGAGCGGCTTTTTTTGCAAAAACGCGCTAGGCCGCCGGGAACTTACAGGCCGGTGGAACGATGGTCTTGTCCTTGTCCACGACCTCTTGCAGGTGGTAGGTGCCGCCGCCGATCGTGAAGATGAACTCGCGCAGAAACGCCTGGTGATCTTCCTTGCGCAGCGTCTTATCGCCTTGCGGGAAGTCGTCGCTTTCCTTCACCTCGAGACCCTCGAGCGCCTCGATGAGCTTCATCGAATCGTCGCGGTTGTCGAACTTCGACTTCTCCATGGCGATTTTTACCGCATTGAGAGCTTCGTAATTCGACTGCACGTATTTGTCGGGCAGCGGGCCCGACGGGTCGACCTTGGCCAGCCGCGCTTTGGCCTCATCGAAGAAACGATGCAGATAAGGCGTGTTGAGCACGCCGTCGAACACCGGGATGTAGCGGTTGATGGCGACAAAGCCGTCGAGCTTGTTGCCGACCGCGATTAGGTTGGTCGATTCCGATATCGAGCCGTCGCCGGCGAATTTATATTTTTTGGTCAGCCCCAGATCGTAGGCCTGATTGGCGACGGTGACGCCGTCCTTGCCGAAGAAGATGCCGAACAAGCCGTCGAAGTCGCCGGAGATTTTCGACAGGAACGGCGTCATGTCGGCGGTGCCAAGTGGAATGCCGGTGGTGCCGACCACTTCGCCGCCGTTCTTTTTGATCTCGGCGATATAGGCGTCGCGCGTCGACTGGCCCCAGGAGTAGTCGGCAAAGGCGATGTGCCACTTCTTGCCCATTTTGGCGAGCGTCGGCCCGAACGCGACCGCCTGCGCCGGGGCGTAATCGTGCAGACGGAAGGTGTAGCGGTTGCAGGCCGAGGTGGTGAGCGTGGTGTCGAGACACACGCTGATCATGTTGACGATCCGGGCGTCCTGCCAGACCGGCATGCAGGCGAGGCAGATATTGGAGAGGAAGCCGCCGACGTGAACGTCGATATTGTCCTCCTGCACCATCTTCGACGTCTTTTGCCGGGCGACGGCCGGCGAGCTCTCGTCGTCGGCGATGACCAATTCGACCGGGCGGCCGTTGATGCCGCCATTGGCGTTGATGCGGTCGGCCGCCATTTGCAGACCGACCACGGCGGTCTTGCCACCTGCGGCGCCGGCGCCCGATAACGGCTGCTCCGAGCCGATCTTATAGGCCTTGGCCGCGCCGAAGGCCGCGCGCCACGGCGCCGGCACCAGCATCATGGCGCCGATCGCGCCGCCGCCCCAGCCGACGAGGCTGCGGCGGGTTACCTTGCCGCGGTACCAGAGATCCTCGGCCCACGCTTCATTTTTCCAATTTTCGCTCATCGCATGTCTCCCTCAAGGATGCGCCCTGTTCCCCGGCCTTTGACAGGCTTCTGAATTATGGCGCTAACAAACGCGATCCTGGCGATAGATTCAACCGGATTCGCAGCGCTGGTCCGGCACCGTCCCGGCGCCGCTCCGCGTAAGATCGTCGCGGTGATCGTATCCCTCGGCGGCTGTTCGATGCTAAAATAGAAAATCGCTTGCCGCGACGACGCGACCAGGAGCCGCCGATGGGGATTGCCCTTCCTACTCTTTATCCGACCGGGCTTTTGGCGCGGCTCGCGAGCCGCCGTGACGGCTATGCGGGAGCAACGGCGGGAATGGCGCCGGGTTTCGTGCAGGCCAATCTCGCCATTCTGCCGCAAAAATTGGCAGAATCTTTCCTGCAATTCTGCCAGCGCAATCCAAAGCCTTGTCCGCTGATCGGCGTATCGGCGCCGGGCGACCCGCACATCTCGGCCTTGGGCGAGGACCTCGACATCCGCACCGATCTGCCGCGCTATCGGATCTGGCGCGACGGCGTGCCGACCGATGAGCCGACCGACGTCACGCCGTGGTGGCGCGACGATCTGGTCACCTTCGCCATCGGCTGCTCGTTCTCGTTTGAACAGGCCTTGGTCGAAAACGGCATCGAGCTGCGCCACATGACCTGCGGCTGTAACGTGCCGATGTACCGCACCTCGATCGAAACCGAAGCCGCGGGTCCGTTCCGCGGACCGCTGGTGGTTTCGATGCGGCCGATGAAGCCCGCCGACGCCATCCGGGCCGTGCAGATCACGACCCGTTTTCCTTCGGTGCACGGCGCGCCGATCCATCTCGGCAAGCCCGATATGATCGGCATCAAGGATATCGCGAAGCCCGACTACGGCGACGCCGTGCCGGTGCACGATGACGAGATCCCGGTGTTCTGGGCCTGCGGCGTGACCCCGCAATCGGTCGTCGCCGCGGCGCGGCCGGAATTTTGCATCACCCATTATCCGGGCTCGATGCTCGTCACCGACCGCCGCAACGTCGAATTCGCGATTATGTGAGAACCACCGTCATTCCGGATTGTCGCGCAGCGACAAGTCCGGAATCCATAATCACCGATCGTGGTTATGGATTCCGGGCTCCTCGCTTCGCTCGGCCCCGGAATGACGATAAGAGAACATTGCAAGCATGAACGACAAAACCCCCACGCCAGAAATCTTCGATCCCGCCGCCGCCGGCTGGGACATAGTCGACCGCATGGGTTTCGGCCACCATGTCGGGCCGCTGTGGAGGCAGGGCGACGGCCGCTTCGGCTTTGTGGTTGCCCCAAAGCACATCAACTTCAACAATGTGCTGCACGGCGGCATGCTGGCGACGCTGGTCGATCAGGCCATGGGCATGACGGCGCTGCGCGCCACCGGCAACAAGAAGCACGCCACCATCGAGCTCAGCGTCCAATTCGTCGGCGCCATCCGGCTCGGCGAATTCGTCGAGGCGAATTGCGAGGTGGTGCGGCTCACCCGCTCGATCATCTTCATGCGCTCGAAAGTGACGGTCGGCACGCGCACGGTAGGCACGGCCAGCGGCGTTTGGAAGATCGCTGGGGAAGCGTAGAAATTACGCCCTGAATTTCTCCAACGTCCCGCCCTTCATCACCGAGCCTGGCAGCGGATGGCCGACCACGTCCTCGGCGAGCCTGGCGCATTCGATCAGCGCGTCGAGGTCGATGCCGGTCTCGATGCCCATTTCGTGGCACATGAAGACGAGGTCCTCGGTGCAGACATTGCCGGCGGCGCCGCTGTGACCGGCGAAGGGACAGCCGCCGAGGCCGGCAACCGCGGCGTCGAATCGCGTCACGCCCATTTCGAGACCCGCATAGGCATTGGCGATCGCAAGGCCCCGAGTATCGTGCAGATGCAGCGCGAAATCCATCTCGGGCCAGCGCTCGCGTAACGCCCCGAGCACGCGCTTGATGGCGAGCGGCGTCGCCCACGCCATGGTGTCGGCGAGCGTGATGTAGCGAAGCGTGACGCCGTGCTCTTTCGCCACGTCGAGAATCTGCTGCGTGAGCGCGACGACATGGGAGACCGGGATGTCGCCGGCGAAATTGCAGCCGAACGCCGCCATGATGCTGCCGCGCTCGACCGGAATGTTTGCCGCCTTGTACATGTCGACGATCGCATGCTGGCCGGCGAGCTGTTGTGCGGCGTCGCGGTTCTGATTGCGCAACGAAAATTTTTCCGACGCGGCGAGCTGGATGGTTCCCGTATTGGTGAGCCGATCCGAAAATCCCAAGGCACGTTGGAAGCCCTTTTCGTTGAGCCACAGCGCGGTGAAGGCGACATCCGGCTGCGGCGCGATCCCGCGCACCACGTCCTCGGCGTCGGCCATGCCGGGCACGTTCTTCGGATTGACGAAAGAGACGATCTGGATGTGGTCTAGGCCGGTTTGCGCGAGCGCATCGATCAGCGCGATCTTGCGGGCGGTCGGGATCGCGCCCTTCTCGATCTGAAAGCCCTCGCGCGGGCCTTCTTCGTTGATATGGACGGCTTTTGGCAGATCGCTCATGACGGCACTCCGGCGGTAACGACGCCGCGTTTGGTCAATGCGCCGATCTCGGCCGGCGTGAGGCCGAGCTCGGCGAGAATTTCGCTGGTGTGCTCGCCGATCTTCGGCGCCTGGCGGCGCAGCGCAAAATCGTGGTCGCCGATCTCGACCGGCAGCCGCGGTATTTTCGCGCGCGCGCCGCTGGCAAACTCGATATCGAGCATGCGGCCGAAGGCATTGAGCTGCGGGTCGTCGAACAGATCGCCGGGCTTGGCGACCGGCGCAAATGGTATATCGATGCGGTCGAACAATTCGGCAAGCTCGGCGAGCTTATGCCGCGCGACGATCTCGGCGACGATCGGGCGCAAAGCCGGCCGCTCGCGTACGCGGTCTTCGTTGGTTTTATAGGCGGGGTTTTCGACGAGGTCGGCGCGTTCAAAGTGCTCGCAGAAGCGCCGCCATTGCCCGTTGCTGGTCAGCCCGACAAAAATCTGCTCGCCGTCCGCGGTGGCAAACGGCTCATAGATCGCCCAGGCGCCGTCGCGCGCCGGCATCGGCGGCATCGGCTTGCCGGTGACGACCTCGCCGGCCATGTGCTGCATCATCAGAAACGAAGTCGATTCGAACAATGCCGATTTCACCATCTGGCCGCGGCCGGTCCGCTCGCGGTCACGCAATGCTGCCTGCACGCCGATCACGGCGAACATGCCGCCCATGATATCGACGACCGAAGCGCCGGCGCGCAACGGCTGGCCCGGCGGTCCGGTCATGTAAGCAAGGCCGGCCATGAACTGCACCACTTCGTCGAGCGCGGGGCGATGCTCATAGGGTCCGCTGAGAAAGCCTTTGAGCGCGCAGTAGATCAGCCGCGGATTTTCCCGGGCCAGATCGGCATAACCGCAGCCGAGGCGGTCCATGGTGCCGGGCGCGTAGTTCTCCAGGACGACATCGGCCGTTGCGGCGAGCCGATGGAGGACGGCGCGCCCCTCATCGGATTTCAGATCCACCGCGAGGCTGCGCTTATTGCGATTGAAGGTCGGAAAAAATCCGGCGGCAAAGCCATAGAGCCTTCGGGTGTGATCGCCGCCGGTCGGCTCGATCTTGATCACGTCGGCGCCGAGATCGGCGAGAATCAATCCTGCGGTCGGCCCCATGATGGTGTGGCAGAACTCCAGCACGCGAATGCCGGCAAGCGGTAGCGCGGAATCCGGGCGTGTGCTGGGATGGGTCATCGTCATGGTATGCAATGTAGGCCATCACGAACGGAGTGGGGAACACATGAAGAAGACATTCGTCGGCGCCGCTCGCACTGCAACACGGGCCTATTCGCCGGCCGTCATTACCGAGGGGGCGGCCAAGACGATTTGGCTCGCCGGCCACACCGGCGCGGTGGACGATGCCGGAAAATCGCTGGCCGGCGATTTCGACGCGCAATGCCGCCAGACTTTTCGCAATATCGACAAGACGCTGACCGGAGCCGGCGGCAAGCTCGCGGATATCGTCACCATGACGGTTTTCCTGATCGATACGCGCCATACCACGCGGATGACGGAGCTGCGCACGGAGATTTTCGGCAAGGATTTTCCGGCGAGCGCGGCGATCACCGTCGCGGGCTTCGCGCGTCCGGAGATGATGATCGAGATACAAGCCGTGGCGGTCGTAGAGTCGTAAAGCGACCGGGCCGCAGGCTAGCGCGGCCGCGGCGGCCCCGGTTGTGGAGCGCCCAAAGTGGCGGGGTCGAGCGGGCGCTTGAGCAGGCTCGAGCGGAGCATTTCGGCGCGCGGCGACGGCTGCAGCGGCGGCGGCGAGGTATGCGATGGCGGCAGCGGCGGCACGGTCGGCGGTGACGCCTGGGCGATGACCCGTTGCAGGGTCTGCGAATCGACGGTCGGACCATGGTCGAGGCCGTCGTTACGCTGCGATGCCGTGGCGTTGCGCCAGCGTTCGATGACCATCGGAATGAGGTCGCGATCGATATTGACGCCGGCTTCCGAACGAGTGCTGCCCATGGCTTCGCTATTGGGGCGGCGTCCCGGCGGCAGTTCGCCAAAACTCATCCGCGTCGGCAGCGCCACGCCCGGCCCGAAGGTGAGCGCCTCGCGGGTGCCGAGCGAAGGAATGAACGACAGCAAGTTTGCCGCCGCGTCCGATGCCGCCGAGCGGACCAGCGCCTGGTCGCGGTCGTTCGACAGCCGCATGGCAAACAGCGTCGAGCATTGCGAGATGATGGTGGGATCGATCTCGGCCGGCCGCTGCGTGACGAGGCCCAGGAACACGCCGTATTTGCGGCCCTCTTTGGCGATGCGCGACAGCGCGCGCCGCGTCGGGCCGAAGCCGATCTTGTCGTTGGCCGGCGCATAGCGATGCGCCTCCTCGCAGACGAAGAGGAGCGGGGCCACGCCGTCGCTCCACAGGCCGAAATCGAACGCCATACGGCACAGCACCGACACCACCGAGTCGACGACTTCAGCGGGGAAACCGGCGAGCTGCATGATGGTCATCGGCTTGCCTTGCGGCGGCAGCCGGAACAATTGGCAGAGAATCTCCGCCATGGTGTCGCCGCCGATATTGGCGTTCTCGAACATGAAGGAGTAGCGCGGATGGGTGCGGATCTGTTGAATCCGCGAGATCAGCCTGTGATAGATCATCCGTGACGAACGGTTTTCGAGCTTGCCCATCTGCTCGTCGAGGAGCCCGATCAGGTCCTCGATGCGATAAGGCACCGGCGTGTCGGCGGTGAAGCCGCAGTCGCGCGGATCGCGCTTCTTGGTCGCCATCCGCTCGGCATTGCCGGGGCGATATTGCAGATACGCGGCCTTCGCCAGCGGGATCGCTTCGCCCAAAATTTCCACTTCGTCGGCGACGCCCGGCCGACCGCCGAAGAAGGCGTCGACGATCTCCTCGAAATTGAACAGCCAGAACGGCAGGCGCAGGTTTCGTGGTGTCAGCACTTGCGCCTTGTCGCTGAAGCAACGCCCGTATTCGTTATGCGGATCGACCAGGAAGATGCGCAGGTTCGGCCTGGAATCGAGAATCTTCTGCAGAATGACCGCGACGCCGCTCGATTTGCCGACGCCCGTGGTGCCGACGATGGCGAAATGCCGGCTGACCAGCAAATCGATGTCGATATGGACATGGATGTCCGGGTTCTGCTGCAGCGTGCCGATGTCGACATGGTTGTCGCTCGGGACACCGTAAATTAACCGTAACTCCGCATCGCCGAGCATGATCGCGGCATCGCCGATGTTGGGATAGTTCGACACGCCGCGCTCGAACGCGGCCGTGCCGCCGCGGACGCTGATCTCGCCGATCAGGTCGATCTGGGCGACCTTGCGGAACCCGTGACCGGCGCCGGGCGAAGCCTGCTCCCCGATTTCGGTGATCAGGCCGACCATGAGGCTTTTCGCCGTCATCACGGCCATGAACTTGCCGACCGTCAAGCTATTGCCGCCCGGCACGCGCGGCGCAAGCTCGACCGTCGCTTCCGATCCGGTGATCGCTACGATCCGCCCGGCGGCTTCCGGGGCGGGCGCGCGTATGTCGCGTGCGGAGAGTGTGTCCATGATTAACAGAGGGTGTTTTTTGTTGGTCCCGAGGCGTGTTCAGCCCCGAGCTAATAACACAGAGCAATTGCGCGGATATTAATGTGATAAAACGAGCTTTAGTTAATCATGGCCGGCGCGGAACTTCTAAAAGTCCGGGGCTCCTAAAAATCCGAAGCTTCAAAAAGTCTGGGGCTTCTAAAAAAATGATATCGCCCCGCGCACGCGGCAATATCTCCAGTCATGGGCCTTTGCCCCGCGCCTTGTGAATGGCCCGCCACAACACTTCCGGCGTCGCCGGCATGTCGACGTGCTTGATGCCGAGCACGGAGAGCGCGTCGACCAGCGCATTGGCGACGGCCGGCATGGCGCCGACGCAGCCGGCTTCACCGGCGCCTTTGACGCCGAGAAGATTGGTCTTGGTCGGCACCGGATTGGAGTCGACGTGGAAAGCGGAGAGATCGCCGGCACGCGGCATGGCGTAATCCATGAACGAGCCGGTCAACAGCTGCCCCTCCGCGTCGAATTTGATGTCTTCCATCAAAATCTGGCCGACGCCCATGGCGATGCCGCCGTCGATCTGGCCGTGCAGCAACAGCGGATTGATCACGGTACCGACGTCGTCGACCACGTTGTAATTGACGATCTCGACGGTGCCGGTCTCCTCGTCGATCTCGAGCTCGCAGACGTGGACGCCGTTCGGATAGCTCGCGGTCTTGCCGGAATAGATCGCCTTCTCGATCAGGCCGGGCTCCATGCCGTCGGGCAAATTCTTCGGCTCGAGCGAGGCTTTGGCGACTTCCTTGATAGTCAGCGTCTGGTTGGTCTTCGCGCTCGAGAACAGGCCCTCGTGGAAATTGATGTCGGCGGGATCGAGCTTGAGCATCTTGGCGGCGATGGCTTTGCCTTTCGCCTCGATCTTCGCGGCGGCAAGCGTAAAGGCCGAGCTTGAAAACGCCGCCGAGCGGGAGCCGCCGGTACCTTCGGAGAAGAACACCTGGTCGGTGTCGCCCTGGATATAGGTGACTTCGTAGGGATTAAGTCCGAGCCGGTCGCAGACCACTTGCTTGAACGCGGTTTCGTGTCCCTGGCCCTGATTGATGCTGCCGGAAAAAATCGAGCAGGAACCGGTGCGGTCGAAACGGATTTCGGCGCCTTCGAGACCGGCGGCGGCAGAGCGCTCAATGGTGTTGGAGAAGCCGAAGCCGCGTAGCTTGCCGTTCTTCTTTGCCTCGGCGCGCCGCGCCTCGAAGCCGCGCTTGTCGGCGGCATCGAGCGCCAGATCCAGATTCTTCTCGAACTCGCCGCAGTCGTAAGTAAACGTCACGCTGGTCTTGAACGGCATGGCGGCGGACGAAATGGTGTTCTTCTTCCGCAGCTCGGCCGGATCGATGCCGAGCTGATCGGCGGCGAGATCAACCATGCGCTCGATGACGTAGCCCGCTTCCGGTCGGCCGTTGCCGCGATAGGGCCGCACCGGTTGCGTATGCGTGAACACGGCGGTGACGTCGATATGCGACGCGGGCGTGCGATAGACGCCGGCGAGCGTGCCGAGATTGCCGGTGAAGGCCGGCATGCCGACCTGCAGATAGGCGCCGATCGCGGCGATGATCTTGGCGCGGAAGCCGAGAAAATTGCCGTCCTTGTCGAGCGCGAGCTCGGCCTCGGTGACATTGTCGCGCGCCTGCGCATCGCAGAGGAAAGATTCCGAGCGCGTCGCCACCCATTTCACCGGACGGCCGACGAGCTTGGCTGAAGCCAGCACCAGCGCCACTTCGTTATAGACCGCGGACTTCATGCCGAAGCTGCCGCCAATATCGCCGCAGACGACGCGGATCTTGCTGTCGGGGACTTTCAGCACATATTGCGACAGCTCGGTCTGAAACACATTGGTGCGCTGGAGCGTGGTGTAGATGGTGTAGCGGCCTTCGATCGGCTCGAACAAGCCGATCGAGCCGCGCGGCTCCATGGTGGCAGCGGTGACGCGGTTGATGACGAATTTATGTTTGACCACATGCGCCGCTTGCGCGAACGCGGCATCGGTCGCCGCCTTGTCGCCCTCGATCTGGACGAAGCCGATATTGTTCGGGCAGTCGTCCCAGACAAGCGGCACGCCGGGCGTGACCGCGTCGCCGGTCGAAACGATCGCCGGCAGCGGCTCGTAATCGACTTCGATCAGTTCGGAGGCGTCGACCGCCTGGAAATAGGTCTCGGCGACCACGAAGGCGACGTAGTCGCCGATCATCCGCACCTGATCCTCGGCGAGCGCCGGATAGCGCGGCCGATAGCCCGGCACGCCGTCGCGGCGCTTGAGCCCGCCCGGCACCGGCAGATCGCCAAAGCCCGCGGCCGTGTAGTCCGCCGCGGTCAGCACCGCGAGCACGCCGGGTGCGGCTTTGGCTTTCGCCGTATCGATTGAGCGGATACGGGCATGGGCATGCGGCGAACGCAGCACATAGCCAAAGGCCATTCCAGGGAACACCATATCGGCAACGTAGCGGCCATGGCCTTTGACCAGCCGCGGGTCCTCAAACCGGGGAACAGGCTGACCGACCGCGAATTCACCCATAGCAACCTCGCTGCACGTCTATTTCTGGAAAGCATACCCGCGGACTGACCGGGTATGGGAAGGGCCGTCGGTCTTACAACGGCCGGGCAAGCCCTTCAATCGGGCCCGAGTCGAGGGTAGGCTAGAGCTTGGTTATATTGCGACCGAAGGCCCGGTATCCGCTCGTCCCCGCGAAAGCGGGGACCCAGAAGACTCCGCAGCAACGGAGCAAGCCTCCTGGATTCCCGCTTTCGCGGGAATGAGCGGAACAAGCTATAGCTCAATCGCAACCGTGCGGACGCCCGATGCCCGAAACCTTCGAAACCGCCTTAAAGGCCCGCACGGACGCGATGCTCGATGCCTGCACGCGTTGCGGCAAATGCGTCGAGGCCTGCCCGGTGACCGGCGCGGCGGGGCTCGAAACCGCGGCGCGCGATAATCCCGTGGGCGTGATCGGCGGCATTATCGATCTCTTGCGTAACGGAGACGGCGACGAGGCGGCGCGGCAATGGGCGCAAGGCTGCATCCGTTCCGGCGATTGCATCGAGGCTTGCGACTACGGCGTCAATCCGCGGTTTCTCCTGGCCATGGCGCGGGTCGCGATCGCGCGGGACAAGCACGACGTGGTGGCGCAACGCCGCGGCGGCGTTGAAGGCTTTCGCCATGTCGCCCACGACGTGAAACATATTTCGCGGCTGCAGCTCGACGACGCGCTCCTCGACCGGCTGGGGCAGGGGAGCAAGTCGCCGCCTGTCGCGGACACGCCGCCCGATTTCGTGTTCTACACCGGCTGCAATGTGCTCAAGACGCCGCACATCGCGCTGTTGGCGCTCGACATCATGGACGCGATCGGCATCAGCTATAGCGTGATGGGCGGGCCGACCCATTGCTGCGGCATCCAGCAATTGCGCAGCGGCGACCTCGCCTCGTTCGGCCGTTTCGCCGAAAACACGCTCGACAAACTGGCGCACAGCAAGAGCGGCGAGGTGCTGTCCTGGTGCCCGTCCTGCCATGTGCAATACACCGAAATGACGCTGCCCGCGGTTGAGAAGACGCGCGGCAGCAAGCCGTTCGAGATGACGCCGTTCACGATGTTCGTGCGCAAAAATCTCGACCGGCTGCGGCCGCTGTTACGCCCGCTTGTGCCGATGCGGGTCGCGCTGCACAAGCACCCCGGCATCCGCGGCGTCGTCGTGGCCGCGGAGGAAATATTGCGCGCTATACCGGGCGTCGAGCTTGTCGATCTGCAACAGCCCGCGGTCGGGATCCAAAGCAACGATCTCAAAGCGCTGCCGGCCTATCGTCGCGAATTGCAACAAAAAGAGCTCGAAGCGGCGGAGGCCGCCGGCATCGACGCGCTGGTCGCGCTCTATCACTCCGATCACCGCGAGCTCTGCGCGCATGAGCGCGACTGGCCGTTTCAGATTCTGAATATTTACGAGATCGTCGGCGCCAGCATGGGGCTGCACCGCGACGATGATTTCAAGCGGCTGAAGATTATGCAGGATGCCGACGCGATCCTGGCCGATTGCGAGGACCTCATTCGGCAGCACGGTCTTGATCGCGCCAGCACGCGGCTCGCCGTGCAGGCGATGCTCGACGAACAACCAGCACCGCTGCGGGGCGCTACTGAAGTGCGACCGTCATCCTGAGGTGGCCGCGAAGCGGCCCTCGAAGGATGCACGGCCCCAGTACCTCGGCCGCACCCTTCGAGGCTCGCTGGCGCTCGCACCTCAGGGTGACGGGATTTATTTGATGCATAATTGGGGGGAACCGATGAAACGAACTGGGCGATATTTGTTCATAGCAGCCGCTCTCGCAGCGCTCGCGCTCTCCTCGCAAGCCTCGGCGCAAACCTATCCGGCGCGCCCCGTCACCGTCATCGTGCCGTTCGCGGCCGGCGGCCCGACCGATCTCGTCGCCCGCGTCATCGCCGAAAAGATGCAGGCTCCGTTCGGCCAGCCGCTGGTGATCGAGAATGTCGGCGGCGCGGGCGGCAGCATCGCGGCGGCCCGCGTCGCACGCGCGACGCCGGACGGCTACACCGTCGAGATCGGCAATAACGGCTCCAACATGCTGGTCGGCGCGCTCTATGCGCTGCCCGTCGACATCATCAAGGATTTCGCCCCGGTCGCCGAGCTCACCGTCAATCCGCAGATCATCGTCAGCAGAAAGACAATTCCCGCCACCAACCTGAAAGAGTTCTTGGCCTGGCTCAAGGCCAATCAGAGCACGGTTTCGGTCGGCATCGCCGGTCCCGTCGCCGAAGTCAGCGTAGTGAATTTCGAGACCATGACCGGGATGAAATTCCAGCACGTGCCCTATCGCGGCGCGGCGCCGGCAATTCAGGATCTGATCGCGGGCCACATCGATCTGATGGTCGACCAACTCTCGAACTCGGTGCCGCAGATCAAAGCTGGCACCATTCGCGCCTATGCGCTCGCGGCAAATACCCGCTCGCCGGCGATGCCCGACCTGCCCACGACCGACGAAGCGGGCCTTCCGGGCTTCTACGGCGCGCTGTGGCACGGGCTGTGGGCGCCGAAAGGCACGCCCGACGACGCCATCGCCAAGCTCAACGCCGCCGTGCGTCGGGCGCTCGCCGATCCGGCCGCCAAAGCACACCTCGCCGCCGTCGGCCAGGACATCGTGCCGCTCGACCGCCAGACGCCGGCAGGGCTCGGCGCCTTCCAGCAAGCCGAAAAGGACAAATGGTGGCCGATCGTGCAGGCGGCGGGATTGAAGGGGGAGTAGGGGCTGCGCCCTCTCTCGCTTGCGGCGCGGCGCTTACCGATCGCTAGCCTGCCGCTTAGGTAACGCCTGTGAACTGGAACCGGCGCCCCTTCGGCACGTTGGAGGCTCGCCATGAACCTCGTCGTCAAATCTTGGGATTTGCTCCGCGACACCGCCATCAGCTGGTCCGATCATAAAGACGCGCGGCAAGGCGCGGCCATTGCCTATTATTCCATTTTTTCGCTCGGGCCGGTGCTCATCATCGCCATCGCGGTCGCGGGCCTGGTATTCGGCGAGGACGCCGCGCGCGGCGATGTCGAATTGCAGTTGAGCGGTCTTCTCGGCGACGCCACCGCCAAGGCGGTCGACGCCATGCTGGTGGGTGCCGCCAAGCCGCGGCAAGGGCTGATCGCGACCGTGTTGGGAACGATGGTCTTGATTTTCACTGCCGTCAGCGTCGTGGTTCAGCTCAAGGACGCCTTCAATACCGTCTGGGAGGTGGATGCGAAAAAGATCAGCGGCGTCTGGCAATTCATCCGCGCTTATCTGGTGTCGTTCGCGGCGGTGGTTTCGTTCGGCTTCCTGCTGCTGGTCTCGCTCTTGTTCACCACGGCGCTGACCGCGGCCGGGACCTATTTCGGCGCAAAAATCCTGCCGGTGACGGCCATCCAGATTGCCGGTTCGCTGATCTCCTTTGCGGCGATCTGCCTGATGTTCGCGATGATGTTCAAATTGCTGCCCGATGCCGACGTCGATTGGCGCGACGTCTGGCTTGGAGCTGCGATCACGGCCGCGCTGTTCGAGATCGGCAAGCTGTTGATCGGCCTCTATATCGGCCGGCAGGCGTTCGATTCCACCTACGGGGCGGCGGCCTCGCTCGTGGTCTTGCTGATCTGGGTTTATTATTCGTCCCAGATCGTGCTTTTGGGTGCAGAGTTCACCCACGTCTATGCGTGCCGTCGCCGCCTGGGCGACGCAGCCGAATGATCGCAGCCTCACTCCGGCTTTATGCCCGCGTCCGCGACCATCTTCGACCATTTGCCGAGCTGAACCTTGATGAAATCGCCGAGTTCGCCGGGCGTCGAGGAAAAGCCCTCGAAACCGACATTGCGGAATTTCTTTTTGGTCTCCGGCGAGTCGATGATTTTGCGCAGCTCGCCGTTGAGCTTGGCGACGATTGGTTGTGGCGTGCCGGCCGGTGCGACGAAGGCCGCCCAGGCGTCGAGTTCAAAGCCTTTGATGCCGGCCTCGTCCATGGTCGGCAGATCCGGGAACAGCGGCGAGCGCGTCAGCCGCGTCACCGCGAGCGCCCGCACCTGGCCCGAAGACACGTGCGGCATGGCGACGGTGAAATCGGCGAACATCATTGAGACGCGGCCGGCGATGACGTCTTCGATGGCCTGCGGCGTGCTCTTGTAGGGCACGTGCAACATGTCCAGGCCGGCCCAATGCGCCAGCGTCTTGCCGCCGACCACACCCGCGGTGTTGCCGCTGGCGTATGACAGTTTCCCTGGGTTCGCTTTGGCGTAGTCGACCAGTTCCTTGACCGAATGGATCGGCAGGCTCGGATTGACCACCAGCATCAAAGTGAAGCTGCCGACCCGCGACACCGGCGCAAAATCCTTCACCGGATCGTAGCTCACTTCGCGCAGCAGGAACGGATCGGCCGACAGCGGCGAGTTGGTCGCCAGCATCAGCGTGTAGCCGTCCGGATTGGCGTGCTGAACATATTGGGCCGCCACCGCGCCGTCGGCGCCCGGACGATCTTCGACGATAATGGGCTGTTTCAGCGCCGTGCCGAGCGGGTCGGCGATGATGCGGCAGAGCGTGTCGCTCGCGCTACCCGGACCGAAGACGGCAACGAAGGTGATCGGCCGCGACGGAAAATCGTCGGCGCCGAAAGCTGCGCCAAATCCGATCGCCGACGCGGCCACGACAAAAGCAACGAGCTTTTTCATGAGTCCCTCCCTGGAAAATTTCGGATTTTGTTGTTTTTAGACGCCGGCTTTGCGGCGCCGCCTGCCTTATCGGCAGCCCAAAGATAGCAGATTTAACCGCAGGAGGGTTGCGACATTCCGCTCATTCCCGCGAAGGCGGGAATCCAGGGGGACCGCTCGGTAAAGCCGGGTCCCCGCTTACGGGTACCCCATCGCGGGGACGAGCGGAGTCAGATGGGGAAATGGACCGCGGTTATCTGATGAAAGTGCCGTTGCGCAGTTCGGCAAAAGCCTGTTGCAGCTCGGCCTCGTTGTTCATGACGATCGGGCCGTACCAGGCGACCGGCTCCTCGATCGGCTTGCCGGAGACCAGCAGGAAGCGGATGCCCTGTTCGCCCGCCTGCACGGTCACCTCGTCGCCGCGGTCGAACAACACCAGCGAGCGATTGCCGGTCTGTTCGCGCGCCACGGTTTCGCTGATGCCGTCGGTCTTCTCGGTCAGCACGCCGAACGGCTTTGACGCCGCGCGGAAATCGCCGGAGCCCTCGAACACATAGGCGAAGGCATGCCGTTCGGTCTCGACCGGCAAAGTCTTGCGCTTACCCGGCGGCACCGAGATGTCGAGATAGCGAGGGTCGGCGGCGACGCCCTCGACCGGACCTCGCTTGCCCCAGAAGTCGCCGCAGACGACGCGGACCCGGGTGCCGTCGTCGTCGACGACGACCGGAATCTCGGCTCCCTTGATGTCCTGATAGCGCGGCGCCGTCATCTTCAGCGACGACGGCAGGTTGGCCCAGAGCTGAAAGCCGTGCATGCGTCCCATGGCGTCGCCCTGCGGCATCTCCTGATGCATGATGCCGCGGCCGGCCGTCATCCATTGCACGTCGCCCGATTCGAGATTGCCGCGATTGCCGAGGCTGTCGCCGTGCTCGACGCTTCCCGCCAGCACATAGGTAATGGTCTCGATGCCGCGATGCGGATGCCAGGGAAAACCGGCGCGATAGTCGTCCGGCCGGTCGTTGCGGAAATCGTCGAGCAACAGGAACGGATCGAAGTCGGTCGTATTGCCGAAGCCGAAGGCGCGGCGAAGCTTTACGCCGGCGCCCTCGATGGTGGGCTTCGAGGTGATGATGCTTTTGACCGAACGGGTGGCTGCGGGCCTATCGGAGGATGTGGGGCGGATGGACATGGCGCTGTGACCTTTTCCCGTGTGGAAAGTGCTGCAGCCAAAATGGGTCGCGCCCGGCCCGGAGCAAGAAGGCACACCCTTGATACTGGGACACCCGCCTCCGGTTGCCGAAACTGCGGCTAGGGCAGCGTCACCATGCCGGTCCAGAATTGCTGCTTGTCGCCGACATCGACATCGTATTTCCGCACGAAACCGAGCCTGCCGTCAGCCGAGATCCGCATCACCGTGATGCCGGCGGGCAGCGTGCCGTCGGCAGCCGACATGATGCTGGCAACGACCAGCAGGCGGCCGGTCGGATCGATGCCGAAAGTGCGCAATTGCAGGCCCCGGCCGTCGAGGTTTTGCAGACGCATCGGCTCACCCGTTGTCTGGTCGATGGCGAACACGACGACGCTGTTCTCGCCGCCTTTTGTCTTTTGCCTGGCGCCGGGTCCCGAGGCCGGAAAGGTGCGATTGGTGACGTAGACGAATCGGCCGTTGGGATGGAGGTGGATCGGGCCTGCGCCTTGCGGTGCATGCGACGCAGGATCGAAAAGCGTGTCTTTGATGAAGCTCGGCTCGCGGGCAAGCCCAGTCGCGGGATCGAGCTTATAGACATAGAGCTTGTTTTGACGCTCGACCGAAATGAACGCCCAAGGCTTCGTCGGATGAAAATCGAGATGGCGCGGCCCGAAGCCGAGCCCATTGCCCGGCGTGATCGACGCGAGATTGGTCAGGACGCCGTTGTCGAAAGCGTAAGTCTTGATGGCGCCCGGATCCTCGGGCTTGCCACCGCCCGCATTATTGCCGCGCGTGACCAGCATGACGATGCGATTGCCCGGCGCCACCCGGACCTGATGCGCGAAGATTCCCGCGTCCGGCTGGTTCGGTTGTGTGATTGCGGGACCGATCGCGCCGTCGGCACCGAGGCGATGGACGGTGATGTTGCTCGGATCGTTATAGGCGATGAAGAGATACGCGCCCTCAGCGTCGACGGTGGTGTGGATGGGGCGTGACGGCAGCGTGACCGGATCGCCGTGCAGCCGCAATGCGCCGGTCGCCGGATCGACCGCGAGCGCGCTGGCGAAGTGTTTGTCGCCCGAGATACCCGGGCCGCCGCTGCTCGACACCACATAAAGGAAGCGCCGCGACGGATGCGGCCAGGCGTATTGGATATTCGCCGGCAGCGTCAGACTCGACCGCCGCGTCAGCGCGGCATTGTCGACGTCGATATCGTAGAGCGTCAGCGCCGGTCCGACGCTGGCGTAGTACACGGTCTTGGCTGTCACGATTGGCTCCCGCCCTGGACGCGCATCTCTTGGGGTGCGCTTTTGCCGCATCATCCCACCGGAGCGAGGCGGAAGCCAAGGGCCGATGCACGAGTTTTTGGGGCGGGCCTAGGCGCCGTGCAGCAAGCCGGCGACCAGCGCGTCGATCCGCCCGATGGTGCGGAAGTTGGCCGGCGTCATGTCGCGGTCCGGAATCTTGACGTCGAATTCGGATTCCACCGCCAGCATCAGATTGACCATGTCGAGCGACGACAAGCCGCACTCGGCCAAATCCTCGTCGCGCCCGACCGCCCGGTCGATCGAGTGCTTTGCCAGCAACTGGCGGACCAAGCCTGCGATCCGATCGGTCATGGATGAATTGATGCGATCAAGCACGGTGAATAATTCCCGAAGTTAATCCTGAGAATTGGCGTCATTCGACAACCATCCTCGCACAGGCGGACGATCATAGGGTTAGCACGACAGGAGTTTGCGATTGGTAACCTTTACGCCAAAGAAGCGTGCTAATTCCGGCCGATTGCCACGAGGATTTGTAAGTTTTGCGCTAGCTCTGGGGTCTATACGGCCAAATTCGAAGCCGTAAGGCGTCGGCAGCGAGCATACCATGAACGTTCGAACCGCGACGGTTCTGGGGGTCGATGAGGTCGTGCCATCGGCGCGTAAACTCGCGCGTGGCCCGGTCGCGGCGTCCGCCAAATTGCGCGCCGCAGACGGCGGCGAGTTGATGGACCGCGCCGCCAAGGTCGCGGCTGTGGCGGCTCAATATGCGGCTGCCGTCGATGCCGTGTCGCGGCTTCCGGAAGAAGCCATCGCGGCCGCGCGAACCGAAAGGCTGTTGAGCATTGCCGTGCCGCGCGAATTGGGCGGCGAGGGCGAAAGCATCGCCAGCGTGGTCGACGTTTGTTATGCGCTCGGTCGCGCCTGCTCCTCGACCGCGATGATCTATGCGATGCATCAGACCAAGCTCGCCTGCCTCGTCCGGCACGGCCGTTCGAGTCCCTGGCATCAGCTGTTTCTGCGCCGGCTTTGCAACGAGCAAATGCTCCTCGCGTCGTCGACCACCGAAGGTCAGAGCGGCGGCGACATCCGCAATAGCTCAGCGCCGATCATGCGCGAGGGCTCGCGCATCACGCTCGAACGCCAGGCAACCGTGATTTCCTACGGCAAGGCCGCCGATGCCGTGGTCACCACCGCGCGGCGCTCGCCCGACGCCGCGAGCTCCGATCAGGTACTCGTCTGCTTCCTCAAGCAGGACTACACGCTCGAGCCTGTGGTCGGCTGGGACGCTTTCGGCATGCGTGGCACCTGCAGCGAAGGTTTCAAGCTCGTCGCCGCCGGTTCCAGCGAACAGATCTTGCCGGTCGGCTATGACAAGATTCACGCCCATACCACCATGCCGGTCGCGCATCTGGTGTGGAGCGCCGCATGGGCCGGCATCGCCACGGCCGCGGTCGAGCGCGCTCGCGCCTTTGTCCGGAAAGCGGCCCAACGCTCGGGCGGCGCGCTGCCGCCGGCCGCCGCGCATCTGACGCGCGCCAATGCGTCGCTGCGGACGCTGCGCAGCCTGATCACGGCCGCGGTACAGCGTTTCGAGGCGGCCGCGGACGATCCGGCGGCGCTCGAGACGATCGACTTTCAGACCGGCATGAATCTCCACAAGGTTAACGCCTCCGAGCTTGCCGTCGCCACGGTGATGAGCGCGATGCAGACGTGCGGATTGTCGGGCTATCGCAATGACGGTGAGTTCAGCATCGGTCGCCATCTTCGCGACATCCTGTCGTCGCCGGTCATGATCAGCAACGACCGCATTCTCGCCAATATCGGCGCCGCATCATTGCTGAGCGGCGCTCCGGACAAGCTCAGCGGCTGACGCCGCCAAAAACGTGCAGATAGACGAGGCGCAGATCAAATGAACGTTGCCCTCAAGCAACCCGTACCGTTGTCGCATTCACTCGATTCGATCGCCGAGGCGCTGCTGTTGCCGACCGGCATCGACGGCGTTTACGCACGCACGGCGCTGTTCGAGAAGATCGCCGACGGTCTGGGCGCGCTGATCTCGTCCTACCGCGCGGCGGATACCGAAGTGCTGCGTTTCCCGCCGGTGATGAGCCGCCGGCAATTGGAAAAGTCGGGCTACCTGAAAAGCTTTCCGCATTTCCTCGGCTGCGTGAGCTGTCTCGGCGGCGAAGAAGCGGATATTCGCGCCAGCGTCGAGCGCTACGAAGCCGGCGGCGATTGGACTTCGTCCCTTGCCGCCGCCGATCTCGTCTTGAGTCCGGCCGCCTGCTACCCGGTCTATCCTTTGGTGGCGAGCCGCGGCCATGTGCCGGTAGGCGGCCTCATCTTCGACGTCGCCTGCGACTGCTTCCGCCGCGAGCCGTCGAAAATGCTCGATCGGCTGCAGTCCTTCCGCATGCGCGAATATGTCTGCATCGGCACGCCGGGGCAGATTCAGGATTTTCGCGCGCGCTGGATGAAACGCGCCGAGGGCTTTGCCGGCCAGCTCGGACTGCCCTATCGCATCGATCAGGCGAGCGATCCGTTCTTCGGCCGCGGCGGCAAGCTGATGGCGATGAGCCAGGTCGAGCAGGCGTTGAAATTCGAGCTGCTGGTTCCGGTGCATTCGGAGGATCGGCCAACCGCCTGCATGAGCTTCAATTGCCACCGCGGCCATTTCGGCACGGTGTGGAATCTGTGCAATGCCGCGGGTCAGATCGCGCATACCGGCTGCGTCGCCTTCGGTATCGACCGCTTGGCTTTGGCACTATTCGCCACCCACGGCATCGAGCTCGCGCAATGGCCGGCGCGGGTGCGGCAAGCGCTCGCGGTGTAGCGATCTTTTCCCTCCCCACAAGGGGGGAGGGGAAACCTACACGCCCAAGATCGCGTATTCGGTATAAGCGAGATCGCCGAGCCGCGGGCGCTGCGGGCCCTTGAAATATTTGGGCTTGCTGCCGCGGCGGAAGATACCGACCAGGCCTGGGATCGGGCCGTTGGCGTCGACGACGACGAGCGACCGGCCGCGCAGCGCGAGATAGCGGCCGATCGGCCCGGCGAAACGGGCGAAATCCGCGATGTCGCGACAATAGATCAGCTGCGCGCACGGGATGACGTGTTTGACCATGCGCGGTCGGAATACGAAGGGGAAAGCCTGCTCGCGGGTCTCGCACCACAGGCTGATGCAGCCGTGTTCGGCATGCTGCTCCAAAACTTCCTGCTCGAAATGGTCGAACGCGACCGCCGGCTGATGCCTGGCGTCGAACACGGTTGCGGTATCACCGGCCGCCGCCCGGCTCAGCGCCGGCATGCAGATGAAGATGCCTTCGCTATAGCGCGAAAAGCCCTGCGCCTCGATGATCGGCCAGGTATGCGGCGCCGCAGAAACATTGAGGTAGGTGACCTCCTTGTGACGCAAGGCCTGCGAAGCCAGGAGCGGCGCGTAGGTCCGGTAGGCGGGATCGACATACCAGCTCGAGAGATTGCATCGCGGCGTCACCAAGCCGCCTGAACGCATCTCCGCGCAGATCAACAGGATGGCGCCGACCACCGCGCCGTTGGTTTCCAACAGGTAACCATATTTCGGCAAATCCCGCGGCGGCTCGCGCCGGGTCAGCTGATCCAGCGCCCGATGCCAGAATTGGCGGCTCCGGTTCGGAAAGCCGCGGATAAGCAGTTCAGCAACCGCGGCAACGTCGCCTTGCTCGATTTGCCGGCACCGGATTTCCGGCATGGAAGGTATCATTCGCGTTGACCACGTCGCTTACGTGAACTTGATCGTAATCGTTCTCGGAATATACCGGCGTGGAGTGAAGAAACCGTAGGTCTTGTTGCGAAGATTGGTGAATTCATGTCGGTAAAATTAACCATAGTGGACCAGATGACCGAGATCGCGCGCGAGCACGGCAAGATGCTGGCGCCGTTGCGCGACGATCTCATTTTGCTCGATTCAGGCCTCGACTCGCTCGGCTTTGCGGTCCTGGTCGCGCGGCTCGAAGACCGGCTCGGCATCGACCCGTTCACCGCGTCGGAGGACGCGCAGTTTCCCGTGACTTTCGGCGACTTCGTGAAAGTCTACGAAAATGGCGCCCACTAGCGCGCCAGCGCTGCGGCTTCGCCTAAGCGACGGCTTGTTCTGGGATCGCGGCTCGAACGCGCGCATCGCGAGCCTTAAACGCGGGACGACTCTCGGTGGCCGGCTCGCCGAATTGGCGGGCAAATCGGTCGTTGTCGCGACCGCAAGCCAGTTGACGACGGCGCTGGCATTGATCGAGCTCGACGGTGTTGCGCGCCGCCTGACCATCCTGCCGCCCGATGCAGATCCCGCACATTTCAGCGCACTGTTCGCCGGCGCCGAAATCGATGCCGTTGTCACCGACGGCGGCACGCCTGCTCACGGCGCATTTGCGCTGCCGATCCAGGTGAAATGCTCGGCCGACGTCGTCCCGGCTGAACCGTTCCCAGATCCGGCACTTCAGACCGTATGGGTGATGCTGACGTCGGGCACCACCGGCGTGCCGAAATTGGTCGCGCATTCGCTCGCGGCATTGACGGCGCCGTTCAAGCCGAACCACAGCGCCGCGCCTGTGGTGTGGGGCACCTTCTACGACATCCGCCGCTATGGCGGATTACAGATTTTCTTCCGTGCGGTGCTCGGTGGCGCTTCGCTGGTGCTGTCGAGCGCGGGCGAGCCGATCGGCGAGCATCTTGAACGCTTGGCCGGGCACGGCGTCACGCATCTGTCTGGGACGCCCTCGCATTGGCGCCGCGCTTTGATGTCACCGTCGATCCGAATAATCGCGCCGCGCTATGTCCGGCTCTCGGGTGAGATCGCCGATCAGGCGGTGCTGGATAGTCTGCGCCAAGCCTTTCCGCAGGCGAATATCGGGCATGCGTATGCGTCGACCGAAGCCGGCGTCGCCTTCGAAGTTTCCGACGGGCTTGCGGGCTTTCCGGCGGCCTACCTTGAAGACCTCCGCGACGGAGTCGAACTGAAAGTCGTCGACGGCTCGCTGCGCATCCGCTCGCCGCGCACCGCCACACGCTATGTCGGCAGCGATGCGGTGCTTGCCGACGCCGACGGTTTTGTCGACACCGGCGACATTTTGGAGCGGCGCGACGACCGTTATGTCTTTGCCGGTCGCCGCGGCGGCATCATCAATATCGGCGGGTTGAAGGTTCATCCGGAAGAGATCGAGGCGGTGATCAATCGTCATCCGCGCGTGCGTATGTCGTTGGTGCGACCGAAATCGAGCCCGATTACCGGCTCCATCGTGATCGCCGACGTCGTGTTGAACGCGGGCGCCGCGCCGGCCGCCGCCGATCTCGTCGAGGTCAAGGGCGATATCCTAAAACTCTGTCGCGATGCGCTGCCGCGGCATAAAGTGCCGGCGGCGATCAGCATCGTGCCGGCGCTCGACGTCGCCACAACCGGCAAGCTGGTGCGGCACCATGGCTAAAAAAGCTGCAGCGCGGGCATCGATCCCTCAGCACAATGTGCTGGTTACCGGCGCAAGCCGCGGGCTGGGGCTCGGCATCGCGCGCAAGCTTGCCGCCGCGGGCTATTGCGTCATCGCGGTTGCGCGCAAGAGCAACAAGGATTTGACGGCGGCGCTTACCGAGGCCAAACGCAGCAAGCGCGGGACGCTGCATTTCGTGTCATTCGATCTCGGCAAGATCGACGCGATTCCGGAATTCGTGCGCACGCTGCGCCAGGATTACGGACCGCTGTTCGGGCTGGTCAATAACGCGGCAGTCGGCTTCGACGGCGTGCTCGCCACCATGCATAATTCCCGGATCGAGGAAATGGTCCGGATCAACACCGTGTCGCCGATCGTTCTCACCAAATACGCGGTGCGTTCGATGATGTCGGAGCGCTCAGGCCGCATTGTCAACGTCGCTTCGATCGTGGGCTTTACCGGCTATAGCGGGCTGTCGGTCTATGCCGCGACCAAATCGTCCATGCTCGGCTTTACCCGCTCGCTGGCGCGCGAAGTCGGACGGCTCGGCATCACCGTGAACGCCATCGCGCCGGGCTTCCTCGACACCGACATGACCCATGGGCTGAGCGGCGAGCAACGTCAGCAGGTGACGCGCCGAAGCGCGTTGCGCCGGCTCGCCGGCGTCGACGATGTCGCGGACAGTGTCGAGTTCTTGCTGAGCGACAAGGCGCGCAATATCACCGGCACCGTGCTGACGGTGGATGCGGGCGCGACCGCCTAGCCAATATTTGTTTGAGCATGATCTTACCCGAAAACCGGTATCCACTTTTCGGGATCATGCTCTAAGGGCAGGCGTGCCGGCGCCCGTCGCGGCCCAGATAGGTACCGCTCGCCGGGTCATAAGAGCGAAAGTGCTGGGCGCAGACCGCGTCGCCGACGGTCGAAGCCAGCCGATGGCTCGAAACGAAAGCACCGCCCTGCGATACGTAGGGAAGCGGGCCATAGCCATAAGACCGTCCGGGCACATAGCCGAAATAGTCGGGCGACCAGTTCGGCGATGTTGCGGCCGGCACCGGGCCCAGATTGATGGCCGAGGTCGGAACCACCTGAACATAATCGGGAGGGCGTTGCGGATGCCGCGCGCCCGCCGATGCGGGCTCGGCCGCCGCCACCGCGGCGGCCGCCAAGAGCGAGAGCGCAATACCGATCGCGAGTTTCGATCTCATGCCGACGGATATAAAGAGCCCGAACTGTTTCGGCTAGAGCCGGATTTGGCCAGTCTCGATGCGCTGAAACAGCGCGTCATCAAGCCGCACATAGGCTTCGCGTTCCGGATCGCCGACATAAATTGCATCCGAAATCGTCCTGGGATCGAAGCCTTCGCGCGCGAGCTCGTTCTTCTTTTGCTTGAACGTTGCCGTCAGGTCGATGCGGTCCTTGAGGCGCAGGAACAAGGGGCGGGCATAGGCCGGCAGTCGCTCCGCCAGATGCTGGTGCAATTCGGCGAAATTCACCGCGCGGTCGGTGACCAGCGTCGCCATGCCGGCCGAACCCTCGGCGTCGCGGACCTTGACGCCGTAGACACTCGCCTCGGTGATGCCGGGGAATGCCAATAGTGCGGCGGCGACTTCGGACGTCGCTACGTTCTCGCCCTTCCAGCGGAAAGTGTCGCCGATGCGGTCGACGAAATAGAAAAAACCGCCCGCATCCATGCGCATCAGATCGCCGGTGCGATACCAGGCATCGCCGTCCTCGAACACGTTGCGCAAGATTTTACGCTCGGTATCTTCGGCGCTGGTGTAGCCCTCGAAGGCGCCGCCGGGCTGGGCCGCAGCGCCGCGGATGCGTCCGATCGCTTCGCCGGTTTCTCCGGTCGCGCAGGGAATGCAGCGGCCGTTTGTATCGCGGGCCGGTTCAGCGGCCTCGGCATCGAAGCTGACCAGCGCCAACGGAAAGCGATGCGCCAGAAATGGCGGCACGCGGCCGACCGCGCCGATTTTGCCTTCGACGTTGTAGAGTGAGATGTTGCCTTCCGTCGCCGCGTAGAATTCGAGGATGCGCGGAACAGCAAACCGCGACTGGAATTTTTCCCACACGTCGCCGCGCAAGCCGTTGCCGCAGGCGATGCGCAGCCGATGCCTGCGTTCCCACGGATGCGCCGGCGCATTGACCAAATAGCGGCACAACTCGCCGATATATTGGAACAGCGTGCAGTCCCAGGCGACGATGTCGTTCCAGAATTCGCGAACGGAGAATTTTTCGGCGATCACGACCGAGCCGCCGCGCACCAAAAGCGCGCCGATCGCCGCCACGCCGCCGACCGCGTGATACATCGGCAGGCAGTTATACATGCGGTCGTCCGGCGACGTGTTCATCAAGCCGGCGAACCACAGGCTCCATTGCATCAGCCGGCGATGGCTGACATTGGCCGCCTTCGGCATTCCGGTGGTGCCGGACGTGTAGATCGTCAGCGCCCGATCGGCGGTCGTCACTGCGCGGCGCTCGGTTTGCGAAAGCGGAGCCCCCGAGAAACGTTCGATCTCGCAATTGATGCGCGGCAGTTCGCGGCCGCCATGCCACCAGATTTTCGGCCGGGTCGAAAGCGTTGCCGAACGAAATTGCGTCGCAAGCTCCGCGGCGACGATCACATGTTTCGGCATTACGATGTCGATGCAATGCGCCAACGACGGGCCGCGCAGCTGCGTATTGAGGAGTGAAACTACCCCGCCGACGCTGGTGATACCGAGCCAGATGGCAAAATATTCCGGCCGGTTCGGCATCAACAGGCACACGGTCTCGCCCGGCGCGATCTTTTGATCGAGCGCCCAGCGCGCATAGCGATTGGCACGCTCGGCGAGCGCGTGATAGGTGAGCGTGCCGCGCGCCGAGATCAGCGCATCGGTCGCGCCGTGTTGTTGCGCCATCTCCTCGATGACACGCGGCAGCGTGCGCTCCGGCCTGCCGCCGATGGGTGCGGTTGCTTCGAGCGCGCCGAGCCAGTCGCGCAGCGCCGAATCTTTGCCGGCACCGGCACGGGTCGGGCGTTCGAGGTCGAGGAGGGCCATGCGCGAATGATCGCCGGACAAAGTGAATCTTTCGCTTCCAGATTAGATAAAAATTGAACGAACGGCGGCGGAAGCCGCGTGGCGGCGCATGCTCCGCCATTCATGGCAAACGATTAACGTTATTCCCTCGAATTCGCGGCGCTTGCGTTGTCGGGCTTTTCCGCCACGGATAAGAAACCCAATTGCCGTAGCATCGCAGCCAGGGATGATGGGTGCTGGCGGGCGACGGGAAGCATGAAAAACGAAACAGTAGCGGTCCACGGCGGCTATGATTCCGACCCGACGACGAAAGCCGTCGCGGTGCCGATCTATCAGACCGTGGCCTATGAATTCGACAGCGCCGATCACGGCGCGGCCTTGTTCAATCTCGAGGCCGAGGGCTTTCGTTACAGCCGGATCAGCAATCCGACCACCGCGGTGCTTGAACGCCGGGTTGCAGCCCTTGAAGGCGGCGTCGAAGCGCTCTGCGTCAGCACCGGACAGGCGGCGCTGAATTATGCGGTACTCAATCTCGCCGGCATGGGCAGCAATATCGTCTCGGTGCCGCAGCTCTACGGCACCACCTATACGCTGTTCGCGCATGTGCTGCCGAGCCAGGGCATCACGGTGCGGTTTGCCGAATCCGATCACGCCGATGCCATCGAGAAGCTGATCGACGCCAATACGCGCGCGATCTTCTGTGAAAGCGTCGGCAATCCCGCCGGCAATGTTTGCGATCTCGAAGCCTATGCGGCCGTGGCGCGGCGTCACGGCGTTCCGCTCGTGGTCGACAACACGGTGGCGACGCCGATCCTGCTCCGCCCGATCGACTACGGCGCCGACATCGTGGTGCATTCGCTGACCAAGTTCATGGGCGGCCACGGCACCACGCTCGGCGGCGCCATCGTCGATTCCGGCAAGTTCGATTGGAAAGCGCAGGCGCGGCGCTTCCCGATGTTCAACGAGCCCGACGCGTCGTATCACGGTTTGATCTATACCGAGCATTTTGGCGCCGCCGCCTATATCGCGCGCTGCCGCAGCGTCTATCAGCGCACCACCGGCGCGGTGCTGGCGCCGCTCTCGGCGTTTCTTCTGCTGCAGGGCATCGAGACGGTGGCGCTGCGGGTCGAGCGCCATGTCGATAATGCGCGCCGCGTTGCCGAGTTCTTGCAGCAACATCGGAGTGTCGCCTGGGTCAATTACACGGGCTTCGCCGACAATCCCTATCACGCGCTGGCGCGCAAATATCTCGGCGGCCGCGCCTGTTCGCTGCTGACCTTCGGCGTCGCCGGCGGGCTTGCCGCCGCCAAGGATTTTTACGATGCGCTCGGCCTGTTCAAGCGGCTGGTCAATATGGGCGATGCCAAGTCGCTCGCCTGCCACCCGGCCTCGACGACGCATCGGCAGATGTCGGCCGAGGAACAACAAAAGGCGGGCGTGCGGCCGGAAATGATCAGGCTGAGCGTCGGCATCGAGCACATCGACGACATCATCGCCGACCTCGATCAGGCGCTGGCCCTTTCGCAGCAGCGCCGTTCGGCCCTGATCGCGGCCGAATAGGGGAACAAAGAGCACCCCCGATGGCGCTGTTTCTGGATACTGGCCGAGCCGGACCCGTAGTCGAGCTCAAGGCTCCGAATTGCGTCACCATCGGCCTCGTCAACAACATGCCCGACGCGGCGGTCGAGGCGACAGAGCGGCAATTCACCGATCTCATCCGTGCCGCGACGCCGAATGTCGTCGTGCTGTTGAAATTATATGCCATCCCCGAAGTGCCGCGCGCTCCCGCCATGCGCCGTGAGCTCACCGAGCGCTATCGCGATATTGCGGAACTGTGGGACACGCCGCTCGATGGCTTGATCGTCACCGGCACCGAGCCGCGCGCCGAGAATTTGCGGGACGAGCCCTACTGGGAAACAATGAGCACGCTGGTCGATTGGGCAAGCGGGCACACATCCTCGGCGATCTGGTCCTGCCTTGCCGCGCATGCGGCGGTGCTCCATGCCGATGGCATCGAACGGCGCCCGCTGAAGGAAAAGCGGTTCGGCGTCTTCGACTGCCGGCTGGCCGCCGACCACCCGATGACGCAGCATTTCCCCGAGCCATTGTGGGTGCCGCATTCGCGCTACAACGATCTGCCGGAGCGGGCGCTCGAGTCGTGCGGCTACAAGATACTCACCCGTTCCGACACGGCCGGGGTCGATGCCTTCGCCAAGCAGGACGGCAGCTTCTCGCTCTATTTCCAGGGCCATCCGGAATACGACGCCGATACGCTGTTTCGCGAATATCGCCGCGATGCCGCCCGCTTCCTCGGCGGCGAGCGCGCCCAGTATCCGGCTCTGCCGCTCGGCTATTTTGACGACGCGGCGGCGGCCGCTGCGGAGAGCTTTGCCGCGCGCGCCCGCGCCGATCGGCGGCCAGCGCTGATGGCGGAATTCCCGAACCAGGCCCTCGAAGTGGGCCTGACCAGCCCATGGCGTTCCGCCGCCGTCGGCATTTACCAGAAGTGGGCGGCTTTTCTGATGGCCCGCAAGGCGGAGCGGCGGCCGCCGAACTCACCACTACGCCGTACTTGGCGCGATTGGCCGCGGAGCCTACGCCGACCCGCCGACAGCTCTGTACGCTGACGCTGACGGCAAGATACGCAATTTACACTTTCTTCGGCACTGCCGCCCTTAAATGCTCTCTTCTATGGGGGGACACTATGTCGAATTCGATCGTTTTTGCGGCTCCGGCCGATGTTGAACTGGTACCAGCGCCGATACCGCGGCATTGGATTGTGGAAGGAACGCCGGAGGCCCGCTCCAAGCGATTGGCGCAGAGCGCCGACGGCGCGTCGTCGATCATGGCGTGGTCGTGCACGCCCGGACGCTTTCACTGGCACTACAATATCGACGAAACCCTGCACATCATCTCGGGCGAGGTTTTCGTCACCGACGACGATGGCGAGCAGCGCCGGCTCGGTCCCGGCGACATGGTGTTTTTTCCGGCCGGCAGCTCGAGCCTCTGGCATGTGACCCAAGAGGTGAGGAAGCTTGCCTTCTGCCGGCACAGCATGCCGCGTCCGCTCGGCTTTGCGTTGCGGGCCTGGAACAAGCTCAAGAGCATCCTCGGCGGCATTTTCGGCGATCCCGTGGAAGATGCCGGCCCGCTCCAGGCCGATGCCGATGCCGAGGCGAGCGCCACGCCCAATCGCGTCACTTCCTGAATTTCGTCCCAAGCCGGGTCGAGCAGCAGCCGTTTAGGGCAGGTTTTCGGCAGGAAACTCGCGCGTGCTCCACCGCAACGCCGGAAATCGCCGGCGGCAGTGGCTTAGCTATTGGAATCCCGAGTTAATTTCGGTCGCGCTTGCGGCCGGTCGGACATTGACAATAACCCGGCGCCTCCTTAATCAACGCCCCAATAACAGCATGCTCCCGGATGATGGGCGCGGGTCTCCGAATGAGACCGTGCGTCGAGGAAGTTTAAGGTCATGAAAGTCCGTAATTCATTGAAGTCGCTGCGCGGCCGCCATCGCGACAATCGCCTCGTGCGCCGCAAGGGCCGCGTCTACGTCATCAATAAGACGCAGCGCCGCTTCAAGGCCCGCCAAGGTTAATAAGGCGAGCTGCCGCCCTGCCCAATTTGGCCGCAATCACTGCGCTCGATTGAATACTATTCCGACTTGCCGCGCCGCGGCGGGGGGATAGACTCAATGCGCATGACGCTACGATTCCCGGCTTTGATCCTTGCGCTCCTGCTCGCCGCGCCGGCATGGACCGGCGCCTCGGCGCAGAGCCCGCAGGATTGGGCGTCGCCGCCAAGCGATTTGCCGCGGGTCGGGCATGGCGAGCCGCATTACAGTCTCGACACGCTGTTCAGCGCGCTGAAGATCGCGCCGGACGACGCCAGCGCCAAGGCGATCGAGGATCGCATCTGGGCGGTGTGGGTGTCGTCGGGCAGCGACACCTGCAATCTGTTGATGAGCCGCGTGAAGGCCGCGACCGAAAACAAGGACTACGATCTCGCCATCAAGCTTCTGGATTCCGTCATCGCGCTGAAGCCCGGTTACGTCGAAGCCTGGAACCGGCGCGCCACGGTCTATTATCTCAAGCAGGATTACGGTCACGCGATCGCCGACATCGCCGAGGTCCTGGCCAAGGAGCCGCGCCACTTCGGCGCCCTGTCGGGTCTCGGCCTGATGCTGCAAGACATCGGCGACGACAAGCACGCGCTCGAAGCCTTCCGCAAGGCGCTCGCGATCGATCCCCATCTCGACAATCTTCCCGAGACCGTCAAAACGCTCTCCGAAAAGGTCGAAGGCCGCGGCATCTGATATATTCTCGGCGTTTTCCCCTCCCCCTTGTGGGGAGGGGTTAGGGG
>JBAPUM010000003.1:0-18824 GCA_049282655.1 Xanthobacteraceae bacterium
CGGGGCGAGTGCGGTTCCTGCGGGCGGGGCTCGTAACCCCGCTCCCGGGCGGTCCCGGGCATCGACCAGCCGGCACTATGACCGGCGTGCGAGGTGCATCGCTGTGACCGCGATCCAAGGCGGAGGTAACGCCTCTGCTCGAAGTGGATCGCGCGAAGCGCGGCCTGGGGCTGAGCCATGGCCTTCATTGGCGTGGCAAGCGCCGCGGTGGAGCGCCGACAGGCGAGCCCCCTCCGTATTTCCTCCGTAACTGGAGGCAATTCGGAGGGGGCAGCCGCGCCCGCTGGCGCGGTCTCTAGACGACGCGCCTATCGGCGCTCCGCCTCCCTCGATTTTTTTGGGAAGGCACTTGGACGGGCTTGGCTTAGGGGTGGCGTGGAAAAACTCGGGCGCACAGGCGTCGCGGGAACGAGAGCCGTTGCCTGTTACCCGTCATCCTGAGGTGGCCGCGAAGCGGCCCTCGAAGGAGACGGCCGAGGACTCACGGGCCGCACCCTTCGAGGCTCGCTGCGCTCGCACCTCAGGGTGACGGGGAAGCGCCGAAGGCGGTTCGCGGAACCCAAGGTCCTTGTTGCAAAGCAGCACGCAAAGCCGCACATTGGCGGCCACCTGCACGCGGGGCCTTTGGGGGCGCGGTTCGGGGTTCCGGGTTCCATTTCGGAGGGGTTTGGGTTGGACGCTAGACTGCCACAACCTGTTGGTACGCGCAGGTTTCATGTCGCGCTGATCAAGCCGTCGCATTACGACCAGGATGGCTATGTCATCCAATGGCTGCGCTCGACCTTGCCGTCAAACAGTCTGGCGAGCGTCTATGGGCTGATTCGGGAATGCGCCGACGAGGGGGTGCTCGGGCCCGACGTCGCGATCGAAATCGAAGCCTGCGACGAGTGCAATACCGTCGTCGATATCGATGCGGTGGCCAAGCGCATCCGCTCAGCCGGCGCCGGAATGGTCGGGCTGATCGGCGTGCAGTCGAATCAATATCCGCGCGCGCTCGATCTCGGCCGCCAGTTCCGCGCCCGCGGCATCGAGGTCGTCCTCGGCGGCTTTCATGTGTCGGGCTGCATCTCGATGCTGCCGACGCTGCCGGCCGATCTGCAGGAGGCGCTCGATCTCGGCATTCATCTGTTCGCCGGCGAGGCCGAAGGCCGCATGGCCGACGTGTTGCGCGATGTGGCGTCGGGCACCGCGAAGCCGATCTACAAATATCTCAATGACCTGCCCGAGATGGAAGCCGCGGTCTATCCGATCCTGCCGCGTTCGGTGGTGACGCGGGTCGCAGGCCATTATTCGAGTTTCGATGCCGGCCGCGGCTGTCCGTTCCAGTGCAGCTTTTGCACCATCATCAATGTGCAGGGCCGCAAATCGCGCTACCGCACGCCGGACGACGTCGAGGCCATCGTGCGCGCCAACGTCGCGCAGGGCATCACACGGTTCTTCGTCACCGACGACAATTTCGCCCGCAACCGCAATTGGGAGCCGATCCTCGACCGGCTGATCGAATTGCGCGAGCGCGAGAAGTTCAACATCAAGCTTTTGTTGCAGGTCGACACGCTCTGCCACCGCATTCCGAATTTCATCGAGAAGTCGGCGCGGGCCGGCTGTACCGCGATCTTCCTCGGCCTTGAAAACATCAATCCCGAATCTTTGATGGGCGCCAAAAAACGCCAGAACAAGATTTGGGAATACCGCGAGATGCTGCTGGCCTGGCGCAAGCAGCACGTCATGACCTATGCGGGCTATATCCTCGGCTTTCCGACCGACACGCCCGAAACCATCGCGCGCGATATCGAGATCATCAAGAAAGAACTGCCGGTCGATATTCTCGAATTCTTTTATCTGACGCCGCTGCCGGGTTCGGAAGACCACAAAATTTTGCACATGAAGGGCATCCCGATGGACCCCGACATGAACAAATACGATCTCGAGCACGCCTGCACCGGCCATCCGCTGATGTCGAAAGAAACCTGGACGCAGGTCTATGCCGACGCCTGGACGCGCTATTACACCGACGAGCATGTCGAGACCATCATGCGGCGCGCCGTCGTGTCGGGCATCAACCGCACAAAAGTGCTCGACTCGCTGACCATCTTCTCGGGCGCCGCGCGCATCGAAGGCGTGCATCCGCTGCAATTCGGCTTCTTCCGCCGCAAGCTGCGCAAACAGCGGCGTTCCGGCATGCCGGTGCTCAATCCGCTCGTGTTCTATCCATGGCGGCTCTTCGATTTCCTCAAAGTCACGTCGCAATGGGTGAAACTGATCTGGCGCTATCGCCGCATCATGGCGCGGGTGACGAAAGATCCCGCCTCACGCACCCATTTTGACGACGCGCTGCGGCTGCACACCGGCACCGGCGACACCGATCATTTCGTCGAAGTCTTTGCCGATAAGATCCCGCATACGCATGGGGCGCCGGTCGCGCCGGTTCGGGCTCCGGCACAGGTCGCAGCGGAATAACTCACTCCGCTCATTCCCGCGAAAGCGGGAATCCAGCGCCTTACTCGGATTCTCGTTCGAATCTGGGTCCCCGCTTCCGCGGGGACGAGCGGGGTTTAGGCTTCCGCTTTCCGGCCGATCCTGCTCTCGGTGCCGTTCATCAGCCGCGCGATATTGGCGCGATGCATAATGAAGAGCAGCACCGTCAGTAACAGAAATAGCGCCGCATCATGCGCTTCGCCGGTCCACCACAGCACGACGGGCGTCGCGGTGGCCGCGGTCAGTGCCGCGAGCGACGAGTAGCGAAACAACGCCGCCATGCCGAGCCAGATCAGGCAGAACCCCAGGAGCGCGATCCACAGGCCAAAGCCGAGCAGAAGTCCGATATAGGTCGCGACGCCTTTGCCGCCCTTGAAGCCGAGCCAGACCGGAAACAGATGGCCGAGAAACGCCCCGAGCGCAGTGCAGATCGCGGCATCGCGGCCGAACACAAGATTGGCCACGACGACCGCGAACGTGCCCTTGAGCATGTCGCCGGCAAGCGTCGCCGCGGCGAGCGGCTTATTGCCGGTACGCAGCACATTGGTGGCGCCGATATTGCCGGAGCCGATGGTGCGAATGTCGGGGACGCCGGCAAGCCGTGTCAGCACCACGCCGAACGGGATCGAGCCGCACAGATACCCGAAGGCGAAGGCCGCAGCATAAACGGGCAGCAGTGACCAATCGATCGCTGGCGACATGACCGATCAATAGCCCGTGTCGATGGATTCTGAAAGACGATCGTCCGTCGGCTACACCGCGCGCGCCTTGCCGCCGGTCTCGCGCGGCGCAAATCCCGCCGCGACCGCGTCGGCCCCGCTGCGATAGATGATGAGGTTTTTGAGTCGGTCGGTCGCCGCTTGGGCAAGCACTGAAGGGCCCGGCCAAAAGGTCTTGCGCGTCGCGTCGGCAACGACGAACTGGTCCGTCTCCCCTTCGTCGATGTCGCTCTCGCAATAGACGCAGCGCAGTCTGATGCGGTCGCGCGCGTTGCCGGGGATGACGAAAAACTTATGGGCGGCATATTGGCGTTCGGCGGGCTCGCAGGTGATGCAATTTCCATTGCCGCAGCCGATGCCGGTTCCGATCGGCTGCGCGTAGATCGGATATTCCGGTTTGGCGAAGCCGCCGGCGAAGCGGTGCAGCGAATTGTTCTTGTGCAAATGCAGGAGAAGCGAAATCAGCGCCATGCGCACCGGAACGCCGTAAGCTGCTTGCTGAAAATAAATCGCCCGGCGGTCGGTATCGATCGAGGCGTCGAGCTCGTTCACGCGCGGCAGTGGATGCATGACGCTCGCCTCGGAATATTTGGCGTCGCCGAGAAACGTCGCGTCGACTTTTGGATAGGGACGATCCTTGTCGGCCCAACGCTCCTTCTGGAAACGGGTGACGTAAACGGCGTCGATCTTTTTTTCCACGACCAGCGCGTAATCGACCTCGGGCTCGGCATAGAGCGACAGCTGGTGCGGCTGATTGGCGGTAACATAGAGCGCGTCGACCGCGCCGGGTTGGCTGGAGTCCTTCGACACCATGTGGCTATGAAATTCCTCGCGCAGCCGGCGGTCGACATGCGCCGGCAATTCCATGCCGGGAGCGGGCAGGGGATCGATGGTGGCGCCGAACCGCGCCAGCGCATAGACGAAGGAATGGATGGTGCGGCTGCCTTTGAGATCGCCCGAAATCGCGATCTTCATATTGCGCAGATTCTTGTTCTTCGAGCGCAGCGTGAACAGGTCGCATAGCGTCTGCGTCGGATGTTCGTGGCTGCCGTCGCCGCCATTGATCACCGGGATTTGCGAATATTCCGCCGCCAGCCGCACCGCGCCGTCGCGCGGGTGGCGGATGACGACGACGTCGGCGTAATTCGAGATGACGCGGATGGTGTCGGCGAGGCTTTCGCCTTTGGCCGCCGAACTCACCGCCGGATCGGCACTGGTGATATTGGTGCCGCCGAGGCGCAGCATGGCGCTTTCGAACGACAGCCGCGTCCGGGTCGAGGGCTCGTAGAACAGGCTCGCGAGGATGAACTTTGAGGCGAGGTCGGTGCTGCGGCCGATGCGGTAGGAGACGTTTTCGTCGGCGAGCTCTTTCAAAAACCCTTGCGCGACCTCGAAGATCGTCTCGATCTCCTTATTGGTGAGGTCATTGATCGAAATGATGTGGCGCGTGAGCGGCTGGGTTCTTGTCATTAAAGCGCTGCTATAGGCCGAATTCGATCGCACGGGCAAGCCCGTGATCGTTCCTGCCGCAAATGATACACACTTTAACGCGGCCCTTTGGCGGCGAGGCGGTCGAGCGCCCCCTGCAAAATATAGCTTGCGGCATGCGCATCGATCACCGCTTTGCGCCGGGCGCGGCTCGCGTCAGCGGCGATCAGGGCGCGTTCGACCGCAGCCGTCGACAGCCGCTCGTCCCAGAGCGCGATCGGCAGTTCGGTGAGGCCGGCGAGATTGCGGGCGAAAGCGCGTGTCGATTGGGCCCGCGCGCCTTCAGAGCCGTCCATATTGATCGGCAGGCCGAGGACGAAACCCACGGCGCGGCGCTCGGCGGCAAGATCGAGAATACGCCGCGCGTCGATGCCAAAGCGCCGGCGGGCGATGGTCTCGACCGGCGCAGCGACCCGCCGGTCCGGATCGCTGACCGCAACGCCGATGGTCTTGGTGCCGAGATCGAGCCCGATCAACGCGCCGCGTTCGCCAAAGAGCGCATGGTCGTCGTTGAGCATGATAACCGGCATGGCGAACGCCTAGCATGCGCGCGGTGCGAAGACGACATCGCCGCGCGGCCTTTCGCGCGACCTCTCGGCCGATTATGCTGGAGGCCTTCCTGGTTTCTCTGGCGCGGTATTGTCACCGATGCACCTCGCGCCGATTGGAGACGACCCATGGCATTCACGGTCACGAGCAACAGTTTCAAGGACGGCGACTATCTGACGAACGATTTTGTTCTGTCGGCGGATTTCGGCTTCGGCTGCTCGGGCGGCAACAAATCGCCGCATCTGAAGTGGTCGGGCGTGCCGGAGGGTACCAAGAGCTTCGCTGTCACCTGCTACGATCCGGACGCGCCGACCGGTTCGGGCTTCTGGCATTGGCTGGTGGTCAATATCCCGGCGAATGTGACCGAGCTTGCTCTCGGCGCTGGAAGTACCGGCGGTGACCTGCCGCCCGGCGCGCTACAGACGCGGACCGATTTCGGCGCGCCCGGTTATGGCGGCCCTTGCTCGCCGCCGGGTTCGCATCCGCATCGCTATCTATTCACGGTGTTCGCCGTGAACGCCGACAAGCTCAATGTCAAAGCCGATACATCGGCCGCGATCGTCGGCTTCAATCTCAACTTCAACACGCTCGCCAAGGCGGACATCATGGGACTGTTCAAAAGGTGACGATGCCACAAACGCTCATCGTCCGGATGAGGATTTATGCATGAAGCTCAAACCCACAATCCTCGCAACCGCATTGACCCTCGTCATGACGCAATTGGCCCAAGCCGCCACGATCAAAGTCATCAGCGGCGGCGCCTTCAAGCAGGTGCTCAACGCGCTTGCCGCGCAATATGAGAAGGAAAGCGGCGACAAGCTCGACATCACCTATCAGACCGTCGGCCAGCACCTCGACCTGATCAAGGCCGGCAAGGAGGAGTTCGATGTCGCGGTTTTGACTCCGGAGGCGATCGACGGACTCGTCAAGGAAGGAAAAGTTGTTGCGGGCTCGAGCGCCGCGCTCGCCAAGGTCGGCGTCGGCGTCGTGGTCAAAGCCGGGGCGCCAAAACCCGACATCGCGACGGTCGAGGCATTCAAGCGGGCGCTGCTCGCGGCTAAATCGGTGGCCTATATCGATCCCAAGGCCGGCGGCTCGAGCGGCATCTACGTCGCTGGGCTTCTGCAACGTCTCGGCATCGCCGATCAGGTGAACGCTAAGGCCGTGCTGGTGCATGGCGGTGCGGTGGCCGATCACATTGCCGACGGCGAGGCCGAGATCGGCGTCCACCAGATCAGCGAAATCCTGCCGGTCGAGGGAGTGACGCTGGTCGGCCCGTTACCGGCCGAGATCCAGAATTTCACCGTCTATGCGGCCGGCTTGGGGACGGGCGCCAAGGATGCGGCTGCTGCGGGTGCGCTGGTCAAGTTCCTGTCGGGCTCGCATGCCAGGCCGATCATCGTAGCCAAGGGCATGGAGCCCGCCTCCTAATCCCAAAACGACGGCGCCCGGCCAAACGGGCCGGGCGCGCATCTCGCATTGGAAATACGGATGGTAGGGACTTAGGCGCGCGCCTGTTCCCAGGCGACGCGCTGGATGTCGCCGCGCGTAATGCCGATATCGGCCAATTCGCGGTCGCTGAGGTGCGAAAGCTCGTCCACGGCGACCCCATATCGCTTCCATGCATGGAAGAAGCGGACAATGGATAACAGCATGTTCTTATTCCCTTATTTTCGGCGGAACCGCCGCCGGAATCAGGAGGTAATATAGGTGCCGATGGTGCGCCGCAAAATTATATTGCTGCAGTGCAGCTAAGCAATAAATGCATAGATAAAGCAAAGGTTTATTTAGAGATTGGACGACGAGACTAGGACGGGGGATCTATTTAGGCAGATTGTAGCCATGTTCTATGCGTTTATAGCATTAAACCCCACGGAAGGGCCATTCACGGACCATTGTTCCCCCGGCCCGATTTGATGCCGGCTTCGCCCGACTTCCGCCCCGTAGCGATCCTGCCGCTGCCCCAGTAGCGTATTGAAATTGCTTCCGTTTGTTGCGTTCACCGCTGTTGCGTTTGCGTTGGGGAGTTGCATGGGGACCACGCTGGACCACCGCCGATGCGCGGAAGAGTGTGTCGCGATGGCACGCCTGAGCGATGACACCAAAGACAAGGCGCTTTGGCTGACACTCGCCCACTCATGGGTACGGCTCGCCGAGCACGTCGCCCAGGTCGAAACCAAGCTCGCGCTCGACCCAGGCGAATCCGCCGAGGGACCGGCTTGTTAGCAATAACCGGCGTCGGGACTGGGCTTATTGGCCGTGGCTCGCCAAAACCTCCTGGCAGGCGCGGCTGATCTTCGGCCGGTTCGTCTGCAAGCAGCCAAGAATTCCCAGGACGTCGTTGGGATTAACCTGCAACTGGGCCTGACAGAACTTGGCCACGTCGGGATGGCACGCGTCGCGCTCCTTGTCGGTTCCCTGCATCCCGGCAGGCCCGTTGACAGGTGGCGGCTGTGTCGGGAATTGCTGAGCGAGCGCGGTAGCCCCGATGACGAGCGCGAAAGCGAGCGTGAGAACCGACGTTCGGATCATGATCCCCCCTGTTCGGGCATCCGGCCCGCGCTAAGACCCGGAATCTTATCCCACATTTTTGCAAGCAATGGCAGCCCTGCACGCCGCAGCGCCCACCACATTAAATTTTCAGCCGGCGATTGACGCGGCTCATCGTGTCGTTCCGGCGAGAAGCTGTGGAGGGGTTCCGTTGCGTCCCCTTGCGCGCGAATAGGACGCGGCGATACATCTGCAGCGCGGGCGGTTAGCTCAGTTGGTAGAGCGTCTGCTTTACACGCAGAATGTCGGCGGTTCGAGTCCGTCACCGCCCACCAGCCTTCGCAAGCGAAGCGCAGCGAAGGCTGCCACGCCGAAGCCCATTCGGGCGTAGGCGGGCTCTCACGCTTGCTACGGCTCGGCAGGCCAAATCATTTGCAAGCGAAACACAGGATTTATTTGTGGCACTTCGGCGTTACACGCCCGCTCAAACAAACAACCCGCCGCCATGCATTCCTGCAATGGCCGGCGGGCGGTGAGTAGCGCTCGACCCGCGTGCGGGTCAGCCGATAGGAGGCGTCAGATCGCCTCCTTCAACTCCTTCGAGGCGCGGAAGGCGACTTTCTTGCTGGCTTTGATCTGAATGGGTTCACCCGTCGCCGGGTTGCGTCCCATGCGCGCGGCGCGCTTCCTCACCTGGAGAATGCCGAGACCGCCGATGCGGATGCGTTCGCCCTTCTTGAGATGCTTGACGATGTTTCCCACCAGACCGCCGAGGATGGCTTCGGCCTGCTTCTTCGAAAGCTCATTGTCCTCCGCGAGGCTCGCGGCGAGATGCTTCAATGTCACGGTTGTAGCGGTTGTTTTGCTAGCCATTAGGTCCTCCTCGATAAAGCGGTGGCGTGAAAAAAGCGCCGCTCACGGCGAAGCAGTTAAACGATTCGGCTCCGGCTGACCACGCTTGTTTTGCCGATTCCACCGATGTTTTCGGCACTAAGGGGCTATCTGCGGGCAGGGTGTGGCGAGCGTAAGGCGGGCGCTGCGAGGACGGGTTGGAGGCGAAATCCTTGACTTGGAGGAGGCGCGGCCTTAAGTGCCGACCGCGTCCGCGGGGGCGTAGCTCAGTTGGTTAGAGCGTCGGCCTGTCACGCCGAAGGTCGCCGGTTCGAGCCCGGTCGCTCCCGCCAAACCCTTCCATCATTTACGCTTTCATCCATTCACCCGCGCCGTTCCGTGCGCCGGGGCGAGCCGCGATGGTGCGAGTCCGCCGCGTTACTTCAGCGGCCAGACGCCGGGCGGACAGACGATCACATCAAATCCGGTCGGTCGACCGCCAGGAGTTTTGCCGGCGACCGGCATACATTCCCTTGGTATCGGCATGCATCCCAGCACCGTGCAGGCGATTTGCTGGGGGGCCGCAGCTGCTGGAACGCGATGGATCGCGTGCCGATGGTGGTTCCGCGGCGGCTGCGCCGCTGTGGCCGGCAAGCCGGCCGGGACGACGGCACAGGCCGCCAGGATGGCGGCCGCTAAGGATTTGAATCGCACAGCCCGGCCTCTGTCGCTCGGAGCAAAGGAGTCGCTCCGGCAGTAAACCCCGCGGCCCTGACAAAGTTTCCGCGGCGGGAGAGGACGGTGGCTGGTCAGCCGCGATAGAGCGGTTCCGGCTGGGCGAAAAAGCTCCACAGGATGTGGTAGACCAGCGCGTAATTCTTCTGCTGGAAGCTCGCATGCGAGATACCCGGCATCACCGCAAAGTGCTTGTCGGGGTTGGGCAGGCGCGCGAAGAACGCCACCAGGTCGTCGAAGCTCGCGATGCCGTCCCACTGGCCGCGCATGATCAGCGTCGGCGCGGTGATCTTCTGCGGATCGACCACCGGCAGATGCGCGCACATGTCCACATAGGTGCCGGTCGGCACCGAATCGTCGAGCGCCGTGACCGCGTCCGCGAAAGCGTCGATGACTTTTTCTTCCGCGGTGCCGGGATGGTCGCGCTCGAAAATCGAGTGAATGAACGCCTTGTCGATCGGCCGGCGATTCTTGGTCCGAAACTCGGGCAGCTTTTTCTTGCGCTCGGCGAGTGTCGGCGAGCCTTCGCCGGTCCAGACCATGGCGTCGAGCGCAAGGCGGCCGACCATGTCGGGATGACGCTGCGCGAACATCGCCGCTCGCAACGCGCCCGATGAAATGCCGTAGACCAGGAATGGCCGCTTGCCGCGCAGCATCTGGATATAGCTCGCCGCGGCAAAGCAATCGTCGGCGCCTTGCGCGATCGGGGCATTGTTGTCGCGGGTCTTTTCGGACCGGCCGTAGCCTTCCATGTCGACCGACCAGCAGTCGAAGCCGCGGCGCGCGAACCAGTCCATCACCGAGGAATCGGCACGGCCTTCGACTTGGAGGTCGAAGGTCGGCTGCCCCGCCATCGAGGAACCGTGGACGAACAGGATGGTGCCGGAGCTTGCCTTCGGATCGCCGACGCATTTTTCGAACAGGAACAGCTTTACGCCGCCGTCTTTGGCGGTCCAGTGCTCTTCGCCTTTGATGGCGGCCGGTGTCGAACTCATGTCATTCATGGTTGAGCCTAATTGATCAATGCGATGTGGTTATCCTTGACCACCTTAGCCCATTTATCGACCTGGGCCTGCATGAAGGTGGTGAAGACCGCTTGCGTCATCACCAAGGGCGTGGCGCCTTGCTTCGCCCAGGCCGCCTTGATGTCCGGTCGCTGCAAAATCTCGGTGATATTGCGATTGAGCAGATCGACGATCGGCTGCGGCGTGCCTTTGGGCGCCATGAAGCCGACCCAGAGCGTTGCCTGAAAACCGGGCACGCCGGCCTCGGCGATGGTCGGGACATTCGGCAGGATCGGCGACCGAGCCGTCCCGCTGGTGCCCAGCGCGCGAACACCTCCGGCCTCGATTTGCGGCGCCATGGTCGGAACGGAATCGAAGAGCAGCTGGATCTGGCCGCTGAGGATATCGGTGCGCATGCCGGTCGAGCCCTTGTAGGGCACGTGTACGATGTCGATGCCGGTGAGGTTCTTCAAAAGCTCGCCGGCCATGTGATAGTTCGAACCCGGTCCCGACGAGCCGTAATTCAGCGTTCCGGGCTTGGCGCGCGCCAGCGCAATGAGTTCGGAGAGATTCTTTGCCGGTACCGCATTGGCTTCCACCAGCACGAGATCGGTATCGATCAGCGGCGCGATCGGCACGAGATCGCGCATCAATTCATAGGGTTTATGCGTATAGAGCGTCTCATTGACCGTCTGGGTTCCCGAGACCATCAACAGCGTATAGCCGTCCGGTGTCGCTTTGGCGGCAAAATCGGTGCCGATGGTGGTGCCGGCGCCCGGCCGGTTCTCCATGATAAAGGGCTGGTGCAGCGAGTTTTGCAGTTCGGCCGCGATATCCCGGGCATAGATGTCGGTCGGCCCGCCGGCCCCGAACGGCACGATGATTTTCACCGGACGCGACGGGTATTCGTCGGCGCGTAATGGCGAAACGCCGAGGGCGCTCGCCAGAACTACAGCCGCGATCAATCGCGCATAGGCAAATGTCATGGAATGGGCAAACGTCATGGAATGGGCAAACGTCATGGAACGGGCAAACGTCATGGGTCGGTCGCTCCGGCGTCATGGGTGAAGCCAAGCGTGACGCGGAAGAATAGGCACGGTAGTCCCGCACCATACGCGCCGCGCCTTTGCGGTAAAATCGTCACGGGACGGTATTATCGCTCACGCGATCGACGTCAACGCGGCGGCAACGCGCAGGGTAGCGAGGCGATGCACAGGTCTGCCTTGCACCTTTTTGTGCACTGCGCTAAGGGTCGCAAGGTTCAGTTTGTGGCGTGAATCCGCTGGATTTTGAGCCAAATCAGCGTATCCCTTCGCCGCGGAACTGCGCGTCGCGAAGGACCTGTTCCCGAACCCCCGGGGATGGTCCTGTCACTGCCGACCGGAAGGGCTTCCGATGAGTCAATCACTGACTCAATTGCTGCTCGCCTATCTGCCGATCATTGTGTTCGTCGGTGTAGCTGCGCTGATCGGGCTGGCGCTTCTCATCTCGGCTTTCGCGCTCGCCTACAAGCAGCCGGATCCCGAAAAGCTTTCCGCCTATGAATGCGGCTTCAACGCCTTCGACGACGCGCGGATGAAATTCGACATCCGTTTCTATCTGGTCGCGATCCTTTTCATCATCTTCGACCTCGAGGTCAGCTTCCTGTTTCCGTGGGCGGCCGCCTTCGGCAAAATCGGCCTGTACGGCTTTTGGTCGATGATGTTGTTTCTTGGGGTCCTCACCATCGGATTTATCTACGAGTGGAAAAAGGGAGCGCTCGAATGGAATTGAGCGAGCCCAAGCCGGCCACGCCGATTGCGACGCCGCGCCAAGGCATTCTTGACCCGCGCACAGGGCAGCCGGCCGTCGTGGACGATCCGTTTTTCTCGGGCCTGAACAGCGAACTGGCCGACAAGGGTTTTCTCGTTGCCGCGACGTCGGATCTCATCGCCTGGGCGCGCACCGGCTCGCTGATGTGGATGACGTTCGGGCTCGCTTGCTGCGCGGTCGAGATGATGCAGATGTCGATGCCACGCTACGATGCCGAGCGCTTCGGCTTCGCCCCGCGCGCCTCGCCGCGGCAGTCCGACGTGATGATCGTCGCCGGCACGTTGACCAATAAAATGGCGCCGGCGCTGCGCAAAGTTTACGACCAGATGCCGGAACCGCGCTACGTGATCTCGATGGGTTCGTGCGCCAATGGCGGCGGCTATTACCACTATTCCTATTCGGTGGTGCGCGGTTGCGATCGCATCGTGCCGGTCGATATCTATGTGCCCGGGTGTCCGCCTACCGCCGAAGCCTTGTTGTACGGCGTATTGTTACTCCAGAAGAAGATCCGCCGCACCGCCACCATCGAACGCTGAAACCGTTGAACGCTGAAAATGGACGAGACACTCGACACTCTCGGCAAGACGATCGCGGCCGCGTTCGGTCTATCGGTAACCGGTTACACGGTCGCGTTTCACGAACTGACCGTGACTGCGCGGGCGAGCGAGATCGTGTCGGTCATGCGTTACCTGCGCGATGATCCGCATTGCTTGTTCTACAATCTGATCGACGTTACGGCGGTCGACTGGCCCTCGCGCGAGCGGCGCTTCGATGTCGTCTATCACCTGATGTCGCCGACGCTGAACTGGCGCATCCGCGTCAAGGTCGAGACCGACGAAGCGACGCCGGTGCCTTCGATCATCGAGGTGTTTCCGGGAGCCGACTGGTTCGAGCGTGAGGCCTACGATCTCTACGGCGTGGTGTTTTCAGGTCACCCCGACATGCGGCGGATCCTCACCGATTACGGCTTCGAGGGCCATCCGCTGCGCAAGGATTTTCCGCTGACCGGTTTTGTCGAAGTGCGTTACGACGACGAGCTCAAGCGCGTCATCTACGAACCGGTGCGGCTCACGCAGGAGTTCCGCAATTTCGATTTCCTTTCGCCCTGGGAAGGCACCGAATACGTGTTGCCGGGGGACGAGAAATCGCGCGGGAAGGGGTCGTGAGATGAAAGCGACGCTGCGGCCCGGCCTCACCCATCGCTTCACCTATACGGTACCGGAGAACAAGACCGTTCCCTTCACCTATCCGGAGGCGCCCGAAATCGCCGCGATGCCAAAAGTCTTCGCCACGGGATTCATGATTGTGTTGATGGAATGGGTGTGCACGCAGCTTTTGGCGCCGCATCTCGATCCGGGCGAGGGCACCGTCGGGGTGCATGTCGACGTCAGTCACCTCGCCGCAACCTTGCCGGGGCAAACCGTGACGGTCGACGTCGAGTGTACCGCGGTGACCGGGCAGCGCCTGACCTTCCACGTCAAGGCTCATGATGGCCTCGATCTCATCGGCGAGGGCCGCCACGAACGTTTCGTGGTGATGTGGGACAAGTTCAATGCGCGGGTTGCGGCGAAAGCGGCGAAATTGGCGCAGGTGGCGTGATGACAGAAGCCGCGCAACGCAATTTCACCATCAATTTCGGGCCGCAGCATCCGGCGGCCCATGGCGTGTTGCGTCTCGTGCTCGAGCTCGACGGCGAAGTTGTGGAGCGGGTCGACCCGCATATCGGGCTCTTGCATCGCGGCACCGAGAAACTGATCGAGCATAAGACTTATCTGCAGGCGATCCCGTATTTCGATCGGCTCGATTACGTGGCGCCAATCAATCAGGAACACGCCTTCTGTCTCGCGGCCGAAAAGCTTCTTGGCATCACGGTGCCGCGGCGCGGTCAATTGATCCGAGTGCTCTATTGCGAGATCGGTCGGCTTTTGTCGCATCTCCTCAACGTCACGACGCAAGCGATGGATGTCGGCGCGCTGACACCGCCACTGTGGGGGTTCGAAGAGCGCGAGAAACTGATGGGCTTTTATGAGCGTGCGTCGGGATCGCGCATGCATGCGGCCTACTTCCGCGTCGGCGGCGTGCATCAGGACCTGCCGCAAAAGCTCGTCGACGATATCGCCGGTTTCTGCGATCCGTTCCTCAAGGTCTGCGACGATCTCGAGGATTTGCTCACCGAGAACCGCATCTTCAAGCAGCGCAATGTCGATATCGGCGTGGTGAAGCTCGAAGACGCCTGGGCGCGCGGATTTTCCGGCGTGATGGTGCGCGGCTCCGGCGCGGCGTGGGATTTGCGCAAGTCGCAGCCCTACGAATGTTACGCCGAGCTCGATTTCGATATTCCGATCGGCAAGAACGGCGACAATTACGACCGCTACTGCATCCGTATGGAGGAGATGCGGCAGTCGATCCGCATCATGAAACAGTGCATCGAGAAGCTGAATGCGCCGGACGGGCAGGGCCGTGTCTCGGTCGACGACCACAAGGTCGTGCCGCCGCGGCGCGAAGAGATGAAGCGCTCGATGGAATCGCTCATTCAGCACTTCAAGCTCTATACCGAAGGGTTCAAGGTACCGGCCGGCGAGGTCTATGCCGCGGTCGAAGCGCCGAAGGGCGAGTTCGGCGTCTATCTGATCGCTGACGGCAGCAACAAACCCTACAAGTGCAAAATTCGCGCGCCGGGCTTTCCGCATCTGGCGGCGATGGACTTTCTGTGCCGCGGCTACATGCTGGCCGATATCTCGGCAATCCTCGGCTCGATCGACATCGTGTTTGGCGAGGTCGACCGATGAGCGTTCGCCGGCTCGCCGAGAAACAGCCGCCGAGCTTTGCTTTTACGGAGCAAAATCTCGCCTGGGCGAAAGAGCGCATCGCAAAGTATCCGGAAGGCCGCCAGCAGTCCGCGGTGATCCCGATCCTATGGCGGGCGCAGGAACAGTGCGGCGGTTGGTTGCCGCAAAAGGCGATCGAGGCGACCGCCGAACTCCTCGGCATGGCACGAATTCGCGTGCTCGAAGTCGCGACCTTCTACACCATGTTCAATCTGGCGCCGGTCGGGCGTTTTCACGTCCAGCTTTGCGGCACGACGCCGTGCATGCTGCGCGGCGCCGAAGATCTGAAAAAAGTCTGTCACCGCATGATCGGCCACGAGAACGACGTCTCGGCGGACGGCACGTTCTCCTGGGTCGAGGTCGAGTGTCTCGGCGCTTGCGTCAATGCACCGATGGTGCAGATCAATGTCGACTATTACGAGGACCTTACGCCGGAGAGTTTTACCCGGATCCTCAACGAATTTGCCGCGGGTCGCACGCCAAAACCCGGTCCGCAGATTGATCGTCAACAGTCGGCTCCGGTCGGCGGGCCGACGACCCTCACCGATCCGTCACTCTACGCCACGAACGGAAAATCGAGCGGCGAGGGCGGCGCGGCGCTGACCGACAGCGAAGCGAAGAAGCCGGGCGAGGCCGCGAACATTCAGGAAGCGCCGATGCCGACACCGCCGCTTGCCGATGCAACCGATCCGAGACGCCAATAATGCTCGCTGACAAAGATCGCATCTTCAAAAATCTCTACGGCCAGCACGATTGGGGCCTCGACGGCGCGCGCGCTCGCGGCGCCTGGGACGGCACCAAGGCGATCCTGGAAAAAGGCCGCGACACCATCATCAACGAGGTGAAGGCCTCGGGCCAGCGCGGCCGCGGCGGGGCCGGTTTTGCCACCGGGCTCAAATGGTCGTTCATGCCCAAACAAGTCGCTCCCGGCCGGCCGCATTATCTCGTCATCAATGCCGACGAATCCGAACCCGGCACCTGCAAGGACCGCGAGGTGATGCGGAACGATCCGCATCTTCTCATCGAAGGTTGTCTGATCGCCAGCTGCGCCATGGCCGTGCACACCTGTTACATCTATATCCGCGGCGAATTCATCCGCGAGCGCGAGCACGTCCAGGCCGCGGTCGATCAGGCCTATGAGGCAAAGCTCATCGGCAAGGACAATATCCACGGCTGGGATTTCGACATCGTCGTCCATCACGGCGCCGGCGCCTATATCTGCGGCGAAGAAACGGCGCTCCTGGAAAGCCTCGAAGGCAAGAAGGGCCAGCCGCGGCTGAAGCCGCCGTTCCCGGCCAATATGGGGCTCTACGGTTGCCCGACGACCGTCAATAATGTCGAGACCATCGCGCAGGTGCCTGACATCATGCGGCGGGGACCTGCCTGGTTCGCCGGCATCGGCCGGCAGAACAACACGGGCACCAAACTCTATTGCATCTCCGGGCATGTCGAGCGGCCGTGCACTGTCGAAGAGACCATGGGCATTCCGCTGCGCGAATTGATCGAACGGCATGCCGGCGGCGTGCGCGGCGGCTGGGACAATCTGCTGGCCGTCATTCCGGGCGGTTCGTCGATGCCGCTTGTGCCGGCGGGTCCCGATCAGGCCGACACGCTGTTGATGGACTTCGACGGCTGCCGCGACAAGAAATCGGCACTTGGTACCGCCGCCGTGATCGTCATGGACAAATCCGACGACATCGTCAAAGCGATGGCGCGAATTTCCTATTTCTACAAGCACGAGAGCTGCGGCCAGTGCACGCCGTGCCGCGAGGGCATGGGCTGGATGTGGCGGGTCTTGACCCGCATGTCGGAAGGCCGCGCGCAAAAGCGCGAGATCGACATGCTGTGGGAGGTGACGACCCAGATCGAAGGCCACACCATCTGCGCCTTCGGCGACGGCGCGGCCTGGCCCGTGCAAGGCTTGCTGCGGCATTTCCGGCCGGAGATCGAGCGGCGGATCGACCAATATACGGCGAACCCGCATCCCGAGCCGGTAGCGGTCGCGGCGGAGTGACGGGCATGAACCCAAATCAGCACGTCGCCCAGCTCAATATCGGCCGCTTCCGCTATGCGACCGACGATCCGCGCATGGCCGATTTCATGAACAATCTCGATCTCGTCAACGCCATCGCGGAACGCAGTGCGGGTTTCGTTTGGCGGCTGAAGGACGATAGCGGCAATGCTACCAGTTTTCGGCCGTTTCCCGATCCGCGGATGGCGGTGAATTTGACGGTCTGGGAAAACGTCGAGGCGCTCGAGCGCTATGTCTATCAGACGGTGCACAAACGCTTCTATGGCCGCCGGGAAGAGTGGTTCGACAAACTGGACCGCCCACATTTCGTGATGTGGTGGATACCGGCCGGCCATTTGCCGACGCTCAGTGAAGCCAAGGAGCGGCTCGACTATTTGGCAGCGCACGGTCCGAGCGATCGTGCCTTCGGCTGGGAAAGCGCGCCCGCCGCGCAATTGTGGAAAACGGCGCGTTGCGCGCCTGCCGGACAAGCCGCGTGAGACGAACATGACCAAGCTCATCGTCGACGGCAAAGAGATCGACGTCCCGCCGGAGTACACGCTGCTCCAGGCCTGCGAGGCGGCGGGCGCGGAAATACCGCGCTTCTGCTTCCACGAGCGGCTGTCGATCGCCGGCAATTGCCGCATGTGCTTGATCGAGGTCGCCGGCATCCCGAAGCCGCAGGCCTCCTGTGCCATGGGCGTCAAGGATTTGATGCCGAACAAGGATGGCTCGCCCAAAGTGCTGTCAACCCGTTCGCCGATGGTGCGCAAGGCGCGCGAAGGCGTGATGGAATTTTTGCTGATCAATCATCCGCTTGATTGCCCGATCTGCGATCAGGGCGGCGAATGCGATCTGCAGGATCAGTCGATGGCCTACGGCATCGACACCACGCGTTTCCACGAGAACAAGCGCGCCGTCGAGGACAAATATCTCGGCGCGCTGGTCAAGACCTCGATGAACCGCTGCATCCAGTGCACCCGCTGCGTGCGCTTTGCCACCGAAGTGGCGGGCGTCCCGGAGCTCGGCGCCATCGGCCGCGGCGAGGACATGGAGATCACGACCTATCTCGAGACCGCCATGCATTCCGAGCTGCAGGGCAATGTGGTCGATATCTGTCCGGTCGGCGCGCTGACCTCAAAACCCTATGCGTTCGCGGCGCGGCCCTGGGAGCTCAACAAGACCGAATCGATCGACGTCATGGATGCGCTCGGCTGCGCCATCCGCATCGATACGCGCGGCCGCGAAGTGATGCGCATCTTGCCGCGCACCAATGACGACATCAACGAAGAGTGGATTTCCGACAAGACCCGCCACGTCGTCGACGGGTTGCGCACGCAACGGCTCGACCAGCCTTATGTACGCGAGAACGGCAAGCTCCGCGCGGCGAGCTGGAACGAAGCTTTTGCGGCCATCGCCGCAAAGGTGTCGAGCGCGAGCCCGAAGCGCATCGGCGCCATCGTCGGCGATCTCGCCGGCGCCGAGGAGATTTTTGCGCTGAAGGATTTGATGGGCCGGCTCAAGGTCGACAATATCGATTGCCGGCAGGACGGCTCGGTGATCGACCCGGCCTGGGGCCGCGCCAGCTATCTGCTCAATACCGGCATCGCCGGCATCGAGCAGGCCGACGCGTTGGTCATCGTCGGCTCCAATCCGCGCAAGGAAGCGCCGATTCTCAACGCGCGCATCCGCAAGCGCTGGCGCGCCGGAAGTTTTCCGATCGGCGTCATCGGACCGAAGGCGGACCTCACTTATACCTACGACTATCTCGGCGCCGGACCGGAAACTCTCGCCTCGCTGGCGCAGCATTCTTTTGCCGACACGTTGCGCCAAGCGCAGCACCCGATGATCTTGGTCGGCGCCTCCGCTTCGGCCCGTGCCG
>JBAPUM010000004.1:0-28150 GCA_049282655.1 Xanthobacteraceae bacterium
GCCCGTGGCCGCGGCCGAGCCGCAAACCTCCGCTCCCGCCACTGCGGCGGCTGCACCCCAGGGCGAGCCGCTTCTGATTCTCAATGAGACCGAGCACGCCTTCGTGGTCGCTGCCGTCGATACGCTCATTCCCGCCGACGAATTGTCGCCGTCCGGCAGCGATTGCGGTTGCGCCGTTTATATCGACCGCCAACTCGCCAGCGCCTATGGCGGCGGCGCCAAGACCTATCGGGCCGGGCCCTATCTCAAGGGCAAGCCGGAGCAGGGTTATCAGCTGCCGCTGACGCCGGCCGAATTCTTCGCAACCGGCATCGCCGCGGCGAACGAGTGGTCGCGCAAAACCTATGGCCGCGACTTCGACCGGTTGCCGCCGGAAAAGCGCGTCGAAGCGCTCAAAGCCATGGAAGAAGGCAAGGCGGAGTTCCACAATTTCAGCGCCAAGGCGTTCTTCGGCCGGCTCCTCGCCATGACCATGGAAGGCTTCTTCGCCGATCCGATCTATGGCGGCAATCGCAACAAAGTGTCGTGGAAAATGCTGGGCTTCCCCGGCTTGCCGGCCACTTACGCCAACGTCATCGATGAATATCGCGACAAGCGCTATGTCGCCGAACCGCAGTCCATTGCGGATTTCTCGTAAGGGGAGGCGGACATGGCAACACGCTTGAAAGACGTCGACGCGGTCACGGTCGGGCTCGGCTGGACCGGCGCCATCATGGCGCGCGAACTGACCAAAGCAGGTCTCAACGTCGTCTCCTTGGAGCGCGGTCCCGACCGCATCCCGGGCGAGGATTTCATTCTGCCGTCGGTGCGCGACGAAGTGCGCTATGCGCAGCGCCTCGAATTGATGATGGACAATTCCATCGACACCCTGACCTTCCGCAATTTCGGCAATGAGCGGGCGCTGCCGATCCGGCGCATCGGCGCCTTCCTGCCGGGCGAGGGCGTCGGCGGCTCGGGCATCCATTGGGGCGCGCTGCATTGGCGCAATCTGCCGTCGGATTTTCGTATCCGTAGCGCCATCACCGAACGCTATGGCGCGAACGCGATCCCCGACGACATGACGATCCAGGATTGGCCGGTCAGCTATGACGAGATCGAGCCGTTCTACGACAAGTTCGACAGGATCTGCGGCGTGTCGGGTCAGGCCGGCAATCTGCGCGGCAAGAAGGTCGACGGCGGCAATATCTTCGAAGGGCCGCGCGCCAACAATTATCCGAACGCGCCGATCAAATCGAGCAATGCGGCGTCGATGTATGGCGCGGCCGCAAAGAGTCTCGGCTATCACCCGTTCCCCGCGCCGGTCGCGATCGCGAGCGAAGCTTATGCCAATGCCGAAGGCGTGACGCTCGGCGCCTGCGAATATTGCGGCTACTGCAATCGCATCGCCTGCGAAACCAACGCCAAGGCCTCCGCGAATTCGACCATCCTGCCGTCGCTGCGGCTCGATCCGAAATTCGAGCTGCGGACGCGCTGTTTCGTCACCAAGCTGAATTACGACAAGGCATCGAAAAAGATCGTCAGCGTCAGCTACACCGATATGCGTAACGGCGAGGAATACGAACAGCCTGCCGGCATCGTCATCCTGTCGTCCTTCGTGTTCGGCAATGTGCAGCAATTGCTGCTGGCCGGCATCGGCGAGCCTTACGATCCCGCTACCGGCAAGGGCGTGGTCGGGCGCAATTACGCCTATCAGTTCGAGGCCGGCGCCAACGCCTTCTTCCCCGACAAGGAGCTCAACCCCTTTTGGGGCTCGGCCGGAATGAGCGTCTGCATCGACGACTTCAACGGCGAGAATTTCGATCACGGCGGCTTGGGCTTTTTCGGCGGCGGCTACATCGCCTGCGGCAGCGCGGCGGCGCCGCCGATCGCCGGCCGCACCGTGCCGCACGGCACGCCGGAATGGGGCTCGGAATGGAAGCGCGCCACCGTCAAGTGGTACCACCATGCCGCGCGCTTCAACACGCAGGGCTCGGTCTATGCAAACCGCGCCAATTTCATGGACCTCGATCCCACCTACAAGGACGCGCTGGGCCGTCCGCTCCTCCGGCTGACCTACAATCCGCCCGACAATGAATTCAAAATGTCGGCCTTCCTGTTGAGTAAGCTCGAGGGAATCATCAAAGCGATGAATCCGGTGAGCTACGACATGCACCCGCGCCCGCGCACCTTTACGGTCGTGCCCTATCAATCGACGCATAATACCGGCGGCACGATGATGGGCGCCGATCCGAAGTCGAGCGTGGTCAACCGCTATCTGCAGTCCTGGGACGCCCATAATCTTTTCATTCAGGGCGCCTCGGTGTTCCCGCAGCAGCACGGCTACAACCCGACCGGCACGGTCGGCGCGCTCGCCTATTGGTCGGCCAATGCGATCACGCAAAACTATCTGAAAAACCCGGGGCCGCTCGTTCATGCGTAAAATTCTTGCTGGCGCGGCGATCGCGCTCACGGTCACGCTCGTGGCGCACGCGGCCCCGGCGGCTGACGCCGCCCACGGCAAGCTGGTGTTCGCGACCTGCGCCGCCTGCCACAGCGATCAGCCGAATGCGATCGGACCTACTCTGAAAGGCGTCTACGGCCGCAAAGCGGGCTCGCTCGACAGTTTCCGCTATTCGAATGCGATGCTGCGCTCGGGTCTAGTCTGGGACGAGACCAGTCTGCGTGACTACATCAAGGACCCGCAGGCCAAAGTGAAGGGCAACCGCATGCCGTTCGGCGGCTTGGCGAAGCCGCAGGACATCGACGACGTCGTTGCGTTTCTGAAGGACTATAAATAGGCGGCGCCCAACTGCGCGGCCAACAACACCCGGCGCCAAGGCCCTTTCCGTAGCGCGCATGTTCGGTTTATTCTTATTGCAACGCGGAACTGCTACTATCCGGCCGTATTCGTTATTGCACCCGCTGATTGACACTTCCGACATGGAGAGGGGACGATGCAGATGAATAAGACGGGCTGGGGGCCCGGCGTGAGCCTTGCTGCGGCTGTTGGTCTGTTCGTGCTCGCAGCCAATACGGCGTGGGCGGCCGATGCCGACAAGGGCAAAAAGACATTCGAGGTCTGCACCGGCTGCCACAGCGGGGGACCGCACGCGGTCGGTCCGGACTTGCACGGTGTCTATGGCCGGCAATCCGGTTCGCTGCCGGATTACAAGTATTCTCCGGCGATGAAGCGTTCGAAGATCACTTGGGATGACAAAAACCTGGCCGCCTACATCGCCAACCCCCAGGCCAAGGTTAAGGCCAACAATATGTCGTTCCGGGGCATCCGCGACCCCAAGGACATTGACGACCTGGTCGAATTTCTCAAGGACTACAAATAGGCCCAAAAGCCTAAAGGCTCGCGCCGCCGCCGCCCGACGGCCATGGCAAGGCGATGATGGCAAGGCGATGATGGCATTGCGCGGGCAGATCGTGTAGAGACGCCCGCGACTTCCTATATCGGGGCTAGAGCTTCGGGGTGGGGTGGTTTTCCCCGCCCTTTGGCTATCCCGCTACCCGCAGACGGATATCTCGGATGCTGACTGTTATTATCGTCATTCACCTGATGCTGGTGCTCGCCATGATCGGCGTGGTGCTGTTGCAGAAATCGGAGGGCGGGGGCCTGGTCAGCGGCTCGTCTGGCGGGTTTATGACCAGCCGCGGGACGGCCAATGTGCTGTCGCGGACGACAGCGCTCTTGGCGGCGGGCTTCTTCGTCACCAGCCTGATGCTGTCGTGGCTCGCGAGCTTTCAACGCCATCCGGCCGCGATCATTACCGGCGGCCCCCCCGGCCAGAGCGCACCGATCAGCGCGCCCGGCACGGCTCCGCTCAATCAAGGCTCCGGCGGCGTATTGAACCAATTGCAGAAGGGAATCCCTGGCGCGCCGGAAGGACCCCGGCCGGCGCCGAGCGGACCTGAAGTGCCCGAGTCGCACTAAGCGGTGTCTACCACCGCCAATAGGCGAAATCGGCCGCTGGGCTACCGTTGAAAAATTCCCTGAGGATTCCTAGGTAAGCTCCTGTTACCGAATATTTTTGTGTCCCTGAACGGTCGCCACAGCGCGGTCGTGCCGGCGGTCGGGGCAGATATTCCGGAAAATCGCTCGTCGAATCGAAAATCGGGCGCTAAGCAGTAGGTCCCATGGCGCGGTACATATTCATCACCGGCGGCGTGGTGTCCTCACTTGGCAAGGGTTTGGCTTCGGCGGCGCTCGGCGCGCTGCTGCAGGCGCGGGGCTACAAGGTCCGGCTCCGCAAACTCGACCCATACCTCAATGTCGATCCCGGCACGATGTCGCCGTATCAGCACGGCGAGGTGTTCGTTACCGACGACGGCGCCGAAACCGATCTCGACCTCGGCCATTACGAGCGCTTCACCGGCCGTCCCGCGACCCGCCAGGACAACATCACCACCGGGCGCATCTATCAGGATATTCTGACCAAGGAGCGCAAGGGCGACTATCTCGGCGCCACCATCCAGGTCATCCCGCACGTCACCAATGCGATCAAGGATTTCATCCGCGATGGCAATGACGGTTTCGATTTCGTGCTGTGCGAGATTGGCGGCACGGTGGGCGACATCGAAGGCTTGCCCTATTTCGAAGCCATCCGGCAGATGGGCAACGACCTGCCGCGCGGCGACGCGATCTATATCCATCTGACGCTATTGCCCTTCATCCCGAGCGCCGGCGAATTGAAAACCAAGCCGACCCAGCATTCGGTGCGCGAATTGCGCGCCATCGGCATCCAGCCGGACATTCTCCTGTGCCGCACCGACCGGCCGATCCCCGAGGGCGAGCGGCGCAAGCTCGCGCTGTTCTGTAATGTTCGCGAAAGCGCCGTCATCGAAGCGCGCGACGCCGACAACATTTATGCGGTGCCCGAGGCCTATCACGCAGCCGGCCTCGACGGCGAAGTACTCGCCGCCTTCGGCATCGACAACCCGCCGCCGCCGGATCTCGACACCTGGCATCTGATCAACGAGCGCATCCGCAATCCGGAAGGCAACGTCACCATCGCCATCGTCGGCAAATATACCGGCATGAAGGATGCCTATAAATCGCTGATCGAGGCGCTGTCGCATGGCGGCATCGCCAACAAGGTCAGGGTCAAGCTCGACTGGATCGAAAGCGAAGTGTTCGAGAACGAGGATCCGGCGCCGTTCCTCGAACATGTCGACGGCATCCTGGTGCCGGGCGGTTTTGGCCAGCGCGGCGCCGAGGGAAAAATCCGCGCCGCCCGCTTCGCCCGCGAGCGCCACGTGCCCTATTTCGGCATCTGCTTCGGCATGCAGATGGCGGTGATCGAGGCGGCCCGGAATCTCTGCGGCATCGAGCAGGCGAACTCGACCGAATTCGTCGCCACGCCGGAGCCGGTGGTCGGCCTGATGACCGAATGGATGAAGGGCAACGAGTTGCAAAAGCGCGGGCTCGCGACCGATCTCGGCGGCACGATGCGGCTCGGCGCCTATCCGGCCGTGTTGCAGCGCGGCTCACGCGTCGCCGAGATTTATAACTCAACCGAGATTTCCGAGCGCCACCGCCACCGCTACGAGGTCAACACGGGCTACAAGGATCGGCTGGCGCAGCACGGCATGCGTTTTTCCGGCATGTCGCCCGACGGGCTATTGCCGGAAATCATCGAATTCGACGACCATCCCTGGTTCATCGGCGTGCAATTCCATCCCGAGCTGAAGTCCCGGCCGTTCGCGCCGCATCCGCTGTTCTCGTCCTTCATCGAGGCGGCGGTGGAGCAGAGCCGGCTGGTGTAATACCGTCATTGCGAGCCAACGGGTCCGGCCCGATGACAGGCTCCGCGAAGCAATCTAGACCGGCTGCTCCGATCTGGGTTGCTTCGTCGCTTTGCTTCTCGCAATGACAAATAGGAGAGGAAAGCCCATGATCTACGAGTTGCGCATCTATTCCTGCATTCCCGGCAAGCTGCCCGCATTGCTCAAACGGTTCGAAGAGCAGACGCTGAAGATCTGGGAAAAACACGGCATCAAGCAGGCCGGGTTCTGGACCGTGCTGGTCGGCAACGGCAACAACGATCTGCACTATCTGTTGGCCTGGGAATCGCTCGCCGACCGCGAGAAGAAGTGGAACGCCTTCCAAGCCGATCCGGCCTGGCACAAGGCGCGCGACGAGAGCGAAAAGGACGGGCTCCTGATCGCCAATATCAACAGCTCGTTCCTGCGGCCGACGGCTTTCTCGGCGGTGAAGTGACGAGGCAGACTTGCCTCGTCATTCCGGATTGTCGCGCAGCGACAAGTCCGGAATCCATAATCGCTGACCTGTGGATATGGATTCCGGGCTCGCGGGCTAAGGCCCGCGCCCCGGAATGACGACCATCGCTGCGCTAGCGATTTCAGCCAGCCAGGAAGAGCTTTCGCATCGCGTCGCCGCGTTTCATGGATCCTCCCGCAAATCCCATCAGTTTACGTCACCTTGGCGTCCGGCTGCGTGGTTGACCCGGCGTGGCGCGGCTATCATGGTCGCTCGCGCGAGGAACGAATGACCGCGAAACCTAATCCCGTCGTTACCGTCGGCAATGCCCGCTTCGGCAACGCCCTGCCGCTTACCTTGATCGCGGGGCCGTGCGCGCTGGAAAGCCGTGCGCATGCCTTCGAGATGGCGCAGGCGCTCAAGGAAATCACTGCCAAGCTCAAGCTCGGCTTCGTCTACAAGACCTCGTTCGATAAGGCTAACCGCACCAGCGCGGCGAGCGCCCGCGGCATGGGGCTCGACAAGGCGCTGGCGATCTTTGCCGAGTTGCGTGACAAACTCGGTGTGCCGCTGCTCACTGACGTGCACGAAGCCGAGCAGTGCGCGCGCGTCGCCGACGTGGCGGATGTTTTGCAAATCCCCGCATTCTTGTGCCGGCAGACCGATCTCCTGATCGCCGCCGCGAAAACCGGCCGTGTCGTCAATGTCAAGAAGGGGCAGTTCCTCGCGCCGTGGGACATGGAGAATGTCGTCGCCAAGATTACCGGCGCCGGCAATGCCAATGTGCTCGTCACCGAGCGCGGGGTATCGTTCGGCTACAATACCCTCGTCTCCGACATGCGGGCGCTGCCGGTGCTGGCAAAGATCGGCGCGCCGGTGATCTTCGATGCAACCCATTCGGTGCAGCAGCCGGGCGGGCAGGGCACCTCGTCGGGCGGCGAACGGCAATACGTGCCGGTGCTCGCCCGTGCCGCCGTCGCGGTCGGCGTCGCCGGTGTCTTCATCGAAACCCATCAGGATCCCGACAAGGCGCCGTCCGACGGGCCGAATATGATTCCGCTCAAGGACTTGCCTGCATTGCTTGAGCGATTGATGCAGTTCGACGCGCTGGCAAAAAAGAGCTAACGGCAAGCCAGCCTTTTCTTCCTCGCCGCGACACGAGGTCCGCCATTCCGCCCGTCCTCCGCGTCGTCAGTCTGGTCGTCTTTGCCTCGACGCTGTTCACGCGCGCCGTCGATCCCATCGTGCCGAAGATCGCGCTCGATCTCGGCATCGACGTCAAAACCGCGGCGCTGCTCTCGACCGCCTTCACCTTCCCCTACGCCTTCGTGCAGCCGGTGCTCGGCCCGATCGGCGATATCTTTGGCAAGACCAGGCTGATGACCTTGAGCCTCCTCGTCGTGGTGACGACGACCCTGGTCTGTGCCTTCGCCCGCGATTTCTCGGTCCTGGTGACGATGCGTATTATCGCCGGCATGCTGGCCGGGGGCATCTATCCGGTCGGCATGGCGATGGTCGGCGATCTCGTGCCGGTGCATCAGCGCCAGGTCGCGATCGGACGGATGCTGGGTATAGCCCTGACCGGTAATCTGATCGGCGCCACCATTTCGGGCGTGATCGGCGACCTCCTCGGCTGGCGCGGCGTGTTTTTCTCGATCGGCTCGTTCGGCCTTTTAACCGCGATCATCGCCTTTTTTGCGTTCCGCGGTTTGCGCGCCGCGCCGCCGAAGCCGTTCAATCTCGCCTCGATCGCCGCCGGATACCACGGCGTGTTGTCCGATCCGCGCGCCAAATATTGCTTCGGTTCGGTGTTCTTCGAGGGCATCGTCATCCACGGCATGTTTCCCTACGTCGCGTTGTTGCTGCTGGCGGCCGGTGAAACCCGCTCGTCTTACGCCGGCATCGTGATCGCGGGCTTCGGGCTCGGCGGCATCCTCTATTCGCTCGCGGTGCCGCTCTTGGTGCAACGGGTGAAGGAGCGCCAGTTGATGCTGACCGGCGCGGGTGTTGCGGCGGTTGCCTTCGTTCTGATCGCGCTGAATTTCAGTTGGTACACGCAGGCTGCGATCTTTGTCGGCTTCGGCATCGGCTTTTATATGCTGCACACCTGCATCCAGCTCCACGTCACCGAACTCACCCAGACAGCCCGCGGTACCGCGCTGTCGCTGCATTCCTGCGCGTTCTTTTCCGGCCAGGCGATCGGCCCGGTCTATTACGGCTTCGCCTTCGGTCATGTCGGCACCCGCGCATCGCTGATGTTCGGCGCGGTGGTGATGATCGCGATCGGGCTCGTCTGCGCCCGCTATCTGCGGCATCGGCGGCAGGGACCGCTGCCGGCTTCGCGCCTTGAAGAACGGCCGTGAGGGCGTTCGCGCCCTCAGCCCATCATCTCCCGCACCATCGGCATCACCTTTTTGCCGAATAGCTCGATGCAGCGCAGGATTTTCTCATGCGACAGCGTGCCGGCGGAATATTTCATGTCGAAGCGTTGCAGCCCGAGCGCCTTGACGGTCGCTGCGATCCGCCGGGCGACGGTTTCCGGCGCGCCGACATAGAGCGAGCCGTGATCGGCTTCGTTGTCGAATTCGGCCCGCGTCATCGGCGGCCAGCCGCGTTCGGAGCCGATGCGGTCGCGCATGCGTTTATAGTCGGGCCATAATTCCTCGCGCGCCACTTCGTCAGTCGCGGCCACATAGCCGTGCGAGTGCACGCCGATTTCCTTCACCGGCTTGCCGACCTGCGCATAGGCACGGCGATAGAGATCGACATAGGGCAGAAAACGCTTCGGATCGCCGCCGATAATGGCGAGCATCAGCGGCAGGTCGTGACGCACCGCGCGCACCACGGACTCGGGGCTACCGCCGACGCCGATCCAGGTTCGGAGCGTGCCTTTTTCGATCGGCGGGAAGACGCGCAGATCGTTTAAAGGCGCGCGCGTGGTGCCGCTCCAGTTTACGGGGCCTCCTTGCAGCAGCGCCGCAAACAAATCGAGCTTTTCTTCGAACAGTTTTTCGTAATCGGAAAGCTCGTAGCCGAACAAAGGAAACGACTCGATGAAGGAGCCGCGCCCGAGCGTCACCTCCGCCCGGCCATTCGAAGCGGCGTTCAGCGTCGAGAAGCGTTGGAACACGCGGATCGGATCGTCGGAACTGAGAACCGTAACGGCGGAGCCGAGCCAGATGCGCTTTGTGCGTCCGGCGATGGTCGCGAGCACCATGTCGGGCGCCGAAACCGCAAAGTCGGCGCGGTGATGCTCGCCGACGCCGAATGCGTCGACGCCGACCTGGTCGGCCAGCACGCCTTGTTCGATGACGTCACGGATGACCTTTGCATGCGTGTGCGGTTGCCCGTCGGGTCCGGCGGTTATGTCGCCGAACGTATCCAAACCGAGTTCGATCTGCTGTGCCATTATTTCACTGTGTATTTTGATACCGCTGTTCACCCGCGCAAAGCCGCGGCTAACACATTACTGTCAACTCGGCCAGCTAAGGTTCCAGGTTAGAAGCCTGCATCGCGGCGTCTGGAAGACTTTAGCGGGGGTTAAGGTGAGTTTCGGGGAAGCGATCAGCGCGGGATTCCACAACTACATCACCTTCTCGGGCCGTGCCGGCCGGTCGGAATATTGGTTTTGGCTCTTGTTCACGGTATTGGCCGCGATCGCCACCGAACTGCTCGATGCCGCGATCTTCGTCAACCACGGCGGCTTTTCGCCGGCAAACGCCCCACTCAACACTCTGGTGACGCTCGTCCTGCTGCCGCCTACTTTCGCGGCCGCGGCGCGCCGGCTTCACGATACCGACCGTTCGGGCTGGTGGCTCCTTGTGGCGTTCACCGGCATCGGCATTTTGTTATTGCTGTACTGGCAGTATCAGGAGAGCACTCCCGACGCCAACAGGTTCGGGAGCGAGCCGCCAAACGGAACGCAATTCAATTTGATTTGACGTTATGTGGCGGCGCGCTGTCCCCGAGCGCGAGATAAAGCGCCTTGGCGCCGTCATGGAGCGTACTGCGATGGGGGTCGTCAGGCGGCAGCGCCGCGACCGTTTTTGCCAGATCGCGCAACATTTCGGCAAACAGTGCGTAGTGAAAGTGCATGTGAACGGACTTGCGTTCGTCGTCCGGGCCGGGTCGATCGAGCGTCAGCGCAATTCCCGTTTCATCGAGATGCGCGTCGAAGCGCGCGGTGTGCGCGAAGGTGCCGATATAGAGCTTGTCGGGATATTCGATCGCGACTTCGGCTTTGTCGGGAATGGGCTTGGTCATCGGTGAACCTTCAGGCGCGGGGATAGCCGACCGTCTGCGCGAAAGTGACGAATTGCCGGTCCGGCAGGCGCAGCACGCGGCCGAGTTTTGCCGTGTCGACGGCGCCGCGGAACACCGTGGCCAGGCCTTCCGACGCGCAGAACAGATAAACGTTTTCGCCGATGAAGGCGGCGTCGACGGATGCGTAGAGCCGCCGTTCTTCGGTCGAGATATCGGTCATGCGCTCGCCATGCGCGACATAGATGAGGTTAAGCGGCGCCGTCGCGGGAAAATCCTGCGTCCCGGTCAGGCCGCGGATGCCGTCCGAAAGATGCGGCAGCAAGTTTTGCGCCTTGGGATCGTAGATCCAGACGCCGTTGGCCGAGGCCACGTAAATGTCGATCACCATGACGTGGCGCCAATAGGGGGCGGTGCGATCGTCGGTTTCCCGGTTGATGCCGAACGCCGCCCATAACAGATCGGACAGAGTTTGCAGTAAGACCGGCCGATCCGAATATTCACGCGTCGAATGCCGGATTTTCAGCACATCCAGAAGCGGCAAGCCGCCGCTGCTCCGCGGCTGCGGCAGGCCGATTATTCTTATTTGTTGGCTTTTGCCGCCCGTATTCGCCGGAGCGGCAGCCCCGATTTCGAGCCCGGCATTGGCTGTGAACGGGCTCATCGCGGTCGCTCCTCAAGAGGCGGATTTTGCCGGCGCGCTGGCGGCAGCCTCCATAATGGCGCGGCGCACCACCGCCGCGTCACCGTACCGAGTCTGGCGCCGGCGTCGCTTGGGGGAAAGGAACGGCGCGAAACATCGTGTTGCACATCGAACCTCCGTTACGCCGGCGAAGCTGCGTATCGACTGTCGAGTTACATTCGGCCGATTAGGGGCAACGAACATTGACGCAGATCAACCGAGCTCGTTCTTCGATAATCAGGTGCCGCCGGAAAACTGCGTCGTGCAATGGACCGCCGCAGGGACTTAACCGTCGATGCGCGCGTGCCTTACGGCGTTGTGCGGTGCGCGCACATGGCCATGGTGAGGCGGCGTGGTCGGGGCGGAGCCTAAGTGATTACTCGTATCCGAGCGGGAGACGCCGGGAGGCGCGATCACAGCGAGCGCGCTGTTTTGGCTGAGCGACCGCAACACGCCGCCCGTTCCGCCCAGAGCGGCGAGCAACAAAACCGCGCCGGCGAAGTAGTACATTCTAAAGCTTGGCCGGGGCACCACCGCATGGGTGGACAGCACCGGAAACTTCAACACATTGCCGACGGCTTCGATCCGCCGGGCTGGTCGGCTGACAGTCATCGTTATTCTCGTCGTTTCTCGAAACCTCCGGTGGATCGCGACGCCGGAAAGACCTGTTTCAGATCCAGTCCACCGTTCGTTAATGAAGTACCGGGCGCGGCGGTCGCATGTATTGATCTGCGTCAACGGGGTCGGGCGACTGTTGTTTTAGTCAGGACCCGACGCTGAACCCATCTGCGTCCAACAATTGCAACGCGACAGGCAGCCCATGGCAGCCGTTCTGGAGCACAGCCACTCGGCGGAAGCGATCCGCGACCGCCTCGCGCGCGGGCCGCGCGGCAATTATTTGCGCGACTGGATTTACGGCGGCATCGATGGCGCGGTCACAACTTTCGCCATCGTGGCGGGTGTCGTCGGCGCCGATCTTTCTGCCGCCGTTCTTCTCATCCTGGGTTTCGCCAATCTCTTGGCCGACGGTTTTGCCATGGCGGCCGGCAATTATATCGGCACTAAATCCGAAAGCGACGATTACGATCGCGTGCTGTCAATCGAGCGCAAACATATCGCACTCGTGCCGGAGGGGGAGCGCGAGGAGATCAGGCAAATCTTCTCGGCGAAGGGCTTTTCCGGCGACGATCTCGAGCGCGTCGTCGCCGTGATCACGTCCGACCTGGTCCTGTGGGCAAAGACAATGGCGACGGAGGAATACGGTCTGCCGCCGACGCAGCGGTCGCCAATGCTCGCCGGATTGAACACCCTGGCTGCATTCATTTTGTGCGGCTGCGTGCCGCTTTTGAGCTACCTGTTGGCGGGCGGCTTTACGGCTTGCGTGATCGCTACCGGATTGACTTTTTTCGGCGTTGGCGCTCTCAAAAGCCGATGGTCGTCCGTGGGCTGGTTGCGTTCCGGGCTTGAGACGTTCCTGATCGGCATGAGCGCGGCGCTACTGGCGTTCGCGGTCGGTTTCGGTTTGCGCACGTTCTTCAATCTGCCTGTGACCTGAGGCCCGCACCGCGAGGCCGCAGCCGACCCTGTGTCTTAGCCAATTTGCCGTCGTCCCCCTGAATGGCATAGTCTGCCCTCGACGTTGATCCGCGCTAATGCTGGTCATATCGGATGACCGCATGGCGACATGCGGCGGCGCCGTATAGGGCGCCACACCAAGGGGCAAGAACATGAACAGAACCAAGATCATTGCGGCCGCCGCGGCGGCGCTTTGCGCCATGCCGGCGGCCGTCCAGGCGCAGCAGAGCGTCAAGATCGGTTTCATCTCGACCTTTTCGGGGCCAGCCGCCGCGATCGGCAACGACATGAAAAATTCCTTTGAGCTCGGCTTGGACCAGCACGGCCGCAAGCTCGGCGGCCTGCCGGTCGAGGTCATCTACGAGGACGATCAGATCAAGCCCGAAGTCGGCGTCCAGAAGACCCAGAAACTCATCGAGGCCGACAAGGTCGATTTCGTCGTCGGCTATATCTGGTCGAATGTCTTGCTCGCTTCGCTGAAACCCCTGGTCGACAGCAAGACGATGACCGTGGTCACCAATGCCGGCGCCTCGCAACTCGCCGGTGAATTGTGCTCACCTTACGTATTCTCGACGTCTTGGAATAACGATCAGACGCCGGCCTCGCTCGGGCTTTACATGAACCAAAAGGGCGTCAAGACGGCATTCCTGTTGGGACCGAATTATGCCGCCGGCAAGGATATGCTCGCCGGCGTGCAATCCACCTTCACCGGTCAAATCGTCGGCCAGGAACTTACCCGTTGGCCCGATCAAATCGACTTCTCCGCCGAACTGTCGAAGGCGCGTGAAGCAAAGCCCGACGCCATCTTCGCGTTTTATCCGGGCGGCATCGGCGCGCAGTTCATCACCCAATATGTTCAAGCCGGCCTCAAGGGCCAGATCCCGCTCTACACCGCGTTCATCATCGACGACTTGTCGTTGCCCCGGCTGAAGGATCTTGCGGTCGGGATTGCCAGCGCCCAAGAATGGGTCGGCGATTTGCCGAATGCGGCCAATCAAAAGTTCGTCGCCGACTACAAGGCGAAGTATAATTCCTCGCCATCGTTCTACGGCGCGCAGACTTACGACGCCGTGGCGCTGCTCGATACCGCCGTCACCGCGGTGAAGGGCGATCTCACCAACAAAGAAGGCATGCGCAAGGAGATGGAAAAAGCCGACTTCGCCTCCGTGCGCGGCAGCTTCAAGTTCGGCAACAACCACATCCCGATCCAGAATTTCTACCTCGACGAGGCGGTGAAGAATGCCGATGGCAGCTATTCGCTGCGCACCGCCGCCACCATCGTCAAGGACGACCAGGACAAGTTCCACGATAAATGCCCGATGAAGTGATCAGCCGGTCGGGAGCGCATCGCAGCCGTCGTTCTTGCGCCATCGGATGACGCAAGAATGGTGTACTTCATCGAGCAATTCCTCAATGGCGTCGAGCTCGGCATGCTGCTGTTCCTGTTGGCGGCGGGCCTGACGCTGATCTTCGGCATCATGGATCTGGTCAATCTGGCGCACGGCTCGCTCTACATGATCGGCGCCTATTTGGCGGCTACTTTCGCGGCCTGGACGGACAGTTTTGTGCTCGGCGCCATCCTTGCGGTGCTCGGCTCGTTCGCTGTCGGCATGGTCCTTGAAGTGGTCGCGATACGGCGGCTCTACGGCCGCAGCCATCTCGACCACGTGCTGGGTACTTTCGGCCTGCTGCTGTTCTTCAACGAACTGGTGCGATTGATTTGGGGTCCGGCCGGTCTGACGCTGTCACTGCCGAATGAAATGCTCACCGCCGTGCAGATCCTTCCCGGCCTGTTCTATCCGCTCTATCGCCTCGTCATCATCGGGGTGACGCTCGCGGTTGCGTTCTTCCTCTACGTCCTGGTCATGCGCACGCGGCTCGGCATGCTGATCCGCGCCGGCGCTTCCAATCGCGAAATGGTCGGTGCGCTCGGCGTCAACATCAAGCTTCTGTACACGTTGATTTTCGCCCTTGGCGCGGCACTCGCCGGATTTGCCGGACTGATGCAGGCACCGATCCTCACGGTGCAGATCGGCATGGGCGAGAACATTTTGATCTCGGCCTTCGTCGTCGTGACCATCGGGGGCATCGGCTCGATCCGCGGCGCATTTGTTGCGGCGCTGCTGGTCGGCCTAGTCGATACGGTCGGCCGCGCCTTCCTGCCGGACCTATTTCACGCCTATCTGAGCGAAAGCGCGGCGGGGAGCCTTGGTCGCTCGCTGTCGTCGATGCTGGTCTATCTGGTGATGGCGCTTGTCCTGATCGTGCGCCCCGAAGGCCTGTTCCCGGCTGCCAGCAAATGAAATCTCCGCCCGATCATCGGCGCGGCGCCCGCTTTGGCCTGCGTCGCGCCGTCAATGCCTGCGTGCTGGTCGTTTTGGCGCTGGTGCCGGTCTATGCGGCGCTGACCGGCGACAACTTCGCCATGACGTTATTCACCCGGGTCATCATTCTCGCCTTGGCGGCGCTCAGCCTCAATTTGATCATGGGCTTCGGCGGCATGGTCAGTTTCGGCCACGCGGTCTGTCTCGGCATCGGCGGTTACGCGGTTGGTATCCTGGCGAAGGAAGGCTTTGGCTCGGGCTTCGTGCAATGGCCGGCCGCGATCGCGGCATCCTCGCTCTACGCGCTTGTCGTCGGTGCGCTGAGCCTGCGCACCCGAGGCGTCTATTTCATCATGATCACGCTCGCCTTCGCGCAGATGGCCTATTATGTCGCGGTCGGCCTCGACCGTTACGGCGGTGACGACGGATTGACGATCTATCAGCGGAGTTCCTTCGGCCCGCTCATCGACCTCAACAACAAGACGCTGTTCTACTACCTGTGTCTGGCGCTGCTCCTGGCGGGCATGTATCTGGTCTGGCGTCTCGTCAATTCGCGTTTCGGTCTCGTCATCCGGGGTGCGCGGTCGAACGAACGGCGCATGCGCGCCATCGGATTTCCGACCTTCCGCTACAAGCTCGTCTGTTTCGTGATTGCCGGCGCCATGTGCGGGCTCGCCGGTGCCTTGCTCGCCAATCACACGAACTTCATCAGTCCGGCGATGATGCACTGGACCCGTTCCGGCGATCTCATCGTGATGGCCGTGCTCGGCGGCGTGCAGGCGATGTTCGGGCCGCTGATCGGGGCGATGACGTTTTTGCTCCTCGACGAGGCACTGTCCCGCGTGACCGATTTCCCGGATCTCATCCTCGGGCCGATCCTGTTGTTCGTTGCGATTTACCTCAATGGCGGACTGGACGCGTTGATCGGAGGACGGCGCCGTGGCTGACGCCCTGCTCGAAGTCGAGGCTTTGACCAAACGCTTCGGCGGTGTGACGGCGTCCGACGCCATTTCGATCACGGTGCCGGCGGGGGAACTGCACGCCATCATCGGTCCGAACGGCGCCGGCAAGACGACGCTGATCGGTCAATTGACCGGCGAGATAGCACCGGACGGCGGGCGCATTCTTTTTGATAACCGCGATATCACCACGCTGCCGGTCTATCGGCGGAGCCAGCTCGGGCTCGCGCGTTCGTTCCAGATCAGCTCGCTGTTCGGCGATTTCACCGCGCTCGATAACGTGGCGCTGGCGGTCCAGGCGCATGCCGGCCACTCCTTCCGATTCTGGCGCGACGCGCGGAGCGAACCCGCGCTGCGACAGCCGGCGCAGGCCGCGCTCGATCGGCTCGGGCTTGCCGCGCGTGCCGATATGCTCGTCGCCGACCTCAGTCATGGCGAGCGCCGCCAGCTCGAGATTGCGATGGCGCTCGTCACCGAGCCGCGGCTTCTGCTGCTCGACGAGCCCATGGCCGGCATGGGACCTGATGAATCCTCGCGCCTGATCGATACTCTGCGCGAGCTCAAAGGCGGCCTCACGATCGTTCTGATCGAGCACGACATGGATGCGGTGTTTGCGCTGGCGGATCGCATCAGCGTCCTGGTCTATGGCCGCATCATCGCGACCGGCGACGCAGCCGCGATCAAGTCCGATCCGGCGGTTCGCCAAGCCTATCTTGGCGAACAAGGTCGAACGGGGGAGGGGACGGCGCATGGCTGACGACACCCCTTCGCCGCTCCTTGAACTGCGCGATGTTGAGACGAGTTACGGGCTCAGCCGCGTGCTGTTCGGCATGTCGTTCTCGGTCGCCTCCGGCGAAATGGTGTCGCTGTTGGGACGTAACGGCATGGGCAAGACCACGACCGTGCGCTCGATCATGGGGCTGACGCCGGCCGCGGCCGGCTCGATCCGCTTCGCCGGCACAGAGATTCGCCAACTGCCGTCCTATCGGGTGGCCAAGCTCGGCATCGGTCTCGTGCCGGAGGGGCGGCAGGTCTTTCCCAATCTCACGACGTTGGAGAATCTTCTGGCTACGGCCGCCGACCGGGGCCGTGCCGGCGATCCGTGGACGATCGAGAAGGTGTGGCTACTTTTTCCGCGCCTTGCCGAACGCGCAGGCACCATGGCAAATCTGCTATCTGGCGGTGAGCAACAGATGCTGGCCATTGGACGCGCATTGATGACCAATCCGCGTCTGCTCATCCTCGATGAGGCTACCGAGGGGCTTGCGCCACTCATTCGCGACGAGATCTGGCGATGCCTCGAAACGTTGCGAGCTTCGGGCCAATCGATTCTCGTGATCGACAAGAACGTCGATGCGCTCACCCGGATCGCCGACCGGCACTACATCATCGAGCGCGGTCGCGTCGTCTGGCAGGGCAGCTCGAAAAAATTGGCAAGCGTGCCGGAAATGCAACACCGATATTTGGGGATTTGACTCGTCTGTAGCAGCGACGTTTTTCATCGATCTGTCGAAGTTTTTGGCGCAAATGTGGCGCGGACGAGGGGCCGTGCGCTCTTGCGGGAGAACCGAACATCGGCTTAGACTTTTGTCACCGGGAAGGTATTGCAGTGTGGGAGTCGTGGCCTCGCAGACCGGCCGCGGGAATCCTCGAACCGGTAACCTCTTAGCTGCGACTACTCAAGACGTCGGTGCCGGATAACGGCGCTGAATTTCAACGGTGGGGGACGGCAATGTCGAGCTTCAAATTGGTTTTCTCGGCCATCGTCCTGTTGGGGACGATCGCTTCGGCTGGCTGCCAATCCGCTTTAGCCGATCCGTATTTCATCGGTCCCGACAAGTGCAACAACTGCCACAAACCGGAAGTTTCAGTCTGGGAAGGCACCAAACACGCAAAATCCTTCAAAGAGGTTCATCGTGTGCCCGCGGCGAAGGATATCCTCGCGGCCGCCGGCGGCGACCAGAATATGCGCCGCAACGACGTCTGCGTCGGTTGTCACTACTCGCTGATCCAGACCGATGCCAACGCCAAGCCGACCCCGGTGGACGGTCCGTCCTGCGAAAGCTGCCATGGCGCGGCTTCGGATTGGCTGCAGATCCATAACGACGGCGCCAAGGCCGGCGAAACGCCCGATCACAAAGCCGACCGCATCAAGAAGGCAATTGCCGCCGGCATGATCCGGCCCGAGATGCTCTACGACATCGCGCTGAACTGCCTGTCCTGCCATGAATTGTCGCACAAGGGCAGAAAGTCGGCGGTGCCGCCTGAGACATTCTCGAAAATGATCGACGCCGGCCACCCCGCCGGAACGGGATTCGAGCTCGTCCAATACTCGCAGGGCACCGTCCGGCATCGCTTCTATCCGCCCGACGTCAGCAAGAATTCGGATATGACGCCCGCCCAATTGGCGCGGATGTTCATCACCGGTCATGCCGCGGCGCTCGTCGAATCGACGACGACCGAAGGCAAGATCAACAATGCCAAATACCAGGACACGCTGAGCAAGGTCGTGGCCAACGCGACCGCGGCTCTCACAGCCATCAAGGATCAGGTGCCCGAGGCGGCGGCTTTGTTGGCGCAGCCGACGGACGACAACGCGCGCAAGCTGGTGGATGCGATCTCGACCAAGGATCTCTCCGCGCAAGTCGGCAGCCTGCTCCCCGCGCCCAGCACCTACAAGTAAGAGGTGCATCGCGGGGGGCCGCAATGGACGTAGCCGCACCAACGATGTTGCGTCCCCATCGCTGGGACGTGCCGTTCGATTCAGACATGACCGACGCCGATGTCGAGGCGCTCATGTCGATACCGGCCATCGCCAATGTGCGTGCCGACGCGTTTCCACCGCATATCCCGCTGCGCGGGATTTTGCGCAATGACGCACGCATCGTCTCGTACCAACCGGGCGATATCGTCTGCCGCGAGGGCGACTACGGCAGTTCGGCGTTTCTTATTCTCTCCGGCGCCGTGCGCGTGGTGTTGTCGCCGAGCCTGCCGCGCAATGTGCTGGGCCGGCAGCCGGTGCACAAGAAGGGGTTCTTCGGCGCGCTGTCGCAATTGTGGACGAATTCGCGCGAGCCCGAAGTGCGCGACATTGCACGCTATCGGGATATCCGCGCCCAGTCGCGCGGTGAGTCCGGCACCGCGACCCACATTTTTCTTCAAGACGTGCCGGGCGTTCTCGACCACCACCGCACCATAAGCCTGCCCGCCGGCCAGATTTTCGGCGAATTGGCGGCGCTCGGCCGCGTGCCGCGTTCGGCTACGGTTTTTGCCGAGACCGAGACCCATCTTTTGGAGATACGCTGGCAGGGACTGCGTGAGTTGCGGCGGTTCGACCCGGGTTGGAAGCGCCACATCGATGAGAATTATCGGCGCAACGCGCTGCACGCGGTGCTGCAGGCTAATCCACTGTTCTCCGGGCTGACGCCGGAGGTTCTCAAGGAGGTCGCCGACCGCGTCAAGTTCAGGACGTTTGGCAGTTTCGACTGGAACGTCTCCTACAAGGAGATGCGCCAGAGCGGGGCCGCCGGCGACGAGCCTATCATTGCCGCCGAGGGCCTGGTGCAGGACGGCATCTATCTGGTCCGCGCCGGCTTTGCCCGCGCCTCGGTCCGTTTCGGCAGCGCCCAGCGCACGCTTGCTTATCTCGGCGCCGGCGATCAGTTCGGTCTCGATGAGTCGTACGAAAGCTGGAAGACCGGCAAGCCGGTGCGCCGCCGCAACTCGCTGACCGGTCTGGGCTATGTGGACGTGCTGCGCGTGCCGTCGGACGTGCTCGAGGAATATGTCTTCCCGCATCTCGACGTGCCGCCGCCGCCGGCGCTCACCGCCGACCGGCCCATTCACGACGACGCATTTGCCGAATGGCTCGGCGACGAACGCTATTTCAACGCGACCCAAGCGATGCTCATCGACCTCGAGCGCTGCGTCCGCTGTGACGACTGCGTGCGGGCCTGCGCATCGACCCATGGCGGCAATCCGCGCTTCGTTCGCAAGGGCCGGACCTTCGACCGCTGGATGGTGGCGAACGCCTGCATGCATTGCCGCGATCCGGTCTGCATGATCGGCTGTCCGACCGGCGCGATCCACCGCCATGAGGCCGTCGGCGTTGTCGTCATCAATGACGACACGTGTATCGGTTGCGGTACCTGCGCGAATTCGTGTCCTTACGACAACATCCGCCTGGTCGAGATTGCGAACCCTTCCGGCGATGCCGTCGTCGATGCCGACGGTCGCCCGATCGTCAAAGCGACCAAGTGCGATCTCTGCGTCGAGCAGCTCGGCGGTCCGGCCTGTGCGCGGGCGTGCCCGCACGATGCGCTGCGCCGAGTCAGCGCCAGCGTTCTGGTCGAGCAGGACGCCGTGACGGCGACCGGGACCAAACGGCAATGAGAGCGGTTAATCGCAGCAGTTTGCCGGTGTGGATCGCCACATCGATTGCCGCCGCAGGCATCGTCTATTGGCATGCTTCGCCCAAGCTCGCTTACGCCGATCGCGATTTCACCACCGGCTATGTCTTGCTGGGCCTGATGGTTTTCCTCGCGCTCTATAATGGGCGAAAGAAGCTGTCGATGCTGCCCTTGGGCAAGGCTTCGACGTGGCTGACGCTGCATCTCGCCGGAGGCGTGCTCGCACTCGTGATATTCCGGCTTCATGTCGGCTCGCTGTGGCCGATCGGTCCCATGCATCGCGCCTTGGCGGCGCTGTTTTATGCGGTCTGCATTTCGGGCGTCGTCGGTTACGGGCTGCAATTATGGCTATCGCGCCGGCTCGCCCAGGCCGGCGCGGAAATCATATTCGAGCGCATTCCCGCTGAAATCGCAGCGATCCGCGCCCAGGCCGAGAAAGCCGTGCTCAAGGCCGCCGAGGAATCCGGCAACGACACGCTCGGGCGCGACTATCTGCAGACACTGGCCTGGTATTTTGCCCAGCCACGCTTTTTTTGGAGCTGCGCGATGGGCGGCTTCGGCCGCCGCTCCGAGAATTGGCTGCAGCGCAACCTTCACACCATTGGACGCTACCTCAGCGAGGCCGAGCGGGCGCACCTCAACGAGCTGTCGCAGCTCGGGGAGGAGAAGCGGCGTGTCGACGTTCAGTACGCCATGCAATCGCTGCTCAAGCGCTGGACGATCTTTCACGTTCCGCTTGCGGCGGCAATGCTGACGCTTGCGGTGTGGCACCTCATTCTCATTGAAGTGTTCGCTCAATGAACGGAGGCATCAACAGTTTTCGGCACGACCAGACCGGCTATGAGCGGCCTACGCTCGGTTGGCGATGCGGTCGTTCGGCAAACTGGAACATGCCGTGCAAACATGGGCCGAGCGCGGACGGCGCGTGCGGCGGGCAGAACGCCTGCGCGCCGATCCGCAGTGGCGAGGCGTGGCAGTGTCGCCGCCCCGCCGGCGACGGTGGCCCCTGCGCCTCTGGTCCCGGCAAGGATGGCAGCTGCGGCTCGCGCCGCCCGCCATGCGTGCCGCGGCGGACGCTTGCCGTCTGGCGCGGACGGCTTTCCGTCCTCGCCATCGGCGTCATCGTCGCGCTCGTGGCGCTGTTGGCGCACCGCACGGATAGCACGTCCGGTGCGGCGACCTCGCTCGACCCCGGTCCGTTGTCGTCGGCGCATTCGCACTTCGCCGGCACGGCGCTATGCGCGACCTGCCATACCGCGTTCGGCCACGGCACCACCGGTTGGTGGCAGGCGTTCTGGAGCCCGGCGGCGCTGATGCCCGCCGGTCAGCAGGACGGCGACGTGGCCGCCCACCGCCTGTCCGCAGCCTGTACCGAATGCCACAGCTTTGGCGGCCATGAACTGCAGGCCCACAACCGTATTTTTGAAAAGCGCACCGACGTCGGCCCGACCGATTGCCTGATGTGCCACACCGAGCACAAAGGTCGACTTTCGCAGATCACGACACTTTCTCAGACACAGTGTCAAACTTGCCACACTCGTGCGATCAAGGATTTTGCCAGCGATCACCCGGCGTTTCCGGCGAAATTTCCCTACGACCATACCCAGGCGATCACCTTCGATCACGCCAACCATTTCAACAAGTACTTCTCCAATCCGTCGATGAAGGATCAAGTCCCACCCGGCGGTTGTGTCGGTTGCCACGTCGTTGGTGATGGCGGCCGGGCGCTACAGCCGGCCAAATTCGAGGCCACATGCGCGAATTGCCATGCCGACAGCATAACCAAAAAGGACTTTATTCTATTCCGTTGGCCGCAACTGGACGATGACACCATCAAACCGGATGAAGTAGCCAAAGCCTGCGGCACGCCATTGCCGGCGCCGCCCGATCCGAGCAAGCCGGCGCCTGCTTTTTCGGCAGTGTCCTCGGACCCGCTGAATTTGATCTCGGCCTATCTGCTCAATGTGCCGGCGGATAAATCCGCGGATTACGGCAAGCCCGTGCAGGATTTGGCGCGCGACATGATGAAAGACGGCGCCGATCCGCTGGTCGATGCCGTGAAGGACCGTCTAAGCGCTGGAAAAGTCGAGAATCTATTTGCCGGCCTGGATGGTGAACAAGTGCGTCAGGCGGCGTGCGTTTGGGCCGGGAATCAGGAATATTCACAGCCGGGGCAAACTACTGTTGCCGGCTGGCGAGCGGATGATCTGGATTTGCGTTATACTCATCCATCGCACGCCGACCCGGTCCTCAAAGCCTGGATTGAGGCCATAGCGGCACAGCCGGTCCCCACCGATGACGACGCGGCGGCGGCGCGGCTGATCAGGGCACGCAGGGAAATGCTGTCATACACTGACGGCCCAGGCCAATGTACCAAGTGCCACGCGGTGTCCGGCCAACGCGGCGGCCCGCTCACGGTAAGCTGGCAGGTGCAACTCGGCACCCCGCCGGCCCTGACCCGGTTCGACCATCGCCCGCACCTCGATCTTCTCGGTCCGGAAAAGACGTGCACAAGCTGTCATAGGCTTGCGGATAGCGTGCTTTCCGTCGAGAATACCGGACTGAAGGGGATTGCGCTGTCGACTTGTGCCGAGTGCCACGCGGCCGGGAAGGTGCGCGACAATTGCCAGACATGCCATGTCTATCATCAGGGTCACGCCTTTAGAAAAAGGATGATGCAAGATGCAATGTAGATCGATAGCTCTTGCGCTTCGCTGGAGTGCTGTCAGCGGCATCGCCGGGCTGGCGCTCGCGGCAGGCATCATCACCGCTCGGGCTGAGGTCCCATCGCTTCTGATCACCCCGTCGGTCGACCCGCACTCCAAGATTTTCGCCGAGAGCTCCTATCCGACCGCCGCGACATGCGGTCAGTGTCACACCCAGATCTACAAAGAGTGGTCGAACTCGGCGCATGCTTACGCGTCGATTTCGCCGATGTTCCATAAGTTCGAACAAACCATTGTCGACCTGTCGTCGGGAACGGTCCGCGACTTCTGCGTGCGTTGCCATCAAGAAGTGGGAACGCAGCGCGGCGAACCGCGCGCGGAAGCGCTGTGGGAGCGCAGCGAAGTGGCGCGCGAAGGCGTCACCTGCATCACCTGTCACCGCATCACCGACGAATTCGCCAAGGTCAACGGCGCGCGCACCATCCAGCCCGGCGATATCAGCCGCGCGGTGACCACGACCGGTAAGGGATCCAAGTTCTACGAGATTATGAAGAACAAGGATCAGTACCACATCGTCACGTCGGAAAAAGAACACGGCACGCAAATTCACGCCAGCATCTTCAAGCTCGACCAACTCGACAAGCCGCAGTTCTGCGTCTCCTGTCACCAGGTCGCGGTGCAGCCTGGCATCAAGCTCGAAGTGGTGTGGGACCAGTATCGCGGTTCACCGGCGGCCGCCCAGGGGGTCACCTGCCAGGATTGCCACATGGGGCGCGTGCCGGGTGTGAATGCCGGCTATACGACCGCGCCGACGGCTGTGGTCGACGGCAAGGACATCAATCCGGGCCGCGCCCATCACAATCACGCCTTCTACGGACCCGGTTATTCGATCGCCCACCCGGGCATCTTCCCGCAGAATCCGAAATCGCAGACCACTCAGATTCAGGATTGGCTGAAATTCGATTGGCGCGGCGGCTGGGGCGAGGACGCGTTCGAAGACAAGGTCAACGACAACAAGATCAAGGCCAGCTTCCCCAAAGTTTGGTCCGACAGCACCGATCGCTCGGACGCGCGCGACATCATCAAGGAAAATCTCGAGGGCATCGCTCAGAAGCGGAGACTCCGCATTCAGGTGATGGAGAACGGCTCGCACGTCGATGGGCCGTTCTTCTCGTCGCCGCCGGCGCTCGGCCAGAGCCTCGGCTTCCGCTATCGCATCAACAATATAAATCCGGGCCACAACATGCCGTCGGGCTCGCTCGGCGCGCAGCCTGAGATCTGGGTCGATGTGGCGCTCGTCGGTCCGGACGGCAAGCGGCTGTGGGAATCCGGCTATGTCGACTCCAATGGCGACATGGCGGATCTGCACTCCTACGACGTACGCGCCGGCACGCTTCCGGTCGACAACCAACTGGTCAATCTACAGACCAAGTTCTTGACCACGAACGTGGTCGGGACCGACCGCGAAATGTATCTGCCGGTCAATTTCGACATCGATCAGCTGCCGTTCATCAGGCCAGCCGGTGTGCCGCAGACCGTGCTGAACCACCCACCGTTCATCCGGATGGAGCAACGCAGCATTCCGCCGCTCGGCTTCCGCGACGCGGAGTATACGGTCCCAGGCAATCTCATCACCAAGCCCGGACAGTACAAACTCGCATTCCGCATGCGCAGCCGTGCCGAGCCGATCTACTTCATGGACTTCGTCAAGGCGACGACCGAAATGAAGGAATCGATGAATCTGGGAATGATCGACATTCACCCGTACACCGTCACATTCGACGTCAAATAGCTGGCTTGGTTGGGGGCAAAAGTCATGAAACGGACTTCTTCTTCTAGGCCAGCGAAGTTGAGCTGGTGGAGCGGAGTCGTAGGCGCCGGACTGATAACCGCCACCGTTGGTGTAGCGGTGGTGCGCGCTGACAGCGGCGGCCAGCAGATGTCGCCGGAAGCCAAGCTGGTGCCGAACGACCAACAAGCCTATGGCCCGGATCCGCATTACGGCAGCACTTATGCGCCCGACCAGCAGATCGAAATCTACGGCGGCAAGCACAAGGTCGACGAGCAGCGGCCCATCGTCGAAATCGGCCAACCGCTCTATGTCGAAGGCCCGCTCTCGCCCACCTTCAACGACGTCGGCAGGAAAAACCTGGTCCAACCGGGCTTCAGCATTTTCGGCGATTGGCGGACGGCCGTTGCTTACAACAACAACGGCGCCAACAAAGAGGTAGGCTCGATCGCCACCCGCCTCAACCTTGAGACCGATTTGCAGCTGACCGCGACGGAGCGCATCCACGCTTTGTTCCGGCCGCTCGATCAGAACGGCGAATTCACGCACGAGGATTTCTTCGGACCGAACCAGCACGGCGGATCGATCCCGGCCAACTGGACGCCGCGCACGTTTTTCTTCGAAGGCGACCTCGGCAACATCGCCGCCGGCCTGACCGACAAATATCAGGCCTTCGACCTGCCGTTTGCGGTCGGCCTGGTGCCGCTGATCTTCCAGAACGGCGTCTGGGTCAATTCCGCCATGACCGGCGGCGCCGCCTCGATCATCGGCCAGAACAGCGCGATGTTCCATATTTCCAATATGGACATGACGTTCTTCTCCGGCTTCGACAACGTCACCACGCCGGCGGTGAAGGACGCTGCGGGCCGGCTGGTCGATCACGGCCTCTCGGTCTATGGCGCGGCGAACTTCATCGAAGCCAACGAAGGCTACTGGGAAACCGGCATCGGTTACATCCAGGACAATCGCGGGCTGCCGTTCGATGCCAGCTACGGCGACGCGACGATCGCCTTTACGAAACGCTACGGCGGCTGGCTGTCCAACAGCGTCCGCGGCGTGTGGGCGTTCGGCCAGCAGGCGCAGGCCAACGGCCAGCATACCGCCGACGGCTTTATCCTCTTGATCGAGAACTCGCTGATCTCGCCGAAGGAGCTCGTGCTGGTTCCCTACCTGAACGGCTTCGTCGGCTTCGGGCACCCGCAATCCCTGATGCGCAACGGCGATGCGGGCGGCATCCTCAACAATACCGGCATCCTGTTCGAGACCGACGGCTTGACCGGCTCCCCGAAACTCGACGACAGCGGCCAGGATACCTATGGCGGCGCCGTCGGTGTCGAGTATCTGTTCAACCTCGATCAGCAGATCGTGCTCGAAGCAGCGACGGTTCAGGTCCGCACCAACGATTTCGAACTCGGCCGCCAAGCCCGCGGCGCCGAATATGGCGTCGGGGCCCGCTATCAGCGGAACCTGACGAACTCGCTTCTGTTCCGCGCGGACGTGATTTATGCCGAGGAACTCAATCAGAAAGATATCGCCGGCATTCGTGCCGAGCTGCGCCAGAAGTTCTGAGGACCGAGTTCTGTAATGGGCCCGATCGAGCTTGTCGCTCCGCTTGCCGTTCCGTTTTCCGCCGCTTTGTTCCTGGCCGGACTGACGGCCTATTTCGTCATTCTCGGCACCCGCGAACTGACCGCGATCCGCGTCGCGCGCTCAACGGCGGTGTTCGAGCAGGATTATCTTCGCGAGCAGATAACCGATCTCGCCGAGCGGCGCCGGCGCGAGCAGCAGAAGGCCGAGCGCACCTGGGACGGCTTTCGCAAATTCGTGGTCGCCCGCAAGGTTCCCGAATCCCACGATATCTCCTCGTTCTATCTGGAGCCGCACGATCGGCGGCCGCTGCCGATGTTCATGCCGGGGCAGTATCTGACTTTCCGGATCAATATCCCCGGCCAGTCGAAGCCCGTCATCCGCTGTTATTCGCTGTCCGATGGACCGAAAGCCGAGCATTTTCGGGTCACCATCAAGCGCATCGGCGTCCCGCCGAACAAGCCGGACGGCAAGCCCGGGCTGATTTCGAGCCACTTCCACGACCAGATCGAGGAAGGCGATATCGTCGACGTCAAAGCGCCGGCCGGCCAGTTCTTCCTCGACCCGGCGGAAGACACGCCGGTGGTTCTGATCGGCGGCGGCATCGGACTGACGCCGGTGCTGAGCATGTTGAACGCGCTGGTCGAGGCGCATTCGCAGCGCAATATCTGGTTCTTCTACGGCCTGCGCCACCGCGGCGAGCACATCATGGCGGAGCATCTTCGCCAGGTCGCCGAGGACAATCCCAACGTCCAGCTGCACATCTGTTACAGCGACCCGCGGCCGAACGAGGACAAGCCGGGCGAGCATTACGATCACGCCGAACGCGTCTCGGTCGATCTGCTGAAAAAGATCGTGCCGGTGGACGCGGCGCATTTCTATCTGTGCGGTCCGCCGCCGATGATGCAGTCGCTGGTCGAAGGTTTTCACTCGGTGGGCATTCCCGACGCCCGCATCCACTATGAAGCCTTCGGTCCGGCCTCGGTGAAAACCGCGGCGCCGGCGCAACCGGCCGCGGCGGGGGCAACCTCGATCGAGATCGGCTTCTCGAGCTCGGACAAGAAAATTCTCTGGGACGGCAAGTCGACGCTCTTGGAGATCGCCGAAGCCAATGGCATCCGCATCGATTCCGGCTGCCGCGCCGGCAATTGCGGCACCTGCATCACCGCGATCAAGCAGGGCAACGTGATGTATCCGTCGCCGCCCGGCACCACCGTCGAAGCAGGCTCATGCTTGCCTTGCGTGGCGCATCCGGCGTCGAACATCGTGCTCGACGGCTAAAGTAGCATCCTTGCTTGATGATTTGTACGCCGACCGAAACGGCCCGCCTTCGCTAAAGCTTCGGCGGGCAACCTTTGCGGCCGCGAAGGTTGGCGGAAGGGGTGTCCGCCAGATATCTAACTTATGTAAATGATATCAATATATTACATTTAGTGCGGAAAAATACCCACAATTGATCCTACAAGTGTCCCGCCGGGTCAAACCTGGTTTTTGATGTTAGGCCTCCGCCGCGTTTCGCGTAATGACAGATCACACCGCAATACGGTGGCGGCAGTTTGCCTATGCCCATCAGGCGGCGCGCGCCGCTCGCGTACTGGGACTGGCAACGATAGGTGGCTTCCTCAGGTCTGTGTCCGCTTTGTCCCTCCGAAATTTGCCGCGACATGTACCCGCCGTCGTGTCCGCTTTGGGGC
>JBAPUM010000005.1:0-18664 GCA_049282655.1 Xanthobacteraceae bacterium
GTAACACCTACTCAGACCGCGTCCCAGGAAGCCTGGCCTGGAGCTGAGCCTTAGGGACGACGACTCCCTTTGGCGAGAGCCGTGGTGGGACGCCGACAGGCGAGCTGCCCCAAAAGGGCAGAGCCGCACCCGATGGTGCGGAGGATACGGATCAGCGTTTGTCGGCGTTCCGCTTCCTTTTTTCTTTCGTAGCCCGGATGGAGCGAAGCGTAATCCGGGAAGGGCGTAAAAGCTTAGAGTTTGTCCCCGGATTTCGGTTCGCTCCATCCGGGCTACGGTGTTTGGTTCGGCGAAGCGGGCGTAGCGAAGAGAGACGACGAGGCCGCACCCCTCGAAATCCTTTTCCGCCCCGGCCTTCGCGCTTCACGTGGCTGGAATTTACAAAACTCGGGCGCACGTGCGTCGCGAGAACGATGGCGCTCATCCGCCCGCCGTCATTCCGGGGCCGAGCCAACGGGTCCGGCCCGAGGTGGCCGGCCCGATGACAGGCTCCGCGAGGAGCCCGGAATCCATAATCACAGGGAGTTCAGGAGAATGGCTGCAGAGACGGTCCCGCGCGCTCCGTGGTTATGGATTCCGGGCTCGCGCTTCGCGCGCCCCGGAATGACGAGAGATCCCGCTCACCCCTCGCCGATCTCGCGCAAAATCTCGGCACTGTGTTCGCCCAGCCGGGGGGCGGGACGGTCCGAGGCCATCGGCGTGCCGTCGAGCATGATCGGTGAGCGCAGGCCCGGAATGATGCCGCCTTTGGCGGCGTCGCTTTTCAGTTCGAGCCGCATGCCGCGATGGATCACCTGCGGATCGGTAAAGACCTGTTCGAGATCGTTGATCGGGCCGGCGGGGATGCCGGCATTTTCCAGCTTCGGCAGGAGATCGTCGCGCTTGAAGCTCGAGGTCAGCGCCGAGAGCTTGCCGACGAGTTCGGCGCGATGCGCAAGCCGGCCCTTGTTGTCATTGTATTCGGGCACCTCGGCGAGCTTTGGCGCGCCGAGCACGCCGCACAATTTGACGAATTGCGCGTCGTTGCCGGTAGCGATGATGATGCGGCCGTCGGCCACCGGAAACACCTGATAGGGAACGAGATTCGGATGCGTATTGCCGATGCGCTTGGGCACCTCGCCGGAGACGAGATAATTGAGCGCCTGGAACGACAATACGCCGACGGTCGAATCGACCAGCGCCGCATCCACATAGCCGCCCTTGCCGGTCTGTTGCCGCCGCACCAGCGCCGCGAGGATGCCGACCACCGCATAGACGCCGGAGAAAATATCCGAGATGGCGACGCCGACCCGCATCGGCTCGCCGTCCGCGGTGCCGGTCAGCCCCATCATGCCGCCGATGCCCTGCGCCATCAGATCGTAGCCGGCGCGCGATGCCGAAGGCCCGGTCTGGCCGAATCCAGTCACCGAGCAATAGACCAGCCGCGGACTCTCCGGCTCGAGGCTCGCATAGTCGAGGCCGAATTTGGCGAGGCCGCCGACCTTGAAATTCTCGATCAGTACGTCGGAGCGCGCCGCGAGCTTTTTGACGACGCGTTGGCCTTCGGGCTCGGTGAAGTCGGCCTCGATCGAACGCTTGCCGCGGTTGGCGCTGTGAAAATAGGCAGAGCTGAGATGGCCGCCGTCGGCCGCCGGCACGAAGGGCGGGCCCCAGGCGCGAGTGTCGTCGCCGGCGCCCTTGCGCTCGACCTTGATCACGTCGGCGCCGAGATCGGCCAGGATCTGGCCTGCCCACGGGCCGGCCAGAATCCGGGCCAGCTCCAAGACGCGCAACCCGGCCAATGGCCGCGAATCGGATGGACCTGACATGCAGCACTCCCGGCACTCGCGACACGGCGCCGCGCGGGCGGTTAAGTGACAAAGCAGCGCGGTTTTGTCCAGTTTGTCTACCGGTCAGCTTTGTCTACAGCTCTTTGGCCTTCGCCAACTTGTCATTACCCGGGCTCATCATTAGCTAGATGCGTGCCGGATGGGATGAAGCCGTGAACACCACGTTCTTCAGCGAGATGCTGCAAAGCATCGCCGACCGCAGCCGCGCATTGATCAAGCGCGAGCGCCGGGAGCCGGCGCATGAGCGCTCGGCCGGCATCGTCGAACAATGCGAGGAATTGCTGACCGGCCGCGGCGAAGCCTCAGGTGTCGCGCTGGCACAGGAAATCCTGGCCGAATATGCCGACCTGACCACCGGGCCGCGGATCGCCTTTTTCGAGGCGCTCGCCACCACCTTCGGTCACGATCGCGCCCGCATCGACCGCGCCATCGCCGATTGGCGACAGTCGCCCGTCGCCGATAACGCCGCCGAACTGCATCAGGCCAGCGAGCCGCGGCGCCTCGAATTGTTCCGCAGGCTCAATCTCGCCCCCGGCGGCACCGCGGCGCTGGTGCGCATGCGCGAACAACTGCTCGACGCCATGGCGCATCGCGACGAGCTCAGCGTCGTCGACAACGATTTCACCCATCTGTTCTCGTCCTGGTTCAATCGCGGCTTTCTGGTGCTGCGCCGCATCGACTGGTCGACGTCGGCGGCGATCCTGGAGAAGATCATCCGCTACGAGGCGGTCCATGAGATCAGGGACTGGGCCGATCTGCGCCGGCGCATCGATCCGCCCGACCGCCGCTGCTATGCGTTCTTCCATCCGGCGCTGGTCGACGAGCCTTTGATCTTCGTCGAAGTGGCGCTGACCCGCGAAATCCCGGCCGCGATCGCGCCGATCCTGTCCGACAAGCGCGAGCCGGTCGAGCCGCAGCGGGCGACGACGGCGGTGTTCTATTCGATCACCAATTGCCAACGCGGCCTTGCCGGCGTGACCTTCGGGCATTTCCTGATCAAGCAGGTGGTCGAGGAGGTTTCGCGGGAATTGTCGCGGGTCGCGACCTTCGTCACGCTGTCGCCGGCGCCGAACTTCGCCGATTGGCTCAGGCACGAGCGCGCCAATGCGGCCTCGCCGGCGCTCGACGATGACGACCGCGAGGCGCTTGCCGCGCTCGACATCGAGAATTGGTGGAAGCGGCCCGAGCTTGCCGAACAAGTCCGCGAGCCGCTATTGCGCGCCGCCGCCTGGTATTACGTGCGCGGGCGCAACGGCCGCGGCCTGCCGGTCGACGCCGTGGCGCGCTTTCATCTCGGCAACGGGGCGCGGCTCGAGCGCCTCGATTGGCTCGCCGATGCCTCGGAGCGCGCGCTCAAGCAGTCCTATGGGCTGATGGTGAATTACCTCTACGATCTCGATTACATCGAGCGCAATCACGAGGCCTATGCGCAGCAACGCGCGATCGTTGCCGCAAACGCGGTGACCCGGCTGGTGACGACGCCGGCGCGCGAAATCGTTCCGGTATCCGGCTAAGACTTGCCGTAGTAGAGCTAAGACTTGCCGTAGTTGGGCTAAGACTTGCCGTAGACCGACACGATGGCGCCGCGGGTGACACGGTTCTCGGGCGAAACCAGAAAGGCGATCGTGGCCGCCACTTCTTCGACTTTCGGCCACAGCGCGTAATCGGCTTTGGGCATGGCCTGGCGGTTCGCCTGAGTATCCATGATCGAGGGCGCCACGGCGTTGACCAGAATGCCGTCTTTGGCGACCTCCTCGGCAAGCGCTGCGGTGAGTGCGGCGACCGCAGCCTTGCTCACCGTATAGGCGACCATGCCGGCGCCGCTTCGCCATTCGAGACCGGCGCGGGCCGAGACATTGACGATCCGGCCGCCGTTGCCGGCCATCGCCGAGCCGGTCATGGCATTGACGGCAGCGCGGCAGCACAGCATCGAGCTCAAAAGATTCATGTCGATCTGCTGCCGGATGACGTCGATCGTGGTCTCGCGCAGCGGGCCCGCCGCAAAGCCGCCGGCGATGTGGATCGATGCCCACAGCGGCTCGACGCCGCGATAGAGCCGCGCCACCGCGGCTTCGTCGGCAAGGCTGCCGGTGACCGTGATGCTGACGTTCTTCGGCGCGCGCGGGCGAAAGCGCGCCGCTTCGGCTTCATCGAAACAGGCTACATGGCATAGGGCGCCGGCCTCGCTCAGCGCCGCCACCACGGCCGTGCCGAGCGCGCCCGCGCCACCAGTGACGACGATATGACGGCCGTGCAGGTCCATACCTTGAAGATCCATGCCTTGAAGATCCTTGCCTTGAAGATCCATGGCTGTTCCTTCCCGCCCATCATCGCCGATTGGCGTTCCGTGGCAAGGTTGATGGCAGGGCAATGTCGCGAATTTGATATCGTGTGCGGAAAGGAGAATCAGTGGCCGACTTCGACCTCGCCATCATCGGCGGCGGCATCAATGGCGCGGGCATCGCCCGCGACGCCGCCGGCCGCGGTTTTCGCGTCGTCCTGATCGAGCAGAACGATCTCGCCTCCGGCACCTCGTCGGCGTCGTCGAAGCTCATCCATGGCGGCTTGCGTTACCTCGAACACGGCGAATTTCGGCTGGTGCGTTCGGCGTTGCGCGAACGCGAGGTGTTGCTGCGCGCGGCGCCGCATCTGATCCAACCATTGCGCTTCGTACTGCCGATCAACGAAGCGAGGCGCTCGTCGATGGTCATCCGCCTCGGCCTGATGCTCTACGACTGGATCGGCTGGCGCAAGATCTTGCCGGGCACGCGCGAGCTCGATCTGGTCACCGACGAAGCCGGACAATCGCTCAAATCGCGCTTTCATCACGCGTTCGAATATTCCGACTGCTTCGCCGACGACGCACGGCTCGTGGTGCTCAATGCGGTCGACGCCGCCGAGCGCGGCGCGGTGATCCGAACCCGGACGCGCTGCGTGCGCGCCGAACGCAGCGCGGAGTGGCGGCTCGTGCTTAACGCCCGCGGCCACCGTGACGTCGTGACGGCGCGCGTGCTGGTCAATGCCGCCGGCGCCTGGAGCGAGGTCTTTGCGGAGACGGCGCTGCGCATAATACCGCAACGTCGGCTCATTCTCGACAAGGGCAGTCACATCGTAGTGCGGCGGCTGTTCGATCACGATCGCGCTTACATCCTGCAAGCCGCCGATCGGCGCGTCGTCTTTGCCATTCCGTTCGAGCGCGACTACACGCTGATCGGCACCACCGATAAGCCCTTTGCCGGCGATCCGTCGGTCGTGCTGCCGAGCGGTGAGGAAATCGATTATCTGTGCGGCGTCGTCAACGAATATTTCCGCACCGAGATCGGCGCCGCCGATGTGGTCTGGGCTTACGCAGGCGTGCGCTCGCTCTATGACGACGGCGCACACAAGGCGCAGGATATCGGCCGCGATTATGCGCTCATCCTCGACGAGCGCTTCGGCGAAGCGCCGATGCTGACCGTCTATGGCGGCAAGATCACCACCCATCGGCGGCTCGCCGAAGACGCGCTTATGCAGCTCGCGCATTTTTTCACGCGCTCGCGGCCGTGGACCGCCTCGCGCCCGTTGCCCGGCGGCGACTTTGTCTATGACGGGGTCGACACGCTGGTCGAGCGCACGCAGCGGAATTGGCGGTTTTTGACTGCGGAGCATGCGCGGCGGCTGGTGCGAGCCTATGGCACACGCGTCGACCAGGTCCTCGGCGAGGCGCATTCGATCGAGGATCTCGGTACCCGTTTCGGCGCCGATCTCACGGCCGCCGAGGTCCGCTATCTGATGGCCAAGGAATGGGCCGTGACCGCCGATGACGTGCTGTGGCGGCGTTCCAAACTTGGTTTACGCTTTACCAAGACCGAGGCTGAGGCGCTCGACCGCTTCATGACCGGGGCCGCGCCGGCACGCCCGTAAAATTTTAGCGATTCACGGTACGGCAATTTTAGCGGTCTGTGGTGACATCACGGGAGAGCAAAAGGCGTCCGAGCGACGACATCATGGAAACCGCCGCCACCAAGATTGCCCGTCAGGTTGCCAAGATCAGCGTGCTCATCGTCGATGACGAGCCGAGCATGCGCAAGGTCACGCGCGCTTTGTTGCAGGCGATCGGCGTCAAGAACATCCACGAGGCGCCCGACGGCGGCCGCGGCCTTGAGGCCATCCGCGCCCATGCCCCGGATATCGTCATTCTGGATTGGGAAATGCCAAGCCCCAACGGGCCGGAATTCATGCGCACGGTGCGCGCGCCGGGAAGTTTCCCGCTGCCTGACGTACCGGTCATCATGCTCACCGGCCACAGCGAACGCTCGCGCGTGATCGAGGCGATGCGGCTTGGGGTTAATGAATATTTGCTCAAGCCGGTTTCTTCGGTCGCGCTCTTGGCGCGCATCGTGTCCATCTTGTCCAAGCCGCGGAAGATGCTGAAGCAGGGCGATTATTACGGGCCGGAGCCGCGCAGCAAGGCGGCCTATCGGCCGGACGCCGATCCCGGCTTTCCCCAGATTTTTCTGGTCAATTGAAATCGCGTGCCCACATGAAATCGATCCGCTCCAAAAAGCAGATGGAAGCGATCATCCAATCGCTGTGCGTATTGATCGTCGACGACAATCAATACATGCGCAAGATGATCCGCAATCTCTTGATCAATTGCGGCATCAAGGACATGTACGAAGCCGCCGACGGCATTGCCGCGCTCGATTCGATCCGTACGGTCGCTCCCGACGCGGTGATCCTCGACTGGGAAATGCCGCTGTTGAGCGGTCCGGAACTGGTGCGGATCGTGCGCTCGCCGGGCGTATTTCCGATGCCGGACGTGCCCATCATCATGCTGACCGGCCATTGCGAGCGTTGGCGGGTCATCGAGGCCGTGAAGCTCGGCGTCAACGAATTCCTGACCAAGCCGGTTTCCGCCAAATCGCTCTACGACCGCCTGGTCTCGATTACGCTGCAACCGCGGCCGATCGTCCAAATGGGCGATTATTATGGACCGGAGCCGCGCAGGCTGGTGCCGGTGGACGATGACGAGGATCAGGCGCTGGCATCGGCGGTGAACGCCGCCGTCTCCGGCTAGGCCGTCCAGCTTTCCTGTTTTCGGCAAAATGATTTAGCGTGCCCGATAGCGCCCGCCGGGGCGTGTAGCGTCGCTATCGGGAGCCTCGATGCCCACCGCCGCAGCCAAGCACGGATTTGCGAAGGCCGGCTTCGCGCCTTGGACCGACAGCGCGCTGCAGCCGCTGTTGCGAATCGAAGATTTAAGCAAGCGCTTCGGCGGATTTGCGGCTGTCGATCAGCTTTCGCTCGATATCTATCAGGGCGAGTTTTTCGCGCTGCTCGGCCCCTCGGGCTGCGGCAAGACCACGCTGTTGCGCCTTATCGCAGGCTTTGAAGCACCGAACGAAGGCCGCATCTTGCTCGACGGTGTCGAGATCGGCGCGGTGCCGCCGTATCGGCGGCCGGTCAATATGATGTTTCAAAGCTACGCGCTGTTCCCGCACCTCAATGTCGAGGCCAACATTGCCTTCGGCCTCAAGCAAGAAGGTCTGCCCAGGGCCGAAATCGCCGAGCGCGTCGGCGAAATGCTGACGCTGGTGCGCTTGGAAGGTTTTGGCCGGCGCAAGCCGCAGGAATTGTCCGGCGGTCAGCGCCAGCGCGTCGCGCTGGCACGATCGCTCGTCAAACGGCCGCGGATCTTGCTGCTCGACGAGCCGATGGCGGCGCTCGATAAGAAGCTGCGCGGCGAGACGCAATTCGAGTTGATGGAACTGCAGCGCAGACTCGGATTGACCTTCATCATCGTGACTCATGACCAAAGCGAGGCCATGACGGTCGCCGACCGGATCGCGGTGATGGATCGCGGCCGGCTGATGCAGGTCGCGCCGCCCGCCGAAATCTACGAGCAGCCGAATTCGCGCTGGGTCGCGGATTTTATCGGCAACATCAACCTGTTCGAGGGCCGCGTCGGCGACGACGGCACGAGTGTCGAGGGCACGGCGCTCGGCCGCATCGGCGTTGCAGCCAAGATCGATGCGGAGCCCGGCGCCACGGTCTGGGTTGCGGTTCGTCCGGAGAAAATACGGCTTACGCCGAGTGAGCCGGCCGCCGAACCGTCGCACAACCGGATCGCCGCAACCGTGGCCGATATCGGCTATCTCGGCGACCTGTCGATCTACAAGCTTCGCACCGGCGCCGGCGCCGAGTTGCAGGCCGCGCTCGCCAATACGCTGCGGTCCTCTGAACTCAAGATCGGCTGGAACGACACGGTGTGGCTGAGCTTCCAGCCCGACGCCGCGATCGTGTTGACGCGATGAATAGCCACCGTACGCAAGGCTCCTTTATGGCCAAACTCGTGGTGCGGATTCCATACGTTTGGATGGCCGTGTTTTTCCTGGTGCCGTTCCTGATCGTCCTCAAGATCAGCCTGTCGCAGACGGCGATCGCGCAACCGCCCTATACGCCGGTGTTCGATCTCGCGGCCGGTTGGCATGGTGTGCGGAGCTTCCTTGCCGGCCTGTCGCTCGACAATTTCGCTTTCCTCGGTTCCGATCCGCTTTACATTCTGTCCTATATGAAAAGCGTGGAGATCGCGGCCTTCTCCACATTGTTGTTGCTCGTCATCGGCTATCCGATCGCCTATGCGATCACGCGCACGCCGCGACGGGTGCAGGCGGTGCTGGTGCTTCTGGTCATATTGCCGTTCTGGACCTCGTTTCTGATCCGCATTTATGCCTGGATGAACATCCTGCAGCATGACGGTCCGCTCAATCAGCTCCTGCTCTTTCTTCACATCGTGCGCGAACCGCCGGCATGGCTTTCGACCGATACGGCCGTCTATATCGGCATCGTCTATTCCTATCTGCCGTTCATGGTGCTGCCGCTCTATGCGACGCTCGAAAAGCTCGACGAAACACTGCTCGAGGCCGCAGCTGATCTCGGTTGCCCGCGCTGGAAGACGTTTTGGCTCGTGACTCTGCCGCTGTCGGCGCCCGGCGTGTTGGCGGGCGCGCTATTGTGCTTCATCCCGATCTGCGGCGAGTTCGTCATTCCCGATCTGCTCGGCGGCTCGCGCACTTCGATGATCGGACAAACGGTGTGGACCGAATTCTTCGCCAACAAGGATTGGCCCACCGCTTCGGCGGTCGCCGTCGTTCTGGTGTGCCTGTTGGTCACGCCGATCGTCGTGTTCCAATATCAGGCGATGCGCGGCGCGGAGCGGCGCTCATGATGCGCAAGGCCTCGCTCTTCAATCTCGCGGCGCTCGCCGCCGGCATGGCGTTTCTTTATCTGCCGATCGTGATCCTGGTCATCTATTCGTTCAATGCCTCGCGGCTAGTGGCGGTCTGGGGCGGCTGGTCGATCCATTGGTACGCGCAGCTTGCCGGCGACGCGGCCCTGTTGGCAGCGGCCTCCATCAGCCTGCGCATTGCGCTCGTTTCCGCGAGTGCGGCGACGGTGCTGGGAACGCTCGCCGCGGTGGCGCTCGTCCGTTTCGGCTGTTTCCGCGGGCGCCTGCTGTTCGCCGCCATGATCTACGCACCGCTGGTCATGCCGGAAGTCATCACCGGCCTGTCGATGCTGCTCTTGTTCGTCGCCGTCGCCGTCGATCGCGGCTTTTGGACCGTGGTCATCGCCCACACCACGATGGCGATGTGTTTTGTCGCGGTGATCGTGCAGTCGCGGCTGGTCGATTTCGATCGCAGTCTGGAAGAAGCCGCGATGGATCTCGGCGCGCCGCCGCTGCAGACTTTTCTTTTGGTCACTTTGCCGTTGATCCTGCCGGCGATCGCCGCAAGTTTCATGCTTGCCTTCGCGCTGTCGCTCGACGATCTCGTGATCGCGAGCTTCACCACCGGTCCGGGCGCGACCACGCTGCCGATTCGGATCTATTCGGAGGTGCGGCTCGGCGTCAGCCCGGAGATGAATGCCGTGTGCAGCATCATGGTGCTGGTAGTCGGTCTGGCGGTCATCGCCGCCTCGCTGTTGACCAAGCTCAGCGCGGCGCGCGGCACGCCGTCGCGGGCCTGATCAATCCCGGCTCTCGCCCGGCGGCCGGAACAGATAGATGACGAACCAGACCGGAACGATCACCAGCGCACCGAGCAGGAGGTTCGGCAGCGCCCAGGTGACGCCTTGGCGGGCCAGGTCCTCGATACGCTCGGGCGACATGCCGGCGGTCTTGATCAACTGCTCGGTTGAGATGCCAAAATGCGCCATGACCGTGCCGACGATCAGCGACGCGATCAGCACCTTGACCATCGTGCGCGTGAGCCGGCCGAGCATCCGCTGAGCATCCTGCCCCGGTCGCAAGCGGGAAACCCGCGTTGATTCGGGCGCGTGGAATCATAAAGGAAAAAGTTAAAAGCTGTTATTCGGGGGATTTGGGCGGAAGCGGCGCCGAGGCGGGCGATACGGCAGGGGTCGTGGCCGTCGTCCCGGCCTTCGTTCCAGGGGTGGGCGCCGCCGACAGCAATTGGTCGATGACGGCGTGGACGGCGTCGCTGGCATTGCGGGGCTTGGGCGAATTGAGAAGCGGAGCGGCCGCTCCCGAGCGGCGGATCAGGCTTTGCGGGTCCGGCAGCATGATCGGATCGTCCCAGGTCCCCTGCACCACGAACGGCAGATCGAATTCGTCGCTGGTGCTGGTCGAGACCAGCGTCGCTACCCCCTTGAGATCGAGATCCCGTGTCGGCACCGAGGCCTGACCGGCGACGGCCAGCCGCACGGCGGGACCGTCGATATGCATGTCGGCGATCGACACCACGCCCTGTTCGGCCTTCAGACTGATGGCGAGCTGGTCGAACGGGGTTCGCCCATTGCGGAAATCGCCGTTGCCGGACAACGGGCGCCGTTCGAGCCGGCGCAGCAATTGCTCGACGTCGAGGCCGCTGACCGCGCCGGATTGCGCCGTCAGCGAAGCCGTGCCGTTGAGCGTATGGGTCACGGCGAGCACCGAGCCGCCCCGCCCATCCAGGTTCACCGCAAGGTTGCCGCGGCCCTCGAGCTTGTGCACGCCGAAAACCTGGCCGAGGCAGTTTTCCAGATCGACGTCGAGGAATTGCAGATGCGAGGTCACCGCCACGCCGTCGTCGGCGCTGGCGAGGCCGACGCTGCCCTTGGCGACGCCGCCGAACGCTTGGGCCTCGCCGATGGTGAGATCGAGCTTGCCGTCGTGCATCGTCGCCGCGATGGCGGTGCGGCCGAGTTGCGCGTTCGCGATCTTCACGCTGGCGGCGGAAAGCCTGAGATCGAGGTTGAACTCGTCGAAACCCTCGAGCGCGATCGGCAATTGATTCCAGTTGCGCTGGTTTCTGGCCCTGAGCTGTACGCCGGCCACATAGGGCGTCAGGTCGAGCGCGTCGGCGGCCAGCGTGCCCTGCACCAGCTGGTGGCCGTCCCGCGACAGCGACAGCGCGCCTTCGGCGCTATTGCCGTCGAGCTCGACATTGACGTTGGAAAGCGCCGTCACGCCGCCGCCGATTTCGCTCTGCGCCCGGAGCGAAAAATGGCCGAAGCCGCCGAACGGCAGTTTGCTGTTGCCGGTCCAGCGCAAGGCGTCGCGCAACGACGGCGATTCGATGTCGAGGGTACCCTGGATTTTCAGCGTCGGCTGGTCGCTCGCCGAGCCGTCGAAGGCGAGCTGCAGCGGCGCGCCGGACAGCCGCACTTTGACACCCGAGCGTTCGCCCGTGAGCGCCGCGAGAAAGTCGCTCAGCGTGAGGCTCGCTTCGATCGGCTCATTGCGCCAGACGAAATGGCCGTTGGCGCCGAAGCTGCGCGAGATCGAAGGCCACGCGACCTGAAAGTCGAGATCCTCGAGCCGTTCGGTGACGTCTCTATCGGCTTCGTGCACGATCACCGTGCCGTGCTGAATGGCGATCTCCGAGAACGAGGCGGTGCGATCGGGATTGGGCTCGAGCGCACGCGCCAGCGAATTGATCAGGCCTGACCAGTTCGATTGTCCGTCGGCGGCGAACGTCACATGGATGGTGGGGCGCACCAATGCGACGTCGGCGATCTCGATGCGGCCGGCCAAGAGCGGAAAATAGCGCAGCCGCGCCGTCAGCTCATCGGCCGCCACGGCCGGCTCGCCGTTTTTGCCGTCGCCCAGCAATACATTGCGGAAACGTACGCTGCCGGACGGAAACAGCGACAGCGAAACGTCGTCGCCCAGCAGAGGATCGAGGCCGGTCACCGCATGGATCTCGGCCTTCACGGCGTCGCGGATCGAAGCCGCCGGAATGAGAAAGGACAGCGCGACCAGCGTGACGAATGCCGCCGCGACGATGGCGGCAACGGCAATCGCGAGGCGTTTGAAGCCAATGGCCGCGGTCAAAGCTGGTGTTTCCGATTGTTGTGGGGCCGGCCGGATATATACCGGGCGGCACCCGAGGATTCAAACTTGCAGGCCATCATGTCGCTTTCGTGGCCGGTGGTCGGCGCGCGTCCGCCGCAAGAATTGCTGCAAACAAACGAACGCCGCGCTGGAACCGGCGGCGCGCCGCGTTCAGCGTGCCGATGCCCGCCACGGCACCGCCTCATGGGCCTGCGCCACCTCGGCGATCATCTTGTTGATGATAGCCTGCCCGAACGAATTGAAGTTTTGCGCCACCATGACAAACGCGCCGGGTCCGCCGACGACATTGTTGCGGTAATAATTGTCGAGGCCGCCGGGCGGATTGGTGTGGTCCGGATTCCACGACAGCGGATTGTCGCTCAGAATGACGAGCCCATTGATGGTGATGCCTTTGCCGACGGCTTCGTCGCGCAAGGCGCCGACCTCGCGGCCGGCATTATTGGTGCCGTCGCCGGAAATATCGATGGTGTGACGCACCGATGTGAACGGCGCCTGCGTGAACTCGTTCATGGCGAACTCGATCGCGCCGCTGATCGAGGTGCGGTCGGCGAAGGAGCGCGGCGCTTCGATCAAGCGGTCGCCGAAATCCTTGGCCGACGCGGCGTCGGCGACGCTCATCCAGTCGATCACCACGTGTTGCGCGCCGACCCCCGACCATTCGACGAAGGTGACGCCGATGCGGCCGGTGCGGCCCGACCGTATCGTATCCAGCACGCGCGGATCGGCGAGGGCTGCCGCGTAGCCTTCGCGTTGGAGCTGGAATTTGCCGGCGTCGATGCTGCGCGACACGTCGGCGGCCAAAACCAGCAGCAGATCGACATTATCGCCGGCGCGCGTCGGCGCCGGATGCACGGCCATGCCGGCGAGGCACAATGTGAGGAGGATCTTGCGAAAGCGCATGCCCGTACCCGCACCGAACATCGCAGCGAAACAGGGCGAAAACTCGACCGAGCGAGTTTAGCCGAATCCGCCCGCAACGCGAGTTCAATCGGCGACGATACGGCTCGGCGGAAAGGCGATTTCCACCAAGGTGCCGGCATTCGGCGCACTTTTGATGCTGAAATTGGCGCGATTGGCCTCGGCGAGCGCCTTGGTCAGCGGCAGGCCAAAACCCGTCCCGCCGGAACCCAAGCTCCCCGAGGTGGCAGTGTGCTGGAACGGCTCGAGCGCCGTCTGGATGTCCTTTTCGCTCATGCCGACGCCGGTGTCGCGCACCCGCAGCACCGCCTCGTGGGCGTCGGAGAACGCCGACGACACGATCACTTGGCCGCCCGGACCGGTGAACCGGATCGAGTTGGACAAAAGGTTGAGCACGATCTGTCGCAGCGAGCGCTCGTCGGCGACGACCAGCGGCAGGCTCGGCGTCAGCGAAGTCCGGATGATGATGCGCGCCCGGCTCGCCTGCGGTTGCATGATGCCGACGCATTGCTGCGTGAGGTCGTTGAGATTGACGTTGGCGAAATTGAGATCGATCTGGCCGGTTTCGATCTTCGACAGATCGAGCAGATCGTTGAGCATCGAAACCAGATGCGTGCCGGCGTTGTGAATGTCCTTGATATATTCGCGGTAGCGTTCGTTGCCGATCGGGCCGAAACGCTCGGCCATGATGACCTCGGCAAAGCCCGTCATGGCGTTGAGCGGGGTGCGGATCTCGTGGCTGACCTTGCCGAGGAATTCGGCTTTCGTCGCCGCGGCGCGCTGCGTCTCGCGTTTGGCGTTGCGCAATTCCTCCTCGACCTGCCGCTTGATCGTGATGTCGCGGAATAGGGCCGAGAATTTGTCGCCGGCGAGCCGCGACAGCGTCATCGCCAGGGGAATGGACCGGCCGTCGCTGGCGCGCGCCGTCACTTCGATGCCGCTGCCGAACAAATTGCCCCCGCGTACGGCGCGGTCGACATAGTCGCGCGCGGCGCGGCCGCTTTCCGGAGCGAAGAGTCCGATAAAATCGGCTCCGGCGAATTCGTCCATCGCGCGGCCGAACAATGAGGCGGCGCGGGCATTGACCGCGACAATGCGGCGTTGCCCGTCGATAGTGATAACGCTGTCGAGTCCGGCATCGAGGATGGCTTTAAGCTCGCGGTTTTCGGTCTCGGCAGCCTCGAGCGCGCGCTGCGCGGCGGCGGATTTGGCGGCGGCTGGCCCATTGGTCAGGATCAGGGCCAGCGCCGACGATCCGTTCCAGGGCGCGGTGAACATGCGGCCCTCGACCGCAAGCGCGGCGCCATCTCGTGTCAAGATCGAGAGCGACTGCGCGGCGCCGGTTTCGGCGAGCGCGCCGGCGCCTGGCGCCACGAACAGCGTATCGAGACCGCCTGCGGCCTCGATGGCTGCGAGGTCCTCGTAGCCGCTCCATTCGAGGAAATGACGGTTGGCAAACAAAAGCGCATCGTGCCGGTACACCAGAATGCCGAGTGGTACACGGTCGAGCAGCACGTGTTCGTTCGCCGCCGCGGCGGCGGGCGCCGCGGCTGGCGGTTCGGCCGTTTCGGCTTCGCTTTCGGCGGGCGCCGGCGCCTCGAACGGCGCCCGCAACCGCGCCGTTAGCTCCTGGGCCAGCTCGCGAAACGCCCTGCGTTCGACCGGACTCAAAGTCGGCGCCGCTTTGGGCTCCGCAGAATTGCTTTCGGCGGGCTTGATTTCGGCAGGCTTGGTGTCGACAGACTTGGTGTCGGCCGGTTTGGCTTCGGCGGGCGGCGATTGGCGAAACGGCACCACATTGGCTGCCGCCTGCGGGATGCCCGGCGCTGGGCGCTCCGGCGGCGGCGCCGCTTCGACTGCGGCAATCGGCTCGGCCGGTGCGGCAGCCGTTGGCGGGACGTCGGCATGGGGCGGCGCTGCCCTTTCGGCGGACTCCGGTTCCGGTTCGGATTCCGGAGCCGGCATGAAGCCGATCGGGCGTTCGTGGCGTGCCCGGGCCAAGGCATTGATGCCGTCGACATCGCGGCAGACGCCGAAGCCGCGATAGCCGCGGAAGCTACGATCGCGATCGAACACCGGCAGCCCCGACAATTCGACCGGCAAGCGTTCGTCGGTGTCGTCCACGGGCCACGAGACGACGATGCCGCTCCACGTCTCACGAGTCGCGAGCGCGCGTGCGATTCTCCCCTCCGGATCGAGCTTCAGTTCGGCGGCGATCTCGCTCCATAACCGGCCGAACGCCGCCATGGTGCGTGGCCCCACCAATTCGGCGAATTCGTCCGATCCGACGCCGAAGCGGCCCTCGGCATCGATATGCCAGACAAAGCGCAAGGGATGGCGGCGATCGGTCGTGGCTTCTTCCGCCGCTGCCACCGGTGCCGCGACTGGCGGCGCGTGCTGCGGGATCGGTGGCGCCGCGCCGGCGGTTGTCGACAGGGCTTGAGGAGGTGCCGGCTCTGCTTGAAGCGGTGTGGCCTCAGCCCGTGGAACTTCGCTCAGCTGCGGAGCGAAGGTGAGCGCAATAACGCTGCTGTCATCCTTGCCGAGATGGATCGCGGCAACGCGGCAATCGTTATCCCCCAAGCGTGTAACTGCTGTGGCGCTGCCGGTTTTGACGGCCGTGACCACCAGTGCTTCGAGGCCTAATCCCGCGAGCGAAGGAGCTGCGGGAACCAACGTTCGTACCGCTGCGGTGGCGTAAACGAGTGTTCCGCTCGGCAAGAAGACCGCGATGGGCTCGGCGTCATCGGCAAATAGACGGCGCACGCGGTCGGCGAGTGCCAGTGCCGGTCCCGCCGGCTCGGCGGCCGCGACAAGCACCGCGCTCGTGCCTTCGCCGATGACAATGCGCGAGCAGGCGCAGGTCAGCGCGCGATTGAAGCCTGAGCCAAAGCCGCGCAGCCTTTCGAGCCGCTCCTGGCCACCCGACGGAAGCGTCGCGGCCAGCCGCACGATCTGGGCGGTGAAGGCGCCGTCGAAGCGACGTGGTGCGGCTGCCGGCGGAGTTGCGGCACCGAAAATCGCCGCGCCGACGGCATTCGCCCACAGCAAGCGCGATCCGTCGGAGCTCCAAAGCCAAGCTGGCCAAGCGCTCGTAGCAAGCGCGGCGAGACGCGGATGACGCAACAAAACGGGTCCTTGCTCCACGGTCGGCGGGTCTGTCGGCATGTCTGTCGGCATCGGCGCCGAAATCCTTTGCCTAAACGAATTCTTAATAGTGCTGGGGGATTGCGGCGTCCATGGCGCGCCGCCGTCGCAGCCGCGACTTGCCGAGATAACCTTAATCGCGCCGAGACTTAGCCACGAGTTCGGTTTCTCTTGCATGCGCGCCACGATTTCGCGCTAGGATTGGAACGCCGGGCATAGCAGGAGCGCGTGATGACCAAAGACCCATTTGAGCAGTTTCAAATTCCGAACGAGATGAAGGCGTTTGCCGAACAAAGCGTGGCCCAGGCGCGCAAGGCGTTCGACGGCTTTATCCAGGCCGCAAACCAGGCCATGGGTCAGATGCAGGGGCAGGCCCACGCCGCGCAAAGCGGAGCCACCGAAATTGCCCACAAAACCATGACCTATGCCGAGCAAAACGTGAAAACGACCTTCGATTTTGCCCAGAAGCTTTTGCAGGCGAAGGATGGCAGCGAAGTCATGGGGCTGCAGTCGGAATTCTTGAGCCGGCAGATGCAGGCGATTTCGTCCCAGGTCCAGGATCTAGGACAAAGTGCTGCCAAGATCGTGGTGGATGCTGCCAAGAAGAAGACCTGACCGGGACGGCGTTACCGAGACGGCGCTTTGCTCGGGTCTAAAACCCTAATATTTTCAATGCTATATTATTTTTGTGCAATGCAATAATTTCTATTGCAATGCACCCAAAATGTTGCTATCTATTTGTTCAGATAAGCCCGGGCTCAGATCAAGTGTAGGCGTTCAGCCGCGGGACCAGGAATGTCAGGCGACGCGCAACGGGCGGCGAAGCCGCGGAAGAAAAATCTCTCCAGTGAGAAGACGCTCGCTAGCGAGACAGCCCAAGAGCAACGATCAACATCGCAACGATCAAAATCAAGGACACGTGTCATGGCCGAAGCCACACTGACTCCCCCCAAAGCGAAGACCAGCAAGCCCGCGACCGGCGCATTCGAGATGCCGAAATTCGAAATGCCGAAATTCGAGATTCCGAAAGTTGAGATGCCGGCCGCTTTCCGCGAATTCGCCGAGCGCGGCGTCGCGCAGGCCAAAGATACTTACGAGAAGATGAAGGCCGCCGCCGAAGAGGCGACCGACGTTCTCGAGACCACCTATTCGACCGCCAGCAAGGGCGCGTCCGATTACGGCATGAAGGTCATCGAGGCGGCGCGCATCAACACCAATGCGGCCTTCGACTATGCGGGCGAATTGCTCGCGGCGAAGACGCTGTCGGAAGTGATCGAACTCTCGAGCGCGCATGCGCGCAAGCAGTTCGAGACGCTGACCGAGCAGTCGAAGGAACTCGGCGCGCTGGCGCAAAAGGTCGCGACCGAAACCGCCGAGCCGATCAAGAGCGGCATGAACAAGGCGATGAGCAAAGTCGCTTGATCACCAAGATCGCCTGATAGGGTTGGCGATCGCATCACCCGATACTACGGCGAGGGGAAAGCCCGGGCAGTGCCCGGGCTTTTGCTTTTTTATGGCGGAACGATAGCCGACTTGCCAAAGTCAAGCGTTGCCCCTAGACCCCGGCCCAATCCCCTGGATTGGACCGGAGTCTGGGTTCTGCGGATGAGCATGATCTTATCCGAAAACCGGCTTCCACTTTTCGGGATCATGCTCTAGGTTCCGCGCGCTTGCCAACCGCGGGCCCATGCAGCTGTAGCTCAGTTGGTTAGAGCGCCTGACTGTGGATCAGGAGGTCGGTGGTTCGAATCCCCCCAGCTGTACCAGCTCATCGGACCGTGTGGCAGGGCTTCCCTGCCGACCCAATGCGGACTCCGCCGGTCGAATTTGCCTGAGGATCCAGTCAGCGCTTGGTGTGACCGCGGACATCCCTGAGCGCGCGAGCCACACTCTCCTCTGCGGGGGGGGGCGGCGTCGTCGGCCGCACCTGCGGCGCCCGCCGTTCTTTGGTGGAGGCGTGGCGAAGTTCTAAATGACCGCCACGCCCTGTATCTCGATCAGAATGCCCGGGTGCGCGAAGTTGGAGACCGTGATCAGCGCGCTGCACGGAAACTTCCCGTCCGGGAAGAAGCCTTGCCTGAGCTTCACAAACTGGTCGCCGTATCGCGGGTCGCTGATCGAAACCGTCATCGTCACGAGGTCGGCGAGCGTGCCGCCGACCCTTTTCAGGGTACGGTCGATCAGCGCGAAACAGGTTCGCGCCTGCGCGTCGAAATCGTGCGGGATCGGCTTCCCGTCGAGATCAACCAGCGTCGTCTGGCCTGCCAGCCAGACGGTCCTGCCGCCCTGCGTTACGATCGCCGGCGAGTAGGCGCGGGATTTCTCAACGGCGCTACCTTCCAGGTGCATAATGGTCCGGTCGGATTTCTCCAGGCGTTCCATGCGAGATGCTCCTTGTTTGATGCGGGCGAGCCTGCCCGCGGTTCAATAC
>JBAPUM010000006.1:0-2765 GCA_049282655.1 Xanthobacteraceae bacterium
TAGTTATCCAAAGAGCCCATTAGCTGTGGCTGCGGGATGAATGTTAGCGGACCCGATGCGGACCCCGCAGGCTGACATTCCGGTCGCTGCACCCAATGCGCTGCCGCTTCTGCGTTCGTGTTTGCTAGGGCGCGGACTCATAAGCACGTAGCCAAATCCGTATAGATGCGAGCTTAATGAAGGCAAGATAGTTGGCTGCGAGCCGGTCGTAGCGGGTGGCGATGCGGCGACATTGCTTGATCTTGTTGAAGAACCGTTCAACCAAGTTTCGCGCACGGTAGAGATGTGGGCTGAAGCAGATTGCCTCCTTACGATTTCGTTTGGGCGGGATGTTTGCCCAAGCCCCTTGCTCACTGGCGAGCGCCCTGATCCAATCCGCGTCATATCCTCGATCCGCCAACAGCATAGTTCGCGGACTTAATTCGTTCAGGAGTACCGAGCAAAGCCGATTGTCGTGCGCCTCACCGGGCGTAAGACCGAGTTGGACTGGTAGGCCATTTGTGTCCACAACGGCGTGAATCTTGGTCGTTAGCCCACCTCGCGACCGCCCCATATGCTGCTCACTATTGCCCGCGATGCAGGCTCCATGCTGATGCACACGCACGACAGACGTATCGATCATTTGCACCGCCGCATCGTGAGTTGCTGCCAGTGCGTCCATAATCTCGTCCCAGACGCCAGCCCTTCCCCACCGAACGAAGCGATTGTAACACGTCGTATACGGGCCAAAAATCTCCGGCAGATCACGCCATGGCGCACCCGATCGCAAGACCCAAAAGATCCCGTTTAGGACGCGCCGGTCATTCACACGCGGCACGCCACGTGGCTTATTCGGGAGGAACGGCCTGACGGCGGCCCATTCATAGTCCGTGAGTTCATACCGCATGATTCGAGGCTCCGGTTTGGGAGCTTGAATCACAGCCAGCCCAATGTGATCAACGGCGAACCGGGATGCCCGGTATTCGCTGCGTTGCAATGCCAAAGGTCGCTATCGGACTAACAACGGTCATTGGCTGGTCCAGGTTCTGAATTGCTAGGCCGTGAATGACCCACAACGGTCATGGGCTGTGAACTTTGCTGTAATGTGAACAGGCGTGGAATAAGGACCCCGTTTTCGGGGTGATCGGCATCCAATCGGGGCTCTGACTCAGTTTTGATGCAGTTTGGGATTCGCGTGGTGCTCCCCGTGGGAGAATCAGGGCCATGCAACAGGCACTTCGCCGCTCCAGTCTGGTACCGACCGGGTTTGTTGTGGAAAGTGCGTTCTGCCAGGCGGACAGCACAGTCATCACGGTCCGCTCATTGACAAGTTTTGGCCTTTGTCCATCTTGCGGGACGGTTTCCCGACGCTTGCATAGCCATTACCGGCGGCGCGTGACCGATCTACCGCTGTCGGGGCGGATCGTTCAGCTTGTGGTGATCGCTCGCCGCTTCCGTTGCGACGCGGTTCTGTGCGGGCGGCAAATTTTCACAGAGCGCTTTCCCGAAGGCGTTCTGGCACCATCGGCGCGACGCACGACCAGGCTCGACTGTATCGTCCACCACCTTGGTCTAGCGCTCGGTGGCAGGCCGGCGGCGCTCTTCGCAAGACGGCTGATGCTGCCGGTGAGTAACGACACGCTGTTGCGGGTGGTCAGGCGCCGTAGCCGTCCCCGGTCGGACCCGCTCAAGGTCGTCGGCATTGATGATTGGGCTTGGCGACGCAATCATCGATACGCCAGCATCATCTGCAATCTGGAAAGACGCCGGATTGTCACGCTTCTGCCGGATCGTGAACCAGCGACCGCGCAAGCTTGGTTCGCCGCTCATCCGACGATCGGGATTATTGCCCGCGATCGTGGCGGAGGCTATGGCGAAGCAGCGGCCAGGGCCTTGCCGCACGCCGTGCAGGTCGCGGATCGCTGGCATCTGATGGAGAACGCCAGTCGGGCCTTCCTCGATGCCGTGCGCAAATCGATGCGCCAGATTCGCAGCGCCATCGGCGCCACGACGATCAATCCCAAGCTGCTGACCGCCGCCGAGCGCATCCAGTATGAGGGCTATCTACGCCGGGAGGAGACCAACACGACAATCTTGGCTCTGTCGAAAAACGGAATGGCGATCAAGCAGATCGTCCGTCAGACTGGTTACAGCAGGAAGCTGGTGCGTCAAGTGATCCGCGGCGAACGTAATGATGTCTTTCGAACTCGGCAGGGCTCGCTCGATGTGCATCTGCCATGGCTCGATGATCAGTGGGCGTCCGGTTGCCGAACCGGCGCCGAACTTTGGCGCCGCTTGACGGCGCGCGGCTTTCGGGGCTCGCTGCGCGTGGTGGGCGAATGGGCAACGCGCAGGCGCCGAGCCGAAAAGGCCGATGCCGAAAACCTACAGCGGATCCCCTCGGCCAGAACGATCGCTCGCCTCATGACAATCGGACGGGATACGCTCTCGAAGGCGGAAAGTGTGACTGTCGCAGCCATCGAAGCTGGCGTCCCCACGCTCGTTGAGGCTCGCGAGATAATCGCCGAATTCCACATGATGATCCGGCGCAAGGCCGCAGCCGAGTTGACGCCGTGGATCGAACGCGCTCGCGCCAGTCTGGTCGCCTCATTCGCCAGTGGCGTCTCGAAGGACGAAGCTCCTGTCCGGGCAGCAATCACACTGCCTTGGTCGAACGGACAGACCGAAGGTCAAATTACACGCCTCAAGCTCGTCAGACGACAAATGTACGGCCGCGGCAATATCGATCTGCTGCAGGCCAGACTAATCGGCGCCGAATGAACGAG
>JBAPUM010000007.1:0-1633 GCA_049282655.1 Xanthobacteraceae bacterium
CGAATTCCGATCTGGCCCGCTTCTCGGTGCATTGCCACGACGATCTCGGCATGGCGGTGGCGAATTCGCTCGCCGGCGTGCGCGCCGGCGCGCGGCAGATCGAATGCACCATCAACGGCATCGGCGAACGCGCCGGCAATGCCTCGCTCGAAGAAGTCGTGATGGCGATCAAGATACGCAACGACGTGCTGCCGTTCTGGACCGGCATCGATTCGACCATGCTGACGCGGGCATCGAAGCTCGTCTCGGCCGCGACCTCATTCCCGGTGCAATACAACAAGGCCATCGTCGGCCGGAACGCGTTTGCGCATGAGAGCGGCATCCACCAGGACGGCATGCTCAAGCACACCCAGACCTACGAGATCATGGTGCCCGAAACGGTCGGCGTGAAGCAGACTTCGCTGGTCATGGGCAAGCATTCCGGGCGTCACGCCTTCGTGCATAAGCTCGAAGAGCTCGGCTATCACCTCACCGGCAATCAGCTCGAAGACGCCTTCGTCCGCTTCAAGACGCTGGCCGACCGCAAGAAGCACGTCTACGACGAGGATCTCGAGGCGCTGGTCGACGAGGAAATTGCGACCGCGCAGGATCACATCAAGCTCGTGTCGCTCTCGGTGATCGCCGGCACGCGCGGGCCGCAGCGCGCCACCATGAAGCTCGACATCGACGGCAAGACGGGAATCGAGGAATGCGAGGGCAACGGCCCGGTCGATGCCGTGTTCAACTGCATCAAGGCGATCGTACCGCACGAGGCGGTGCTCGAGCTCTACCAAGTGCATGCCGTGACCGAAGGCACCGACGCCCAGGCCGAAGTCTCGGTGCGGCTTTCCGAGCATGGCCGCGCGGTGACCGCAAAGGGCGCCGATCCCGATACGCTCGTCGCCTCGGCGCGGGCCTATCTCTCGGCGCTGAACAAGCTGATGGCCCGGCGGCTGCGCGGCCAGCCCGACGAGCGGCGGCTGCATTCGACGGATGTGGGGTAACTTTCCGCCATTCCGGGGCGCGGGCCGAGGGCCCGCGAGCCCGCACTTGGCATCCCGCCGGCAATGGCCTAGATACTGCGCGCCGCAGCCCGATCGGCCCGGCACGAATGGTGGCAGTTCCTAACCACGCATAATTCCCCGGTTAGGGCGCATAGCTCAGTTGGTAGAGCAGCTGACTCTTAATCAGCGGGTCCCAGGTTCGAGCCCTGGTGCGCCCACCAAATTTATGAATTAAATCAAATAGATCATCCAGAGCTAGACGATAGCCCTCGCTATCGTCATTTCAGCGGACCCTCTGCGGACCCGGCGGGCTAAAATTGCACCGCTATGCCAATGCGCTCGCGTCGCTACCCGCCACGCATCATGGTGAAGAATGGTATACGCGTTTGACGGTCGCTAAAGCCGCGTGTGGCTGGATCGGATCGTAGCACAAGGAGCCATGCCGCCGCTCGACGGCACGCGATGATCGAACGCGCGGAAATCCGCGCATCCGACGAGGCCGCACGCCAGGGCGTCGGGACGCGGTCCGGTAGAATATCGGGCCACCCATCGCTGCCCCCGCCGCCAAAAAAAAATGCGCGGCATCGGGCCAGTCTGGCAATCCCTCGAATAGAAGCTAAAATGCAGATCGGCCCGGATCTGCCATCCGA
>JBAPUM010000008.1:0-2623 GCA_049282655.1 Xanthobacteraceae bacterium
CCCGGCCGCGGCAATTCGCTGAAGCCCTTTTCCTCTTCCTGCCGCCGCAATTCGGCGAAATCGGCGTAGCTCACCGCGCGCCGGATGTCGTCGTCGCTCGCCGCGCGGCCGGCAAAGTCGAGCGCGCGGCGGAATGTGCCGAGCGTATCGGCTTTCATATCCTCGTAGCGGATCAGGTGCACGGGAATATCGTCCTGGCCGAGCCAGCTTTCCAACCAGCCGCTCCAGTCCGGGAGCTGCTGACGAAGCTGACTGTGCAATCGCCCGGATTTGCCGCAGAACGTGGCCTTGGCGTCGCCCATGAAGCCTATCGCCTCGTCGATGCTGGTGCGATTGTGATTGGCGAGCGAGGGCGCCACGTCGCGCGGGTCGCGCGCGATCACGATTGCGCCGGCGGCGCCGCGGCGGCCGGCGAGCAAAGGTTCGCCGCTCGGCGTCAGCGTATAGGCGTCATGCACCTTGATGAATCGCACCGGCGGTGTGTCCTCCGGTTTGTCATATTCGTCGTCGTCGGCGCCTGACGCGAGTTCCTCATAGATGCGCGGCCGCAGGCAGTCGATCTCGTCATGTGTGAGAAGCCCGGAATCGATCAGCGACAGATAATCGAACGGAGCCCGCCCGCTGGCGATGCCGCCGCGTTCCGGCAGATCGTTGATGTCGGCAGGCTTGCCGTCTTTGGCCCGCAGGTTCGCCACCAGCATCCGGAACCAGGTGTTGCCGGATTTGGGGTAGGAGGCGAGCCAGACGGTGCGCGTCACGCCGCCTTCTCCATCAGGCGCAGATCGAGCCAATGCGCTTCCAGCATTGCGATCACGTCCGGCATTTTAGCGAAATCGAGCGCCCGGGTCAGGTGGAATATCCCGGCGACATTGGCGATCACGGTCGCGGCATGAAAATAATTCGCCTTCTGGTCCATGCGCCGCACCAGCAAGGGCCGATAGGCATTGCGCCGCAGCAGCAGTGCGGCGTCGACCACGTTCGGCCGCTCGATCCCCGGCTTGTTTGGCGGCCGCGCTTCGCGCAGCGCATAGACCGCGCCGAGCGGGAGCGGCTCGGTGAAGACCTCGCTCGGCTCGACGTAGAACTTTTCGAGGCTCTGGCGCACACGCTCGCCGCGCTGCTGGGCAAGATCGAGCCGATCGATAGCTTGCGCCCAGAGCTTGAGCTGGCGTCCATCGGGATGCACCAGCGGCGCACCGGCGTCGTCGGCGGTGAGCGTGCAGAAATCGTCGGTCACGAGCGGATAGCCGCGCTGCGCCAGCGCCGCGGCGAGCGTCGATTTACCGGCGCCGGAGGCGCCGCAAAACAAGACGGCCTTGCCGTTGACCCGCACTGCGCTGGCATGCAGCACGATCTGCTCGCGCTGATGCAAGAGAATGCCGAACACGGTGCCGAGAATGAAGATCGGGATATCGGCGGTGGTGGCGTCGGATTCGGGCGATACCACGATCTCGCTGCCGTTTTTGAGCAGAAAGCGGGCGATATCCGGAATGCGCAACAGGAACTCCTTGCCGGCGATCTGCCAGGTCGGCCCGGACGCGGTCGCCTCCGGCAGGGTCACGGGCACCGGACCACGGCGGATGGTAACCTGCGGCTCCCGCCCCGGTACGCCCGCAATCAGCCCCGGCAGCTCGATCTCGCTTTCGACCGAAAGCCCCGAAACCCGATAGAATTGCACCTGCCGCCTCGTAAAAGTTAACGCCCCGACCGGCAATTACCCCTCAGGGGTGCAGCATAAACGCAACTTCCGCTGCGGACGCAAGCCGGGAGCACAAACCTGAGAATCCCGCTTGGAAACCTGACCTTAGTACAATAAATGTGCGGTCACGGCGCGGCCGGGTCCACCCGGGCCCGGAACCCCGGTGGGGTCGGGCGCCAAAAGGCTGGCGGAGTAGCTCAGTTGGTTAGAGCAGCGGAATCATAATCCGCGTGTCGGCGGTTCAAATCCGTCCTCCGCTACCAATCTTGAAGTTTCGACTTTATCTTCAATATGTTATATATCCTTAGGTAGCGGCTCGCCGGCTACGATGATGGTGCCGGCTCCGGGATGCGAAACCACGCTACATACAGCGCGGGCAAAAAAAGCAGTGTCAGCACGGTACCCACGATAATGCCGCCCATCATCGCATAGGCCATCGGTCCCCAAAAAATCTCGCGCGCAATCGGAATGAGCGCCAGACTGGCAGCCGCCGCGGTCAGCAGGATCGGTCGCATGCGATGCTCCGTTGCCTCGATAACGGCCTCCCATGCCGGCCGGCCTTCCTCCTTCAGATGTTGGATCTGCACAATCAATATCACCGAGTTGCGGATCAGGATGCCGATCAGCGCCAGCACGCCGAGAATGGCGACGAATCCGAGAGGCGCTCCGCTCGGCAGCAAAGCCAAGACCACACCGATCAAGGCAAGCGGTGCCACCGCGAACACCAGGAACAACCGGTGGAAGCTTTGCAGCTGAATCATCAGAATCGTCGCCATGATGAAGAGCATCAGCGGGACGACGGCCTCAATCGGCGCCTGGCTCTTCGCGCTCTCTTCGACCGCGCCTCCGAGCGCCACGGAATAACCGGCCGGCAGCCGCTTTGTGAATTCTGCCACCTGCGGTGCGAGCTGATCGACGATTGTC
>JBAPUM010000009.1:0-62192 GCA_049282655.1 Xanthobacteraceae bacterium
CCGTCTCGAGGTGCGCCCTGGTAATCATCGGCCCGTAATCGGCCTGCGTATCGGTGGACGGACCGATCTTGAGGCTTTCGACCCGCGGCACCAGCTTTTCCATGAGAAGGTCGGCGGTCTTTTTGCCGACCGGCACCGCCACGGAAATTGCCATGCAGCGTTCGCCCGCCGAGCCGTAGCCGGCGCCGATCAGCGCATCGACGGCCTGATCCATGTCGGCGTCGGGCATGACGATCATGTGGTTCTTGGCGCCGCCGAAGCATTGCACGCGTTTGCCGTGCGCGGTTCCGGTCGCATAGATGTATTCGGCGATCGACGACGAGCCGACAAAGCCGATCGCCTTGACGCGCGCGTCGGTCAAGAGCGTGTCGACGGCTTCCTTGTCGCCGTTGACGACATTGAGCACGCCCGCCGGCAAGCCCGCCTTGAGGAAAAGCTCGGCAATGCGCATCGGCACCGACGGATCGCGCTCCGAGGGCTTTAAGATGAAGGTATTGCCGCAGGCGATCGCCGGCGCGCATTTCCACAACGGAATCATCGCCGGGAAGTTGAATGGGGTAATGCCGGCGACGACGCCGAGGGGCTGATGCATCGAATACAGGTCGATGCCCGGTCCGGCGCCTTCGGTGTATTCGCCTTTGAGCAGATGCGGGATGCCGCAGGCGAATTCGGCCACTTCGAGCCCGCGCTGGATATCGCCCTTGGAGTCGGCAAAGGTCTTGCCATGCTCGGACGACAGAAGCCGCGCCAGATCGTCGTATTCGTCCTGGATCAGCTCGAGAAACTTGAACATGACGCGAGCGCGGCGCTGCGGGTTGGTGGCGGCCCAGGCCGGGAAGGCCGACTGCGCATTGGCAATCGCCTGCTCGACCTCGGTCTTGGCGGCGAGCGCCACCTTGGCCTGCACCTCGCCGGTATTGGGGTTGAAAACATCGCCAAAGCGTCCCGACGCGCCCTTCACCTCTTTGCCGCCGATGAAGTGGCCGATCTCGCGCATGGTTTTCTCCCTGGGTATTGAATGGCTTACAGATCGTACGCTGTGGACGCCGAGCGTCTCGTCGCTGCCTCGTTAGCCCATTGTGCCGCGTTTTCCGCCAGCGGTCACGGGCCGCCAGCGGATTAACATATTATGGGCCTTTGCATCGGTCGAAGCCGGTGCGCCGTCGGCAAAAACATCCTCCGGTAACCGTCCCTTAAGCGCAACGGCCGTACCTATAAGGTCATTGCGAAGGGCTCGCCGTCGCGGGTTGGGTACGGTTTCATGGATGTAGCAACGGGCCTGGGCCTGCTGGCCGGCGCGGCCGTCATCATGACTGTCATGCTGATGGGCGGCGGCCTGTCCATGTTCTTTAGCGATCACGCCGTGATCATTATTTTCGGCGGCTCGTTCGCCGCGACCCTGATCCGCTTCCCGCTGTCCTCGATTTTCCACGGCCTGCCGCTCGGGATGAAATTCGTCTTCAGCATGCGCCGCGTCTCGCAGCGCGAACTGGTCGACGAGATCGCGGGGCTTGCCGAAATCGCCCGCAAGCAGGGCCCGATGGGGCTCGAAAAAATCGAGATCGAAGATCCGTTCCTGGCCAAGGGCATCCGCTTCGTCGCCGACGGCTATGACGCCGAATTCATCCGCGACAATCTCGAGCGCGATCGCGATAACTTTCTGTGCCATCTCGACGAAGGCCAGAAAATCTACCGCGCGATCGGCGACTGCGCGCCCGCCTTCGGCATGATCGGCACCCTGATCGGCATGGTGCAAATGTTCGCCAATATGACCGATCCGTCCAAGCTCGGCCCGTTCATGGCGACGGCGCTGTTGGCGACGTTGTACGGCGCCGTGGTGGCCAATCTACTGACGCTGCCGCTCGCCGATAAATTGCATCTCAAGCTGGTCGACGAAGAGATCAACCGCACTTTGATCATCGACGGCATCCTGATGATCCGCGAGTCGAAAAGCCCGACGCTCGTGCGTGAGATGCTGATCGCCTATCTGCCGGAAAAACACCGCGGCGAAGCCGAGCCGGAGCCCGTCCCGGCCTGAGGCCAAAAAGGCGCAAATCCGTGGCGCGAAAGTCCGTGGCGTGAAAGTCTGTGGCGTGAAAAGTCCGTGGCGTGAAAAGTCTGTGGGCGTGATCGGTCAGGCGTAATCAGTTAGGCGCGAGTTATGGCACGGCGGAAGGAAGCACACGGCGGCGGTCACGGCTGGTTCGTCACCTTCGCCGACCTGATGGGGCTTCTGGTCAGCTTCTTCGTCATGCTGGTCGCGTTCTCCAACCAGGACCAGCAAAAACTGCAGATCGTCGCCGGCTCGATGCGGGATGCCTTCGGCGTGCAGACCAACGTGCGCTATTCGGGCATCATCGAGGTCGACGGCCTGCCGACCCGACCAAAACTGAAAAACGCGGCGCACGTCCAGCCCGACGACGCGTCCGCGACGCCGACGCCCGATCAGGGCGATCACAATCGCGATTACGGCGGCAAGTTCAAGCAGGACCAGGCGTTTGCCCTGGCCGCGGCATCGCTGCGCCAAGCGCTGCAGGATATGCCGGAACTGACCGAAGCCAGTAAGCACATCATGATCGAGGAGAGCAAAGAGGGACTGAATATCGAGATCGTCGACCAGGAAGGCCGTTCGATGTTCCCGGAGGGGTCCAAGGAGCCATTCGAACGTACCCGGCGGATCATCCAGAAAATCGCGGGCCCACTGAAGGAAATGCCGTACCGGATTTCGATCACCGGCCATACGTCGGCGTCGCAGGCCGCGCCGCAGCCCGACTATGGCCCATGGAATCTTTCGGTCGACCGGGCCAATGCGGTCCGTCAGATCCTTGAGCAGCAAGGTCTTCCCTCGAATAATATTTTCGAGGTCGCCGGTAAGGCCGATACCGATCCATTGTTCCCGGACGACCCCTTTATCGCCGCCAATCGGCGCGTCACGATTACCCTGATGCGTGAAGCGCCGCCGGTTCCACCCGACCTGCAGCCGTGATGGAGTCAGCCCTGGCGCGATCGTAGGCACTGTCTAAGCGCTTGATCCAGTATAACTAAATCGAACGACGCCGGACTTGACCGAAAATGATGCGTCATGCCTGCCCGGTACCATCCGCTCTCCGGATGGGTGCATTGAGGCCGGCGCGCCCATAAGCGTTCGAGTTGCTCATGACTCTGCGATGCGAAGGGTGTATAGGCGCGGCCCTGCGTCTCTTGCAGCAGCAGGAGCAGGCGACGTCCTGTTTCAACATACATGACAGATAGCGTAAGCGCTCCCGCCGGGAGCGAAGTGCCGGTCGCCGGCAGCGGCGAAGCTCGTTCGCATGCCGGCATCTGGGGCCTTGCGGTCGGCAGCATCGGCGTCGTCTACGGCGATATCGGCACGAGCCCGCTTTACGCCTTGCGCGAAGCCATCATCGCGGCCGCCGGCACACATAACCCGGTCGACCGGGCGACGGTGCTCGGCGTGGTGTCGCTCATCCTCTGGGCGCTGTTCGTCATTGTGACGCTGAAATACGTGGTGATTCTGCTGCGCGCCGATAACAATGGCGAGGGTGGCACGCTCACTTTGATGGCGCTCGCTTCGCGCGCGGTCGGCCGCATGAACAGAGCCGCGGGCGTCGTGGCGCTTCTCGGCATCGTCAGCGCGGCGCTGTTTTACGGCGACGCGGTGATCACGCCGGCGCTGTCGGTGTTGTCGGCGGTCGAAGGCATCGACGTCGCCACGCCGGCGTTTCACTCTTATGTGGTGCCGCTCACCATCGTGATCCTGATCGTATTGTTTGCCGCCCAGTCCTATGGCACGGCCAAAGTCGCCGCCCTGTTCGGCCCGATCATGGTGATCTGGTTCGTGGCGATCGCCATCCCGGGGCTGACATGGATCGCGCACGACCCGGGCATCTTGTGGGCGCTCAGCCCGTATTACGGCGTCAATTTCCTTATCCACCACGGCGTGATCGGCCTTTATACGCTCGGCGCGGTGTTTCTGGCCGTCACCGGCGCCGAGGCGCTCTATGCCGATCTCGGACATTTCGGCCGCGGGCCGATCCAAGTGGCGTGGCTCGCTTTGGTGTTGCCGTCGCTGACGCTCAACTATCTCGGGCAGGGGGCGCTCGTTTTCGCCGAACCACAGGCGATCGAGAATCCGTTCTTCCTGCTTTATCCCGGTTGGGCGCTTATCCCGATGGTCGTATTGGCGACGGTGGCGACCGTCATTGCGAGCCAGGCGGTCATCACCGGGGCCTATTCGCTGTCGAGCCAGGCGATCCAGCTCGGGCTCCTGCCGCGGCTCGAAGTGCGCCACACCTCGGCGCAGCAGGCCGGCCAGATCTACATGCCGCGGGTCAACGGACTGCTGCTGGTCGGCGTCATTCTTCTGGTCGCGCTGTTCCGATCCTCGAGCGCGCTAGCCTCCGCCTACGGCATCGCCGTCACCGGCACCATGGTGGTCACCTGCATGATGGCTTTCATCGTGATCTGGCGGATGTGGCGGTGGTCGCCATTCGCCGCGGCGGCGCTGATGGCGCCATTCCTGGTGATCGACCTGACGTTTCTCTCGGCCAATATGCTCAAGGTGATCGAAGGCGGCTGGGTGCCGCTGGCGCTTGGCGGGCTCGTCATGCTGGTGATGTATACGTGGCGGCGCGGCACCCGCATTCTGTTCGCCAAAACCCGCAAATTGGAAACCCCGCTCGACGATCTCGTGCGCATTCTGGAGAAAAAGCCGCCGCAGCGCGTTCCGGGCACGGCGGTGTTCCTGACCAGCGATCCGAAAAGCGCGCCAACCGCGCTGATGCACAGCCTGAAGCACTACAAGGTGTTGCACGAAAAGAACGTCATCCTCAGCGTCGAAACCACGCATACGCCGCGGGTCACGGCCGACAAGCGCGTGACCATCGAACCGGTTGGCACGACTTTCATGCGGGTGATCTTGCGCTTCGGTTACATGGAGTCGCCGAACGTTCCGCGGGCGCTCGCCATTGCGCGCAAGCTCGGCTGGCAGTTCGACATCATGTCGACATCGTTCTTCCTGTCGCGCCGCTCGCTGCGGCCGGCGCCGCATTCGGGCATGCCGCGCTGGCAAGACCGGCTGTTCATCACACTGGCGCGTTCGGCGAACGATGCGACCGATTACTTTCAAATTCCGACCGATCGGGTGGTCGAGGTCGGCACGCAGGTGACGGTTTAGACGTTTTGCTTGAGCGTGATCTTTTCCGAGAGCCGGGAGCCGATTTTCGGAATCATGCTGGAGCCTCTTCACGTTGGCGCCGTGAGGCCGTAATCTGGCGGCCGCGAAGGAGGCCTTCGATGCCGGAACCATCTCCCACTGTACGCGATCTGACGCCGGAGGAAGTCGAGCGCGGCTTGCAGGCGGGCCGTATGGTGCTGGTCGACGTGCGCGAGCCCAACGAGACGGCGCTCGAGCGCTTTCCTGACGCTGTTCTGGTGCCGCTCTCCGCGTTCGATCCGGCCGACATTCCCGACCCGGCCGGGCGTGAGGTGGTGTTCGCCTGCCGCTCCGGCCGCCGCTCGGTCACAGCATCGCTCGCCGCACAGGAGCAAGGTTTTGCCTATGGCTCCCATCTCGCCGGCGGTATATTGGCATGGAAAGCCGCAGGCCTGCCGACCGAAACGTGAAAACTTCCGGTATCCGCTTTTCTCCTTTTCTCGCGCTCGTGAGCGCGGCGCTATTCGTTGTTGCTCAGCCGGCGCTGCCGAAGGAGCGCGTCGTCAATTACTACAATTGGTCGGACTATCAGGACCCGACGGTGCTCGACGGCTTCACCAAGGAAACCGGCATCACGGTCCGCTTCGACACCTATGATTCCAACGATACGCTGGAAGCAAAGCTCTTGGCCGGTCAATCGGGCTACGACGTCGTCGTGCCGAGCGCCTACTTCCTGGCGCGCCAGATTTCGGCCGGCATTTTCCAAAAGCTCGACAAGTCGAGATTGCCGAACCTCACTCATGCCTGGCCGGAGATTTCAAAACAGCTTGCCGTCTACGATCCGGGCAACCAGTACGCCGCCGACTACATGTGGGGCACGACCGGCATCGGCTATAACGTGAAAAACGTGAAGGCGATCTTCGGTCCCGATGCCGTGATCGATTCGTGGGACTACGTCTTCAATCCGGACAAGATATCGAAATTCAAGGACTGCGGCATTCACCTGCTCGATTCGTCGGACGACATCATGCCGGCGGCGCTGCATTATCTGCATCTTGATCCGAACAGCAGCGACCCGGCCGATCTCGACAAGGCTACCAAGCTGTTGCTGCGCATCCGACCGTTCGTGCGCAAATTTCATTCGTCGGAATATCTCAACGCGCTCGCCACCGGCGAAATCTGCTTCGTCGTCGGCTTTTCGGGCGATGTTATTCAGGCCAAAAAGCGCGCCGCCGAGGCCAAAGGCGGCATCGAGATCGGCTATTCGATCCCGAAAGAGGGTGCGCAATTGTGGTTCGACAATCTCGCGATTCCGAAAGACGCTCCGCATCCGCAGGAAGCGCACGAACTGATCAATTATCTGCTCAAGCCAGAAGTGGCGGCGAAGAACACCAATTACGTGTCTTATGCCAATGGCAACGCGCCGAGCCAACTCATCGACAAGGCCATCCTTGACGACCGCACCATCTATCCGGACGCAGCCACCATGGCGAAGCTCTACACCATCATCGCCCATGACCCGAAAACGCAGCGGTTGATCAACCGGATGTGGACGCGGATCAAGACCGGCGAGTAACGGCACGCCGGAAAACAGCGGTGGCCGAAAACGGGAGGGACTATGAGAAAAATCATTGCACGAGCGGCGTCGCGGCGCAGCGTCATCAAGGGCGCAGCCGCCATAGCCGTGGGGGTCGCCGCGCCGGCAGTCTTCCGCGTGTCGTCGGCCTTTGCCGACTATCCCGATCGCACCGTGAAGATCGTTGTCGCCAATACGCCGGGCGGTCCATCCGACATCGTCGGCCGCATCGTTGCCGCGGCGTTGCAGCAATCGACCGGCAAGACCTTCATCATCGAGAATCATGGCGGCGCCGGCGGCAATATCGGCATGGAATACGCGGCGCGATCCGAACCTGACGGCTACTCGATTTTGCTCGCGACCAACGCCTATTCGATCAATTACGGCCTCTACAACAAGGTGCCCTATGATCCCTACAAGGATTTTGTGGCGATCTGCGAATTGGGCGGCTCACCCAACATTTTCGTGGTGAAGTCCGATCTGCCGGCGAAATCGATGAAGGAATTCGTCGCCTATGCGCGGGGCAATCCGCAAAAGGTCAACGCCTCGACCTCGCCGATCGGCACGACACCGCAGCTCCAGTTGGAGGTTCTCAAAAGCCGCGAGAAACTGCCCAATTTGGAAAGCGTGGTCTTCAAGGGCGGCGGCGACGCCATCGAGGCCCTGTTGGCCGGCACCGTTCAGCTCTGCTCCGGCTCGCTCGCGCCCGCGCAGCCGCACATCAAGGCCGGGTCGCTGCGCGGCCTCGCGATTTGCGCGGAAGCCCGCTGGCCGGATATTCCGGACGTGCCCACCATGGCCGAGGCCGGCTATCCCGACTTCGTGTTTGCCGTCGATGCGCTGCTAATGGCGCCCGCGAAGACGCCGCCCGCAGTCGTGAAATGGATGGAGGCCGAAACGCTCAAGGTCCTCGCCACGCAAGAGATCAAAGACAAATTCTATCAAGCGGGATTTTTCGTTCGCGCCAAAGGCGCGGACGCGGCCTGGGCGCGCGTGACCAAGGAGATCACTGAGTTCAAGGACATTATCGACAAAGCCGGTATTCAGAAGCTGTGAGGCCGTCCGCCAGGACGGAACTTCGACGCGCTCCAAGGGTTCTATTAGGGAACCGAAACAGGAGCGTCACATGGTTGATAAGGATCGCGTCGCAGGCTCGGCCAATCAGGCCGCCGGCAAGGTAAAGGAATGGGCCGGCAAGGTCACCGGCGACAGCAAGACCGAAGCCGAAGGCAAAGCGGATCAGGTCAAGGGCAAGATTCAGAACGCCGTCGGCGGTCTGAAGGACGCCGTGCGCGGCAAGTAGAGTTCGTCGCCCGATACAGCATCGGTTTAGGACAGTTGGTATCGCGGTAGTCGCGGCGGTGAGGCTTCTCGCCGCCGCGCTGCTGCATGAGCGGGTTTTGTTGATCGGTGCCGCCGCTTGACCTCGAGCGAAGCGCACGATGCCGGCCGTCGATGCCGAAGCCCTTCGCGGAGGATGTCGAGGGATCTACCGGCCCCGGAACGGCGCCAGTGGGGGCGGCGGCGTGAGGTCGCGCACCCACACCGTCCCATTGTCGAACTGGATTGTCATTCCGTCCGGAGAATAGACGGCGCCTTGACCCCAATACTCGGCCCAGATGTGGCCCGGCCAATCGATCCAAGCCCGGGACGGCTGGCCTACTTCGTTGACGAGGTTCATGTCCCAGCCGTTTTGGGTGACGAAAGCCGGGCCGGGCGAGCCTCCGGCGCATCCCTGGACGCAGCGAAATCGTCCGGAAAGATTCAGCACCTGCGCCGAAGCAGCGGCTGTGCCGAACACGACGATTGCGGCGGCTGCGAACAATCTCATCTTCATCGATCTTCTCCCGCTCGAACGCTCAAGCCAATGCACGCCGCACGGCCGCGGTTGTTGATACAAATCAACCGTGGCAACTTTAGCATAATTCACGGGTGCGATGAGGCCGGCACCTCTACCGCCAGCGGCGGTGCAGCCACAGCCATTGTTCGGGATGTTGCCGGATCCAGCCTTCGATCACCGCCGTGACGGCCTGCATCGTGCCTTTGATATCGACGCGGCCACTCGTGTCGCGCGCGGGCTCGACCGGGTCGGAAACTTCGCCCCAAAAACTGTTGCCGTCCGGATTGCGCACAACCCGCATGCCATAGATCGGCAGCTCGGTCTGGCGGGCCAACATCGCGATCAGCGGATTGGCAAGGCAAGGCCGGCCGAAGAAACTCACTTCGACGCCCTTGCTGTAATGCTGATCGGCGAGCATGCCGACATGCGTGCCCGATTGTAGCAGCCGCGCGAGCTTTACCGGCGCGTCGAGCCCAGTCGGAATCAATTGCCCCATCAGCGGTTCGCGCAATTTGATGATGACATCGCTGACGGCGCCGATATTCGGCCGCCGAAACAGCACGGCGGATTTGGCGCCGATCAATTTGGCGCCGATGCCGGGCAATTCCCAATTGGCGAGATGCGCCGCAAAGCCGATCGTGGCGCGGCCGCTGTGCATGATCCAGTCGTAGCGCTCCTTGGATTCCGGCGGGTAGGTGATGACGTCCTTAGTCTGTTTGCCGAAACCCTCGACGCAGAATTCGTCGAGATGGGCGAATTCGACGGCGATGCGTCCGAGATTGTCCCAGACGCCGCCGAGAATTGTCTCGATCTCGGTCGCGGATTTTTCCGGAAACGCGGCGCGCAATTGCGCGCGGCCGAGGCGGTTTTCTTTGAACAGCGGGCCGATCTTGCGCATGAAGGCGCCGGCGACATTCGCCATGCGTCTGCGGTCGGTATGCTTGATCGCGTTCAAGAGCCCGACGGTCAGCGATCCGGCCGCCGCATCGAGCAGAGGCTTGAAACGCCGCTTAGCCATTAGAACATGACGATGATCTTGCCGAACACCTGCCGGCTTTCGAGCCGCGAAAGCCCGCGCTCGAATTCGGCGAGCGGCACTTCGGTGTCGATCACGGGGGTGAGGCCGCCCGCCATTTTGGCGAGACTTTCGCCGATATTGCGCATCGAGCAGCCGAACGACCCGAAGATGCGGTACTGCTGCAGATAAAGCTGGAACAGGTTCATGGTGATCGACTGGCCCGTGGTCGAGCCGCAGGTGACAAGCCGCCCACCGCGCTTGAGACAGAGCAGAGAGCCGTTGAAGGTGTCGGGGCCGACATGCTCGAAGGCGACATCGACGCCCTTTTTGCCGGTGAGCTTGCGCGTGACGCTCTCGAAGCGCTCGGTGCGGTAATTGATGACGTGATCGGCGCCGAGCGCCTTGGCCTTTTCCGCCTTGGCATCGTCGCCCACGGTGGTGATGACCGTGGCGCCGATCGCCTTGGCCATCTTGATGGCGGTCGAGCCGATGCCGGAGCCGCCGGCTTGCACCAGAATGGTTTCGCCCGGTTCGAGCTTGGCATTGTCGAACAGCATGTGCTGCACGGTGCCGAAGGCGACCGGCGCGCAGGCGGCATCGCGGAAACTAACTGCCGCCGGAATCGGCACGACCAGGCGGGCCGGCATGTTGACGAGATCGCGGGCAAAGCCGTCGACATGGAAGCCCATGATGCTGCCGACGTTCTCACACAGGTTATCGCGGCCCTCGCGGCAAGCCTTGCAGGTGCCGCACGTGAGCGCCCCATAGGCGACGACACGGTCGCCGGCCTTGTAGGAGGACACGTCCGGCCCGACCGCTCTGATTTCACCCGCGGCCTCGACGCCGACGATCAGCGGCAGCTTGCGCTTGGCAAAGGCCATGCCGCGCCAACCCCAGACGTCGATGTGATTGAGCCCGATCGCCTTGATGCCGATCTGCACTTCGCCGGGGCCGGGCGCAGGCGGCGCCGGAATATCGAGCAGTTCGATCTTGCGGTCGCCGACAAGGGTCAGCGCGCGCATCGTCTGCGCCGCGCTCGATTGCTTGTCCAGAATATTGGCCGTCGCGTCGGTCACGCCGGCTCCCGCGTCAGCACCAGCGAAACATTCTGCCCGCCGAAGCCGAACGAGTTGGAGATGACGCGCGTGACTTTGGCATCGCGCGCCACATTCGGCACCACGTCAAGTGGAATGCCGGGATCCGGAATACTGTGATTGATGGTCGGCGGAATACGCTGATTGTCCAGCGTGAGCAGGCTGATCACCGCCTCGACCGCGCCCGCCGCGGTCAGCGTATGCCCGATCATCGATTTGTTCGAGGACATCGGAATGCTGCGGATACGCTCGCCGAACACGGTGGAGACGCCGAGGCATTCCATCTTGTCGTTTTCCGGCGTCGAGGTGCCGTGGGCGTTGATGTAATCGACATCCTGCGGTCCGACGCCGGCGTCGGCCAGCGCATTGCGCATGCAGGCGATCACCGGCTTGCCGTCGGGGCTCGATCGGGTGCGGTGGAAGGAATCCGATTTCTCGCCGCAGCCCTCGAGAATGCCAAGAATCTTCGCGCCGCGCGCAACCGCGTAGTCGTAGTCCTCGAGCACCAAGGCGCCGGCACCTTCGGCCAGCACGAAACCGTCGCGGTTCTTCGAGAACGGCTTTGACGCCTGCGACGGCGGATCGTTCTGCGTCGACAAAGCCGACAGCAGCGAGAACCGCACCAGCGATTCCGGCGTGATCGAGCCGTCGGCGCCGAGCGCCAGCGCCGCCTTGCATTCGCCGCGGCGGATCGCCTCGACCCCGAGCTGGATCGCGGTCGCGCCCGATGCGCAGGCCGTGGTCAGCGAGATCGGCGAACCCTCGGTGCCGAAATGCTCGGCGAGATGCTCGCCGATGATGCCGTATTTCAACGTTTCGTAGATCGGCGAGAATTGCGGCTCGTGCGCCACCCGCATCAGGTCGGGATAGCCCGCGTCGGTCTCGGGAGCTGCCTTCTCGGCCATCTGGATGCGGTAGTGCCACTCGATTTCGAGCGGCGGCAAAGCGAGAAACAAGGGGCCGGGAAAGCGGCCTTTGCTGCCAATGCCCGATTGCGCGACTGCCTCGTCGCCGGCGAGGAGCGCAATGCGCTCGGAGAGCTCGGCGGGCGGCATATATTCCTTGTAGACGTCGTCGACCGTGCCGGCGATCGTGGTGCGCAGCGAGTCGAGCGGGAAACGCGAGATCCGTCGGATGCCGGATTGGCCGGCGGTCAATTTCGCCCAGTTGTCGGCTTTGCCGACGCCAAGCGAGGTGACGACGCCCATCCCGGTGACCGCGATCACAGGGCGCCCGGCTCTGTCGCGATGCGCGCTGGCGGTGGGACGTGTCGATGTCATGACGATTTCCCTCCATTCACCCGTTCGAGGAGCGCGAGCCCTTCGCCGCGCCAATTGCCGACGCTGGTGACGACGACTTGGGAGAGCTCAGGCGGGCTTGCGCCGGTATCTCCCGTCCCCGTCGGGGCAAACAGCTTGCCGTGCTCGATCGCCGCACAGCCGATGCCCAGATTGGCCATGAACTGGGTATCGACCCCATGCCCGATATACGTACCGGTGTTGCGGACGGGAAGACCGATTTCCTCCAGGACGTGACGTTCGGCCGAGGTCGCGGGCTCAAGGCCTGCGGCGCCGGAAATGACTGCGGCGTGCGCCCGGTCGATTTGTGGCGCCAGCGCATCCCAATGCCGGTGCAAGGAGGCCTCGGTTTCACCGGGTTTACGCGGATTCCGGTCGGAAAAGACCTTGGAAATCCGCGCCCGGGGACGCGCGCCGCGGGCTTTGGCGTGATCGGAGCTTTCCAGCACCAGGAAGGCGCCCATGGTGGCGAAAGCGATTCCGCCCTCGGGGCCACGATCCCAGACCGGTGCGAATTTGTCCTTGAGGACGACACCGCCCAGCTCGAACGCCAGCAGCACGTCCCAGCGGGTGCCGTGATAGGCGCCGCCGACCAGCGTCAGCTCGCTCTGTCCCGCGGCAATACGCGCCTGCGCGACACGCACCGCGTCGACGCCGGCGGGTTCCTCGCCCATGAAGGTGCGCGAGGAGCCGACGATGCCATGGACCAGCGAGATATTGCCGGCGAGGAGATTGGGCAGCTGCGCCAGGAACAGTGTCGGGCGCAGATCGCTCATCAGCCTCTCGTTGAGAAAGGCGCCGGGCTGGTTGGTCTTGCGAACGCCGGCCATGATCGCGGTGTCGACCGCGATGTCGCGCTCGCCGCCGCCGGCGGCGACAATCATGTCGGTGTGGTCGAGGACTTCGGCATTGCCGGCAATCCCGGCGTCGGTAAGCGCCATGCCGGCAGAGTAAACGCCGACCCGTTGCCAGGTCTCCATCTGGCGCTGATCGCTCTTTTTCGGGATCTGCTTGTCGTAACTCATCGGCTTAAGCTGATGCACGATGTAGGGCGCAAAGCTCTTGTCGTCGTAGGCCGGCGGATCGCCGCGCTCGAGATGCGTCCAGGCAACGTCCAGCCCCTCGCCCAGACAGGTGAGCAGACCGACGCCGGTGATCCACACCTCGCGCTCGGTCACTTCGCAAACTCCTTCGCCGGGAAGTTGATGCGTTCCGCCCACTCCCACAGCCCGGCGCGCAATTCCGGGCTCGGATAGGGAATGATGCGATAGGTCAGCTGGGCGTCGCAGACGGCAGCGCCCTTACAGCGTATCTTGGCTTCGCCGATGGCGTAACCGGATCCTTCGTGCACAACCCTGCCTTCGACCTCGAGCACATCGCCGGGGAATACGGCGGCGCGGATCTTCGCTTCCTTCACGCCGGCGAGTGCCGGCAAGCCCGTAAAGCCGGTGAGCGCGCTCACCAGCCAGCCGGTCGTTTGCGCCATGCATTCGATCAAGAGCACGCCGGGCATCAGCGGATAGCCGGGAAAGTGACCCTCGAAGACGGTACTCTCTTTCGGCACGGTGCAGATGGCGCGCGCGACGCGTTCGCCGGCGTTCACCTCGACGAAGCGATCCACCATCTGAAAATATTCAAGCCGCATCCCCGGCGCCTCAGGCGCCTTTGGCAGCGATCAGCTCGTCGATCCGCTCGCACAGGTTCTTCAGCACGAAATACTGATCCGTCGTCGCCTTGCCGTCATTGACTTCCTGAGTCCACTGCTCGAGCGGCAGTTTGATGCCGAAGGCCTTGTCGATGGCGAAAGCAATGTCGAGGAAATCGAGGCTGTCGATTTCGAGATCGTTGATGGCGTGACTTTCCGGCTTGATATTTTCACGCGGGATATCGCAAGTTTCCGCAATGATTTCAGCCACTTTATCGAACGTGGTGGACATCGGGCGTGCTCTTTAGGTCTTTAGAGGAATGAGCGCCGGCCCAGCCCGGCGCGAGCAAGCCCGTTAAGTCGGGCCCCTCAATTGTGAACGCACCGTATAGCGAAGGATGCTGCGAAGTTCAACGGCGGCGGGCGCACCCGGTATCGTGCTAGGCCGGTAACGGATAAGGCCGATTTGGCCCTCTGCCCAAGAGCTTATCGCGGCCGGCAAAGTGGCGGCTGGTCCGGGCCGCCTTGATCGGCCGGGCCATATTACCTAATGAACCCGCCGAGAGGTCCCGCGATGCCCGACGCGCTGGTGCGCAAACGTTGCTTTGTGCAGATGACAGGCTACGAGCCGGTGGGGCCGGAGCACCAGCATCGCCGTTTCATCCGCGAAATGGCGCGCTTTCGCAAAGCCTGGAACGTCGAGGCCGATGTATCGGCGCTCAGGCTTGCGCCTGACGGTGCGGTGGCGAACTGGTCGATCGAGACATGGGGGCCGAACTGGCGGGTCGTCACCGACTTTCACCAGTTCCGCTGGGACGACTTCATCGTCGCCGACGCGGCCGAAAGCGATTGGCTGCGGTTCCCGCTCGGCATCGCCGCCCTGATGGAATTCATCCTGACCGGAACAGTCGTGAAATATTTTGTCGTGGCGTGGCGCTACGGCGGCTTCTTTCTTTCTCCCTTGGTCTACATCCTCGGCATGACCTGGCTGGCGATCGGCCTGACGCGCTACGCGGTCGGTCATGCCGGACTGCCGTATCCCGCCATGGTCGCGCCGCTCCTTTGGCTCGCGATTTTCATCGGTCTGCGCTTCACGTTCGGCCGCAAGATGCACATCCGCTACGCGCTCGACGATTGGTATTTCGCACGCGACCTCGTCCATCGCCTGCGACCGGAAGTCGAGGTGCGGCTCGATCGTCTAGCGTACGAACTCGTTCGTCTGGTCCGCGATACCGACGCCGACGAAATCGTGTTCGACGGCCATAGTCTCGGCGCGCCGCTGTCGATCATCGTGCTCGATCGCGCGCTCAAGCTCGATCCGCAACTCGGCAGCCGCGGCAAGCCGCTGCACTTGGTCTCGAGCGGCTCGTCGCTCTTGAAGCTTGCCTTGCATCCGGGGGCCGGCTGGATTCGCGAAGCGGTCGGAAGGGTCGCGAACGCGCCCGCCATTTACTGGGTGGAGTATCAGGCGCTCGTCGACATCATTAATGTGTACAAGGTCGATCCGGTCACAGCCTTGGGGATGGCGCCGACCGGCAAACCAATCGTCAAAATCATTCGCATCCGCATGATGGTGGAAGAGCACACTTACCGGCGTTTCCGCCTCAATTTCCTCCGGATCCACCGCCAGGCCGTGATGGGAAATGAACGGCGCTACTTCTACGACTATTACATGCTGTGTTGCGGGCCGCTGGTGCTTACCGAACGCGTCGACAATCCCGACAGGGCGGTCGCGGCATTTGCCGCCGACGGCAGCCTGTCACAGGTCGACGCCGAAGATGCGGGCCGCGTCAGCGCCGCGGTCGCGCTCGCTTCCCGCGCGGAGCCATAATTCGTGACGGCAACCCTCTCGAAAATCATCTGGCTCACGTTCGGCATCGCCTGGGCCATTCTGCGGCAGCAGCCCGGACGGCGCTCGCGCAAGACGCCGGTGCGCTACTCGGCCCGCGGCGCCCGCGAATTCGCACTCCTTGCCGCTTCGCTCAGCGGTCTCGGCATCATGCCGGCGATCTATGTTGCAACCCACTTTCCGCGCTTTGCCGATTATCCGTTCGTCCCAGCGCTGAGCTATTTGGGGATCGCCGTCGACGTGGTCTGTCTCTGGCTGTTTTACCGGACCCATCACGACCTCGGCCAAAATTGGTCGGTCAGCCTCGACCTGCGTGAGCGCCACACGCTCGTCACAACCGGCGTCTACGGCGTGGTTCGGCACCCGATGTATTCGGGATTTTGGCTGATGGCGCTGGCGCAGCTCCTGCTGTTGCCCAATTGGATTGCAGGGCCTGCCGGCTTGATCGGGTTCGGCATTCTGTTTTTCGGGCGGGTCGGGCGTGAGGAGGAGATGATGATCAGCGCTTTCGGCGACGAGTACCGGTCATATATGCGCCGCACTTCTCGCGTGATTCCAGGCATCTACTGAGTTCCAACCGGGTTCGCCCCGTGGCATTTTTGGCACAGGTCGCGCTCACATTCGGGTCACACCCCGAATTCAGGGGGATTTCAGTCGCGGAATCTGGCAGTGCGATGCGGGTTACGTAGAATACGGCAAGGCCTTGGGTTCGGACGGCGGGCAGCAAGTGTGAGGAGGCCATGACAGGTCGGTGGCGAATTTCAGCGATCGGGGTGCTCGCGGCGGCGATGATGTTCGCCGGCGGAACAAGCCCCAGCATGGCGCAGTCACGCGCGCACGTTTACCTGCTGCGCGGGCTGATGAACATTTTCTCGCTCGGCATGGATACGCTGGCCTCACAATTGAACCAGCACGGCATCTATACCACCGTCGACAACCACGCCGACTGGCAGTCGCTCGCTGACGGCGCCGCCGCGCGTTACAAGGCCGGCAGCGAGGGACCGATCATTCTCATCGGCCATTCGCTCGGCGCCGACGCCGTCATGGAGATGGCCGATTATCTCGGCAGGAAGGGCGTCCCGGTGGCGCTCGTCGTGCCATTCGATGGCACCCAGTCATTCTCCGCGTCATCCAATGTCGCGCGTGTTCTCAACATCACGCAACGCGACTACGCCTATATGCGCCGCGGTGCCGGCTTTCACGGCACGCTCGTCAACATGGACGTGAGCTCCGACCGCAATATCGACCATCTCACCATCGACAAGTCACCGCGGCTGCATGCCCGCGTCATCGCCGAGGTTCTCGCCGTCGTCGGCGGCGGGGCGCGTCGCCCGGGTCCGGCAGGTGCGGCTCCAGTCCAGGTCAGCGCACCGGGGGAGGCCGGAACCAAAGCTGGGTCCGAGGGTGAGGCGGCAAAGCCCGAGGCTATTCCCTCGACGCCGGCAGCGCCCAAGACCGGCGATGGCGCTATGAACTCGACGGCACCCGCCAAGACGGCGGTGGATGGCAGCACGCCCGTTATCGCCGCTCCCGAGCATGGCGCGACGCGCACCACGTCCGACGCGTCGGGCGCGCCGCAGCCGCGTAATTGATCTGGCGTTAGAACCGCACGCTTTATTGCCTTTGCGGGACCGGCAGCTCGATGGGCGCGCAATTGACACGCCCCTGCATCACGCAGTCCTCGTCCTTTTCCATGACCGCGATGGTGTCGGCGATCCACACCCCGGCGGCGATGAGTAACGTCACAATGGCCACTGCGATGACGTTCATCAGCGTGCGCTGGCGGTAATCGATCGGGGCGTCCTCTTCGTAACGCGCGAGATCGTCGATCAATGCCGGCTCGGTCTCGCTGACGGGACCGGCCCCTTTGGGAGATTTCGGCGCACCGCGACGCCGCTGCGGGAACGGCAGCACTTGCCCAAGTTTCCCGTCGTTACGCGGCTCTGGTTGCGTCGGCGCTACCTGCATATTGCCAGGATATCCTCCCGCGGTGAAATCTCGAAGCTTCTTAAATAGTTCTGTACGACGATAATTCCCACCGGCCCGCTGGTTTCCGGCGCCCTTCTGCCATTTCAAAGGCCAACGAACTCCTCTAGATTCCGCCAATGACTCCGCGATCCTGCTTACGGACGATCGTGGCGCTGGTGGCGGCCTATGCGCTTGCGCTGCAAGCCATTTTGCTCGCGATCGGCGCTCCGCCAGCCGGTGCCGGCGAATTTGCCGCCGTGCCGATCTGCTCGGTCCTCGGCACCGGTCATTCGGTCCCGGCCGGTCACGGGCCTGACTGCCTTGGCGCTTGTCTTAGCGGATGTTGCGGCGGCGTGCCGCTTTGTCCCGTTGCTGCATCGCCGGCAGGCTATGCACCTTCATTCACGCATTCACTCGCCGTCATGGTTGCTGCGGCGCCGGTTTCATATCTGCGCGATGCCCGCGCCCATCGCTGCCGTGCCCCGCCGCTTGCCTGAATCTGACGAAATGGCGGCAGCGGTTTTGCCGCTTGGGCAAGCATTCAACACGGAGCAGCACGATGATGAATTTCACCGGGAAGTCCAAAGCACACCGCGTGGCCGCGATGGTCGCGGCGCTGGCGTCGCCACTGATCTTGGCGCAAGTCGCAAGTCTCCCCGCGCAGGCGGCCGATTACGACGTCGGCTCGATGCACATTTCACAGCCTTGGGCGCGTGCCACGCCGAAGGGCGCGTCGTCCGCCGCCGGATATATGACGATCACCAACAAAGGCGCGACCGCGGATCGGGTCAGCTGCGTGTCGAGCGATGCCGCAGCGCAATGCCAGATCCACAGCATGACCATGGACGGCGGCGTGATGAAAATGCGTCCGGTCGAGGGCGGGCTCGAAATCAAGCCCGGCGAAACGGTGACGCTGCAGCCGGGCGGTTTTCACATGATGCTGGTCGATCTCAAGCATCCGCTCGAGGCCGGCCAGGACGTCAAAGCGACGCTAAAATTCGATCAGGCCGGCACCGTCGAGGTCGACTATCCGGTCGCCGCCATCGGCGCGCCTGCACCAGGTGCGGTGTCGGGCGGCGGCATGATGATGGGAGACCACGGCGGCGGGATGATGATGCAAAACTCCGGTGGCGGCATGATGCAGATGGATAGGAAGTGAGTGCAATCGTCATTGCGAGGAGCGAAGCGACGAACCCCCTACGCTCGCTCTGCGAGCTTCGGGGGTTTGAGTCCGCCGAAGCGCGGATCGCGAAGGTGGAAGCAATCCAGTAACTGCACCGCCGACTGGATTGCTTCGCTGCGCTCGCAATGACGCAGGGCTTTACTTCGGCTCGGGAAATGCCGGCTTCACGCCTTCCGGCAACGGCGCCTTGAAGGTGTTGAGCGTCATCGACACCATGGCGTAATAGCCGAGGATGCCGACGAGCTCGACGGTGCCGGCGTCGCCCAATAGCTTCTTCACGCGGTTGAACGTCGGCGTAGAAACGCGGCGCTTGGCGTAAAGCTCCTTGGCGAAATCATAGATCGCGATCTCGTCCTTCGGCGCCGATTTCGGCGGCTTGCCGAGTTGAATGGCGCGGATGGTTTCCGGCTTGACGCCTTGCTTCTCGGCGATGACGGCATGCGCCGCCCACTCGTATTGCGCCTTCCAGAAGTGAGCGGTGCACAGGATAGCGAGCTCCGACAGGCGCGGCGGCACGCTGGTCTTGAAGCGCACATGGCCGCCAAGCTTCTGCGCCAGCTCGCCGAAGGCGGGCGAATGCAGATAGATCGCGAACGGGCCGGACAATTTGAACACGCCGCGCGGGCCGGACTTGATGGAGTCGGCGAGCGCCTTCTGTTCGGGCGTAAAGCTATCCGGATTAAGCTTGGGCAGGCGGGGCGATTGCATCTCGCGCATGGTTTCCTCGTGCGGGGGTCTAACGCCCCCATCCTTGTCTGTTGCCGTAACGCCGGCTGCGGCGTGGTCGAAGAGGCACCGATAACGGGCTTTCAATTGGCTGTCGAGATGTGCGGCGGCCCCAACGGAGCGCCCGCTCTGGTAGAAAGAGCTTATTCTTGCTTCACTTGTCCGCACCGACAGGAAGTGAAATATGACGCCCGATGTGAAAGCCCTGTTCTTCGATGTCTTCGGCACGCTCACCGATTTTCGCACGTCGATCGCGCGCGAAGCCGAAGCAATGCTCAAGCCGCTTGGCTACGCACTCGATTGGCCGGCCTTCGCCGACGCCTGGCGCGGCGAATACCAGGGCGCTTTGGAGGAGGTGCGCTCGGGCCGCATGGCCTATTGCAAGCTCGACGTGCTGCACCGGCGCAATCTCGAGATCACGCTCGAGCGCTTTAAGGTCGGCGCGCTGAGCGAGGAGCAACTGCGCGAACTCAATCTCGCCTGGCACCGGCTGGATGCCTGGCCCGACGTTCCGCCCGGGCTCGCCCGGCTCAAACGCAAATATGTCTTGTCACCGCTATCGAACGGCAACATTTCGCTGATGGTCGATATCGCACGACGCAACAATTTTCCCTGGGATGCTGTCCTCGGCGCCGACATCGCGCGGGACTTCAAGCCGAAGCCGCGTGTCTATCTTGCCGCCGCGGAGGCGCTCGATCTTGCGCCGCAAGCCTGCATGCTGGTGGCAGCCCACTCCAACGATCTTAAAGCCGCCGCTTCGCTCGGGCTGCGCACCGCGCACATCGCGCGCCCGAACGAACATGGTCCCGGAAAGGGTGAAGCCGCGCCGACCATCGCGGTCGATTTCGCGGCTAAAAGTCTTGAGGAACTTGCGGAAAAGCTCGGCGTATGAGCGCAGATTACCGGCCGGGCCGGCGGAAGATATGTTGCCGCTCGCAAATTCTGACCGCGGCACGCTCCATCTGGCTCGCGAAGATCGCGTCGGTCATTTGGCTCAAATACTTCAGGGCGGCTGTCATTGGAATGCTCCCCGCGTTAATCATCCAGTAACCAGTTTGGAAAACCTATTGCCTCCGATCCAGCAATGAAGTGACCGGCGTCACAGAACTGTAGTTTCCTTGCAAGCCATTGATAATAGACGAGTTGTAGCGACGGTCAGCCCGTCAAGGCTGGATAATCGGTATAACCCTTGGCGTTTCCGCCATAAAATGTGGGACGGTCGGGCGGATTGAACGGGCCGCCTTGGCGCAGGCGCGCGGGCAAGTCGGGGTTGGCGAGGAACAACCCCGCAAACGATACAAGATCGGCCGTCCCGGCCCGCAGCACGGCTTGTGCGCGCTCGAGATCGTAACCTTTGTTGCCGATCAGCGGACCGCGCCAGAGTTTTCTGAAAAACCCGATGTCGGGCGTTTCACCGGCGGCAACCGGATCGCCCGGCGCCGGCTCAACCACATGCAGATAAGCGAGACCGAAGCGATTAAGTTCGTTGACCGCGGTCGCAAACGTTTGCGCCGGATGGCTGTCGACGATATCGTTATAGGGATTAGTCGGCGACAGTCGCACGCCGACGCGGTCGGCGCCCCAAACGCCGGCGATCGCCTCCGTCACTTCGAGCAAAAACCGCGCGCGGTTCTGCGCGCTGCCGCCATAGCGGTCGGTGCGCCGATTGGCGCCGTCGCGCAAAAACTGATCGACCAGATAGCCGTTGGCGCTGTGCAGTTCGACACCGTCGAAGCCGGCCGTGTGTGCGTTTTGCGCGCCACGCCGAAAATCCTCGACGATGCCGGCGATCTCGGCGATGTCGAGCGCGTGCGGCGTGACGTAATCCTTCATGCCCTCGAGCGTCCAGGCCTTGCCGGCCGGCGCGATCGCCGATGGCGCCGCCGGTAGCGCGCCGCCGGGCTGCAGCACCGGATGCGAAATGCGCCCGACGTGCCAGAGCTGCAGAAAGATGCGCCCGCCCGCGGCATGCACCGCGTCGGTCACGAGCTTCCAGCCGGCAATCTGCGCATCGCTATGGATGCCGGGCGTGCCCGGATAGCCCACGCCTTGCGGCGAGACCTGGGTCGCCTCGCTGACAATCAGTCCGGCGCTGGCGCGCTGCGCATAATAGGTGGCGTTGAGCGAGCCCGGCACATTGCCCGGTCGGGCGCGATTGCGCGTCATCGGCGCCATCACGATGCGGTTCGGCAAAGTCAGCGGACCAAGCTGGAACGGCGAAAACAAATTGGGAGCTGTCATCGTGGACCTTAGTTAGCAACACACAGCGGGGTGTCCGCTTACAGCGCTCACCCCGACATTGCAATTTCGAGCGCACGCCGGTTGATGGCCCGATGGCGGTTGCCGAAACGCAACCTCTAAAGGGGCCGCCGATGCTTCAAGGCCTGCCGCAGCGTTCGCGACAGGTCCTCCACGGAGTACGGCTTCTGCAGCAGTTCGAAGTCGCGGTTGCCCTCCTCGGCCAGAACGTTGCTGTAGCCGCTGGTGAGTACAAAGGGTAAGTGGGGCAAGCGGCGGCGGATTTCCCGGCCAAGCGATACGCCATCCATGCCCGGCATGACGACGTCGCTGAACACGATGTCGAACCGATCGGCGTCCTCATCCAACAGTTGGAGCGCTTCTTCCGCATTGCGCGCCAGTGTCGTCTGGTAGCCCAAATCCATGAGGAGCTGAGACGCAAACTCGCCAACTTCCGTGTTGTCCTCCACCACCAAAACGGTCCCGCGCGTCATTGGCGCGTTTCGCGCCGCCGTTACGGCGTCATCGGACGGTTGAATCGGCTTCCCGCTTCGTGGCAGGCGTAATGTTATGGTTGTTCCTTGCCCGACCTCGCTTTGAACGGTGACCGAGCCCCCGGACTGTTTGACAAAGCCATAGACTTGCGAGAGCCCCAAGCCAGTGCCCTGACCGACTTGTTTGGTGGTAAAAAACGGCTCGAAAATCTTCTCGATGTGATCGGGTGCTATGCCGCAGCCGGTATCGCTGACCGCGACGGCGACGAAGTCGTCCGTTGCCGTGGTGCCGTTCGCCGCGGCGTCCCGAGCTGATGTCAGGCGGATTCTCAACCCTCCAGTACCGTCCATGGCGTCTCTTGCGTTCGCCGCGAGATTTACCAGGGCCGTTTCGAACTGGTTGATGTCGGCTTCGACCGGTAGCGGACGCTCGGGAACATCGAGCTCCAGCGAGATACGGGGTCCCAGAATAGTGCCGAGCATCTCGGTCACGCGTTCCAGTCGATCCGCAACATCGAAGACGCGAGGATTGATCGCGCCGCGGCGCGAGAAGGTGAGGAGCTGGCTCGTGAGCTTTGCCGCCCGGTCGGCGGTGTCGGATATGGCGTCGATGTATTTCTTGCGCCGGTCTTCGGGCAATTCGCGCCGCCTGAGAAGATCCGACGACGAGCGTATGATCGTGAGCAGATTATTGAAATCATGGGCGACGCCGCCGGTGAGCTGACCGATCGCCTCCATTTTTTGCGACTGCCGAAACGCCTCCTCGGCCTGCCGCCGTGCCGTGACCTCGACAGCTTCCGGCACGATCGCAACGATCGCGCCTTGCCCGTCGCGGACCGGGCGCATTTGGAAATCGAACCACCGCCATCCGCCAACCGGGAGGTTGACGCATATCTCTTTGCGCAGGATCTCGCCCCTTGCGACGAGCGGGATTGCGTCGCGCACCAGCTCGGGCATTTGCGGCGTGCGGGTGAACCAGGGCGTATCCCAGAATGGCTTGCCGATCACATCCGCGAGCTTCGCCCCGATGCCTTCCAACGAGGTGGCGTTGGCGTCGAGCAGCGTGCCGTCGAGCGCCATCAATCCCTGATAGGTATAGCTCGTCTGAAAAACGGCCCGCAGTCGCGCTTCCTTGGCTTGCAGTTCCTCCGTGCGCTCGGCCACTTGCGTCTCGAGTGTCTCGTTGAGGCGCAGCAGCGCATCTTCCGCCTGCTTTCTCTCGGTGATGTCCTGGAAATAGACCGACAAGCCGCCGTCGCGGGCCGGGTAGGCGCGAACGTCGAACCATCGCCGCAGCAACTGTGAATGATATTCGAAAGCGACGCTCACACGCTCCGCCATGGCCCGGCGGTAATTGACATCGAGCAGCGAGCCGAGCGCCTCCGGATAGAGGTCCCAGATATATTTTCCAATCAGCCCGCCGGCGTTTCGGCCAAGCATGCGTTCTGCTGCCGCATTGACGAAATTGAAATTCCAGTTCGGGTCGAGCGTCAGAAAGCCGTCACTGATGCTGGCCAGGATGCTTTCAGCGCGTTCCTGCGCCACTTCAGCCTGCCGGCGCAGTTCGGTCTCGATACGCACAGTCTCGCGCCGCAGCGTTGCCAGATCGAGATTGGCGCGCACCCGCGCCAGCAACTCGCGGGCATTGAACGGCTTGGTGAGATAGTCGTCGGCGCCCGATTCCAGTCCCTCGACGCTCGCCTCCTCGCCGGCGCGAGCGGAAAGCAGGATTATGGGAACGTCGCGGAGGTTCGTGTCGGCGCGAAAGGCGCGCAGCAGCCCAAAGCCGTCGAGCCGAGGCATCATGACATCGGTCAGGACGAGATCGGGGCGGCGCCGATTTGCGGCTTCAAGCGCCGCCTGGCCGTCGCTCACGGCTTCGACGAGATAGTGCTCGGAGAGGAGACGCCGCACATAGTTGCGCATGTCGGCATTATCGTCGGCCAGGAGGACGACGGCGCGGTGAGCCGCAATCGCCGTCTGGGGCGCCATTCCCAAAATGGTCTTGTTGAGGCCCGTTGCGGCGGGGCTATCCGCACCCGGCAACCATCGGAGCGCTTCCTCCGCAAATGCGTCGGCATTGACGCCGGCCTCCGAAAGGGCGCGACCGCTTCGAATGCTTGCCGGCGGCAGATGTGCGGCGCCGGTCGGTATCGACACGGTAAGCGTCGTGCCGCGGCCGACGGCGCTTTGTGCGCGCACCGTTCCGTCGTGCAGCCGCACCAGTTCCTGGACCAGCGCGAGCCCGATTCCGGTGCCTTCTTGCGTTCGGCCGTGCTGACCGGGAATGCGATGGAAGCGTTCGAAAAGGCGCGGCAGTTCGTCGGCCGGAATACCGACACCGCTATCCCGAACGGTGAGCGTGACGCTGCGGCCGTCGGCGTCCGCGCGCAATGCCACCGCGACCTCGCCCTCGAGCGTGTATTTGAAGGCGTTCGAGATAAGATTAAGGACGATCTTCTCCCACATATCGCGATCGACATAGACCTGTTCGGGGAGAGGCGGACAATCAACAACAAAACGCAGGCCGGCTTTATCCATGGCCGAACGGAAGGTGCTGGCGAGGTCGGCGGTGTAAGCCGCAAGATCGATCGGTTCGTAGACGGCTTGCACGCGGCCTGCTTCGATGCGCGAAAAATTAAGCAGCGTGTTGACGAGCTTCTGCAGCCTGATGCCGTTGCGATGGATCAGCTCGAGTTCGCTGCGCTCAGCCGCTATTTTTGCCGCGCCATGATCGCGCGCCAGCAACTCCTGAAGCGGGCTCAACATCAGCGTGAGCGGCGTGCGCAGCTCATGGCTCGTATTGGAGAAAAACGCCGTCTTGGCCCGGTCGATCTCGGCCAAGGCTTCGGCGCGATGGCGCTCCTGCTCGTAGGCCTCCGCGTTGGCGATCGCGGCCGCGATTTGTCCGACAACAAGGCCCAGAAAGCCTGAATAGTCGTCATCCAACGTTCGAAACGGATTCAATCCCGCAATCAGAAAGCCGGAACGACCGGTCTCTCCGGTCGGCGGGATCGAAATCACGACCGCGTCGCCCGGTGGTCTGTCCCAAGGTCCGCTGGGGAAGTCTGCGCCGGCTTTTTGACCAATATCCTTCACGACACGCGGCGCACTCTGTCCGAGAGCATCGGCAAGGGGCCAAATTTCCGAAGCGTCCAAGTCTATCGTTGCGGGCGCCGCCGGATGACCGACGTCAATGCCGGCCGAACCGGCAAGCGAAGCGGTGCGGCCTCCCGGTTCCAGCATATAAATCAGCGCGAACGGCAGATCGCGGGCGTTTGTCGCCAGCGCGCCGGCGCTGCGGGCGCTGGCCTGTTGCCAAGTCCGTGCGTCCGTCGTGCTCGCGGCCAATTCGCGAAGCAAGGCGAGCTGGCGCTCGCCTAGGACGCGCTTGGTGTCGTCGGTATTGGCGCAAAATATGCCTCTCGCGACGCCATCTTCGGTAAAAATCGGACTGTACGAAAACGTGTAATAGGTCTCTTCCGGATAGCCGTTGCGCTCCATGATGAGGAGTTGCGACTCGACGTAAGTCCCCTCATGGCCGCCGATGGCTTTGTCCAGCATCGGTCCGATATCGCACCAGATCTCCCGCCAAACGACCGAGGTGGGGCGTCCGAGCGCCCACGGGTGTTTGCCGCCGATGATCGATTTATAGGGATCGTTATAGAGATAGATCAGTTCGTCGCCCCAGCCGATCCAAATCGGCTGTTGCGAGGTGAGCATGATGCCGACGGCTGTCTTCAAGCTTTGCGGCCAGGTTCCCGGCGACCCGATTGACGTCTGGGCCCAGTCAAAGCGCCGCATCCGCAGCGCAAGCTCGCTTTGGCCCAAGAAAATGCGGCTGTAATCCCGAGGCGCCACTATCCCCGGCGAAACAGCGGAAACCTGTCCGATATCGCCCCCACGCTTCACGGGGATGCCCCTGACACACGCAATGCCCAACCCCAAAACCCGGCACCGGCGGAAAAGTTCCATCACCGCATTTTGGCCGCGAAATCAAGGGCCGAAGCGATTTCGACCCCGAGGGCGCGCGGGAAGCGAGGTCATGGCGCTCAGGTCATGGCCCTCAGGTCATGGCCCTCAGGTCGAGGGACGCCGTGTGCCGTAACCATAATGCGTAAGGTTGCCCGCCAACTTCGTGCTGCCACGCATTGCAACGTGCGCCCGTCCGAATAGGCTCCGCGATCAGGTCCAACCTCCGCTGCAACGGGAAGCCCGGACGTGAATCACCGTCATAGAGTTAACGGCTCCAATGGCCTGAACCGCCTCAAGGCAGTGCTGGGCGGCACATTGGCGTCGATTTTCGTTATGCTGTGCCAGATCGGCGCCGCCTCGGCGGAGATGCGCATTACCAGCGATCCGGGCGGCGAAGTGTCGGCTTATGTTCGCAAGTATCAGGCCATGCGTGCGGCCGGCGAGCATATCGTCATTGACGGGCCGTGCCTGTCGGCCTGCACGCTGTTCACCGGTATCTTCCCGCGCGATCATGTCTGCGTCACCGAACGCGCCGCGCTCGGCTTCCATGCGGCTTCCTATTACGACGACGTTTCGCGTTCGCTGGTGCCGACGCGCGAAGGCACCCGCGTCGTGATGCGGCTGTTTTCGCCGCAAGTGCGCGCCTGGATCAATCGGCGCGGCGGGCTTACCCCGCAGATCATGACCATGAGCGGAGCGGATCTGGCGACGCTCTATCCGGTTTGCCGGTGAACCTGCGGCTCCGAGTTCCGTCTAAATCAACCAAAATCTCGCGCTTGTTGTTCGTAAATTTGAATCATTTGTTTGTTTTATAGAAGACGGCGTCTTAGCGATGCCGCGCAATCGGCACCGACAGTGGTGCATCCAATCATTTTTGCTAAGTGATTACGAACGACTTGGGGCCATGGTCGCTCGTGTGCGGACAAATGCGTAAAGCGGTTCGCCTACGAATGAACACTGACCATCAGGAGACAGGAAATGACGAAATCTCTGGTTTTAGCCGCCGCCGCATTGGCGCTCTCGAGTGCCGTCGCATTGGCGCAGAATGCGCCTGTGAGCGCGCCCGCCAAATCGAAACAGGTCGCGCATCACGAGAAGACCATGACGGCGAAGCCGCTCTATGACTATGCGCCGACGCATGTGTCGTCATACGGCAATACGCCCATCATCTTCGGCGTAGCCTACTAAGCTTTTCGACTCGATCTTGTCGCCTTGGTTCGCCCTGGCTTACAAAAGCAGGGCGAACCAGGCCGCGAGCTTGCCCTCAAAGTAATTCAAACTGTCCGCTTCAATCGAAATGCATGCCGCTTGCTTTGACGACATCGGGCCAGCGGGCGGCCTGGTGCTGGATGAAGGCCGTGAACTCCGCGGGCGTTGAGGTCACCGGAGATATCCCCACCGCGTCGGCCCGCGTTTTCACCGCGGGATCGGCCAAAATCTTGGTCACTTCGGCCGCGAGCTTGTCGATGATCGCAGGCGGCGTCGCTCGCGGCGCGACCAGACCAAGCCACACATTGACGTCGCCGAGATCGATGCCGGTCGAAGCCGCAAGCGTCGGCACGTCGGGCAGCGCCGGCAGCAGCCGGTCGTCGAGTTTGGCGAGCGCACGAAGATCGCCGGATTTGATCAGCGGCAGCACCGCCGACGGCCCGTCGAACACGTAATCGACGCTTTTGGTCAAGACGCCATGCGCGACTTCGGCGCTGCCGTTATAGGGCAGCAGCACCGTGTCGATGCCGGCCTTCTGCGCGAAGAACACGCAAGTGAGCTTGGTGGTGATGGTGCCGGCGCCGCAATTGAGCTTGCCGGGCTGGGCCTTGGCCTTGGTGATGAGATCTTTCGCCGACTTGATGTCGCTTTGCGCATTGACCACCAGCAGATCGGTGGTTTTCGCGGTCAGCGTGATCGGCGCGAAATCCTTGATCGGATCGTAGGGCAGGTTGCTGTAGAGATACTGGTTCATCACCAGGGTCGAATCGATCGCCATCAACAGCGTGTAGCCGTCAGGCTCGGCCTTGGCGACGAATTGCGCGCCGATCAGCGTATTGGCGCCCGGCCGATTGTCGACCACGACGCCTTGGCCGAAATCCGCGCTCATGCGCTCGGCGATAATGCGGGTCAGCACGTCCGACGGCCCGCCGGCGGGAAACGGCACCACGATGTGGATGGGGCGTTCGGGGTAGGGGGTCTGGGCGAGGGCGGCCTGACAGCCGAGCGCGAGTGCCGATAGCGTGAAAACTGCGCGCGTCATGCGCATGGCGTCCTCCCCACTTTGGAGGCGACACTCGCATAGACGCGTGAAATGCAAAAGCGGGGGGCGTGCCTAGCACCCAGCCGCCGTTCCCCATGCTCCCGAGGTCGACCCATGGTTTGGCGCGCTGAGGCCGCCAGTGCCGGGCGTCGACGAGGCGCCGGGCGCATTGGCGCCCGGGGTGAGTTCGCTTTGGGCAATCGACGGCACACCATTGGCGGCGCAGCCGGGGTTGGCTGGATTGCCATTCTGGCCATTGAGCGACGACGAGCCGTTGGAGGAAGTAGAGCCGTTGGTTGAAGACGTCGCGTTGCTGCTGGCGTTGCCGGTTCCGTTCGTTCCAGCGGTGCCGGTCCCGGAAGTCTCCGAACCATGGGTGCTGTTCGTTGTGCCCATGGTTCCCGATGTACCACTGGTGCCGTTCGTTGTGCCGGTGCTTCCCGATGCTCCCATCATGCCGGACGCACCGGTGCTGGCGCCAGCGCCGCTCGCCCCCGCGCTGCCCGCGGCTCCGCCGCCGGCACCACCAGCGCCGCCGCCTCCACCACCACCGCCTGCGGCGAGCGCAATTGTCGTACCCACGACGAGCGCGGCGGCCGCAAGGAAGGTGACGAATTTACGGTGTGATCTGGTTTCCGGCTTCGACATGACGAGTACCTTGGTCTGCAGTTGATATCTGCATGGCAACGTTACGTGCGTGGAGGCGTTCCATAGAGCGACCCGGGGCGCGGTCCGCTGTTCGTTTACTCGGTAGCAAACGCCCGATACGGTTCGCTACGGGACTGTAGCGGGGGCCATAGTGAGCACCACGACACCAGCACCGGCCGTCATCCACGGCGCCGGCGCCGCGACGCGGCTGATCATCGCCTCATCGGTCGGCAATGCGCTCGAGTTTTATGAAATTCTGGTCTACGGCTATTTCGCCGTCACCATCGCCAAGGTGTTCTTTCCTGCGGCCGATGAAGCGGTGTCCATTCTGGTGACGCTTGGCACCTTCGGGGCCTCGTTTTTGGCGCGGCCGGTGGGGGCGCTTTTTCTCGGCGCCTATGGCGACCGCAAGGGCCGCAAGAAGGCGCTGACGCTTTCTATTCTATTAATGACCGTCGGCACCGGGCTGATGACCATCATGCCGAGCTATGGCTCGGTCGGATTGCTGGCGCCGGTGCTCGTCATCGCCGCAAGGCTCCTGCAAGGGTTTTCAGTCGGGGGCGAATTCGCAAGCTCGACCGCGTTCCTGGTCGAGCATCGTCCCGATCGCGCCGGCTTCTTCGCCAGTTGGCAATGGTCGAGCCAGGGTTTTGCCGCGGTGATCGCCACCGGCTTCGGTGTGCTGCTCACCGGCACGATGTCGGCTGCCGATCTGCAATCATGGGGCTGGCGCATTCCGTTCGGCTTCGGGCTTCTGATCGGTCCGGTCGGTTATTACATTCGCAACCGCTTGCCCGAAACGCCGGAATTCCTGAATGCCGGCGAGGCCCGCGCGCCATTGCGCGACCTGTTCGTCGACCAATGGGACCGGCTCGTTCTCACCACCGGCGCGGTCGTCGCCTCGACCAGCGCGCAATACATGCTGGTCTACATGCCGATCTACGCGATCCGCGAATTGCATTTGCCGCAATCGATCGGTTTCATCGCGGCGCTGGCTGCGGCCGCATTGCAGACCGTGGTGGTGCCCTTTGTCGGCATCTGGGTCGACAAGGTAGGCCAGGTCCGCATCATGATCGCGGCGGCCTTGCTGTTCATCGTGACGTCCTACCCGGCCTTCATCCTGTTGGACGCGCATGCGTCGCTCGCCGTGCTCATCGCCATGGTGTGCTGGCTCGGCTTTTTGAAATCGCTGTTCTCCGGCGCGCTGCCGTCGCTGATGGCGAAGATATTTCCCGTGTCGACGCGCGTTTCCGGCATGTCGCTTGCCTACAATATCGCGGTGCCGATTTTCGGCGGCTTTGCACCCTTTTTCGCCCAGTCTTTGGTCGACCTCACCGGCTCAAAACTGTCGCCGAGCTATTACATGATTGCAACCGCGCTAATCAGTCTCGTCTCGCTCGTGGCGTTGCGGCGGCGCTTCCGGGTTTAGCGCCAGCCCTTCATCGGCAGTTCGAGTTTGCCGGTGGCGAGCTTATCCGGCCAGACCGAGACATATTCCTTGCCCTGCAGCTGGATCAAAAACGTCGAGGCCAGCGTGTTCTGCCCGGTGTCGTCGAACTTGACGCCGTGGTAGCCGATCATCAACTGATCGGCTTTGAGGTCGGTTGCCTTCAACGCTGACTGAATCTTTTCCGGGTCGGTCGATCCGGCGCGGTTGATGGCATCGGCGAGCACGAAGAAGCCTTGCATCCAGCGCGCGCTGGTGTCGTCGAGGTCGCGGCCATATTTGGCCTTGAACATCCGGTCGATGATGTTGCTGTTGGTCCCCGGCTTGCCGATGTCGAAGGCCGAGCGGTCGAGCGCGCCCTGCGCCAGATCGCCGACATTCGGAATAAAGCTCGGGTCGGAGAAGCCGGCATCGTCGCCGATGATGATCGGCGGCAGGTAGTCGAGATTTTTCATGGTCTTGAAATAGAGAATGGTGTCGGACGAATAGCTGATGAAAATCACCGCATCAGGATTGGCCGATTTGAGCTGCAGCACCTGCGCGGTGACGTCGGAGCTGTTGGCGCTGTAGGCGATGTGCGCCGCGACCGCGATATTGGCGGTCTTGGCGGCATCGAGTACGCTCGCCGAAACCGACGAGCCGTAATCGGTGTTTTCGTTGACGACCGCGATTGAGTCGACCTTGCGACCCGATTTCTTCAAGTCGGTGAGGAAATCCGCATAGGCCTTGGCGAAATCGGGCGCGTAGGGGGTGGTGCGGAACGTCCATTTGAAACCGCGCCCGGTAATGTTGGCCGCGACCGAATCGGCGACCAGAAACGGAATGCCCTGGCGCTCGGCCACCGCGGTGCCGACCAGCGTGACCGAGGAGTGGTACGAGCCGAGCATGGCCACCACATGGTCTTCGGTGATCAGGCGCAGCGTTTGCTGCTGGCCGACTTGCGGATTGCCCTGGTGGTCGGCTTCGTCGAGCTCGATCTTGGCGCCGCCGAGATTGGGCAGGCCCGCCGTCGCGCCGAGCGGCAGGTTCTTCAATTCGGGATAGGCGTTGTTGACGATATCAAGACCGAGATGCACGGCGTCTTTCGCCGATTGGCCGGCGCTCGCGGCATTGCCGGTCAAGGGATAGATCGCGCCGATTTTCACCGGGTCGGCTGCACGCGCCGGAACGGTCATGGCTGTGGCGGCCAAGCCCAAACCCAAGGCCGAGCCCAAGCCCGAGCGCAAGGCCAAGCCCAAGATGCCCCAAATCTTCTTCATCGACGCCTCCCTCCCGTATCTTCTCTATTGCCCTTGATTCACCGGCATTGCCGCAGCGAAGTCAATCGCCTTCGCGGCGTTTCGGCAGGGTCCTGCGAGGGGCGCAACACGCATAGCGTCAAATTGCAAAGACACTTGGCAGTCGCCGCGTTACACTTCCTGTCGGGTGAGTGGAGGGCGCGCGTGGCGGCATCGGCGAAAGAACTGGTCGAGCGCTTTTACAACATCGTGTGGAACCAGGCGGACGAAGCGGAGGCGCGAAAGATTCTCGACGCCGATTTTCGCTTCCGCGCTTCACTCGGTCCCGAACTGCGTGGGCCGGGCGGCTTCATCGCCTATATGCGTTCGGTCCGCGCCGCGCTCGAGAATTTCACCTGCACCATCGACGACATCATCGCAACGCCCGGTCGAGCCGCCGCCCGCGTGAGCTTTTCCGGCAAGCATCGCGGAAAATTCTTCGGCGCCGAACCGACGGGCCGCGACATCCACTGGACCGGCGCCGCCTTCTTTAGCGTCCGCGACGGCAAGATTACGGAGCTATGGATCATGGGCGACGTCGATGCGGTGAAGCGGCAAGTCATGCCGGACTATCCGACGGAGTCTTTTTCCGTCTAAATTCGGGGTCGCAGCCCTATGATGCTGTGGACGTAAACGAGCCAAAAAAAATCGGGGATGAGGCGTCACAAGGAACAGCGATGACAAGCCAACAAAATACGGACCGCATCCAGACGACGCATATCGGCAGCCTGCCGCGGCCGCATGCACTGCTCGATGTCATGAAGGCGAAATATAACGGCCAACCTTACGATCAGGATAAGGTCGACGCGCTCTTGACCGCGGCCGTTGAGGACGCCGTCCGCAAGCAGGTGAGTTGCGGGATCGACATCGTCGCCGACGGCGAATTCTCAAAGCCGGGTTTTTTCACCTATATCCAGGAGCGGCTCGAAGGTTTCGAGCGGCGTCCGGATCAAAAAATGAAATTATTCCAGCAGGAGGTCGCGGCGTTTCCCGAATATTATGCCGAGTATTTCAAGCAGGCGATGATGGGCGGCGCGATTGTCGGTCTGGCGCCCGTCGTTTGCGTCGCCCCGGTGAAGTATCGCGGCGAGAAACTGGTGCAAAAAGACATCGACAATGTGAAGAAGGCCGCAGCCGCCGCGGGCGTGCCCGATGAGCACGTATTCCTGCCCGCGACGGCGGCGTCGGGTGTCGGCATCAATGAATATTACCAGAGCGAAGAAGAGTATTTTCATGCGCTCGCAGGCGAGATGGCGAAGGAATACCGCGCCATCGTCGATGCCGGCATTCTGGTGCAGATCGACGATCCGTTCCTGCCGGATATTTTCTTCGAACCCGATCTCGACCGGGCGCAAATGAAGCGTCGCGCCGAGATTTATGTCGAGGCGACCAATACCGCGCTCAAGGGAATTCCGCCGGAAAAAGTGCGGTTCCATACCTGCTACGGCATCAATGAAGGGCCGCGCCTTTATGAAGCGGCATTGTCCGACATTATCGACTACGTGCTGAAAATCGACGCCGGCTCCTACAGTTTCGAGGCTGCCAATCCGCGCCACGAACACGAATATCATCTGTTCGAAACGATCAAGGTTCCGGACGGCAAAGTGCTCTGTCCCGGCATGATCACCCACGCCAGCAATATCGTCGAACATCCTGAGCTGATTGCCGAGCGCATCATGCGCTTTGCCAAGCTGGTCGGTCGCGAAAATGTCATCGCGGCCGCCGACTGCGGGTTCTCATCGCAGGCATTGTACCGGACCGAGGTCCATGACAGCGTAGTGTGGGAAAAGTTCAAGGCGCTTCGCCAAGGCGCCGATATCGCATCCAAGCGGCTGTGGAGTTAAGGCGTGCACGCTTCGTCACCTTCGTTGAATTCGCGCCGTGCCATGCACGGCAACAATGCGCTGCAGATCGGCCTGTTCGGGGCCAATTGTTCGTCCGGCCGCGCCGTGACGCTGGTGCCTGAACGCTGGTCGGGCAGCTGGCCGGACAACAAGAAACTTGCGGTCATGGCGGACGCCGCCGGCATCGACTTCATGCTGCCGATAGGCCGCTGGAAGGGCTATGGCGGCGACACCGATTACCAGGGTACCACGCTGGAAACGATCACTTGGGCAACGGCGCTCCTGGCCTCCACCAGCAACATCACCGTGTTCGGCACCGTGCATGCGCCGATCTTCAACCCGGTGGTCGCCGCCAAGGAAATGGTGACCGCCGATCACGTCGGCGAGGGCCGCTTCGGCCTGAACATCGTCGTCGGCTGGAACGAAGGCGAGTTCGACATGTTCGGCGTCGAGCAGCGCGCGCATGAGGACCGCTACGACTTCGCGCAGGAATGGATCGACGTCATCAAACAAATCTGGTCCGACCGCGAGAATTTCGACTTCCATGGCAAATATCTCGACATGAAAGGCATCAAGGGCAAGCCGAAGCCCTATGGCGGCACCCGGCCGGTGATCATGAATGCGGGAGCTTCCGCGACCGGCCAAGCCTTTGCGGTGAAAAACTGCGATGCGTTTTTTCTCCAGGCCTCGCGCACCTCGCTCGAAGAGACCGCAGGCCGCGTGCGCAAGGCGAAAGACGCGGCGCGGGCGGTCGGCGGCGAGATCGGCTGCTACACGGTCGGCGTCGTCACCTGCCGCCCAACCAGGAAGGAAGCGGAAGAATATTTCCAGCACTGCATCGTCGACTGCGCCGACTGGTCGGCGGTCGACAGCATTTTGGCGCTGAAAAACATCACCCCCGAGACGGTGCCGATGGAGGAGTTTCTCAAACAGCGTAGCGGCTACGCCCAAGGCATGGGCGGGCTGCCGATCGTCGGCGATCCCGATCACGTCGCGGCGCAGTTCGCCGATCTGAGCAAAGCCGGCCTCACCGGCATCGCCATTTCGCTCGTCAATTATCTCAACGAGCTGCCGTATTTCTGCGACGAGGTGGTGGGGCGGCTCGAGCGCATGGGGCTGCGCGAGAAGGTGTGAACTCCCTCCCCTCTTGTGGGGGAGGGGAACGGCACTACCTCCTGCTTACGATTGGTGTGCCGCGCTTTTTGTTGTAGCCGTGGATTGAGACGCGGTCCCAGACGCCATTGACGTGATAGGGATCGCTGCGGGTGAAGGCATCGACGGCGGCGCGGTCCGTCGCATCGATCACAAAAATACTGCCGACCGGTGTTTCGCCATCGTCGGCGACCAGCGTGCCCGCCGTCACCACATCGACGCCATGCTCTTCAGATTTGTCGAGATGAATGCGGTGGTCGCGGTAATATTTGGCCCGCGTCGCTAGGGCATCTTTTTTGTCGAGCGCGTGGACGACGAAATGCATGCCCGGCATTCTACTCCTTCGCAGCGTGCCGAGGAGAAAAAAACTAGGACGGCGCCACGACTTTGAATCCGGTCCCGCCCGCGATCTCGATGCCGCCGTCGGCGACAGCTTGTGCCCAGCGTGCGCTGGCCGGCACGCCGCCGAAGGAAAAGAAATGCGGCGTCACATTCGCGGGTGACGCCTCGGCAAGACTGCGCACCAGATCGTCGGGCACCGCCATGCCGAAGGCCTGCCGCAACAGCCCGGTACGCCGCGCCAACCCCTGCGCCGAAGCCCGCACGCCGCAGCGTCCCGCATAGCGCAACAGCGCCGCAAGGCTAGTCGGCCCGGCAAGCCCGATGCGCAGCCGTTGCTCGAAGCCGAAGGCGCGCAGCCGCGCGATATAATCGAGGATGGCACGCGCCTCGAAGCAGAACTGAGTGACGATCTCGACCGTGAGTCCAGTCGCTTCGGCGGCGGCGATTTTTTCCGCCATTGCTCGGAACAACTCGTCATTGCCGATCCGCGGATGGCCGTCGGGATAACCGGCGATGCCGATGCTTTGAATGCCGCGCCGCCGCAACACGCCGGAGTCGATGGCGTCGGCCGCGCGGCGGAACGGTCCGCATTCCGTGCGATCGCCGGCGATGACGAGGACGTGGACAACGCCGGCCTCGGCGTTGAGCCGCGCCAGGAAATCGTCGAGCGCGTCGGCCGACGCGAAATTACGCACCGCGACATGGGGCACCGGCTCAAAGCCTGCCGCGCGCAGGCGGACCGCCGCCTCGATGGATTCGGCGGCCGGGCGTCCCGGCACCGCGCTGAGATAGATCCGCGTCCCACGCCCGAGCACGGTCAGGGCCGCGACATCGGCAGCGCTCGGCCGCGTCGCTTCGAGCGAGAAGCCCGTCGTGAAGCCCGCGATGCGCGCCGCTGCCGCGGGCAGCGTGCCGGCCGGAACGGGTGCGGGCGCGGCCATGACGACGCTCACGCCCGTCGGCGCGAGATCACGTAGGATTCGTCATAGAACCACAGCCCGCCGCGCTCGCGCAACACGGCGCGCGTGGCATCGATATAGCGGCCATCGGCAGCCGCCTCGGCGACGCGGTCATCCTCGACCTGCGCCACGTAGATCGCCGCGTTCCAGGCCGCGAACAGCGTCGAGGTGCCGATCGATTCCGAAATTTCCGACGGCAGCGTGTGCATCTCGTAGCGGAACAGCGAGCGGTTATCCGCATAGGCGTTGAAATTGAGCTCCCGCCCGGCAGGTCCGAGATCCTGCTTCACCGCTTTGAGGATCTGGTGGCGGTCGTGAATGAACGGATTATCCTCGGGCCAGACTTTCTGGATGATCTCCATGCCGGGGTCCTGGCCGTGCGAATGGATGGCGATCAATCGGCCGCCGGGACCGAGCGCCCGCGCCAAGGGGCCGATCACGCGTTTCGCCTTGAAATCGAGCGAAGCGCGCGCGCGATAGGGCTGCGAGGCGATGACGAGGTCGTAATCGGCGCGCGTGCCGCCCGGCTTCGGAATGATCGGGTCGAGCAGGAAGCGGTGATCTTCGCGATAGATCACGAGCACCACCGGCCGGTCATAGACTGGATTGCCGGTGCGCGCACTGACGCCCGCCTTCCAGTTCTGCGCCAGGAACGGCTCGAGATCGATGATTTGCTGCTCGAAGCGATGCGCCGAATTGCCCTGCAGCGACAACTCGTGCCAGACCATGCTCGACGCCGCGTTGAGCGATTTCACCGCGAGCCACGGCGCATCCGCGTAAGCGAGATTGGTCAGTACCAGCACCGAGGCCGGATGCTCGAAGAAGCGGTCCGCCATTTTTTGCAGGCTGAGCCGAACGTCCTCGAGGCTGATTTCCTTGCCGACGATGTAGAACGGCATGGTGCTGAAACGATCGTGCGCGGCGCGCATCACCCGCGACAGCACCGAGCCGTCGCCGACGCCGGCGTCGAAGATGCGAACGGCCGGCGGGCGCGGATGAATATGCGCGAGCTCTTCGGAGACGCGGTGCGCGACCTCCCATTTCTCGCTGCAGGTATTGACGAACAACAGGTACTTTTGCCGGTTGTCGAAGAACCGGAAATTGCGCTGCGGATCGGCGCCGTGGCTCGGTCCCGGCGGCAGCGGCGGTGGCACGAGCCGCGGCTCACGCGCGATGATCGCCGGGCGCTCGCCGGCCGCCGGATGCGCCGACATGAAGCCGTGGATGCGATCGAGCGTGTCGGTGGTGATGCGGCCGCCGTTGCGCAGGCGCGCCGCGAGCTTGCCGTCATTGACGGCGCGGCGGCCGAAAGTGGACTCGGCAAGCCCGGTCTGACGGCAATAGTCGGAGATTTCGGCGAGCAGTTGCTGTGCGTTCATGGAAGGCACGGCGCCTTTTCGGCGCCGCTCCCTGATGTTTCCTCGTATCGCGACGGCCGGCGCCTTGGGGGCGTTCTTAGTCGGTCCGCGACGGCCTTAGCGAACCAAGCAGGCGGGGCAGGGTCAACCACAAATTAGCCCACCTTTGTGGTGGGCAATATAATGGGCTAAATCCCAATTTCTAGTGGGCAGGATCCGCCGCTTGCAGGCTGCGGAGCCGAATCTTTCGAGATCATGAAGAATGCGGTGGGGCGAAGCACGCCCGCCGCTAGTCATCCAGCGATCCGAAACGTGGTAGGTTTTCGAATTATGGCCGACGCGATCTCAATGGGAATCGATAGATGGCGAGCCGCATTGGAAGACGCCGTTTCTTGGCAGCCCTCGGCGGCGAGATGGTCGCGCGGCCGTTTATCGCCTACGCGCAACAATCCGGCCGTATGCGCCAGATGGGCGTCCTCGTCGGCTACGCCGCGAGTGCGGACGACACCGTGGCGCGTCCGGTCCTGGAGGCGTTCCAGGAAGCCATGCAGGGCGCTGGATGGACCGATGGCAAGAACATTCATATCGAGTACCGCTTCGCCGCCGGCGATCCCGTCAAAATCGATACAGCCGCAGCCGAACTTGTCGCGCTCAATCCGGACGTGATCTATGGCCTGGGGGGACTGCCCGCCGCGAAGGCGCTGCAAAAGAAAACCCGCGCAATCCCAATCGTGTTCACGCAGACCGCCGATCCGGTCGGCTTCGGCCTGGTCGCGAGCATTCCCCATCCAGGCGGCAATCTCACCGGTTTCATGGCCTGGGACCTTTCCATCGGCGGCAAATGGCTCGAGCTCGTTCGCGAAATTGCTCCGGACCTCAAGCGCGTTGGCGTGCTCTACAATCCCGAGACGGGTCCCTACGCCGCAGCGCTGGTCGCATCGGCCAAAACGGCTGCCGGTCGTGACGTAGACGTGCTCGAATTTCCGGTGCACGACGATCAAGGCATCGAGACCGCGCTGTCCTCGATCGGCGCCGAGCCGCATGGCGCGCTCCTCGTCGTGCCGGAGCCGTTCACCAACACCCATCAGGATAAGATCATTGCGCTTGCCATCCAGCACGGCCTTCCGGCCATCGTTTCCTTCACCGGGGCGACCCGCCGCGGCGCCTTGATCTCCTATACTTACGCTTTCGCCGCGATGATTCAGCAGCCGGTCGGTTATGTCGACCGCATTCTGAAAGGCCAATCGCCGAGCGATCTACCGGTGCAGACGCCGACCAAATACGAGCTGTCGATCAATCTGAAGACCGCGAAGGCGCTCGGCTTGACGGTTCCAAACGGGCTCCTTGTCAGCGCCGACGAAGTGATCGAATAGCCGTTCGCCCGGCGGCGCGACGGAGGCGGAAGACGGAACAAGCGATGGCGTCTAGACCGTGAGAATGCTGAAGCGCGCGTTGCGCCGCCTGCTCATTTTCGGCTTGGGCATCCTGACCGTCTGGCTGATCGTTTATGTGTTCAGGCTGACGGATCGCAGGCTGCCGACAGTCCTGGCCGTGGCGCTCACTTACGGGATTGCGGCCTATGTTATTCTCCCTCGCGCCGTTCGGATGGGGCTGAAGACGCTGCAGCGAAAGCGGGTGCCGCGCTTTACGACGACCGGAGACGGATTGCCCGGCGATCCCGTCAATCTGGTGCTGATAGGAACGCTGCAGCAACTGCAGGCAGCGTTTGCGGCGGCCGGATGGTCGGAGGCCGACCCTCTGGGCCTGGCAAGCTCGTGGCGGATGTTTCGCGCGTTCGTCTTGAACTCGCCCTATCCGACCGCCCCTTTCAGCACGCTTTATCTTTACGGCCGCGGCCAGGACATCGGCTTCCAGAAGGCGATCGACAATAGTCCGCGCAAGCGCCACCACGTCCGCTTTTGGGCACTGAGCCTCGCGCATACCAAGGCCACCATCGGAACGGCGAGCTTCTGGCTAAACGCCGATCGGCCGCCGCGACACGAGCACGTGCTCTGGGTCGGCGCCGCCACCAAAGACACCGGCCTGTCGTTCACCAAGCTCACATTTCAGATCACGCACGCGACGGATTCCGACACCAATGTCGAGCGCGACTTCATCATTGCCGCGTTGCAGACCAACAAGGTCATCGAAGACGCGGCGTCGTATCGATCCGGCCAGAAACTGCCCGTGGCGCCGGTCAACCACTACGTCACCGACGGCGAGGTGTGCGTGGCCAAGCTTACGCCGGTTGGGGTGACATTGCCGCTCGTGTGAGGCGAGGGCTGTAAGAACCGCCCGCCGCGAACGCGGCGCTGCTGCCGCCCCTCACGCTTCGGCCGTCTCCTCGAGTGCCGCCAGCACCGCTTTCGCGACCGTCGCCGTGCCGTCAGCGCCGCCGAGATCCGGCGGCCTGATGCCGGTGGCGAAAGCCTTGTCGACCGCGGTCTCGATCCGCTGGGCGGCCGCGGCGGCCGGCGCGTGATCGTGCTTGTCGGCGAGCCAATCAAGCATCATCGCCGTCGAGAGGATCATCGCCGAGGGATTGGCGAGTCCTTTGCCCATGATGTCGGGCGCGGTGCCGTGGCAGGGCTGGAACACCGCATGGGTGTCGCCGATATCGGCAGACGGCGCCATGCCCATGCCGCCGACGAGGCCCGCGGTCAGGTCCGACAGAATATCGCCGAACATGTTTTCCATCACCATGACGTCGAAATCCCACGGCCGCCGCACCAGCATGGCAGAGCAGGCGTCGACATAAAGCCGCTCGGTGGCGACGCTCGCATGGCGCGCGGCGGCGTCGTCATAGAGCTGGCGGAAGAACGCAAAGGCCTTGAACACATTCGCCTTGTCGACGCAGGTGAGCTTTCCGGGCCGTCCGCGCGCCCTACGCCGCTCGGCCAGACGAAATGAGAATTCGAACAATCGCTCCGACGTCTTCCGCGTGATCACGAGCGTCTCGCGCGCTTCGTCCTGCGTGACCACGCCCTTGCCCATGGAGGCGAACAGGCCTTCCGTCGATTCGCGGATCAGCACCAGATCGATACCGTGCTTATCGGCGCCGACGATCGGCGATGGCACGCCGGGCACGAGCCGCGCCGGCCGCACGCCCGCATAGAGATCGAAGATGAAGCGCAATTCGACCTGCGGCATGATCTCGGTGCCGTCGGGATAGCGCACACTCGGCAACCCGCAGGCGCCGAGCAGAATGGCGTCGGCATCACGGCAAAGTTTTACCGTCGATTCCGGCATGGATTGGCCGGTCGCGCGATAATGCGCGGCGCCGGCCGGCGCTTCGGTGAAGCGGAAGCCAAGCCCCGGCGTCGTCGCCTCGACCTTGCGCAACACCTCAAGCGCCGGCGCCATGACTTCAGGCCCGATGCCGTCGCCAGCGAGGACCGCTATGTGGAAGGCGGAATTGGGGAGCATTCTTTGTCCTTGCCGTGCAGGGCGACAATGTAGCCCGTTTCGGTCAAGCAATTACACAGTCTCGGTCGCTCGATCTTCAAGCCACTGCAAGACGCCGCGGGCGGCGCTCACGCCCGTGGCCAGGCAGCCTTGCAGCAGGTAACCGCCGGTTGGCGCTTCCCAGTCGAGCATTTCGCCCGCGACGAACACGCCCGGGCGGCGGCGAAGCATGAAATAATCGTCAATCTCATCGAAGGCGACGCCACCCGCGGTCGAGATGGCTCGATCGATCGGGAAGGTACCGGTCAGCCGAAGCGGCAATGCGTGGATCGCGCTGGCAAGCGCGGGTACGGGAAGCGTGGCGAGCTTGCCCGCGTATACCTCTTGGAGAAGTCCGATGGCGACGGGTGACAGCGCAACCGCCTTGCGTAAAAACGTCGCCAAAGATTGTTTGCCGCGTGGTGCTTCAAGCCGGCGCTGTAATTCGCCGATTGCCAGGTCGGGACGTAGCGACACCTGTAGAACGGCCCCGCCCTCCGCGGCGATCGCGTCGCGCAGGGCGGCCGAGAGAGCATAGATCGCGCCGCCCTCGATGCCGTGCCGGCTGATCATGCCATCGCCACGCGCCGTCTGGCCGCGGAACGACAATGCAATGCGTTTCAATGGCTGCCCGGCAAAGCGGTCGCTGAACAGATTGGACCAAGGAACCAGAAACCCGCAATTCGCGGGGCGGAGCGGAGCTATGTGGATGCCTTCCGCCGCAAGCAGTTCGGCCCAACTCCCGTCGGCTCCAAGTCTCGGCCAACTCGCCCCACCCAGCGCCAGGATGCAGGCCTGTGGTTTCACGGCAACGGGGCCCTCAGGCGTCTCCAGCTTCAGGGCACCGGCATCGTCCCATCCGATCCACCGGTGACGCAGTTTGAACTGGACGCCTAGATCTGCGAGCCGCCGCAGCCAGCCGCGAAGCAACGGCGAACTCTTGAATGCGCTCGGGAAGATCCGGCCACTGCTGCCGATGAAGGTCTCCTGCCCAAGGTCAGCACACCACGCTCGTGTCGCGCCCGGGGGGAAACTTTCGATGGCAGTGCGTAACCGCGGGTTTCCGTCGGGATAGCGTTCAAGAAAGCGCGGCAGTTCTTCGCTATGGGTGATGTTAAGTCCGCCGCGTCCCGCGAGCAGAAATTTGCGCCCGACCGAACCCATGCGATCGAAGATGATCACTTCAAGGCCTGCGTGAGCCAGCACGTCGGCGGCCATGAGGCCTGCCGGACCGGCGCCAACCACCGCAATGCTGGGCATTCTCGTCAAGCTCTCCGATTCGAGCACCGCGGCGATGTCGGCCACTTCGGGCCGGACCCGTTGGTTCCGTCAGGACTACGATGCATCGCTTGTGGATGCGGGCGAAGGCGCCGCGACAACGATAACGCTTGCCCGCCCCGCGACACCAGGGCAGGAGTGGGGACAGGATTATGCCTGCCAAATAATGATCGTTTCCGTACGCAATATTGTGTACGGTCGAGTCTGGAGGCCTATGGCACGTTCCCGGGCGGCTTTGCGGCCTCGGCGCCGGTTTTGCGTCGTGCTCATCAAACCCTCGCACTATCACGATGACGGCTACGTCATCCGATGGTGGAGGGGACTTGTGCCATCGAACTCGCTCGCGGCCATGCACGGCGTCGCGCTCGACTGCGCGCAGCGCCACGTACTCGGCGACGACGTCGATATCGAGATCGATGTCATCGACGAGACCAATACGCGCGTGAACGTGCCGAAGCTGTTGCGCCGCTTCCGCAAGGCCAAGGGCTTCGGCGTGGTCGGGCTGATCGGCGTGCAGACCAATCAATATCCGCGCGCGCTCGACATCGCGCGGCCGTTCCGCGCCGCGGGCCTGCCCGTGGTCATCGGCGGGTTCCATGTCTCCGGCTGCATCGCCATGCTCGACGGCAAGGCGGTCGATCTCGATCGCGCGCGCGAGCTCGGCGTCAGCATTTTTGCCGGCGAGGCGGAGGGGCGGTTCGAGACGCTGCTGCAGGAAGCGGCGAGCGGTACACTAAAGCCCGATTACGATTTCACCGACGATCTCATCGACATGACCGGACAGCCGAGCCCGTTCCTGCCGATCGAATTCGTGCGCCGCACGGCAGGCACCAATTCAAGCTTCGATTCCGGGCGCGGCTGCCCCTACCAATGTTCATTCTGCACCATCATCAATGTGCAGGGTCGCAAATCGCGCTCGCGCAGCCCCGACGACGTGGAGCGGGTTATCCGCGAGAACTGGGCCGAAGGCATTTCGCGCTTTTTTCTCACCGACGATAATTTTGCCCGCAACAAAGAGTGGGAGCCGATCCTCGATCGGCTGATCAAGCTCCGCGAACAGGACAAGATTCCGCTCGGCCTGATGATCCAGGTCGACACGCTCTGCCACAAGATCCCCAACTTCATCGAGAAGTGCCATCGTGCCGGCGTCACCCGCGTCTTCATCGGGCTCGAGAATATCAATCCCGACAATCTGAAAGCGGTGAAAAAGCCGCAGAACAAGATCACCGAATACCGCCGCATGCTGCTGGCGTGGAAGGCGCAGGGCATCTTCACTTACGCGGGCTATATCCTCGGCCTGCCGGCCGACACGCCGGAATCGATCCGGCGCGATATCGAGATCATCCAGCGCGAATTACCGCTCGATATCGTCGAATGGGCGATCCTCACCCCGCTGCCCGGCTCCGAAGACCACACCGGGATGTGGAAGAAGGGCGTCGTCATGGACGACAACCTCAATAATTACGATTTCGAGCATGTGGTCTCCGATCATCCGAAGATGAGCCGGGCCGAATGGCAGGCGATCTATAAGGAAGCCTGGACGCGCTACTATTCGCCGGAGCACGTCGAGACCTTGCTCCGGCGCGGCGCTGCCGCCGGCACGTCGCTCCTTTCTCTCGTCAAGGCGCTAGTGCCGTTCATCCACATGGCGCCGGTCGAGAATATCCACCCGCTGCAAGCGGGGCTGTTCCGCCGCAAACATCGGGACGAGCGCCGCTACGGCTTGCCGCGCGAATCAAGGCGTGCGTTTTATGCAAACCACATCGGCAACACGATCGCCAACAACGTGAAGCTCATCGGAACCATTTTCTGGATCCTGCGGCTCAAGCGCCGCATCGAGCGCGATCCGCGCCGGCATTCCTACATCGACGTAGCGCTGACGCCCGTGATCGACGATGACGCCAATCTCGATCTCCTTACCAAGACGGCCGGCGCCCAGGCGGCCATCGCCCATATCAAGAAAGTGGCTGCGCTGACGCATTGAGTTGACGAGCGAAGCCTGAGATTTCACGACGCGCGCGAATAGCGCGTCTCGTTATCCGCCCAATATTGATCGAAACCCGCGCAGACCATGCGCACGAAGGGGCGGGCTCGTTCGGGAAGGCTGATGACGCTCGCAGCGCACTCGACAACGCCGTCGCTGATAAACCCATCGAGAGCGGCGAGTTCAGTCGAAAAATGCCCGACGCCGACATTGTGCCTGGCGCAGATTTCGGCGAGGTCAGCCGACAAATGGCACATCAGACTGGAAATGACGTCGCGGCGGAGCCGATCTTCATTCGTCACTTCGCGGCCGCGCGCGATTGCGAATTTTCCGGTTTCGATCGCCGCGCGATAGGCCACGCTGTTGCTTGCATTCTGCACATAGCCTTGCGGCAGCGAGCCGATCGCAGAGGTGCCAAAGCCGATGAGAATTTCCGTTTCGTCGGTCGTGTAACCCTGAAAATTGCGATGCAGCCTGCGCTCGCGCCCGCGCCGCGCCAAGAGATCGCCTGGCTTGGCGAAATGATCGAGGCCGATGCGCTCGAAGCCCGCGGCGATCAGCATTTCGGCTGCGATCTGGCTCTGCGCGAAACGTTCCTCGGTTGCCGGCAAGGCATGTTCGGGGATGAGCTTCTGATGCCGCTTCATCCACGGCACATGCGCATAGCCGAACAGCGCGATGCGATCCGGATCGAGGTCGAGAACCCGCTCGATCGTCGCCGCCGTCGATGCCGTCGTTTGGTGCGGCAGGCCGTAGATCAGGTCGAGATTGATGCCGCCGATGCCTGCGTCGCGGCACCACTGCACCACCCGCGCCGTCTGCTCGACGCTCTGGATGCGTCCGACGGCACGCTGCACCCGCTCGTCGAAATCCTGCACGCCGAGACTTGCCCGCGTAATGCCGATCTGGGCGAGCACCGACGCGTGGCCGCGCGTCATGGTGCGCGGATCGATCTCGACGGCCAATTCGGCATCCGGCGCGAAACTGAACCTGTCCCGCAATGTCGCCGTCAGCCGGAGGAAATCCTGGGGCGCCAAGATCGTCGGCGTCCCTCCGCCCCAATGCAAATTGGCGATGCTGCGCTTGCCGACGATGGCGCCGACCATCTCGATTTCGCGCTCCAACAAAGCGACATAAGCCGCCACCGGATCGTAGCGCCGCACCACCGTGGTGTTGCAACCGCAATAAAGGCAGAGCTCGGCGCAGAACGGGATGTGCAGATAGAACGATAGCGGTGTGTCCGCGGGCAAATCGGCGAGCCAGGCTTGGTAGCTTGCGGCCTTCACCTCAGGCCCGAATTGCACCGCCGTCGGATAGCTCGTGTAGCGCGGCACCCGCCGCTCGAGGTGCTTCAGCAGGTCGGCGTTCGGCAAAATCGTTCGCATCCGGGCCCCGGACTTCTGTCGAGAAAGCAACTTGAACCGCAAAAGCGGCCGTTCCGACATGATCTAGGTCAAAACGCGACCGCGCGGGCGGATTGCACTTCCGCCGATTCGCGCTACGGTCCGGCCAGATCGGGGAAACGCCAAGGACTGAAAATGCCGCGCTTTGCCGCCAATCTCGGCCATTTATTCACCGAACGTCCCTTGCTGGAACGGATCGGCGCCGCTGCGGCCGCGGGCTTTGCCGCAGTCGAGCTGCAATTCCCCTACGATGTCGCACCCGCCACGGTGAAGGCCGAACTCGCGCGGCACGGCCTCACGCAACTCGGCGTCAACACCCCGCAAGGCCCGGAGTTCGGCCTTGCCGCCTTGCCGGGGCGCGAGCGCGATTTCGATGCTGCGTTCAAGCGTGCGCTCGAATATGTGGTGGCCATCGGCGGCTCGGCGATCCACTGCATGGCGGGCGTGGTGCCGCCCGAGCAACGGCCCGCCGCGGAGCGGGTTTTTATCGCCAACATGACGCGTGCCGCGGCAGACGCGGCCAAGGCGAACATCACGCTCTTGATCGAGGCGATCAATCCGCGCGACCGGCCGAACTATTTTTTGCGCCATGTCGATCACGCAGCCGACCTCGTCGGCAAGATCGGCGCGCCGAATGTGCGGGTGCAGTTCGATTTTTATCACGTCCAGGTGAGCGACGGCGATCTCCTCAAGCGCTTCGAAAAACATTTCCCTGTGATCGGCCATGTCCAGATCGCGGCCGCCCCGTCGCGGCACGAGCCGGACGAAGGCGAGGTCAACTACCCGGCCATTTTCGAGGCCGTCGATCGGCTTGGCTACAAAGGCTGGATCGGCTGCGAATACAAACCGCGCACGCGCACCGAAGACGGCCTTGGTTGGGCCAAGCCTTACGGCGTGGTGCCGAAACGGAGTTGACGCCATGCGTCTCGACGGCAAGACCGCTTTGGTGACCGGCGCCGGATCTGGCATCGGCAAATGCATTGCCGAGACTTATGCGCGGGAGGGCGCGCGCGTCGCCTTGGCCGATATCGAGCTTGCGGCGGCGCAGACCGCAGCGCGCGCGATCGGCAATAACGCGATCGCGGTCCGCTGCAACGTTTCGAAGAAAGCAGATTTCGCGGCGGCGGTCGCTGAGACGCTTTCGGCGTTCGGCGCGCTGGATATTCTGGTCAACAACGCCGGCGCAACGCATGTCAATAAGCCGATGCTCGACATCGACGAAGCCGAATACGATCGCATCTTCGCGGTGAATGTTAAGGGCGTCTTTCTCGGCTGCCAGGCTGTCGTGCCGGTGTTCCGAAAACAAGGCGGCGGCGTCATCATCAATATCGGCTCGACAGCGGGCTTGCGGCCGCGACCGGGATTGTCGGCCTATAATGCCACCAAAGGCGCGGTGCATATCCTGACCAAATCACTCGCCGTCGAGCTTGCGCCGGATCGCATTCGCGTCTGCGCCATCGCGCCGGTGGCGACCGACACGCCGCTATTGCCGTCGTTCCTCGGCCCGGCCGAGGGCCAGCGCGAGAAGTTTATCGCGACCGTGCCGCTCGGCCGTTTGGCGCAGCCGCAGGATATCGCCAATGCGGCGCTGTTTCTCGCCTCCCCCGAGGCCGAATTCGTCACCGGCAACATCGTCGAAGTGGATGGCGGGCGGACGATCTAGGGCGAGATCAACTCTGATTCCTCGGCAGGATGCCGACGAATCAGCGCTATTTCCGCACATGCCGTCCGGTTGAGCCTCGTTGCCGGGCAATTGGCAGCCTTTTTGCTACCGCAAAGCTTGGTGTATCCTGCGTTTCAGGGAGCGGGACATGTTCGGTCGAAAGCCAAAATCCGAGCCGCCGGCGCCAGGCGCCGTGCCGCCTTCGCCGTTGCGCGAGGCGCTGCATCAGGCGCGTGTCGAGGCGGCCGAGCGGACCAGCGTTGTCGTCGACCTGCGCGATGCGGAGGTGGCGCGGCTCGAGCTTCTCAATGAGGCGCTCGATCCGCTGTTCGCCGAGCTTCCCGCCGAGGTCGATCTGTTCGACCGCGGCATCAGCCGCGGCGAGACTCCGCGGCTCTGGATCGACGCGGTCGCGCATGTCGCGATGGGACGCGACAAACGCAGCTACCGTTTTCTGCACGACAGCCGCATGGGCCGGCACGTTATCGCCGAGTCGCATGAGATTGCCGACATCGTGCAGGCGGTCACCACCTACGTGGCGCGCCGCCTGATCGAGCGGCAGCGGGCGCTCGCCGACAACCCGGATCTGTTGGCGCAGGCTGCGCCCAAGGAGGCCGAGCGCCATCGGCGCCGGCGACGCTGGCGCGCGATCGGCGCACTCGCGCTCGGCTTTTTGATCGGTGTCGTGACGCTGCTTGCGGTCGCGCTGCTGATGGCGACCAAATCTTAGACAAAGCAAGTCCTAAAAAAGCGACTGGCGTGACGTTTCCCCGACGGCGCCATCCGGCCTAAGCTGCCGCGCGACCATTTCGCAGTGCCAGGTTTTACTTCCGCCCGCCGCCGCCGCTTCCTCGATACGAAATATATTGTAGCCGGCCTCGTCTTCGTCGCCATGACGCGTCAGCGCCGAAGCCGACGGTACGCCCACGGCGGGAAATTTGCCGCGCGGTCCCTCGAGCCACACGATCGAGCGGACGTGATTGTGGCCATGGAGCAGCAATTCGGCGCCTTTGGCAGCCAGGACCTGGCGCAACTCGGCGCTATCGACGAGGCGGCGCAGAAAGCGGCGCGCAGGACCAAGCGGCGGGTGATGGATCAGCACGACGCGACAGAGCCCGTTGGTTTGCTCGAGCAGTTCGGCGAGCCTTCCGAGTTGTAGCGCGCCGAGCCGGCCGGTCGCCATGAACGGTCCGGTGGGCAGTCCGGTCGACAGGGCGATCAGCGCCACGTCGCCGCGCCGCCGCAGGAACGGAAAGCGCTGCACGCCATCGTCGCCCCGCATGAAGTCACCCCAATATTCAGCGGGGCATTGCTCGACGCCGCGCACATAGACGTCGTGATTGCCCGGCACGACGGTGATGTCCCGTGGAGCACCAAGCGCGTCGAGCCAGGCACGCGCGCGCTTATATTCTTCGGCCAGCGAGAAATTGACGAGATCGCCGGTCACCGCGATGTGGTCGAAGCGCAAAGCCTTGAGATCACGCGTGATGGCATCGAGCACTTCGGGCCGATGAATGGCCCGGCGTTTGCGGTGCCAATTGATCAGACCGAGCCCACGCTTGCTCAAAAGCTGCGCACCGACCGGTCGCGCAGCCATATGCAGGTCGGACAAATGGGCGAGCGTGAACATCGGCGCGATCAGAACCGTGGATCCGTGCTCACCATCGCAGCTGCGCCATAACAAATCACCAACCGCTCGATCGAGAGCTGCCCATTTACGAGTTGCCGATGAGGATGCCGACGGCGAATACCAATACGCCGCCGACCACGACCTGGAAGGCTGCCTGCAGGAACGGCGTATCCATATAGCGCGTGCGGATCCACGAGATGATGATCAGCTCCACCGCGACGACCGCGAAGGCAAGCGAGGTCGCGATGGAGAAATTCGGAATGAGATATGGCAAGGCATGGCCGAGCCCGCCGAGAGCGGTCATGGCGCCGCATACCGCGCCGCGCATCACCGGCGCGCCGCGGCCGGTGAGAGAACCATCATCCGACATCGCCTCGGCGAAGGCCATTGAGATGCCGGCGCCGACCGCGGCCGCAAGACCGACCAGAAAGGTCGACCAGGTATTGTGCGTCGCAAAGGCCGCCGCGAACAACGGCGCGAGCGTGGAGACCGATCCGTCCATCAGCCCGGCAAGACCGGGCTGCACATATTGCAGCACGAACATGCGCCGCGCGGTATCGTCCTCGCTCTGGCGGGCTTGCGGCGAGATCTTTTCGCCGAGATCGTGCGCGAGTTTCTCGTGCTTGTCTTCGGCCGCGGCGAGCCGCATCAGGAGGTCGCGTACGGCCTCGTCTTTCGCGCTTTCCGCCGCTTTGCGGTAGAATCGGGCCGTCTCGTATTCCATTTCTTCGGCAAATTTTCGCGTCGCGTCGAGGCTCAGCGTGCTGTTGAGCCAGATGGGGCGGCGGGTGACGAAACCCTTGACGTCTTGGCGCCGGATCAGCGGCAAAAACTCGCCGAATTTCTTGCGATACAGATCGAGCAGCATGTCGCGGTGCCCGATCTCCTCCTGCGCCATTTTGTCGTACATGTCCGCGGTTTCCGCATAGGAGCCGCGGAGCCGGTCGGCGAAGGAGCGGTAAATGCGGTTGTCTTCGTCTTCATTGGTTATGGCGAGCGCGAGGACTTCCCGCGCACTGAGGTCGGCAAAACGTTTCACTGGCTTCCCCTGGACGGAACTGTGGGAGCGATGGCTGCGGCAATAAGAGTATCTTAGAACAGTTCCAATTATGCGACCATGGCAGGAATGCAAAGGGTTTAGTACGTCTGCACCGCTGATTTGCAGCGTGGATTTGCGCCATGGGTCTTGATGCCATCCGCCGTCCGTTCGAGCCGGCAATCCGCCGGTTTCTGCACGCCTATTGGCGCCACTCGCGCGGTCTCACGCTCGGCGTGCGCGGGCTTATTTTCGACGGCGAAGGCCGCGTTTTCCTGGTCAAGCATTCATACATCTCCGGCTGGCATCTGCCGGGAGGCGGGGTCGAGAAGGGGGAAACGCTGATCGCCGCGCTCGACCGCGAGTTGCGCGAAGAGGGCAATATCGAGCCGACCGAGCCGCCGGTGCTGCACGCGGTCTATTTCAATCGCCGGGTATCGCGGCGGGATCACGTCGCGCTCTTTGTCGTGCGGTCATTCCGTCAGATCGCCCCGCCGCAGCCAAACAGCGAAATCATCGCCCACGGCTTTTTCGCACCGAAGGAATTGCCGGCCGACACGTCGCGGGCGACGCGCGAGCGCATCGCCGAAGCGTTGACCGGCCGCGCCGCCGCCGAAATCTGGTGACCGCGCTCGGCGGCCTGCCTCAACCGAAACGGCCGCGATCGTGCGGCGCCATGAAGTCAATCAACGGGCCGATCGGCACGATGCCGGTCGGATTGACCTGGCGCTGGCTGCCGTAATAGTGCCGCTTGATCTGATCGAGGCTGACGGTCTCGGCGATGCCGGGCTGTTGGTAGAGGTCGCGCAAATAATTCCACAGGTTCGGATAGTCGGCGACGCGTCGCAGATTGCATTTGAAATGCCCGTGATAAACGCTGTCGAAGCGGATGAGCGTCGTGAACAGCCGCCAATCGGCTTCGGTGATCTGTTGCCCGGCGAGATAGCGCCGGCCCGCCAGAAGCGTTTCGATCTGATCGAAGGTCACGAACACCCCGCGCGCCGCCTCCTCATAGGCGTCCTGGCTGGTGGCGAATCCGGCGCGGTAAACTCCGTTATTGACGGTCGGATAGACGATGTCGTTGATCCGGTCGATTTCGTCGCGTAGCTCGACCGGATAGTAATCGGTGCGCACATTGGTGAATGCATCGAATGCCGTGTTCAGCATGCGGATGATTTCGGACGACTCGTTGTTGACGATGGTTTTGCGCTTCTTGTCCCACAGCACCGGAACGGAGACTCGGCCGGTATAGTGCGGATCGGCGAGCAGATAGATTTCGGCGAGCGTCGCCTTGCCGTTGACCTCGTCGCCGGTGCCACCGCGCTCGGGACTGAACTCCCACCCGGTCTTGCTGTAAAGCGGCGCGGCGTTCGACACGGAGATCACGCTGTCGAGTTTTTTCAGGGTGCGAAAGATCAGCGTCCGATGCGCCCAAGGACAGGCGAGCGAAATATAAAGATGATAGCGCCCCGCCTCGGCCGGAAATCCGCCGCTGCCGCTCGGTCCGGCGCTGCCGTCGGCGGTGACGAAGTTGCGGAAATTCGATGAGGGCCGGATGAAGCGGCCGTCCTTGGTCCGTGACCCATCCTCTTGCCAGACGCCGTCGACGAGTTGACCCATCGTTCTCTCCGCTGATCTTTGACTGCCAATCTAAGCATTATCGGCGGGTTCGATAGGGCGCGGCCGGCGGGGAGGACGCGCCATCACTGGACCTGCGCCGGTGCAGATGCTAGGCGGCGGCGCGATGAACGACATCTCCTTCACCATTCTGCCCGAAACGCCGGCCGATGCGCCGGCGATCGACCGGCTGAACGAACGCACCTTCGGGCCCGGCCGCTATGCCAAAACCGCCTATCGGCTGCGCGAGCAGGTGCGGCATGGCCTAGATGTATCCTTCACGGCACGGATCGGCACGCTTCTGGTCGGATCGGTGCGGCTTTCGCCGGTCCGGATCGGCGAAACCAAAGCCCTGTTGCTCGGTCCTTTGACCGTCGAGCCCGCCTTTCGCGAACGCGGGCTCGGCCAGGCGCTGATCGAGCGCGCGCTGAAGGATGCCGCCGCCAAGGGGCACCGGCTGGTGGTCCTCGTTGGCGACGAGCCTTATTACGGCAAGTGCGGCTTCAAGCGCGTGCCACCCGGACGCGCCACCATGCCGGGACCGGTCGACCCGGCGCGGCTCCTGGTCGCCGAACTAGCGCCAAGCGCCTTCGAAGGAGTTTCGGGACCGATCCGGCCGGATTGAGACCGAGCCGCCTGGAGCTGGATTCAGGCCTTCGCCGGCCAGTTGAGGCATTCGGCAAGCCCGCGCCCCATGATCCATTCCTTGGCTGCGGCCGGAATGAAATCCATCTCCTCGGTGAACAGTTTTACGCACTGCTCGTAGCTGCAGCTCGTGCGTTGGAGCATGGCGGATGCATCCGTGCCCCAGAAGCAGCGCTTCGGCCCGTAGGCGTCCAGCAATTGCTCAATGCAGGGCTGGATATTCTTGTACGGATAGGGCGCCGTCGAGAACACGGGTACGAGCGTGAGCTTGACGTGGACGTTCGGGTGCTTGGCCAAACTCACGGTGCTTTTGATCTGCGGCGCCAGCGCGTCGTCCTTTTGCGTGGTGCGCGCGCCGAGATGATCGAGAATGATGCGCAAACGCGGGTGACGCTCGGCGACTTCGCCGATTTCCTTGTGGCTGTAAGGCGCATTCAGCATCACTGGAATACCGAGACGCTCCGCCGCCGGCCAGAACCAGTCGGCAGTGCCGTCGCTCATCCAGGCGCGGTCCCATTCATGGTGCAGCGTCAGTCGTACGCCGAGCATGCCCTTCTGCTGGCGCCAGGTCTCGAGCTTGGCTCGCTCCGCAGGTTCGTTGATCGGGAAGCGTCCCATCACCGCAAAGCGGTTCGGAAACTTTTGCGCGGCTTCCAGGCTATAGTCGATGCGATCGCCTTCCCATGACGGCGGCACCAGGATGGCGTGGCCTACGCCGGCCGCATCCATGATGGCGCCGAATTTCTGATAGGTCAGCGGCTCAGGCAGATGCGCGGTGCGGCCCGGCATCCAGCGCCGGTCGGGCCCCTCGGGCAGCCAGATGTGAACGCCTGAATCGATGATCATCATTGTGCTCTCTCCCTGCTATTTGGCGTCCATGCTGCGGACGAATTGATTTTTGCGCGGCTCGTTCGTTCACTGCTTGCTGATGCCGGCGTCCACGATCACCTTGGCCCAGCGATCGATCTCGAACCGCATGCGCTGGTCGAGCGCTGCCGCGGCGACGGGCTTGGCCTCGAAGCCGATGGCTTTGTATTGCGCAATAATATCCGGCCGTTGCAGGATCTCGGTCGCCGCCTTGGCGAGCACGTCGATCGCCTGTTGCGGCATGCCCTTCGGACCATAGAGCGCATTCCACGACGTCACGTCGAAATCGGCGACGCCGGCCTCTTTCATCGTCGGCACGTCCGGCAATTCGGGCAGCCGCGCGGCCGAGGTGACGGCGAGCGCGCGCACCTGTTTGCCTTCGATCGCGGCGCGAAGGCCGCCATAGGCGTTGATGACGAGGTCGACCTCGTTGCGCAGCAGCGCGACCGAGAGTTCGCTTGGCCCCCGATAGGGCACTACGGTGTAATCGAGTTTCTGCTCGGATTTGAACAACAGGGCCGCCAGATGATTGCTGGTGCCGGCGCTCGATGTGCCGACGGTCAATGTGCCGGGCTTGTCGCGCGCCGCGCTCATCCATTGCTGCAAGGTCGTGTAAGGCGAGGCCATCGAATCGACGAAAAGGTAGGCGAACTCGCTGACACCGACGATCGGCGTCATGTCCTGCCGCGGGTCGAGCGGTTCGCGGAATAGGCTCACCCCGATCGCCGTATTGTTGCCGGTCCAGGCGATGTTGTAGCCATCCGGTGCGGCATTGGTGACGGTGCGCCCGGCAATGACGCCGCCGCCCCCCGGCTGGTTTTGCACCAGCACCGGCACGCCGAAATGCTCCGACAGCTTCTCGGCGAGAATGCGCAACGCCACGTCGGAGGCCGATCCCGCCGCAAGCGGCGTCACGATCCGGATAGGTCGCGACGGATAGGCATCCTCGGCCTGTGCGCCGTTACCGAGCGGCGGCGTGATCGAGGACAGGCAAAGCAGGGCCAAGACGGCTGCGATGCGCGATCTGAGACCCGCGGTTTTCGCCATTCTCGCGCCTCCGTGCCGATCTGATCGCCCGGCTTGCGGCTTCATCAACTCGCGCCCAGCGCGCGGGTCGTATCGTCGAACAGTTCATCGACGGTAAATTTGCGCGGCAGGAGCTTTTGCTCGAACGCGGTATCGATGATCGTCTCGAGCGTCTTGCGGTTGGGTGCGACGCCGAATTTCATCGCCGCCGCATTCTTGCTGCTGCCGCGGACCGCAATGGCATTGGCTTCCTTGAAGATGCGAAATATCTCCCGCACCACGTCGGGCCGCGTCCGCGACAGCTCGCTGCGGATCACCAGCATATGATTGATCGGCTCGCCGTGCTGTTCGGCCCAGCTCTTGGCCGCGTGTTCGCTGTCGGGGATAAGCTGCTTGAGACGTGGATCGGGCAGTTTGTCGCCCACAACCGCCGCATCGACCTCGCCGTCGAGCAGCATCTGCGTCAGATTCTTTCCGGGAGCCGCGCGCTCGATGCTCGACGGGTCGGTGTACTCGGCGAGATGCGGGTCCTCGAAGGTCACCCAGCGCACTTTATTGAGATCGACGCCGTATTGCTCGCGCAGCACACTGCGCACCCAGACGCCGGTCGTCACCGTGTAGGCGCGGAATCCTACGCGCTTGCCCTCGAGCTGTTGTGGCGTGAGCGCGCCGCGTTCCGGGTTATAAGCAATGGTGTGGTGCTGACTGCGCGCCACGACCGGGACCGGCATAAGCACATAGGGTTTGCCGTAAGCCTTCGCCTGCAGATAGGTAACGATGGCAAGTTCGCCGAGGTCGAATTTGGCGTCCCGCACCAGCGGCTTGAAGCCGGTATTGGCGACCTTGATGTCGGCGAATTCGAACTCGACCAGATCGGACGGTACCGCGCCCTGTTTGATCGGCAGCGTGTTCGGGTAATCCCCCAACAGGGTGAACAGTTTCACTTTGTTTGACGAAGCCACGCGCGTTCCTTTCCCTAACCTCCGCCATGAGACATGGCGGGCCCGTCCAACGGCTCATTCAGCCGCCGACGATGTCTCTTGTTTCTTCGAACATCTCATCGACCGAAATCGGCCGCGGAATAAGTTTCTGCCGCCAGATATAGTCGGCGATCAATTGCAAGCTGGCACGGTTCGCTTCGATGCCGAACGGCGCCGGATCGGGCTCCGGAGTCGGCGCTCTGCGCTTCGACTCCTGCAACAGTCGCCAGATCTCGCGCGCGGTCGCCGGATCGGCGCGCACGTCGTCGGCGCGCAGGATGACCATGTGGTTGACGGGAGTGAGTTTGTGCTTCGCGTACCAGCGCTTGGCTTCGGCATGGGGGTCGCCGAAAATCGATTTTGCCCGCGGATCGTCCGAGGTCTCGCCGAGCACGGCATCGAGTTCGCCGTCGAGCAGCATCGGTACGATCTTCTTGCCGGCCGGCGCCCGCATCGTGGTGTCGGGATATTCTTCGACATGCGGATCCTCGAACGTCACCCAGTCGATGCTGTCGAGGTCGACGCCATAATCCTCGGCGAGGATGCCGCGAATCCAGGCGCCGGTCGTCGTGGTGAAGGACCGAATGCCGACCCGCTTGCCGTTGAGATCGCGGGGCGTCATGTCGCCCTTGGTCGCGTTATAGATCGCCCACGGGTGCTGGAAGCGCCCGGTCATCGTTGCCGGCAACAGCGCGAATTTCTTGCCGTAGGCCCGCGCGAGGAGATAGGTGACGATGGCCATTTCGGAAAAGTCGTAGCGGTTCTCGCGGATCATGCCCTTAAAACCGTCCCAGACCGGAACGATCTCGGTGAACGCGATATCGAATTTGTCCGACTTCACCGCGCCGGTTTTCAGCGGCGCGGTGTAGGGATAATTGCCGAGAAGCGCTTTCAGCGTCCTGGGCGCAGCCATCACGTCAGCCCTTCAGGCTCGGATAAAGCGCGAGCGCGGTCTTGCCGAAGATCCATTCTTGATCGGCTTCCGACGCGAAGGAGAAAGCTTTGCGCGCCGCGCCCAGGATCTCGGTCATGGTGCCGGGCGAATTCGGAAAGTTCGAACCCCAGGCGATGCGCTCGGCGCCGAACGCCGAGATGAACTTGCCGAAGAAGGTGTCGGGCGCGCCTTTGCCCCAGCTCTTGGGCGAGACATTGACCGGCGTGATCTTGAGATAAACCTGCTTGTACTTGGCGAGCGCGAGGAATTCGTTTGCGCCGGCGTAGGGCGGACCGTCCGCGAACGGCGTCCGCGACAGATGATCGAGAAGGATCGTGACCTTGGGGAACCTGTCCATGATCTGGCGTAAAAGCGGGATGCCTTCCTGCTTCATCTGCACGCAGACCGGAATATTCTTTGCCGCTGCATGCTCCCAGAACGGATAGGTCACGGGATCCGCGAACCATGTCGCCTGATCGGGCAGCGTGCTGCCGGTCGTGAACAGCCGCATGCCCGTACAGCCGCGGCCGAGCCAATAATCGAACGTCTCGACGGCGTCCGGCGCCAACACGTCGATCGAATAGACGCCGGTGAAGCGCGACGGCACGGCTTCGACGGCGTCAGCGACGTAGCTGTTGTCGTAGCCGTAGGCGGTCGAGGAATGCACGATCGCTGACTTTGCGACGCCGGCCTCGTCCATGGCCTTGAGCAAGTCGTCATAGGTGGTCGGCCGCTCGCTCGACCAGGTCGACTGGGTGCCGCCGAGCGGGGCGAGCGGATAGCGCTTGGTGTCCGGCGAAACGATGTGGGGATGAATATCAATGACTGGCGACATAGGGCCTCGGGCTGGGTGTGATTGGTTTCACGGGTTGATATTGACGAAGACCTGATCGAGCTTCGGCCGCGACGGGATCAAGCCCTGCTGCAGCGCATAAGTGACCAGCGCCTCGATGCTGGGGCCGTTCGCGGCCATGCCGTAGGGCAGGGGATCGTTCATCAAGGAGAAGAAGCCGCGATAGCGCTTGTCCTCGGGAGCGTCGCCACGCCCGAGCTTGAGTTGTTCGAGATAGGGCTTCTTCGCCGTCACGAAGGCATTCATCAAAGAACGGGCGAGCCAGGGATGCCGCGCGATATGCTCGTCCTTCACGACGATGAGGCCGTGGATCGGATAGATGCCGGTGCGGCGAAACCAGTCGGCTTCGATCTGCTCCACGTTGGCGAACAGCTCGGGATAGATGCCGGCGTCTCCGCCGGTCGGCGCGTTCATGTCCCAATTGCCGATCGGCGGCCCGGCGCGGCCAACGCCTGCCGGGCCGGTGAAGCCGGCCTGAATCTCGCCCGAGGCCATCATGCTCTGCAGCGATTTGCCTTGCGGTGCGTGCACGACGTTGGGCGGCAGCTCGAGCGTCGCGACATGCTCCTCGTCATCCACCACCCAGGTGACCTTCGATGAATCGAGGCCATATTCGTTGACGAAAATGCCGCGCGTCCAAACACCCGTCGTCACCGAATAAGCGCGCACGCCGACCTTCTTGCCCTCGAGGTCCTTCGGCACGCGGATGCCTGAGTCCGGCCGCACCACAAAGCCGCCGTGATGAAACCGCCGCATCACGAAGATCGGCAAGGCGATGTAGGGCGCGCCGCGCGCGCGCGCGATCATGTAGGTCGTCGGCGCCATTTCGCAGATGTCGAACTCGACGTCGCGAACCATGCGGCGGAACGCCTGGATGATCGGCACGACCTCGACGAAATCGGTGTCCACGCCTTCGATCGGAACGGCGCCGCTCTTGATCGCCGCGGTGTGGCCGTAACCGGCGATGGCGATCTTAAGCCGCGGCTTGTCGGCGCCGGTCGGGACTCTGTTGCTGGATGATTGTACGTTCACGTTGCTGTTCCTCTTGGCTCTTCTCTTGGCTCTTTCCCTTGGCTCTTCTCTTGCCGAATTACTGTTTTGGGATGCCGGCCTTGTCGATGACCACACGCCATTTCTCGGCATCCGCCTTCAAGCGCTGCGTCAGCGCCTCGGGCGTGCTGGCCAGCGGCTCCATGCCGAGTTCGGCCATCTGGGCGCGGAGCTCAGGCAATTGCAGCACGACGCTGAACTCGCCATTGAGCTTGGCGATGATGTCGGCCGGCGTGCCGGCGCGGGCGGAAATCGCGTTCCAGCTGGTGACGACGTAATCCGGATAGCCGGAGTCCTTGACGGTAGGAACGCCGGTAAACAGCGTGGAAGGATTGTCGCCGGACGTGGCGATGATCTTCATCTGCTTGCCGGCCACCATCGGGCTGAATGCCGCGTAGTAATCGAAACCGACATCGACATCGCCGCGCGCGATCGCGGTCATGAGCTCCGGTGTGGTGCGGAAGGTGACGACCGCGGCATTTACCCCTGTCACCATCTTGAACAGTTCCGCCGACAGGTTTTGCGTGCTGCCGACCGCGATGCTGCCGAAATTCAGCTTGCCGGGATTCGCTTTGCCGTAGGCGACGAGCTTCTGGACGGTGTCGAACTGAGTGTCCATTTTCGTTGCCAGCAGCATGTCGAACTGCGCCAGCAGCGAAACCGGGGCAAAGTCGTGCACGATCGAGAACGGCAGCGAGGCAAACAGGCTTTCGCTGATGGCGGCGCCGTTGCCTGAAAGATACAAGGTGTAGCCGTCCGCGGGAAAATTCAGGGCGCCCTTGGCCGCGACGATGCCGCCGGCTCCCGGCCGGTTGTCGACGAAGAAGTTTTGTCCCATGCGCTCGCTGAGCTTGGCGGCGACCAGCCGGGTCGACACATCGGCGACGCCGCCGGGACCATAGGGCAGGATGATGCGGACGGGGTGGTCGGGATACTTGCTCTCCGCTTGAGCGGCGAGAGGGAATGTGACGGCTATCGCTGCGGCGATTGCCGACGCGGCAAGGCAGCGCCAAGCACGGCATCGAGCGAGCATGTGTTCCTCCGGCAGCGTTCTTGCCTCGGCGCAGACGGGTTCGCCCCGTTGCGCCGATCTTGGCCGCCACCATGGTCGACCGCCGCCCGAAGTCTATTTCGATTAGCCTCTCGACTTGATATAGAAATCGTCTCCGGTGTGCCGGATACGGCCCGAAAAGGCGATAAAACCTCAGTATTTTGGGCGTATCGGACGATATAGGAAACATGTCCGATGATCGATTTCAGGCTCCTGCGTCACTTTTCCTATTTCCTCGCGGTCGCCGACGAACGGCATTTCGGCAAGGCGGCAAAGCGGCTCGGCATGTCACAGCCGCCGCTCAGCCAGCAAATCCAGGTGCTGGAGAAGTCGCTCGGCGCCCGCCTGTTCGAGCGCTCCCGCCAAGGAGTTCAGCTCAGCCGCGAGGGCGCCGCGATCCTAGCGCCGGTGCACCGCTTCATGGAGCACGCCCAGCGGCTGCAGCAGGCGGTCACCGACGCGCGCCAGGGCCGCACCGATATCGTGACCGTCGGCGCGATCAACTCGGCGATGTTCGACATCATGCCTCGACTGATGCGCACGGCGAAGCGGATGTACCCGCAGCTTTCTCTGTCCGTCATGGAGACGCGGAGCGCCGAAGCGCTGGCGGCGGTTCACAGCGGCGAGATCGACATCGCCTTCGCGCGCTTCGACGATCGCATCGCCTCGCTCGAGGTACGCCCCATCCTCTACGATCATCTCGTGCTCGTGCTTCCGGTCGATCATCCGTTGACGCGGCGCAGCCGTGTCGGCCTTGCTGAGCTCGCCGACGAGAATTTCGTGCTGTTCCCGCGGCGCGCGAGCCCGAGCTTTTTCGATCAGATCACCAGCGCCTGTCGCGATGCCGGCTTCTCGCCGCATGTGCTCTATGAAGTCCATTCGGTGGTGTCGCAGATCGCCTATGTGGGCTGCGGTGTCGGCGTCGGTGTGGTGCCGAGCCGCGCGATGCGGTTCGGCGGCGGCGATGTGGTGTTTCGGCCGCTCGTCGAAACCCTGAAGGTCGTGAGCATCGCGGCGGCCTGGAATCCGGCGTTGGGCAAGGAACTGGTGCCGACGATCGTCAGCATGGCAGCCGATATCGGGGCTGACCGGGAGCCGGTGCACATTACGGAGCCGCCGGCGGAAAATCGCGTCGACCAAACCACGCCGGGCGGAGCGCATCGAACCGGCGAAAATGCGAAACCCCGGCGCGCGCCGGCAAAAGCGCTATGACGAGATTGCGTGCTTAGCTCAGCGCCCCTCGCGCGCCCACGTGCCCGCAAGGCTGCCGAGCAGGAGCAACAGACCGAGGAGGCCGGCGAAGACCGGCAGCACGCCGATGCCGCGCACTACGCTGGCGTCGCGCATTTTCAGGCCGATCCAATCGTCGCCTTTGTAGGTGTCGCCGGAACGCACTGCGACGATGCGCGGGATGTTCAGGCCTGAGCCGTCATCGAGCCGGCGCGAGTCGCCGCCGGTCGCGTCGGCGAGCGGCGCCAGCACCGAGGTCGTCGACGTCACCTCGGCATATTCGCGCGGATTGGCGGGGCCGATATTGACCAGCGCATTGAGCTTGCCGTCGGTCGCGCGCCAAAGCCCTAGCTCGTTGGCGGCGACGCTCGATTGCCAGACGCCGGGTTTCGACGGATCGAGCTTGAGCGCGCGCGTCGTGCCCGAAGGCGAGGTCAAGGTCACGTCGTCAACCTGATCCGCCATGCTTTGCCGGCGCACCACAAGGTCGTGTCCGCTCACGGTGAGCCGCAGCGCTTCCTCGTCGAGCTCGGGCTCCTGCATCAGCCAATGCGACAGCCGGCGCAGCAGATCGAGATGCGGGCCGCCGCCCTCGAAGCCGCGCGCCCACAGCCAGATGTGATCGGACAGCAGGAGCGCCACCCGGCCTTTGCCTTCGTGGGACAGCACCAACAGCGGCTTCTGATCGGGGCCCTGCATCACGGTTGTGCCGCTGGCGTTGCGGGTGTCGACAATGCGGAACCATTCGCTCCAATGCGGCGGCGTCGAGTCGGAGCCGTCAAGACCGCGGGTCACCGGATGGCGCTGACCGAGGTCGGTCAAAGACGGACGAAACGCCGCTTCGGTGACATTGCCGCTCGGCTCGGCCGGCAGGATGGCATCGAGCGGCGTGCGCCAGATGCTGGTCTGGCTCGCGTAATCCGGTCCGGCCGCGACCAGAACCGCGCCGCCGTCGCGCACATAGCGGGTAATGTTGTCGAAATAGATGATCGGCAGCACGCCCTGGCGCGCGTAGCGGTCGAAGATGATGAGCTGGAAGTCGTCGATCTTCTGCTGGAACAGTTCGCGCGTCGGAAACGCGATTAACGACAATTCATTGATCGGTGTGCCGTCCTGCTTCTCCGGCGGCCGCAGAATGGTGAAGTGAACCAGATCGACCGATGGGTCCGATTTGAGAAGATTGCGCCAGGTGCGCTCGCCGGCATGGGGTTCGCCGGACACCAATAGAACGCGCAGCTTGTCGCGCACGCCGTCGATCGAGACCACGGCGCGATTATTGACCGGCGTCAATTCGCCCTGGAGCGGTGAGGCTTCGATCTCGACGATGTTCGGTCCGCCGTGCGGAATAGGAACGGTGACGGATTGCGGTGCGCCGATCGGAACCGTTCGCGTCTCCACGACGTCGCCGTCGCGGCGCACCGTCACCTCGGCGGTCTTCTCCTTGCCGCCCTGATCTTCGACCCGATAGGTGATGACCTGCGGCTGCCCGACGATGCCAAAGCGCGGCGCAGCGATCAGGGCCACGCGACGATCGATTTCGTCCTTGCTGCCGGTGATCAGCGCGTGCACCGGCGCGGCAAAGCCGAGGGTGTTTGCATCGGCCGGCACGTCGTGCACCCGGCCGTCGGTGATCATGACGACGCCCGCGATACGGTCGGAGGGCACGTCCGCCAGCGTCGAGCCCAGCGCCGAGAATAGCCGGGTGCCGTCGGTTTCGCCGTCCGCCTGGCCGGCTTCGACGGTGCGGACTTCGAGGCCGGGGATTTTGCGCAAGCGGTCGAGAACCGCGTCGCGCGCCGCATCGGTCTGCGCCGTGCGGTTGCCGAAATTCTGACTGGGACTCTTGTCGACGACCACTACCGCGACCGAGTTAAGCGGATCGCGGTCCTCTCGTGTCAGCGACGGATTGGCAAGCGCCAATACGATCAGCGCAAACGCCACGGCGCGGATCGAGGCGCCGCGGCTGCGCGACACGAACAGTAGGATCGACAGGATGCAGACGACGGCGAGCGCCGCCCACAGTAGCGGGGTCGCAACGAGAGGAGCGAACGCAACACCGAGGTTCAATTCCGCTCTCCTATTGCCCGAGCCGTTCGAGCAGCGCCGGTACGTGGACCTGATCCGCCTTGTAGTTGCCGGTCAGCGTGTACATCACGATGTTGAC
>JBAPUM010000010.1:0-56573 GCA_049282655.1 Xanthobacteraceae bacterium
AACGAGAAGTGTTACCTATGCCGAGGCCCGCGCGGCGCTATATCAACAACAGGCGGCCGGGCGCAGCGCGGCGGGTTCGCCGGCGAAGGGGACAAGCTCATGGATATCAAACGAAATGGCTCCCGACCGTCCGCCAAGGGACCGGCAGAATGGTTCACCGGCACGGTGCGCATCGACCCGTTGTTCCAGGCCCCCGATCCGGCGCGGGTTGCCGGCGCCAACGTCACCTTCGAGCCCGGTGCGCGGACGGCGTGGCATACGCATCCTCTGGGTCAAACGCTCATCGTTACTTTCGGGCTCGGGCGCGTACAGCGCGAGGGCGGTCCGATCGAGGAAATCCGGCCGGGCGATGTCATCTGGTTTCCGCCCGGCGAAAAGCATTGGCATGGCGCGTCGCCGACGACGGCGATGACCCATATCGCCATTCAGGAAGCGCTCGACGGCAAGGTCGTCGACTGGATGGAGCAGGTCAGCGACGCGCAATACCTCGCTTGAGCGTTTCAACAATGAGGAATTCATTCCATGAGACGCTTTGAGAACAGAACTGTCCTGGTAACAGGCGCCGGCAGCGGCATCGGCGCGGCCTCGGTCCGGCGCTTGTTCGCCGAAGGCGCCTCGATTGTCGCTGCCGACATCCGCAAAGAAGAAGTCGACAAAGTCGTTGCCGAGTTCGGCGGCAGCGACCGGATTTATGGCGTCGGCGTCGACATTTCCGATCGCGACCAGGTAGCCGCGTTCGTGTCGGGAGCGGTGCAACGCTTCACGACGCTCCATGGCCTCGTCAACAGCGCCGGCATCCGCGGTGTGGGCAACATTCTTGATGTGGATCCCGAGACGTGGCGCCGCGTCCTGTCAGTCAACCTCGACGGCACCTTCAACGTCTGCCAGGCCTTCGCCCGTGTCGTGACGCAAGCACGCACGCCTGCGGCAATCGTGAACCTCAGCTCCGCGGCCGGGATCAGAGGCGTGCCCAACCGGCTCCCCTATGCGGCATCGAAATACGGGATCGTCGGCATCACCCAGACGATGGCCTTGGAGCTCGGGTCCTTTGGCGTTCGCGTCAATGCGGTGGTGCCCGGAATGATCCGCACGCCGCTGACGGAGCCGATGTTTGCGGACCCCGATAATGTGCAGCGCATCCGCGCTGCGCATCCCATCGATCGCGAGGGCCAGCCCGAAGAGGTCGCGGCAGCGATCGCATTCCTGCTGTCCGACGACGCCAGTTTCGTCACCGGTGCGATCCTCACGGTAGACGGCGGGTCGACTGCGGGCATTGCGTCCCATTGAGTCATGCAGGAGCATCGGCGATCTCTGCGCCTATCTCTGCTCGCCGCAAGCCGGCTACATCACCGGCCAGACCATCGTCGTCGACGGCGGCGTCAACCGATCGATCTGAAAACCTTCAGCGTCGCGGGTCCGCATTCATCCGGCCAGCGCCACGATCGCTACGGCAGCGCCGACAGTGACGACCGCCGCCGACAGCCACAAGACACCCATGAGAACCCACAACGGACGCGGGGTATGAACCGCGGCTGTGACCGGCTGGCTCCAGGACTGCAGCGCGGGCTCGGCCTGCCGGAGCGCCGCGGTGGCGCGTTCGATATCGGCGAGGTCGCGGGCGAGCTGTTCGCTGGCCGCCCGCTTGAGTGCGCGGGCATCTTCGATTTCCGCCGCCGTGGCGGCGGTCGGCGCCGCGGCGGTGCGGCCGGGTTCTTGTGCGTCGAAGCCCTCGGCAAGGGGTTCGATCAGAACGGCCTCGCGGCCCGGACGCGGTTTCGGCAGGGAGCCGAGAAATTGCTCGGACATCGTTGCACCTCTGTGTTGGCCGATTTCTAAAGCACAGCGCGCGGTCGACGCGATGCCGATCCGGGACTAACCTTAACGGCGGTCGGGGCCGCGCCGGGAGGCGCTCGCACTTGGTATCCCGCGCGCCTATCTATTGTCCGCGGCCGCCATTCCGCGGGGGCCGTCGAGCCGCTGCGAAGGAGCTTTCGATGTCATCGACCCTGATCGTTCTTGCCGTGATCGTCGTCGGCGTCATATGGGTAATCGCTGTCTATAACGGGCTCGTGTCGATGCGGCAGCGGGTCAACCAGGCCTTTGCCGATATCGACGTGCAGCTGCGGCAGCGGCACGACTTGATTCCGAACCTGGTCGAAACCGTGAAGGGCTATGCGGCGCACGAGCGCGGCACGCTCGAAGAAGTCGTCAAGGCCCGCAATGCCGCGGTGTCCGCCCAGGGACCGGCGCAGCAGGCGGCGGCGGAGAACGCGCTTACTGGCGTGTTGCGGCAGGTCTTCGCGCTGTCGGAGGCCTATCCCGACCTCAAGGCCAATGCTAATTTTCAGCAATTGCAGGCCGAGCTCACCGACCTCGAAAACAAGATCGCGGCGGCGCGGCGTTTCTTCAACAATGCGGTGCAGGAATACAATACCGGCATTCAGCGCTTCCCGGCCGCGCTGTTCGCCGCGACGTTCGGTTTTGCGCCGAAGGATTTCTTCGATCTCGGCGCCGAGCGCGCCAGTGTCGGCGAGGCGCCGGCGGTGAAGTTCTAAGAATAGCCGACCGCGATGGCCGCCTACGGGCTTTACAGCCATATCCAATCGAACCGGCGCCGGTCGATAGCGCTGCTCGTCGGGCTGTTCTTTCTGGTCTATGTACTGGTCTATGCCGGCGCGCTGGTGGCGGCGGCGCTGTCGATCAACGCCGACCTGCCGACGCTCTTGCAGATCGCCTGGATCGATCTCCTTAAGGCGGCCCCGTTTGCCACCATCGGCACGCTCGCCTGGATCGCCATCGCCTATTTCTTCCATCAGAGCATGATCGACGCCATTACCGGCGGGGAGGACATCGCGCGCAAGGACGAGCCGCGGCTTTACAATCTTCTGGAAAATCTCTGCATCTCGCGCGGCATCACCACGCCGAAACTCAAGCGCATCGAGTCCGATGCGCTCAATGCCTTCGCCACCGGGATGAATGCCAAGCAGTATTCGATCACAGTCACCAGCGGCCTGATCGACCGGCTCGACGACGCCGAAATCGAGGCCGTGCTCGGCCATGAGCTGACGCATATCCGCAACGGCGATGTCCGCATGATGGTGATCGCCGTCATCATCGCCGGCGCCGTTTCCTTTTTTGTCGAGCTCGTGTTTCGGCTGTGGTTCTATAACGGCTTGAGCTTTCGCGGCTCGCGTTCGAACGATGACCGCCGCGGCGGCGGCGCGGGGCTCGCGATCCTGATCGCAATCGGGCTTCTGGTCGTCGCCTATGTGCTGTCATTCGTCATCCGGCTCGCTTTGTCGCGCTCGCGCGAATTTCTCGCCGATGCCGGCTCGGTCGAGCTCACCAAAAATCCCGACGCGATGATCTCGGCCTTGCGCAAGATCGAAGGCCGCGGCGAATTGCCGGGCGCCACCTCGGCGGTGATGGAAATGTGCGTCGACAATCCGCGCCAAGGGTTCGGCGAACTGTTCGATACCCATCCGAGCGTCGACAACCGGGTCGCGGCGCTGGTCAAATTCGCCGGCGGCCATGATCCGGGCCCGATCGCCTTGCCGCCGGAAAGCGACGGTCGGTCGGATGAGCCCGCAGCTGAAACGAGCGGTCCCTGGGGAACAGCGCCCGACGACGCATCCGTGCCAAAGCTGTCCGTGCCGCAGCAGTCGCCCTCCGCCACAACAGATAGTCCGGAGGTTTCCGGCCCCTGGTCGGAACCTCAGGCCGGCGCGACGCCGGTCTCGGGTGGCGCGCCGACCGGCCCCTGGGGCCCGCGCGATGGTAATGGATAGGGCCGCCGAATTAACCTTAACAAGCTAGAAATGCCTGCTAAACCGGGCTTACCGCGCAAGCGCGGGTTAAGGAGGCTTCCAAACCGCGCACGGGGTGTGTAGAACCGAAAGCACAGGTTGGAGGACGCGACGCATCTCTGCTTGGCTGTTATCTTCTCTGTTCTGTTAAGCTCGCTCAGCCAAACCGAACGCGTCCAATGGCGTAACATGCCGATGAGGGTTCGACGATGGCTAAACCAGCATTGATCTTAGTTGGTGCCGACAAGGGCGGCGTAGGCAAAACAACGGTCGCCCGTACGCTCCTCGACTACTTCACGGCACATCACGTTCCGACCCGCGCCTTCGACACCGAATCGCCGAAAGGCACCTTGAAGCGCTTCCACGGCGACGTCGCCGATATCGTCGACGCCACTTCGGTGCCCGATCAGATGCGGATCATCGACACGCTGTCGACCACCGACTCGACCGTAACCGTCGTCGACGTGCGCGCCGGCCAATTGTCGCCGACGCTGCGCGCGCTGCGCGACATCGGCTTCCTCGATGCGGTGAAGAAGGGCCAGATCACTTTCGTCGTGTTTCATATCCTCGGCTCGTCGATCGCTTCGCTGAACGAGATCGAGGACACCGCGCCGTTCACCGCCGACGCCAAATACTTTTTGGTCAAGAACTTCATCAACAACACAAGCTTCTTCGATTGGGATCAGGCCACCCAAAGCTCCTACTTCAAGAAGCTCAAGGATGCGGTGGTGATCAGCATCCCGAAGCTCAACGAGATGGCCTATGAGCAGGTCGAGCTCGCTTCGGTGCCGTTCCTGACCTTCGTCGCCAATAAGAATCCGAAAGGCGAAGCGGCCAATTATTCCTTCGTGCTGCGCGGCTATGTGCGGCACTGGCTCGGCAATGTCTGGGCCGAATACGACCGGGTCAAGCTGCTCGATATCTTCGACAGTTCGACCAACGTGGCGGCGACGCCGCGGCCGCAGACCGCGACGCGGTCGTAACCGGCACTCGTTCGCCCGTAAAGCTCGCGCCAGCGCGGGATCTCATTCCCGCGCTGCAATCCGACCGACCCTGGCGTTTTGCTTTCCCGTTGATCGAGCGGCGTTTTCCGGCACCGGCCGGGTCTTCGTTTTTCCCCGTTATGCTCTAGCAAAGTGCTGGAGATTTCATCATAACGTCATTGACGTGGAAATCGACCGGGCCCGACGCGGGGATGCCGCAAAACACGCCGCTCTACATTGTCGCCTCCCAGCACCCGCGCGTGGGCAAGACGCTGCTGTCGCGGCTTTTGATCGAATATTTGCGGCTCAGCGGCCGGCCGGTTGTCGGCTACGATCTCGATCCGCGCGAGCCTACTTTCGCAACCTATTTTCCTAGTCTGGCCTGGACCGTCGACATCGCCGAAACAAAAGGCCAGGTGGCGCTGTTCGACCGTCTGGTCGCCGACAATTGGCGCTCGACCGTCATCGACCTCGGCTATGGCCTGTCCGATCAGTTCTTCACCGTGATGGCGGAAATCGGTTTCGCGCAGGAGGCGCAGCGGCGCGGCATCGAGCCGATCGTACTGTTCATCACCGACTCGGCGCCGACCACCGCGCGCAGCTATGCCAGCCTGCGCCAGCGCCTGCGCCACACGACCTTCGTGCCGGTGCACAACGAAGCAACCTCGTTCATGTTCATCCCGCAGGATTTTCCTTCGTCGCGCGCCGACTGCGGGTTGATCCGGATCCCGCGCCTGTCGCCGATCGTGCGCGGCGTCATCGATCGGCCGGGCTTCTCGTTCGGCGCCTATATGTCGAAGCAGCCGGGCGGCCCGACCGAAGTCCATAGCTGGATCGGCAATATTTTCGCCCAATTCCGCGGGCTCGAACTGCGGCTCATTCTCGGCGAGCTGGAATCCTCGTTGCGCAGCGCCGCCCAGCGCTCGATCGAGGAAGCTGACCGGGAAGCGGCCCGCGGCAGCCGCTAGCCGGGCTGCGGCGCGGCTGCGACAGACTTTTTTTCAAGATTTGCCGTCAATGCCCTTCGAAGGCGATCAGCGTGCGCACCGGCACGCCGAGCTTGCGGATTTTCTCGGCGCCGCCGAGATCCGGCAGGTCGACGATGAAGCAGGCAGCGACCACATCGGCGCCGATCTGCTTGAGGAGCTTTACGGCTGCCTCCGCAGTGCCGCCGGTGGCGATGAGATCGTCGACCAGGATGACTCGCTCGCCACGGTCGACCGCATCTTCATGCATCTCCATCTCGTCGATGCCGTATTCGAGCGAATATCCGATGCTGACGCGCTTGAACGGCAGCTTGCCCTTCTTGCGGATCGGCACGAAGCCGCAGGACAGTTGGTGCGCGATGGCGCCGCCGAGAATGAAGCCGCGCGCCTCGATGCCGGCGACCCGGTCGACCTTGCCGCCCGCCCAAGGCTGCACCAGTTCGTCGACGGTGCGGCGGAACGCCCGCGCATCGCCGAGAAGCGTGGTGATGTCGCGGAAGATGATCCCCGGCTTGGGATAATCCGGGATGTTGCGGATCGCCGCTTTGAGATCGTTCTCGAGCTCGACGCTGGTCATCGTCGGGCCATAGAACGCCAGACCATGGAAGTTCGGACCATGGATCGAGGGGGCGTCAATGCTGATACTCGGTCGGCGCCCGCGGCTTCTCCAAGTCGGGATCGTGCAGCACGGCGTGCCAGACTTTCTTCTTGGTGAAGTACAGAAGCCCGGTGAAGACGATGAGGAACAGCATCACCTGGAAGCCCAGCCGCTTGCGCGCATCGAGCGTCGGCTCCGCCGCCCACATCAGGAAGGCGGCGACGTCGCGGCCATATTGATCGACCGTCGCCGGCGTGCCGTCGGTGTATTCGACCTGGCCGTCACTCAACGGCTTCGGCATGCCGATGGCATGGCCGGGGAAATATTTGTTGTACTGCGCGCCCGGCGCCAGCGTGACGCCTTTGGGCGGATCCGTATAGCCATTGAGGATGGCATGAATGTAGTCGGGGCCGTCCTCCTGGTACTGGGTGAAGGCGTCGATGATGAACCAGGGGAAGCCGGCCTCGTAACTGCGCGCCTTGGCGAGAACGGACATGTCCGGCGGCAGCGCGCCGCCGAGCGCGGCGCGGGCCGCCTGGTCGTTGGGGAACGGCGGCGGGAAGGTGTCGGCGATGCGGCCCGGCCGCTGGAACATCTGGCCCTGATCGTTCGGACCGTCGGTGATCTGATAGCCGGACGCGATCGTCGATGCCTGCAGCTCGCTGAACGCCGGACCGCCCGGATCGGCGAGGTTGCGGAAGGCGATGAGCTTGAGGCTATGGCAGTTCGAGCAGACTTCTTTGTAGATCTTGAAGCCGCGCTGCAGCTGCGCCGGGTCGTAGGTGCCGAAGGGACCTGCGAACGACCAATGCTGCCGCGGCGGCGCCTCGGCTTCCTGCGCGGAAGCCGTGCGCAGCACGAGACCGGGGAGCCCCACAGCGAGCGCGAACGCCAAGGCGAGACGCGAAGACTTTTTGCAATCGACTGTCATGACCCGCCCTCTAGCTTTTCGCGCCTGACGGCGGCGGCGCCGACGCCCCGGCGGGAAGGCCCTGGCCCAGCACCGATTCCGAAATCGAATTCGGCAACGGCTTGGTCGTTTCGAACAGTCCCAAGAGCGGCAGGATGACGAAGAAGAAGCCGAAATAGTAGACAGTCAGAATCCGCGCGGCGATGACGTAACCGCCGGTCGGCTCCTGCGAGCCGAGATAGCCAAGCCCGATCACCGAAGCGAAGAAGATAAACAGGCACTGCCGATAGGCCGGCCGGTAATTCGCCGAACGCACCCGCGAGGTGTCGAGCCAGGGCAAGAACGCCAGCACCACGATGGCGCCGCCGAGCGCGCAGACGCCGGCGAGCTTGTTGGGGATGGCGCGCAGGATCGCGTAGAACGGCAGATAGTACCATTCCGGCACGATATGGGTCGGCGTCTGGCCTGGATTGGCCATGATGTAATTGTCGGAATGACCGAGATAGTTCGGGATGTAGAACACGAACCAGGCATAGACGATGCAAAACAGGCTGACGAAAAAGGCGTCCTTGACGGTCGCATAAGGCGTAAACGCGACCGTGTCCTTCTCGTCCTTGGGATCGACGCCAGTCGGATTGTTCTGTCCGACCATGTGCAGCGCCCAGATATGCAGCACCACCACGCCGGCGATAACGAACGGCAACAGGTAATGCAGCGAGTAGAAGCGATTGAGCGTCGGATTGCCGACCGCGAAGCCGCCCCACAGCCAGGTGACGACCGGATCGCCAACCAATGGGATCGCGGAGAACAGATTGGTGATGACCGTTGCCGCCCAGAAGCTCATCTGGCCCCACGGCAGCACGTAGCCCATGAAGCCCGTTGCCACCATGAGCAGGAACAAGATGACGCCGAGGATCCACAATACCTCGCGCGGCTCCTTGTAGGAGCCGTAATACATGCCGCGCGCCATGTGGATATAGACCGCCGCGAAGAAGAACGCGGCGCCGTTGGCGTGGACGTAACGCAGCAGCCAGCCATAATTCACGTCACGCATGATGCCTTCGACGGAATTGAAGGCGAAATCGACATGCGGCGTGTAGTGCATCGACAAGACGATGCCGGTGACGATCTGCACCCCCAGCATGAAGGTGAGGATGCCGCCGAACGTCCACCAATAGTTCAGGTTGCGCGGCGTCGGGTAGGCGATGAAGGAGGAATAAACGAGGCTCGCGATCGGCAGCCGCCGCTCCAGCCATTTCATGAAGCCGCTCTGCGGCTGGTAGCTCGCATGTCCGCTCATAATCGAACCTTATGCTTCGCCCGGCGAGCTTTCGCCGATCCGGATCTTGGTGGCGGAAACGAATTGATAGGGCGGCAGCGGCAGGTTAAGCGGCGCCGGTCCCTGGCGGATGCGGCCCGATGAATCGTATTGCGAGCCGTGGCAGGGGCAGAACCAACCGTCATAGTTTCCCTGATGCGGCAGCGGAATGCAGCCGAGATGCGTGCAGATGCCGATCAGCACCAGCCACTGGTCGTGGCCCGGCTTGACGCGGGCCGAGTCGGGCTGCGGATCGCGGAACGACTGCCAGTCGGCGTCCTGCGCCAGCTTGATGTCGTTTTGCGTGCGATTGAAGATGAAGATCGGCTTGGAGCGCCAGAACACCTTGATGATCTGGCCCGGCTGGATCGGCGAAAGATCGACATCGACCGGCGCGCCGGCCGCGATCGTGGTGGCGTCGGGGTTCATCTGGCCAATGAGCGGCACCAGCGCCGATGCCGCGCCCACCGCGCCGACGGTGGCGGTTGCGATGTAAAGAAAATCGCGGCGCGTAGGCTCCGCCGATGAGATTGCTGTCACAGCCTAGTCCCTCTTTCGTGTTGCCGGTCACTCCATCCGCGCTGCGAACCGCTTGCCCCAGACTTCCCTCCCCGTTCGCGGGAGACGAAAGGGAGGGGGTGCAGGCGGCGGAAGGACCGGTCGCCTCCGGCCTGGGGAAGGCCTGAAGCGACGCATTCCGGCTCGGTTTTATTGGCACCCTTAATTCGATAGTGCAAGTGTGGCTTCGTTGACACCCACAATGAGGCGCTGCGGCGCCCGCTTGGGCTTTGCGCGGCGTAACGGCCGGCGCAAAAGCGCCCGGCGCCGTCTCGGATTATTCCATGCAAATTGCGCTTTATGAGCCGGATATCCCGCAGAATACCGGGACCGTATTGCGGCTCTGCGCCTGCCTCGGCCTTCCCCCGCATATTATCGAGCCGGCCGGGTTCCCGACGACCGATCGCGCATTCCGTCGCGCCGGCATGGATTACCTCGATGCGGTGACGATCGTGCGGCACGGCTCGTGGCGAGAGTTCGACCTGTGGCGCCGGCACGAGCGCCACCGTGTCGTCTTGTTTACGACGGCAGCGAGCCTGTCGTATCTCGATTACAGCTTTGCGACGGGTGACGTTTTGCTATTCGGCCGCGAATCGGCGGGTGTCCCGGAGAGCGTTCATGCCGCGGCCGACGCTCGCCTCGTCATCCCGCTGCGGCCGGGCCTGCGTTCGCTCAATATCGCGATGGCGGCCGCCATGGCGGCCGGCGAAGCGCTGCGGCAGACTGGGGGAATGCGGCCATGAATACCGACACTAGCGAACAGCGCAAAGCCAGTGCCAAAGCCTGGTTCGAGAGCTTGCGCGACCGGATTTTGGCGGCCTTCGAGGCGATCGAGGACGCCCTCCCCGCGAACGCCCCGCTCGCCGACCGTCCCCCCGGCCGCTTCGTGCGCACGCCGTGGAGCCGCACCGATCACTCCGGCTCCCCCGGCGGCGGCGGCGTGATGGCGATAATGAAAGGCCGCGTCTTCGAGAAAGTCGGCGTCCACGTTTCGGCCGTGTTCGGCGAATTCGCGCCGGAATTTCGCAAGGACATTCCCGGCGCCGCCGACGATCCGCGCTTTTACGCCACCGGCATTTCGCTGATCGCGCATCTGCACAATCCGCATGTACCGGCCGTGCACATGAACACACGCTATGTGGTGACGACGAAATCCTGGTTCGGCGGCGGCGCCGACCTCACGCCGGTGCTCGACCGCCGCCGCACGCAGAGCGATCCCGACACGATCGCCTTCCATGCCGCGATGCAGAGCGCCTGCGACGCGCATGCCGGCATCGCGCCCTACGACAAGTTCAAGAAATGGTGCGACGAGTATTTCTTCCTGAAGCACCGCGGCGAGATGCGCGGCATCGGCGGCATCTTCTACGATTATCTCAACTCCGGCGATTTCGAGCCCGACTTCGCTTTCACCAAGGATGTGGGGCTCGCCTTCCTACGCGTCTATCCGGAACTGGTGCGCAAGAATTTCGCCATGCCCTGGAGCGACGCCGAGCGCGAAGAGCAATTGGTGCGCCGCGGCCGCTATGTCGAATTCAACCTCTTGTACGACCGTGGCACCATTTTCGGTCTGCGCACCGGCGGCAATGTCGAGTCGATCCTGTCCTCGATGCCGCCGGTGGTGAAGTGGACGTAGGGGTCGCGACGAAATGCCGTTGCAATCTCGGTGAAAACAATCTTAGATTGGGAAGTCAAATTTGGGGCATCAGCGAAATTGTGGGGCATCAGATGTCAGCCGCGGCGGCCGATCACGCGTCAACAAAGTCTGTTAAACGCCGGTCGTGGAGTTTCCTGAAAGGTGGGCTCACATTGACAGTCCTGGGTGCTGTCGGCACTGGTCTCATCAGCCTGCTTCAACTGCAATCGACTTATCAGGACAAGGTTGCCGCCGTTGCAAAAGACGACCTCACCGTCGCAACCCAAACATTCACCGAAGCGTCGAGTGCGTTATCGCTGCCGATTTTACTACAACAACGCCTGATCTATGACTTCTACAATGCCAACAATCCCAACTCAAAAAAGTCTGACCCGGGAAAGGTGCCTGATTTCACTTCGGACGCGCATGATGTTTCCGCGGGGTACCTTACCGCCTACACGGCCTTAAATGAGAATTATGCTCAACTTGCGCAGAAAGCGCAGCTCTATCTCGATTGGGCGAGCGACCCCCTACACGATCCAGCAGCATCAATTAAGACTGCCGATCCGATTAGCATTGCACTGCTCGGCGATTTCGATTTCGATTGCGACAATAACATGCCGGCATTCGACCAAAGTCCGCTCTCTATAAAAAAAGGCGGCAAGACACTTAATATAGATTGGTACAGCACCAAACACCACGTGCTGACTATGGTGTACTGTCTTCGCGTCACGCACCAGGGACTGGCAACTGTGCGTCAGTGGGCGTCAGCGCAGGCCGCCGTCGACAAAACTCAAATCGACGAGGCAAATACTCGTCGCGACCTCTTCGAATATCGATCGACTTATAACGTATCGAGACTGAACAGCTTCATGAATCTCGCAATGAGCCGGATCGAGGAGTTTCGCACCCGCTACCAGCCGCATAATTTCTATTGTGTTCTACCCTTCATGCGCTGTTAGGGGATGAGACTTGTGAAGCCGGCTAACGCACCGCTCCCAAAATCATCACCGCCCCGCCGACCACCACGATAGCGTCGAGGATCGGGGTGTGAACATGGACCGGCAGCCGCGCGACGATCAGCTTGGCCAGAAACGTGCTCGGAAATCCGACGAGCCCCATCAAAAGCGCAACGACGATCACCGTGGGCGTCAAAACGCCCGCAATGGCGAAGACCGAGATCTTGACGACGCCGGTGGCAATCGAAATCGCCGCATCAGTCGCGATCACCGCGGTGCTTTCGAGCCCCGCCGCCAACAGGAGCGATAAAAGAACGACGCCGGCGCCGCTGGTGCCCCCGACCAACAGACCCCAGCCGGCCGCGGCCAGTGCAAAGCCGGTTTCGCCAAGGCGGTGGCCGCGGCTTTTGAGAATGCGCCGCAGCGGCACGGTCGAAATCAACGTGGTGCCGATCACGATAGTGGCGCCGCGGCCCGACAATAGCGTGTAAAGCCAGGCGCCGAGCACGCAAGTCGGCGTTGCCGCGCAAAGCGCGATCAATGCAAGCCGCACATGCAAGACCTGGCGGAAGACGGACACCCGCGCCGTATTGGTAAACATCGAGGAGATGGCGATGATGGGCACCACCGGCTCGGCGCCGACCAGCGGCACCAGCACGAGCGGCATCAGCGGCCCGGTGCCGTAGCCGGCAATGCCACCGAGCACGGCGGAAATCGCCGTGACGACGGCAATCAGTACGATCTGGATGACCGAGATATGAGAGAGGAGCGCAGACAAGGAGTGACCATAAGCGCAATGAGGATCGAAGCGCAGTTTCAAGAGCGATGCCGTCGCCGCGTGGCCGCAATGCGGCAAGCTGCGGCGCCGGCGGTCTAGCCCTACCGGCGATTACCGGTTAGGACAAAGCCGATATTGACGGCGCAATTATGCGGCCCGACGAGATTTAATAACACGCAGAGAGTCCCATGGACCTTGGAATAGCCGGCCGCAAGGCCATCGTCTGCGCCTCGAGCAAAGGGCTCGGCTATGGCTGCGCCAAGGCGCTGGCGGAAGCCGGCTGCGAGGTGGTGATCAACGGCCGCAGCGAAGCACCGCTCGCGGCGGCCGCCGCCGAATTAAAGCGCCTGACCAATGCCAAGATCACCGCGGTTGCTGCGGACGTCGCCTCGCCCGAGGGCCAGAAGGCCTTGTTCGCCGCCTGTCCCGAGCCCGACATCCTGATCAACAATAACGCCGGACCGCCGTTTCGCGATTTCCGCGAGCTCGACCGCCAGAAAATGCTCGACGGCGTCATCGCCAACATGGTGGTCGCGGTGGAACTGGTCCAGAAGGCGATCGATCCGATGGTGGCGAAGAAATTCGGCCGCATAGTCAACATCACCTCGGGCTCGGTCAAAATGCCGCTATTCGGCCTCGATCTCTCGTCCGGCGCACGCGCGGGCCTGACCGCTTTCCTCGCCGGGGTGGCGCGCTCGGTCGCGGCCTCCAACGTCACCATCAATTTCATGCTGCCGGGTATTTTCGATACCGACCGCTTCCGCTCCAACGTCCAGTCGACCGCGCAGAAGCGCGGCACGAGCTACGACGACGCCTTGGCGCAGAATGTGAACTCGGTCCCGGCAAAGCGCCTCGGCAATGCCGACGAGTTCGGCGCCACTTGCGCGTTCCTCTGCTCGGCGCAGGCCGGCTATATCACCGGACAGAATCTTCTGATCGACGGCGGCAGATTCCCCGGCGCATTCTGAAACGACTTTCCAAAAGCATCCCAAGGAGACTAAGCCAATGAAACTCGTACGTTACGGCGCACCGGGCCGCGAGAAGCCCGGCATGATCGACAAGGACGGCAAACTGCGCGATCTCTCCAAGATCGTTCCCGACATCGCGGGCGACGTGCTGTCGCCGAAGAGCCTCGCCAAGCTCGGCAAGCTCAAAGCCGACAAGCTGCCGCTGGTGCGCGGCACTCAGCGCATCGGGCCGTGCGTCGGCAAGGTCGGCAATTTCATCGCCATCGGGCTCAATTATTCCGACCACGCCGCCGAGGCCGGCATGGCGATCCCGAAAGAGCCGATCATCTTCAACAAGGCGCCGTCCTGCATCTGCGGGCCGAACGACGACACCATGGTGCCGAAGGACTCGTCCAAGCTCGACTGGGAAATCGAGCTCGGCATCGTCATCGGCGAGCGCGCCCGCTATCTGTCGAAGAACAACGCGCTTGACGTCGTCGCCGGCTATTGCCTCGCCAACGACGTGTCGGAGCGCGTGTTTCAGATCGAGCGCGCCGGGCAATGGACCAAGGGCAAGGGCTGCGAGACTTTTGGCCCGCTCGGCCCGTGGCTCGTCACCAAGGACGAGATCAAGGACCCGCAAAAACTCGACATGTGGCTCGACGTCAACGGCGAGAAGCGCCAGCGCGGCAATACCTCGACCATGATCTTCGACTGCCGCCACATCGTCTGGGCCTGCTCGCAATATTTCGTGCTCGAGCCCGGCGACGTCATCATCACCGGCACCCCGCCAGGCGTAGGGCTGGGCATGAAGCCCGAGCCGAAATTCCTCAATCCCGGCGACGTCGTCACGCTCGGCATTGATGGCCTCGGCGAGCAGCGACAGAAGGTCGTGAAGTTCAAAAAGTGAGCCGCTGAAGTTCGCCGTTACCTCTCCCCGGACGCGGGGAGAGGCCAGCCCCCAAGCCCGGCCATGACGAATTACAGAGCGTTGCCCACAAATTCCGTCCGCCCCTACCCCGCCCGCGCCTCCAGCACCGCCTGCAGCGAGATCCGCGACCAAGCCTGCTCCTTGTCGCGGAACGCCATGTAGGAATCGTGCACCTTTTTCGCGCCCGCGCTCTTGCCGGCGAGATCGCCGAGCACGTCGCGCGCGGTGGTCCGCGCCGCGGCGATGAGGTCGGGGGGGAAAGTGCGCAGCTGGGCGTTCTCGCGCGTTGTCAGTGTGACGAGCGCCTCGATGTTGAGCCGCTCCATCTCGGCGAGCGCGAAGGCCGCCTCCGCGGCGCATGCGTGAGCGACGATGGCCTTGAGCTCGGCATCGAGCGACGCCCAGGCCTTGAGCGACACGATGCATTCGCCGGTGCCGTTCGGCTTGTTGAAGCCCGGGCCGTAATAGAACGGCGCGAAGCGATAAAGCCCGAGCGCGATGTCGGAGCCGGGCCCGACGAATTCGGCGCCGTCGATGACGCCGGATTGCAGCGCCACCAGGATTTCGCCGGGCGACGTCGTCTGCGCCGTGGCGCCGAGCCGGCGATAGACTTCGCCGCCGAGGCCGAGCGAGCGCACCTTGAGCCCGCGCACGTCGTCGGCGCTCTTGATCTCACGGCGAAACCAGCCGCCCATCGAGACGCCGGTATTGCCGGCCATGAACGGCTTAACGCCGAACGGCGCATAAAGCTCGTCCCACAGATCCTGGCCGCCGCCCGAATAGATCCAGGCCATGTGTTCGTTCGGCACCAGGCCAAACGGCACCGTGGTGAAGAAGGCGGTCGCCGGCTCCTTGCCCTGCCAATAGAACGCGGCGGTGTGTCCCATCTCGGCAACGCCTGAGCCGACCGCGTCAAGCACCTCGAAGGCCGGCACCAACTCGCCCGCGGCCGATACCGTGATTTCGAGCCGGCCGCCGGACAATTCGGCGATGCGCGAGGCGACGCGCTCCGCCGACATGCCGGGCCCGGGCAGCCGTTTCGGCCACGACGTCACCATGCGCCAGGTGAGCTTGCCCGATTGCGCCAGGGCCGGTGCGGCGGGCGCCGCCACGGCGCCCACGAGCCCGAGCGACGCCCTGCCGGCAAAATTGCGTCGCGTAATCCCGATCTTGCTCATGGCCTCACCTGTCTCCGCGAGCCGCGCGCCAAAACGCGCGATGAAGGACCTGCGATGGCGGCCTCCCACACTTCGTGGATATGCGCAACCTCCTGTTCGAAGCGTTGCAGAAAGATATGCGCCTGGGTCGACAGCACCCTGCGCGTCGGTTCGATGACGACGAATTCGGCGTGCAGCTCTGGCGCGACCAGCGGATTGACGATCAATTCGCCGCGGCCGATATCGTTGACCGAAATCACGCTCGGCAGGATCGTCACCCAGTCGGAGCGCGCGACGAATTCCAATGTGGCGATCATGGCGTCCATCTCCAGCTTGGTTTCGACATCGACGCCGTGGGTCTGAAAATAGGTTTCAAGATTGCGGCGGCGGATATTGTCGGGGCCCGGCAGCACGATCTTGAGCGGTTTGCAGTCGGCAAGCCGCAACGGCGCGAGCGGTGTGAAGCCTGCGCGCGGACCGGACAGCAGCATTTCGCGATCTCGCACCAAAAGGCGTGATTTCAATCCGATCGTGCCCTCGAAGGCCGGCACCACCGCGAAATCGAGCTCGTGGTCGAGCACCATTTTGGTGAGCAGCCCGCTATAGCCCTCGACAATGTGCAGGCGCACTTCCGGACAGCGCGGCACGAAATCGTCGAGCACCGGCGCCAGCACGGCGCGGGTAAAGGTCGGCATCAGACCGATGCGAAGATCGCCGCTGACCTCGCCCGCCACCGTGCGGGCCTGCTCGACCGCTTTTTCAAGGACGCCGACGGCGCCGACGCAGCTTTTGTAATAGCGCAGCCCCGCCGGCGTCGGCACGACGCGGCCCGACACACGCTCGAACAGTTTCACGCCGAGCTTTCGTTCGACGGCCGCGACGTGCTGGGAAATGCCGGACTGGGTCGCGTTCTCGCGTTCCGCCGCGCGCGTGAACGAGCCTTCCTCGCACACCGCGATGACGGCTCGAACCTGACGCAGGGGGATGTCGTACATGCCGGGACGCTATTAGAAAACGTAATGGGGAGCGACAAATTATATCATTTCTTTCAGACAGGCCACCCGCATAACATGGCCACCACACGCAATCGCCGGCGCAGCCGCTAAGGGCCGGCCACGGAGGAAACCATGGGAGCGAATTTCGGCATCGCGGGATTGGATTGGCAGCAGCGCGTCAATTGGGACCGGCTGCGCACCTATCGGACCGAACGCGCCCGCGCGATGATGAAAAAGCACGGCCTCGGCGCCGTGCTGTGCATGTACGACGAAAACGTGCGCTACCTCACCGGCACGCTGACGCCGGGCTGGAACCGGCTCAAGCCCGGGCTCCGCTACGCCATGCTGTGCGGCGACGGCGCGCCGATCCTGTTCGAGCAGGGCGATCTCGGCTTCCAGATCGAGCGGCATTCGCCGTGGATCCCGAAGGAGAATGTGCGCCATTCCTTCGCCTGGATCAAAGGCGCCGCGGGGCCCGCTTCGGTGCAGCAGGTCAACAAATTCACCAAGGCGGTGTTGCAGGCGATGAAAGAAAACGGCGTCGCCGGCCAGAAGCTCGGCGTCGATTTCATCGATATCAATATGATCAACATCTTCAAGGAGAACAATATCAACTGGACCGACGGCATGAGCGCGATGATGGACGCGCGCGCCGTGAAGAGCGAGGACGAGCAGGAATGCTTCCGCATCGTCGGCGCCATCGGCGACGCGACGCATTGGGAATGCATGAAGTTCCTGCGCCCCGGCGTCACCGAGAACCAGGTGACCGCGCATCTGATGCAATATCTCTACAACATCCCCGGCATGGAAGACGTCGAGGACGTCATCGTGTCGTCCGGCCCCAACACCTGGCCGAACTGGCGTAATTTCTCCGACCGCATCATCCAGCCCGGCGACATCGTGTTCATGGATTTGGCGGCGCTGACCTGGAACGGCTACAAGTCCTGCTATTACCGCACCTATTGTGTCGGCAAGGAGCCGAGCCAGGAGCAGAAAGACACCTACGACACCGCGCTGAAGTGGCTCTACGATTCGATCGGCGCAGTGAAGGCCGGCGCCACCACGCGCGACATCGCGCTGAAGTGGCCGTCGGCGATGGAAACCTGGGGCTACGAGGATGAAGACCAGGCGGCGGCTAATCTCTGGGGCCACGGGCTGGGCTTGGCCCAATACGATCCGCCGGTGATTTCGCGCATCTGGTCGCTCGATCATCCGATCGAGATCCAGGAAGGCATGACCTTTGCGCTCGAGACGCAGCACGGCAAGAAATTCCGTTACGGCGTGCGCATCGAGGAAATGCTGATCGTGAAAAAGGAGGGCATCGAGATCGTCTCCAATTTCCCGGTCAAGCAGATCACCGTGGTCGATCCGATCCCCGGCTACGGCGATCATGTGAAATAGCACTGTCCCTCCCCCTGAAAGGGGGAGGTGGCGAGCGAAGCGAGCCGGTGGGGGTCAGTAATTACCGCTCGCGCGAGCTTCACGGCCGGACCCCCACCCTGCCCTCCCCCTTTCAGGGGGAGGGAAAACGAGAGCGTGCTGGCAATCGATGAACTCATCTTCTTTCATCCTTCCCCTCGCCGACCCCGCCGCGCGCAGCGCGGATCGCGTCGGGCCGAAGGCGGCGAATCTGGCGGCTCTGGCCCATGCCGGGCTGCCGACGCCGGGCGGCTTCTGCATCACCGCCGACGCTTATCATCGCCAGATCGCGCATCTCGGTTTGCTCGAGGCAATCGCTGCCTATCCGAATGCCGATACGCCGACGCAACGCCGGCTCGCGGTCGAGATCAGGCTGAAACTTTATCAGAGCGACCTTGCGCCGGATGTTCTCGCCGATGTGCTGACCGCGTGGTGGGCCGAGCCGAAACCCGCGGCAGTGCGCTCGTCGTCGCTGGTCGAGGATCGCGTGGATTCCAGTTTTGCCGGCCAGTTCGAAAGTTTTCTCGGCATTACTGACGACAGCGAATTCCTCACCGCCTTGCGCGCCTGCTGGGCGGCGCTATGGACCACCAATGCGCGGCGCTCGATGGCACAGCACGACCTCGATCCCGCCGGCACCGCGATGGCGGTCTTGGTGCAGCCGCTCATCGCCGCGCGCGCCTCGGGCGGCGGTTTGAGCGAGACCGCCGAAGGCCACATGCTGCTCTCCGCCACCTGGGGCCTGGGCTCGGCCATCGCCCAAGGCGAAGTAGTGCCGGACCGCATCGTGCTGACGCGCCACGGTTTCGTGCGCTCGAACGATGCCGGCCGCAAACACCATCGCGAGGCCTGCGGCCATAATTCCGGCGACGGCAGAACGATAACCCAGGCGGTCCCCACCGAACTCGTGAGCGCGCCCTGCCTGGAATCGGGCCAAGCCACCGCGCTCGGGCGCTTGATGCGCAAGGCCGAGGATGTGCTCGGCATGGCAGTCGAGATCGAATGGGCGATAGACGATGCGGGCTTCAAATTGTTGCAGGCGCGGCCGCTCCATGTCGAGCCGGCGCATGTGCCGGACGAAATCTGGCTGAAGCATCCGGCGCTCAACGGCCATCCGGCCGGCATCGGCTGGGGCTCGGGCCGCGCCGTAGTTGTGAATTGCGAATGTGAATTAAGCCGCGTCGCGCCGGGCGACGTGCTGGTGACCCGCGTCGCCGGGCCCGCGCTCAATCACATTCTGCCGCGCGTTGCCGGCGTGGTCGCCGAGCTCGGCGGCTCGACCTCGCATCTCGCGTCGCTCGCCCGCGAGCGCGGCATCCCGATGGTGCTCGGCGTCCTCGATGCGACGCGGCGGATTCCGGACGGCGCCCAGGTCGCGGTCGACGGCGTCGCCGGTGTGGTGCGGTGGCTCGCTTGACGCGCGCACACACACGTCCACGCATCTTCGTCACTCAGCCGGTCTCCGAGCATGCGCTCAAGCGCCTGCGCAAAGTGGCAAGCGTCAAAGTCTTTCCCGATTCCGGCCGCATCATCCCCAAGCGCACGCTGATCGACGAAGTGCGCAAGGCGGATGTTCTTTTTTGTCTCCTCCACGACAAGATCGATCGCGCGGTGGTGACGGCCAATCCGGCGCTGCGGCTGATCGCGGCGCAATCGATCACGCCGTCGAATATCGACGTCGAGGCGGCAACCGAGCAGCGCATCCCGGTGACGGTGACGGCGCCGCTGACCACCGAAGCGACCGCCGACCTCAATTTCGGGCTGATGCTCGCGGTGGCGCGTCGCATGCTGGAAGGCGACCGCATGGCGCGCGCCGGCAAATTCCCCGGCGGCCAGTCGGCGCATCTGATGGGCAGCTACGTCTGGGGCAAGACGCTAGGCCTTGTCGGCGGCGGCGGGTTGATCGGCAAAGCCGTGGCAAAGCGCGCGCACGGCTTTTCGATGCGCGTTCTGTACTGGACGCCGCGGCGCAAGCCGGAGCAAGAGGAGCGCGAGGCGGGGCTTGTTTATGTGCCGCTCGAGCAATTGCTGCGCGAATCCGACTTCGTCTCGCTGCACTCGCCGCTCAACAAAGAAACGCACCACCAGATCGGCGCCCGCGAATTGCGGCTGATGAAAAAGACAGCTTACATCGTCAATACCGCGCGCGGCCCGATCATCGACGAAAGAGCCCTCGTCAGCGCGCTTACCAAAAAGCAGATCGCCGGCGCCGGCCTCGACGTGTTCGAGCATGAGCCGAAGATCGACAAGGCGCTGAAGAAAATGCCGAACGTGGTGCTCACCCCGCATCTCGGCAGCGCCACGCCGGAAGTGCGCGAGGCCATGGCGCAATTGGTCGCCGACAATATTCTCGACTTCCTCGCCGGACATAAATTGCCGAACTGCGTCAATCCGCAGGTTTTTGCGCTATAGTCGCCAAGTCCGGGCCTGACGAACCGCAGTCGGAGTATCAAATGCCGCAGCTCTTGATCGCCATCACCGACAGCCCGTTCCCGTCTCTCGACCCGGCCAAAAAGGCGCTGGAACGGCTTAATCCCGAATACCGCATGTCGAAGAGCTCATCGGCCGAGGACATTCTGGCCGTGGCGCGCGATGCCGACGCGGTGCTGGTCACCTATGCCAAGCTCAACGGCGACCTGTTGCGGCAGCTGAAGAAGTGCAAGGCAATCGGCCGCTTCGGGCTCGGCGTCGACAATATCGACCTGCCGGTGGCGAAAGAATGCGGCATCGCCGTCAATTACGTGCCGGATTATTGCCTGCGCGAAGTCTCGGACCATGCGATGGCGCTCTTGCTCGCGCTCGCCCGCAAGGTGACGTTTGCCAACAAGCTCGTGCAATCCGGCCGCTGGGAAGTGCCGCCGATCGTTCCCTTGCGCCGCCTCGAAGGCCAGGTGTTGGGCCTCGTCGGCTTCGGCAATATCCCCCGGGCGCTGGCGCCGAAGGCCAAGGCGTTCGGCTTCAAAGTTCTCACCTACGATCCCTATGTGAACCTGGATGCCGCCACTGCCGCCGGTGTCGAAAGCGTGAGTTTCGACGATCTCTTGGCGCGTTCCGACTTCATCTCGGTGCATGCGCCGCTGCAGCCGGCAACCCGCGGGCTGATGAACGCCAAGGCCTTCGCCAAGATGAAGAAGGGCGCGTTCCTCATCAATACCGCGCGCGGCCCGCTGATCGACGAGACGGCACTTGTCGCCGCGCTCGATTCCGGCAAGCTCGGCGGCGCGGGGCTCGACGTGCTGACGGTCGAGCCGCCGGCCAAGGATTCCCCGCTCATCGGCCGCGACAACGTGATCCTCACGCCGCATACCGGCTTTTATTCGGTTGAGGCACTGGAAGAATTGCAGACCAAATGCGCGAGCGACGTGGCGCGGGTGTTGTCCGGCGAGAAGGCGGTTTATCCGATCAGCGCGTAACCACCGGCAGCATCAGCCGCGAGGCGTGAACTCCGTCGTGATGGATCGTATCGCTCCCCATCAGCGACGGATGATAGGGGTGCGAGAACACGCCGTCAGTCGCCGGTGAATCGCCGTTGGCGAGTTCGAGCCGGAGGCGATGGCCCTTCTTGAACACATAAGCGATCGGCAGCACCTCGATGTCGAACTCGTAAATCTCGCCGGGTTTGAGCGGCTGCGGGTTGGTATGGGTGTAGAACGGCCGCTCAGGCTTTGAGCGCGCAGCATCCTTCTCGCGATGCGAGGCTTTCAGCCAGCCCTTCGACACCGGCGTAAAAGCGGGCTGCTCGTTCTTGGCGCGCGCCGCCGCGTCCTGCGGCTGCTGATCGGTGAGTTTCACGATGAACTGGGTGTCAATCGCAGTCGACGACGCAAAAAGCTTGAGCACGATTGGGCCGGTCACGTCGAGATCGGCTTCGAGCGGCGCCGTCGTGAAGGTCAGGACGCGCCGCGGCGGGTCGACCCGGCCGTCGGGGCCGATAACGGCGACACCGTTGACCCATTCCCAATCCGGATAGGTGTAAGATGTCGGCGGCTCCGCTTTCGCGGGCGGCTCGGTCGAGAGCCCGCCGTCGTTGAGCGAGGTGACGCTGCCGGACGGACCCTTGCGCAGATAATACGCGACGGAGGTTGCGGGCGGCGGCCATGCGTCGTCGGCCCGCCAGACATTGGCGCCGCGCACGAACAGCTTCACCGGCTCGGTCGCCATGAAGCCGTTGTTCTTGCCCTTGAGATGCAGATCGTAGAACGGCAACAGTTCCTTCTCGTGGAACTCGACCTGATCGAACATGCGGTGCGCCTCGAAGGTGTTGCGCGCGCCGGTGACGACGAGCTTCTTCGGCGCCTTAACCTCCTCGTAGCCGAGGATGTTGCCGCGCAGATGCAGCCCCATCTTGCCCCAGTGCCCGACCGACAGCACCGGGCACTTGATCTCGCCGAGCCGCCAGTAAGGCGAGCGCACGCGCCAGAATTCGTCGTCGAGCGAATGCTCGGTGATGGCGCCGGTGAGATCGAATCTCATCGGCGGCCGGCCGTGGCGGCCGGCGAGCCGATGCTGATTGTCGGCGCGCAGCGACGTGTACCAGACCGAGCGATACGAGCAGAAAATGCCGCCGTGATAATTCGAGCCGCGATACTGGTCGACGAGCCCGTCATAGGGCGCGATGCAGGCGAGGCCGGGCGGGTTGTAGGTCGCCATCAGCCATTGCGCCATCGCGTAATAGGATTGGCCGATGCCGCCGACGCGGCCGCTGCACCACGGCTGCGCAACGATCCAGGCGATTAGTTCGAGATAATCCTGCTGCTCGTTTAACCCCATGAACTCGAATTCGCCCTCGGAGCGCCCCGAGCCGCGCACATCGGCGTGCACGTAGGCGTAGCCTTGGCTGACATACCATTCGACCGGGCCGGTCTCGCGCCACAGGAACAGCGGATAGGCCGGCACCTCGTCCATTTCGTATTGGTAGGGGGAGGCTGCGAACAGCGCCGGAAAGCTGCCCTCGGCATCCGGCCGATAGACGCAAAGCGAGATCAGCACACCGTCCCGCATCCGCACCGCGATGCCTTTTTCGACTTTCATTTTGTAGCCAGACACGCTTTACCTCCCTGCCGCCGCAACGAGCACCCGCGATGCGGGTGACATCTGCGCGTTTACGCCGCATGCTCTCGCCGCCCGTTGCTGCGGCATTGTCAGCCGATCGATTTAAAGCATGACCCCGAAAAGTGGAAACCGGTTTTCGGAAAAGATCATGCTCAAGTAAACGACCTGGACGGTGATCCGATTCAATCGAATTGGATCATGGTCTAGAAATGCCGTAAGTGCGAAACAAGAGTGGGAAACATGAGGGAGGAATTCATGCGCGGTTGGACGCTCGTTCTCGCGCTTGGCGTGTCGGTGGCGTCGGCACTACCCGCGGCCGCCGACGACTACCCGTCGCGGCCGATCCGCGCGATCGCCTCGCAAGGCCCCGGCGGGCTGAGCGATCTCTTCATGCGCGCGCTCGGCGATCAGCTCGGTCAGATGCTCGGCACCTCCATCGTGGTCGAGGATCGCGTCGGCGCCGAAGGCACCATCGGCGCCAAGGCCTGCGCGGAGGCGGCGCCCGACGGCTACACGCTTTGCATCCTTCCGGGCGAGACGATCGTCATCAACCCGCTCATTCAGCCGTCCGATTTCGATCCGTCGAAGGCTCTGACGCCGGTCGCCCGTCCCTATTATTTGACCCAGACCTTTGCGGTCTCGGCCTCGCTCGGCGTCAAATCCTTCCCGGAATTGGCGGCGGCGATCAAGGCCAAGCCGAAGACCTTCAACTATATGGCGGCGGCGCTGACGAAGGTCGCCTTCATGGAAGCGTTCAACAAGACGAACGGCACCGATGTGGTGCGCGTGCCGTTCAAGGGCGGCGGTGACGCCGTCAACGCCATGCTCAACGGCACCGCGCAAATCGCGATCTTCGGCATCGGCAATCTGGTGCCGTTTCTCCGCGACAACAAAGTGGTGGGTCTCGCGGTCGACGGCGACAAGCGCTCGCCGCTCGCGCCCGAAATTCCGACTTTCAAGGAGACCGGCTACACCGAGCACATCGAGGCGACCTTCTTCGGCATCTTCGCGCCGGCCGGCACGCCGCAGCCCATCGTCGACAAGCTCAACAAGGCGATCGTAGCGGTCGAATCGAAACCGGAATTTCAGGAGAAATTCATGATCAACCGCGGCATGGCGCCGGTCCTGGAGTCGGCCGAAGACTTCGCCAAGGAACTCCCCGCCGACCGCGCCGAGGGCCGCGAAACGGTGAAGGCGTCCGGGCTTTATCCGGATGTGAAGTGAGGGTGCGTGAAGCCTAGTTCTTTTCCCTTTCCCACTCGACGATCACTCGCACCACTTTGTTGTTGATGTTCGGATGCGGCATCGGCGGGCTTTCGATGTAGAGCCTGTCGCCGTCGAAGCGGACGGCGCGGACCTGTTCGCCTCCGACCCAAGACTCATTCCAGGCCGCCTCGACCTTGGTGATGACCTTGCCGTCCTCGATGCGGTAGCGGCCCGTATAGGCGATCATGGTCTTGAGCGCTTGCGCGCGCTCCTCGTCGGTCTTCGGCACTGGCCGGTTCTCCGCCGTCACCAGCGCGAGCCAGCGGCCTTCCGGGGTGGCGATCTGGATGCCCTTCGGATGCTCACCATAGATCGGCGTGCGTTCCTTGGTCGCCTGATCCTCATAGACCACCGAGACGAGCTTCCAGGTGCCGACGATTTCCTTGCGCAGTTCGGCGTCGTCGGCGCGTGCGAAAGCGGACCAAGACAACAGAGCCACCAACCCCAATACGAACGCGCGCATCGTTTTCCTCACTTTTTCACTCCGCGGTCCAGCCGCCGTCGAGCACCAGCGCCGAGCCCGTCATCAACGACGAGGCATCGGACGCCAGAAACACGATGGCGCCGGTCAATTCATCGAGCTGGCCGAGCCGGCCGAGTTTTATTTTCGACAAGACTTCGTCGCGGAAGGCCTTGTTCTCGAAGAACGGTTTTGTCATCGGTGTCTCGAGAAACGTCGGGCCGAGCGAATTGACGCGGATATTGTGCGGTGCGAGCTCGATCGCCATGGCTTTGGTAAAGCCCTCCATGGCGTGCTTCGACGCGCAATAGACGGTGCGGCGCGCCGCGCCGACATGACCCATCTGCGACGAGATGTTGATGATCGAGCCCGGCAGCTTCGCCGCGAGAAGCCGCGTCGCCACCGCCTGCGCCATGAAGAAGGCGGCGCGGACGTTGAGCGAGAAGATCGCGTCGAAGTCCTCGACCTTTACGTCCGGCAACAGCGCCGGCCGGTTCATGCCGGCATTATTGATGAGAATTTGAAACGGTTCAGCCCCAGCGATTGCCTCTCGCGCCGCTTCGACATCGGTGACATCGAGCACCAGCGCCTCGGCCTTCTCGCCCCGCGCCCGGATGGCGGCCGCGGCCGCCTCGATCTCAGATTTGGTCCGCGCTGCGAGCGTTACCTCCGCACCGGCCGCGGCCAATGCCGACGCTGCCGCAAGCCCGATACCCCGCCCACCGCCGGTAACCAGCGCGCGTCTGCCGTCGAGGCGAAACGAGGAAGTTTTGGCGAGGTCCATAGCTTAGCTTTTCGTGGAATAAATTGGATTTTCGGTCCATCCCAATCGGATTGTCACTTCGCCCAACGTCTTTGGGGCCGAAAGCTTGCCTGGCATCGAGACCGGCGTGTCGAACGCCTCAGCGAACGCAATAAAGTCATCAAATCCGGTTTGTTTCTTATCAAATGACTGAACTATCATCGCCGCATCGCGCGCACCGATGGATCGAGCCTCGATTACCGTGGCGGCAGTCCGGTGAAATAGCTGATAGCGTAGAGTGTCGATTGGCGTCGATTTAAACTCTAATAGATTAAGTAGGCCAACTAAACGCCGCAATTTGCCCGTTCCGTAGTCGTTCCACTCACGCACTAATGGACCGAAGCTTTCGTCGACCTTAGCTTCAACGCCTATGACAGCTAATCCTTCATCTGTATTCAAGTAGGCCAACACGTCAGTCTGACTATCGCGCCCGTAGTGGTCGAGCCTCGTATTTTTCTCGAAGACTGCCTTGTCCAGGACCGCTCCACCGAATGCTGGCTCCCCTTCAAGAATGGCGCGTATCCGAGGAGGCAAGTCCTTCGCCATGAACCAACTATAGGCAGCCTCGTACGCAGAACGCCCTGCTTTCCAGTGTTCTTTTCCCTTCCCGAGAAAATCAATCACATCTTCCGGCTTACCGAGTAGTGATCCAGTCGGCCCGAAGAAAAGCGGAGGCACGGTAATCACTCCGCCGCCTCGCCATACGACACGTTCCTGCCGCCGTAACGGCGCACGCGCACATTGGCCTGCTCAGCATGCGCGACAAAACCTTCGAGCATGCAGAGCCGCGAGCAGGCCTCGCCGATCTTGGCGCTCGCCTCGTCGGTGAGCACTTTCTGATAGGTGCAGGTCTTCAGAAACTTCCCGACCCACAGTCCGCCGGTATAGCGCGCCGCCTTCTTGGTCGGCAGCGTGTGATTGGTGCCGATCACCTTGTCGCCATAGGCGACGTTGGTGCGCGGGCCGAGGAACAGCGAGCCGTAATTCTTCATATTGGCAAGAAAATAATCCGGATCGCGTGTCATTACCTGGACGTGCTCGGACGCAATGCGGTCGGCCTCGCGCACCATTTCGGCCTCGTCGTCGCAGACGATGACCTCGCCGAGATCGGCCCAGGCCTTGCCGGCGGTTTCCGCGGTCGGCAGGATTTTGAGGAGCCGCTCGATCTCTCTCATCGTATCGCGCGCGAGCTTTTCCGAATTGGTGAGGAGAATCGCCGGCGAGGTCGGGCCGTGCTCGGCCTGGCCGAGAAGATCGGTGGCGCAAATCTCGCCATCAACGGAATCATCGGCGATGACCAGTGTCTCGGTCGGCCCGGCCAAAAGATCGATGCCAACGCGGCCGAACAATTGCCGCTTGGCTTCCGCCACATAGGCATTGCCCGGGCCGACGATCATATCGACCGCGGCGATCGTTTCGGTGCCGAGCGCCATGGCGGCGACCGCCTGCACGCCGCCGAGCACGAAAATCTCATCGGCGCCGCCGAAATGCATGGCGGCGACGATCGCCGGATGCGGCCCGCCGTGAAACGGCGGCGCGCAGGCGATGATATGCTTCACGCCAGCGACGCGGGCGGTGACGATCGACATGTGCGCCGACGCCACCATCGGATAGCGGCCGCCCGGCACGTAGCAGCCGATCGAATTGACCGGGATGTTCTTATGCCCGAGCACGATACCCGGCAGCGTCTCGACTTCGAGATCGCGCATGGTCTCTTTTTGCGCTTTGGCGAAATTGCGCACCTGCGCCTGCGCAAACTTGATGTCGTCGAGATCGCGCTTTTTCACCTGCCCGATGGCGCGCTCGATTTCGTCGGGCGCGAGCTTGAAAGAGGCCGGCGCCCAATTGTCGAATTTTTGCGACAGGTCGCGCACCGCCTGGTCCTTGCGCGCTTCGATATCGGCGAGGATCGCCTCGACGGTCTCGCGCACTTTGGCATCGGCCGCCTTGATCGCGCTCGCGTCCATTCCACGCTTGAGATGGCGGGGCATTTTCTTCTCCCTCTAAAAATTCATTACGCCATGAAATGCCGGTATTGACCGACAGTCACTGCGGATGAGGACTGACGCCAATCGGCTCGACGATCACGGCCGTTCCGTAGCACAAAACCTCGGCCGCTCCGACCATCGGGCCAGTGTCGTAGCGCACGCCCACCACCGCATTGGCGCCGAGTTCCTTGGCGTGAGCGAGCATCAGCTCGAAGGACTCTTCGCGCGTCTTTTCGCAGAGGTTGGTGAAGATGCCGGCGCGGCCGCCGAACAACGTGCGGATGCCCCCGATCATCGTGAGCGGCAGCGAGCGCGTTCGCACCGTGATGCCGCGCACGACGCCGAGGCTTTTGACCGTGCGGTAACCGGCAAGCTCGAATGTGGTCGTCGCCCGGATCGCCTCGCCCCGGTGCACCGTCGCGGCAAGCCGTGCCTCGGGTGTCTCGCCGATGATCACTTGATCGCCTGCGGATTGATCGGCGATCCGGTGCCGCCGGTGATAATGAGCGGCGGGCCGCAGAAGAAGAACTCATAGACGCCGTCCTCGGCGCAATCTTCCGCCAACTCCTTGAGGTAGAAGATCTCGCCCATGCACAGTCCCATGGCCGGGATCACCACCCAGTGCCAGGGCTGGTTGGCGTCCTTGGTCTCGTTCGGGCGCACTTCGACGCCCCAGGTGTCGGTGCAGATCGCGGCGATCTCCTTTTCCTGGCACCAGTAGCAATTTTCGAATTTCACTCCGGGCGCGTCGCCGCCCGCATAGCCGCCCCATTCCTTCTCGGCGAGGCAGCGCTCCATCTGGCCGGTGCGAACGATGACGAAATCGCCGCGGCCGATCGCGACATTCTGGTCCTTGGCGCATTTGTCGAGTTCGTCGTTGGAAATGCTCTCGCCGTCGGCCATCCATTTGACGCCGCGAAAGCGCGCGATGTCCAAGAGCACGCCACGGCCCACCATCTTGTTTTTCGAGTGCTCGATGCCGAGCACGTTGAGCCCCTTGGAATCAATGAGGCGCGCGTCATGGCCGTTATAGGCCTTGTCCTCGTAGAACACGTGGCCGAGCGCGTCCCAATGGGTGGCGCCCTGCACGCACAGCATCAGCGTGTCGTCGGCGTAGCGGATCTTGTTCCAGTCCTGCCGCTCGGCGACCGCGTCGGTGCCGGTCGCCAGCATCTGGTGGATCGGATTGAAGCGCCCACCGAACAGCCCATTCTGTGGCCCATTGGCGTCGAGCGGAATGCCGAGCGCGAACACTTTTCCAGTGCGGATCAGGCTCGCGGCCTTGACGATATCCTGCGGCGTCACCTGGTTGAGCGTGCCGACATGGTCGTCCTTGCCCCAGCGGCCCCAATTCCGCAGTTTCTGCGAAGCCTCGGCGATCGCCTCTTTGCCCACCTTGATGTTCATCGCTGCGCTTCCTTTCCCATAACTTTTCGCGTTCGCGTCCGGCAGTTTGGCATAAATGTTTCGCGCCGTGGCTAGAATTTTCTACGACGATCCTGTGGTATGAGGGCAAGGGCAAGTTGACCGGGAGGCGTGCATGAAACTTGTGAGTTTCGTAGCCGATGGCCGCGACTATTTCGGCGCGGTGAGCGGCGATGGCGTCGTCACGCTGAACGATAAAATCGGCCAGCCGAATTTGCGTGCAGCGCTTGCCGCCGGCGCGATGGAGGCCATGCGCAAGGCGGCGGAGTCAAAGCCCGACCGCAAGCTTGGCGAGATCGCATTCCTGCCGGTGATCCCGCACCCGGAAAAAATCCTCTGCGCCGGCGTCAATTATCGGGCGCACGCCGCCGAAGTGGGCCGCGAATTGCCGAAGCAGCCGAGCCTATTCATCCGCTTCACCGATACGCTCGTCGGCCACGATGGCGAGATGATTAGGCCCAACGTCTCCGATAATTTCGATTACGAGGGCGAGCTCACGGTCGTCATCGGCAAAGCCGGGCGCCACATCAAAGCCGAACACGCGCTCGATCATGTCGCCGGCTACACCTGTTTTGTCGACGGCAGCGTGCGCGATTTCCAGAAATTCTCGGTAACCTCGGGCAAGAATTTTCCCTCGACCGGCCCGCTCGGCCCCTGGCTCGTCACCAGTGACGAAATTCCTGATCCAAGCAAGCTCACACTGACGACACGCCTCAACGGCCAACAGGTGCAGCACGCCACCACCGATCAATTGATCTATTCGATCCCGCAAATCATCGCCTTCTGCTCCGACTTCACCGCGCTATCGCCCGGCGACATCATCGCCACCGGCACCCCCGAAGGCGTCGGCCACGGCAGGAAGCCACCGCTGTGGATGAAGCCCGGCGATGCGCTCGAGGTGGAGATCAGCGGCATCGGCGTGCTGCGGACGCGGGTTGTCGAGGAGTCGCCGTGACAATCATGTCGCGGGTGCGCGCTTAGCACGGCGGCCGAACCCGATCGTCGCCGCAGCGCCTATGAGGAGCAGCGCGGAGATGATCAGCGCCATCCTAATTCCCGCCAAGAAGCCGCCGGCCTGCCCGATCAGCGAGCCGAACAGCGCGACGCCAAGCACGCTGCCGGTCTGTCGTGTCGAATTGAGAACGCCGGCCGCCACGCCCGAGCGCGACTTCTCCACGCTGCCGAGGAGTGCCGAGGTCAGCGGCGGCACCAGCAATCCGAGTCCACCGCCCAGCGCAACAAACGGCGCCCAAATCGCCCAGTAGCCGGTACCGCGATCGATCCCGAAGAGAGCAAGACACCCAGCGGCCGCGATCAAGGCGCCCACGGCGATGACGGCGGGCGCACCAAAACGCTCGGCAAGCCGCGGCGCGATCAGATTGACCGGCAGCACCATCGCCAGCATCGGCACGAAAGCGAGCCCGGTCGCGACCGGCGAATAGCCGTTGATTTGCTGGAAGTAGAGGCTGAACACGAAGATCAAGCCGTAGAGCGCGACATTGACCAGAAGACCGACCAGCGAGGTGAGCGCGAACATGCGATGCGCAAAGAGCGATAGCGGCAGCATCGGCTTAAGCGCGCGGCGCTCTTGCAGCAGAAACAGCGCGCCCAGCACGACGAAAGCGCCAAAACCCGCGAGCACCCAGGGCTCGCTCCAGCCGACGCGGCCGGCTTCGATGATGGCGGCCGCCAATAGGCCGAGCATGCCGATGGCCGCCGCCTGGCCCGGCAGATCGAGCTCATGCTGGGTGCGCGGGGTGTCGGTGGTATAGCGCCACGTCAGCCAAAGCCCGCCGAGACCGATCGGCAGATTGACCAAAAAGATGCTGCGCCAGCCGAACAGCGCGATCAGCCCGCCGCCGACGAGCGGCCCCGCCGTAAGCGCGAGGCTCGCGCCAGCCGCCCAATAACCCACGGCGCGGCCGCGCTCGGTCGCGTCCGGATAGGCGTGAGTGAGGAGCGCCAGCGAGTTCGGCACCAAGATCGCGGCACCCAGGCCCTGCACGGCCCGCGACGCAATCAGAAAGCCGGACGTCGGCGCCAAGGCACAGCCGAGCGAGGCCGCCGTGAACACGGCAAATCCCGCCATAAAGATCTTCTTGGCGCCCAATCGATCGCCCAAGGCGCCAGCGGTGAGAATGAGCGATGCAAACGCGATCGTATAGGTGCTGACCACCCATTGCAGTTCCGACACCCCGCCACCGAGCGCCGACCCGATGCTGTTGAGCGCCGTGTTGACGATGGTGACATCGAGCTGCACGACGCCATAACCGAGACTCATGGCGGTGAGTGTCAGCGTTTTGCCTAATCCAAAGCGGCTGTTACCTTCCGCAGCGACGCGTTGCGCGGCATGGAACTCTGGATGCTTCGGCGATACGGCGCGCATGGTCGGCTCCTTCGCTGTACCGATCGGATATGGGAACAAGGCGCGCGATACCCACCCGTTTCTGCGGCGTAAAACTACGGTGAGGAACGAAGTATCGGCGATGATAGGAAGGGAACTCGTGGCGAGTTCAAAGAGCGTTTGCATCGACGCGCAATCTCTTCCCCCTCCCCCTTGTGGGGAGGGGATAGGGGTGGGGGTCGGGGAGGTGGCGCGCCAACGTCGACAAATTCTCAGTAGGCGTCCTCGCCGAGAGTCACCTCCCGACCCCCCACCCTCCCCTCCCCCACAAGGGGGGAGGGATAACGCGCGCTGAGCGTTCTAGCCTGGCAGCCCGAACAGCTTCACCGCATTCCTCCAGCAGATCTTCTCGCGCTCGGCGTCCGTGAGCGTGAGCCCCTCAAGCACCTTGATGGTGTCGCGGATGTAGCCCGGGCCTTTTTCCTTGTCGAAGGGGCAATCGGAGGCGAACAGCACGTGATCGGGCGTGAAGAAATCGATGCCGCAGACGGTCGCCGCACGCGCGCCTTCGACCGCGGTGTCGCCGTAGAAATCCTTGAAATAGTCGAAGGGACGTTTCTTGAGCGACTTTAACAGTGCGCCGTAATCTTCGTCCGAGGTGCGCACGCCGAGCTGATCGAACGAATGCCCGACGCGACCTTCGAGATAGGGAATGACGCCGCCCAGATGGTGGGCGATGACTTTCAGATCGGGATAGCGGTCCATGATGCCGGAGAAGATGAGCCGCGAGAGCGTCACGCCGGTCTCATAGGGCCAGCCGAGCACGCTGCAGATTTCGTATTTGGAGACTTTCTCGGTCGGATAGTCCGGCATGTCGCGGGTGCGCGCGGGATGCAGCAAAATCGGCTTGCCGGACTTGGCGATCACCTCGAAGATCGGCAAAAATTCCGGCGCGTCGAGCGGCACGCCGTTGGCATTGGTGCCGAGCTGCAACGCATTGGCGCCGTTTTTTAGCGCCCGCTCGGCCTCCTTCGCTGCCGCCTCCGGCGCGTTCATCGGCAACAGCGCCGACCAGCCGACGAAATGTTTTGGATGCTTGGCGACGACGTCGGCGAGCCCGTCATTGGCAATGACTGCCATCTCGGGCGATTTGTCGGGGCCCCACAACCGCTCCATTGGCGGCAAACCATGGGAGAGCACCTGCGTGTAACCGGGAAAGGACTCGACGATACGCAGCCGCAGATCGACGTCGGATAAGGCCGGAATGCCGCGCATGCGCTTGCCAAGGTCCTTAGTGCCGGCGGGCGTCTCCAACAGCGCGTCGTAATAGCGCTTCGGGAAAAAATGATTGAAGGCGTCGATATAGCGCATGCGGGATTTCCTATTTCTTCTCCCCCTCCCCTTGTGGGGAGGGGCGGGGGTGGGGGGCGTGAGGCGAGGCGCGAACGTCGATGCTGGCGCGTCACCTCTCGACCCCCACCCCACCCTCCCCACAAGGGGGAGGGAGTAGCATTCCGCTGCTCTTACAACACGTCTACTTCAACTGCGACACGAGCCACGCCGCCGCCGCAAATGCGTCCGCGTCGCGATCGCGAAAGCCGATCACCTGCAGGCCGAGCGGCATGGCGTCGACTTCGAACAGCGGCAGCGACAGCGCCGGCACGCCCAAGAGCGACGCCGGCACGGCGAATTCCGGATTGCCGGTCGCCGCAAGCCCCGCCGGCGCGCCGCCCGGCGCCGACAGCGTGATACAGGCATCGCAAGTCGCGGCGAGCGCGGCATGGACGGTGCGAACGCGGTCGCGCTCCTTCAGATCGGCGCGGTGCTCGGCGAGCGTCAGGTTTTCGTATTGCTGCGAACGCTCCCTGATAGCGGGGCTCAATTTGTCGGCGTCACGCTCGCGCATCGAGCGAAAGAACCAGCGGGTCTCCCAGCCGTTGCAGCGATGCGACAGTTCGGCGGCATTGAGCAATTCGGATTCGAGCGCCGCTACCGTATCGTCATTCTGCCGGGTACGGATTTCGATGCCGGCCCAGTTCAGCCGGCCGACGCATTCGTTGAGCTGCTGCTTGGCGCCAACCGGCGCGGCGTCCCAGCCGGCGGTTTCCAGCACCGCGAGCCGCCGCGGCTTCGCCGCCGGCGGCATTTTGTCCGGCCCTTGCAGTCCGGGCGTGCCGGCATCGCCGCCGACGCGCGCGACGATTTCATAGGCGACCTGCCACGCATCCTCGAGCGAGGCCGCGAGCACGCCGGTGCAGCTCTGGCTCTGATAGTCGTGGCTGCCTTCGCGGTTGAGCCCATTGACGGAGGGCTTGAAGCCGAACGCGCCGCAAAAGCTCGCCGGGCGAATGGTCGAGCCGATCACTTGCGTCCCGAGCGCCGCGCTGAGAACGCCTGCGCCGACCGCCGCCGCGGAGCCGCTCGATGAACCGCCCGGCGTATGCGCTGTGTTCCAGGGATTGCGCGTGCCGCGCGGATGGAACGCCGCGAATTCTGTCGTCACCGTCTTGCCGACGATGACGCAGCCCGCGTCGCGCAGCGCGCGCACGCTCGCCGCGTCCTTCTCGGAGCGCCAGCCGGCAAAGAGCGGCGAGCCCATCTCGGTCGGCATGTCGACGGTCTCGATAATGTCCTTGATGCCGATGGGCATGCCGTCGATCGGCGATAGCGGCTTGCCCGCGCGCCAGCGCTCGGCCGAGCGGTCCGCCGCCGCCCGCGCCGCCGGCAAACTGGTGCAGACAAAGGCGCCGATCCGCGGCTCCCATTCGTCGAGCAATTCGAGCGAGCGGTCGAGAAATTGCCGCGGCGTCGCCTTGCCGGATGCCAAATCCGGCGTCGCCGCAAGATATGATCGCATGACGGGCTTTGCCTGGTCGACCATGACCATACCTGCCTAGCGCCGCCGGTTACTTCTTGGTCTCATCGTAATAATGAATCTCGTAGAGCATGCAGCCGCGCTCGGACTTGAACGGCCCATGATAGATCCCCGGCGGACGGCAGGCGTAAGTCGGCGCTTCGAAGGATTCGCCGCCTAAGCCTTTGTCGTCGTTGCCGACAATGAGATCGCCTGAGAGCAGATACACTTCTTCCCAGTGATCATGGACGAAGGGAGCGGTGGTATAGACGCCGGGCGCGAAGCGCAGAAGCCTGGTGCGGCCGCCCATCTTGCGCGTCTCGTTGAGATCGCTGGCGAGGATCTTCTGCTGGATGCCGGCCGGGTAGCCGGGCGGCGTCACCCAGCCGCGATCCATGTCGAGCTTGTGAAATTCAAGATGTGGCTTGTTCATCGGCATTTGTATTCCTGCTCCTTCACCCGAGCACTGGCAAAGTCCGCACCCGGTATTGGTGTTCAATTTTCCGCTGCAGCACGGGATCCTCGAGCTCGAACTCGAATCTGGCCGAGGGCCGGATGCCGCCGCGCGCGGCGAGCGTGCCGCAGAACATCAGCGTTCCGTCCTGCAATTCTTTCTTGCCGCAATATTTATCGATCAGTGTCAGCGGATCGAGCATCGCCGTCACCGGGCCTTCCTGATAGAGCGTTCGCTTTTCCGTATAGAGCGTCTGCAAATTGCTTTCGAGAATATAGGAGCGCAGCATCAGTCTATCCCAATGCGGCGCCACCTCCACAATGGGCCAGAACTCGGGCGCGACCGGCTTGTCGCAGAGCTGCTTGGAAACCGCTACACCGTATTTCTCCACTTCGCGATCGGTGTGATCGGAACCGGCGCCGACCCACAAGCGGCCGTCGTGCTGGAGCAGGACGAACTCGGCCTCGCCGCTCGATGCCTCGCCGAGGACCTCGATTTCGTCGTCGATGGTGAGCCGCGCCGCCGAAGCGCGATAGAATATCGGCACGCTCGCCGGTCGTTTGACGCCCAGCGCTTCGAGTTCCGCGATATGCTTCTCGAGCGCCGGTTTGTCGCGCCCGGTCCAGCCGGCAATCACCAGATGATCGATGCTGACATTGCGGCGCTCCGGCCCGCCGTCGCTATAGAGATGGAGCGGCAGGACAAGCGCAGCCACGCGAAACCTCCACGACCATTGCGCTTCCCGAGCGGGCGCCGCGGCGCCCGTTGCAACGGTCTAACGCGCATTGTACATGGGGTGAAAGCCCAGGCAAACGAGCGGCTATCGCGGCACCGCCGAGCATCGGTGCTGCGTATCGACGCGGCATTTGCCGATGGAGGACGCCGCGGATGCACGAAATCGCCGGACAAACTCATTGGCACGAGCCGACCGGATTCAAGCGCGCCGGCTTCGGCAAATTCGGCCGCCCGAAGACGCCCTACGATCTGTTCATGGAAGCAGACGAGATTCCGGTCTACCGCGATATCGGCGTGAGCAAAGTGCAGAACCTGCCGCTCGTACCCTGGGCGCGCATGGGCGGACGCGGCAGCTACATCCAGCTCCACGGCACCGAGGGCAAATGGGGCTCTTACGTCGTCGAGGTGCCGGGCGCCGGCGCGCTGAACGCCGAAAAACACATGTACGAGGAGATCTATCTCGTCGTCGAAGGCCGCGGCTCGACCGAGGTCTGGCTCGAGGGCGATACCAAGCGCCACGTCTTCGAATGGCAGAAGGGCTCGCTGTTCTCGATCCCCGTCAATGCCATGCACCGCATCGTCAATGCGAGCTCGGCGCCGGCGCTGCTGCTCGGTGGCACCACGGCGCCGAATTTGATGAATCTGATCAACAATACCGACGTGATCTTCAACTGCCCCTACGAGTTCCGCGACCGCTTCTCCGGCGCCGACGATTTCTACAAATACAAGGACGACATCGAGCCCGATCCGGTGCGCGGCCTCGCCATGCGCCGCACCAATTTCATTCCCGACATCGTCAATTGCGATTTGCCACTCGACAATCGCCGCTCGCCCGGCTGGCGCCGCGTCGAGCCGTTCATGACCGGCAACACCTTTTATCTCTGGATCGGCCAGCACGAGAACGGCCATTATTCCAAGGCCCACGCCCACACCTCGGCCGCGGTGCTGATCTGCGTCAAGGGCAAGGGCTACACCTATACGTGGCCGGAGCAACTCGGCGTCACGCCGTGGAAAGACGGCAAGGCCGATCAGGTCAAGCGCGTCGATTACGAGCCGGTCGGCATGGTATCGGCGGCGCCGGGCGGCTCGCGCTGGTTTCATCAGCATTTCGGCGCGTCGAAGGAGCCGTTCCGGCTCACCGCCTGGTTCGGCCCGCATAACCCCGGCCGCGAGCCCGGCCCGCCCGGCGAGAAGCATACCGATTACACCGCGATGGATATTCCCGAGGGCGGCTCGGCAATCCCCTATTACATGGAGGATCCGTTCCTGCGGCAGGAATATGCCGAGCGCATGCAACAAGAAGGCGCCGAGAACCGGATGCGGCCGGAATATTACGAGCGGGATTACCGGGGATTGCTGCCGAAGGAATGAAGGTGCCGGACATGCGGCGACAGCGGGCGTGCCCTCTCCCCTTGCGGGAGAGGGCTGCTCGGCTTTGCAACAACAAAAACCCGGTGAGGGGTCGGGCCGCGTCCCCTCACCCTACTGCGCCAGCCGCACCTATGGTGTTGCCCTCTCCCACAAGGGGAGAGGGCACAACGACTGCACCGTCTTCGCTGCACGGGGCGACCGCATGACTGAAGTAGACCAGGGCGGCCGCATCTTCTTTTCCAATACCGGGCGCACGTTCGGCGAAGAAGACGAGCTTTGCGTCTTGACGGTCGGCGTCGATATCGGCTCCTCGACCTCGCATCTGGTCTTCTCACGTATCGTCCTGGAGCGGCTCGACTCACGCTATGTCGTCACCGAGCGCGAGAGCTTTTATCAATCCGATATTTTGCTCACGCCCTATTCCGGGCCCGACACCATCGACGCAGACGCCCTCGGCGCCTTCATCGCCCGCCACTATAAAGACGCCAAGATCGAGCCCGACGAGATCGACACCGGCGCGCTGATCCTCACCGGCGTCGCGGTGCGGCGGAAGAACGCCCGCGCCATCGGCGAATTGTTCGCCAAGGAAGCCGGCCGCATGGTCGCGGTCTCGGCCGGCGACAGTCTCGAATCGGTGATGGCGGCCTATGGCTCCGGCGCCGTGGCGCGCTCGATCCGCAACGGCAAGCCGGTGATGAATGTCGATGTCGGCGGCGGCACCGCCAAAATCGCAATCTGCGCCGACGGCAAGGTCACCGACGTCACCGCGCTCGATATCGGCGCGCGGCTCGTGGTGCTCGACGCGGAACGCCGTATCGTGCGGCTCGAAGAAGCCGGCCGGCGTTTCGGCGCGGAACTCGGGCTCGCACTCGAACCGGGCGAGATCCTGAGCGAGGAACACGCGCGAGCGCTAGCCGCCGCGATGGCCGATCGCTTGTTCGAGGCGATGCGCGGCGGCTCGCCGCGTGCCGGCGGCGCCGATCTGTTGCGGCTCGATCCGCTGACGTTCCGCGGCGAGATTGCCGACGTTAGTTTTTCCGGCGGCGTCTCCGAATATATCTACGGCGGCGAGGCGAAGGCCTTCGGCGATCTCGGACCGGAGCTTGCGGTGGAATTGCGCAGCCGGCTGCGAACATGGGGCCTGCCGCTGGCGCGGCCCGAAGCGCGCATCCGCGCCACTGTGATCGGCGCCTCGCAATACACCATGCAGGTTTCCGGCAGCACTATCTTTATCTCGCCGCTCGAGACTTTGCCGCTGCGCAATGTGCCGGTGATCGCGCCCACGTTGCCGCTCGGCGAAGAGACCATCGACCCTGGCGCCGTCGCCGCGGCGATCAAGGGCGCGCTCAAACGGCTCGACCTCGGCAGCGGCGAAAGCCCGGTTGCGGTGTTCGTCTCATGGCGCGGCTCGGCGACGTTCAGGCGGCTCGACGATTTCTGCAAAGGCGTCGCCGACGGATTGCAAGCGCTGCTCGCCCGCGGCCATCCGATCGTGCTCGCCGGCGACGGCGATGTCGGCGGCCTCATCGGCATTCATTATCGCGAGGAGATGCGGATCGAAAATCCCATCGTCTCGATCGACGGGCTCGAACTGAAAGAGTTCGACTATATCGACATCGGCTCGATCCTCGACACCTCGGGCGCCGTCCCGGTCGTCATCAAATCGCTGGTGTTTCCAGGTAGCGCCGGCGTCGGCAAGGACTGGCAGGCGGAGCCGGCGGTCGTGGGCGCCTCGACCGCGACTTAGCGCCCGGCTCGATTGTCACTCGTGATCGTGTTGGTGCCGGTGCGGATTTGCGGAGCCGTGATCGTCGTGCGGCTGAGGCGCGGATTTGTGATGCGGGGCCTTTTCGTAATGAAGCCGCAAGAGATCCATGCCGTAGTCGTTGCCATTGGGTGTCCGCACAATGGTATGGACGTGGAATTTCTCGGGCTCCGGATTATTCAGGACGACGCCTTTATGATGATCGAATTCGATCCAGACCACCGGACTTTGAATGCGATAATAAAAGGCACTCTCGTCTCCCATGCCGCCGGCCCAACAGAAATGGGTTTCCGCGAGGTGCCGCTCGACGTCGTCCATTCGGGCCGCAAAGGGACCGGCGGGCAACGTCGATAAATAGCACTGCGTCAGATCGAGAAGCGCGCGACGCTGCCGCGGCTCGAGGTCCGCACCACGCACTCCCTCATAAGGGATTATTTCATTTGCCTTGTAGCGCCCGCCGAATGACATGCCGTCGTCGCCCTGATGCCGGCCGGGCGGGAGCCGATCCGCAACGATCGTGTCGGAGAATACGGCCTTCCGCTTTTGCTCCGCCGACAGATTGCGGGCAAATTGCAAGCCGAGACGCTCTTCGTCCTCGAAGACGACGATCCCGGCATATTTCCCCTCATCGACATATCGCGGCTCCGCCCCCATGAAGGTCGGCGTCAGAGTCATCTGTTCGCCCAAGATGAAGCAGCTGATGACCAGATGATGACCGCTCAATTGCCATCCCCAAGGCTCGGTCATCGAGGGCTCGCCGAAGATATGCAGTTGATAGCACCACTCGCCGAGCAGCCGCGGCGCGCCGACGAGATCGCCGAGAAAGGCGTTCAGTTTCATCACATTGCGCGTCTTCTCGAAGCCCGCGGCGCTGAGACTGGCCCTGACCACGGCCATCGCAGCCTCTTGCAAAACGCTCGGGGCTTGGTCGAGCCTGAGACCAAAATTTTCGTAGTGAACGATGCTGTTCTGCCACAGCTCCCGCTCCCGCGATTCGATCGGCAGGAAAACCTTCTTCCTCTGCTCCGGGCTCAACCGCGTTAGCAGCGCAGACGCAGCTTCCAGGATATCACGCGTGGGGGCGTGTTCGGGCCTGAGCGCGAACAGACCCGGAATAATATTGCCGTCCGTGGAGAAGCCCTTGAAGGGTGCGGAGAGATATTCTTCGATACCGGCTTTGTTGCGCGGACCTCGTACGGGGATCACGGCGTCGTAGAATTGCTGCGGCGTCATGTCGAAGTGGAAGGCCTTGCCCATTTCAGGAACGAATTTGCGAAAACCAGATTTGGACACTGCAACTCCTCCCCAGGCAGCCTGACCGGCCGCTCGTGTCGCTCAATTCGCCGCCATGACGACGGAATTCACGCCAAATTTCCGTGGTGAATCTAACGGAACCGTGATTGGCCTCGTTCATTAATTCAGTAAAATGGCCTCCCCGACCAGCCTAACGCCGTATTGACCCGCAGGGTCCGGCATCGAACCGAAGAAGAGCCCAAATGATAACGCTCACGGTCAACGGAACGCAGCACGACATCGATCTGGAACCCGATACCCCCTTGCTTTGGGCCTTGCGCGATGCCGTCGGGCTTACCGGCACGAAATTCGGCTGCGGGATCGCGCAGTGCGGGGCCTGTACGGTCCATATTAATGGCAAGGCGCGGCGCTCCTGCTCGGTACCGATCGGCACCTTGTCGGGCGCGAGCATCGTCACCATCGAAGGGCTTTCACCTGACGGCAAGCATCCGGTGCAGCAGGCATGGCTCGCCGAGGACGTGCCGCAATGCGGCTACTGCCAGTCCGGACAGATCATGGCGACGGTCTCGTTTCTCAAACAATACCCGAACCCGACCGACGCCGAGATCGATGCCAACATCACCAATATCTGCCGTTGCGGAACTTATGAACGGCTGCGCCGCGCGATTCATCGCGCCGCCGACCTACTGAAAGCGTGAGGGTAGCGCCATGAACGCAAATCTCACCCGCCGCCATTTCATCGTCACCGCGACCAGCGCCGCCGGCGGCCTGATGCTCGGCATTGGCGCCGCGCCCGCGATTGCGGAAGCCGCCACCGTCGTCGCGCAGCCCTGGAACGAAGACAACGCCTATGCGGCAAACGAGATCGACGCCTGGATCGCCATCGATCCCGACGATTCCATCCTGATACGCTATCAGCGCTCGGAGATGGGCCAGGGCAGCATGACCGCGCTGCCGATGATGATCAACGAAGAGCTGCATGCCGATTGGTCCAAGGTGCGGATCGAATACGCTTCTCCCAACCGCAATCTCCGCGAAAACAATGTTTACGGCCCGATGTTCTCGAACGGCAGCCGTTCGGTGCGGGCCTCGCAAAAGAAGATGCAGCAGGTCGGCGCCAGCGGCCGCGAACGCCTGATCGCGGCGGCGGCCGCGCGATGGAACGTGCCGGCCTCGGAATGCACGGCAGCATCGAGTGTCGTCACCCATGGCCCGTCGGGACAGACGCTGCGCTATGGCGAACTGAGCGCGGATGCGGCGAAGATAAAGCTTGCGCAGGAACCCGCGATCAAGACGCCCGACAAGTTCACCTTCATCGGCAAGCCTATGCCGCGCATCGACGTCGTGCACAAGATCGATGGTTCGGCCAAATTCGGCATCGACGCCCAGCTGCCCGGCATGGTTTTCGCCGCGATCAATGCCTGCCCGGTTCCGGGCGGCAAATTGAAGAGTGTCGATGAAACGGCGCTCGCCGGCGCCCCTGGCGTGCTGCTGGTGGTCAAGCTCGATAATGCCGTCGCCGTGGTCGCCGAAGGCAGCTACTGGCGCGCCAAGCAGGCCTTGGCGCGGCTGCAGCCGGAATGGGACGGCGGCGCGGCCGCCTCCGTCGACAGCGACCAGCTCTCCCAGGAGTTTCGCACGGCGCTGAACGAGTCGATGGCGACTGCACGCAACGACGGCAACGTCGATCAAGCGATGTCGGGCGCCGCAAAAACATTCGAGGCGATTTACGAGACACCCTATCTTTCGCATTCGCCGATGGAGCCGATGAACGCGACGGTGCATCTGCAACCCGACCGCCTCGATGTCTGGGTCGGAACCCAAGCGGCGGATGAAGCAACCGAGGCCGCGGCCAAGGCCTCAGGCCTCGCGCCCGAGCAGGTCTATCTGCACAACGGCTTTGTCGGCGGCGGCTTCGGACGGCGTGATGCGAGCGATGAGATCGAACAGGCGATCGCAATCGCCAAAGTCGTTCAGAAACCGGTGAAGCTCGTGTGGACCCGCGAGGAAGACACCCGGCAGGACAAGCTCCGCCCGCATGCGGTTGTCGCTTTCAAAGGCGCCGCCGGCGCCGACGGAATGCCGACCGCCTGGTCGATGCGTGTCGTCACCTCGTCGATCTGGGCGAGCCTCGGCAAAAAGCCGCCAAAGCTTCCGGAGCCGCAGTCCGTCGCGGGCTTGGCCGACAACGGCTACAACGTGCCGAATACCCGCGTCGAAGCGCTGATCAAGAATACGCATCTGCCGGTCTGGTTCTGGCGCGCGCCAGGCGCGAACCAGCACGTGTTCGCGATCGAGAGTTTTCTCGACGAGATTGCGTCCGCAAGCGGGCTTGATCCCTATCAGGTGCGGCGCAAGCTTCTCGAAGGCAAGCCGGACTGGCTCAAGGTGCTCGATACCGCGGCGGAGAAAGGCGACTGGGGCAAGCCGCTGCCCCGCGGCACCGCGCGCGGCATCGCGATCTGCGAAGACACCGACAGCCTGTGTGCGCAGGTCGCCGAGGTCACGGTCAGGCCGAACGGCGACGTGAAAGTCAATCGCGTCACCGTCGCGCTCGACACCCGCTACATGGTCAATCCACTGACGATCGCCGAACAGGCCGAAGGCAGCGTGATCTTCGGGTTGACGGCCGCGCTCTACGGAAAGATCACGATCAAAGGCGGCGTTCCGGTGCAGGGAAATTTCGACACCTACCGGATGGTGCGGCTGGCGGAAGCGCCGAAGATCGACGTCCATCTGGTCCCCGGCGGCGGCAAAGTCTGGGGCGGTGCGGGCGAGCCGGCGACGCCGCCGATCGCCGGCGCCGTCGCCAATGCGATTTTCGCCGCGACCGGAAAACGCATCCGCACGCTGCCGATCATGGATCACGATTTGTCGTATAGCGCGGTTTAGAGCGGCGCTGTTTGCCCGGGCCGACGAAACGCAACCCAATCTATTGAATGGCGCAACCAAGCGCTACGCTTGAGAGTTTTCAGAAGATTATGAGCCACTTCAAGATTCTCGCCCTCACTTTATTTGTAGCGGCCACCGGTACGCCCTCGTTTGCACAGCAGACGGGGACACCAACCAACAAAGGCGAGTATCTCGCGCGTGCCGGCGATTGCGTCTCCTGCCACTCCGTCCGCGGCGGCAAGGCCTTTGCCGGCGGCTTGGCGATGGGCACCCCCATGGGGACGATCTATACGACCAATATCACTCCGGATCCCGAAACCGGCATCGGCGGTTACTCGCTGGAGGATTTTGCTCGCGCGGTCCGCACCGGCGTCGCCAAGGATGGACATCACCTTTATCCGGCAATGCCCTACCCGTCCTATGCCAAGGTCACCGACGAGGATATGGCGGCGCTCTACACGTTCTTCATGAAAGACGTGCCGGCCGTGCGACAACCGAACAAGCCGAATGAGATTCCCTGGTATCTGAGCCCGCGCTGGCCGCTGGCGATCTGGAATTTTGTTTTCGCGCCGAAGATCGGCTTCAACCCTCGCCAGGATCGTGATGCACAGTGGAATCGCGGCGCTTATCTGACCGAGGGGCTCGGCCATTGCGGTGCATGTCACACGCCGCGCGGATTGGCGATTGAGGAAAAAGCACTCGACGACGGCAGTCCCGCTTATCTGCAGGGCGCCGAACTGGATGCGTGGTCGGCGCCAAACCTGCGGGGCGATAAGCGCACCGGCCTCGGCGGCTGGTCAGTCGATGACATACAGGCGTTCCTCAAGAGCGGCCACAACGACAAAGGCGTCGCTTTCGGCTCGATGCTCGATGTGGTGAACAACAGCACGCCATACCTGACCGGCGACGATACCAAGGCGATGGCTGTTTTCCTCAAGTCGCTGCCGGCGACGGCCGACCAAAGCCCGTTCGCTTACGACGACAAAACAGCGAATTCGCTGCAGAGTGGGCAAGCGCAACAGCCAGGCGCCGCCACCTATCTGGGTGCATGCGCGGCTTGCCACGGCGCCGACGGCAAGGGCCAGGCGCCGTTCATGCCGCCGCTCGCGGGCAATCCGGCCGTGCTCGACCCGAATGCGTCGTCGCTTATCAATCTCGTGCTGAACGGCGCGGAGCCGCTTGTCGTCAAAGGCGTCCCGGATGCGTACCGCATGCCGCAGTTCCGCATTCAAATGAACGACGAGCGGATCGCGGAAGTCCTGTCTTTCGTCCGCGGCGCTTGGGGAAATGATGCCGGAACCGTATCGACCGACGAGGTCAAGAAGCTGCGGCCGGCGACTGATCCCAGCAGCGATCAGGTCATTGTCTTGAAAATGCGCTGACGAATCGATCCGTCAACGGCGGGCCGCGCAAGATCAGCCTCACTCATACGCTTCAGCCGGAGGCGGCAACAGACTTTCGACGAGGGTTGCCAAACCGTCGTGGTAGCTCTTGCGCAAGGAATTCCAATAAGCGTTATCCTCGTCCAGCGTCGAAAAATTGCCGTCCGAGAAACGATCGGTCTCGTAACGCAGCAAGTCGATCGGCAGGCCAACCGAGAGATTGCTGCGGATCGTCGCGTCGAACGACAGCAAGGCGAGCTTGGCCGCTTCGTCGAGCGAGGTTTGCGGCTTCAGCGTCCGGTCGAGAATCGGCTTGCCGTATTTTGTCTCGCCGGTCTGCAGGAAGCACGAACGGTCCGATGCCTCAACGAAATTTCCCGCCGAATAGATTTGGAAGAGCCGCGGCGCCTCGCCCAAGATCTGGCCGCCGACCAGGAAATTGCCGTTCGGATCGCCATAGGGCTGAACAAAGCTGCCGTCGCGCGCGATGACCTCGCGCAGCTTGGCGCCGACGATATTGGCGACGTCGAACATGGTTCGCGCGGCGTACAAATCATGGCCGATCGCGCCCGAGCCGGCTTGCTCCCGTAAGCTCGTCACCACGGCCTGCGTGGTGGCAAGATTGCCGGCCGACAGGATGGCGATGACGCGGTTGCCGGGCACGGTGAGCCGCGCCAGCTTACGGACCTGCGCGACCTGGTCGACACCGGCATTGGTCCGGGAGTCGGAAGCCAAGACGAGGCCTGCCGGCAAAAGGATTCCGAGGCAATAGGTCAAGGCGCTTCTCCCAGGGGTTTATAGCTTGGGTTTTGTAGCCCGGATTTTGTAGTTCGGCTTTTGCAACCGACTTCGGAGACAAGATACAACAGCAGCGCAGAAAGGCGAACGTCCTCAAACGAGGAAGGCGCGCCGGCTGTCACCGACGCGCCACTGACTGGCAAAGAATTCTATCGTTTATCGGAGGCCCAGCGGCCGCTTGGTCGCCGCCTCCCGGTCAGATCCGGCCTACGCGCCCCGGCGCTCCGCGGTCCATGAACCCGAGCAGGCGCCGCCGCTCCAGGAACCGCCGCCGCCGGCACCGGCGAGATGGCCGGATCCGCTGGCGCTCTTGCCACCCGCAGCCACCGTCACGGTGATGGCCCCGGTTGCCGCAACCGCGCCGCTGATGGTGAAGGCGGAATCGCCGGCATTGATCAGATGGCCGTTGGCAATGCGGATCGGATAACGGTAGCCCGGATCGCAATCGCCCTTTTCGGTGTGCACCAAGACGCTCCAGACGCCGTCATAGGACGGACCGGCGAAACTCGCGGACGAGATCAAACTGCCGACGGTGGCGATCACTGCAAACAGCGCGCTGCGGCTCTTTCGGTTCTGAAGGTTGATCATGGCTGCACCCCTGTAGTCTTTGGCTTCGTTCTATTAACTATCTTGCAAGCTTGCGATTCGAGATGTGATCGGCAGCACAGATCGTCGCTTTGCCAAAAGCCCCGCTTTTGCGGCATTGGTCCGAGATTTCCGGGCTAAATCACGGCGCTCGGCAGGCGCCGCCCCCGGCGAGAACCGGCAAGCATGGCGCCGCAGACGGCGGCACGCCGATAACGAACAGGGTACGACGGATATAGCGGCGTTCAGCCCCACACGTCGGCTGCGACTTTCACGATCGTCGCCAGTTTCGCCCATTGGTCGTCTTCGGTCAGCACATTGCCTTCTTCGGTCGAGGCGAAGCCGCATTGCAGCGAAAGCGCGAGCTGGTCGAGCGGAACGAAACGCGCGGCCTCGTCGATCCGCCGTTTGATGTCGTCGGCGCTTTCGAGCGTGCCTGATTTCGACGTGACAAGGCCGAGCACGACGGTCTTGTCCTTCGGGACGAAGCGCAGCGGCTCGAAGCCGCCGGCGCGATCGCTGTCATACTCCATGAAATAGCCGTGCACGTTGATCTTGTTGAACAGGACTTCGGCAACCGGCTCGTAACCGCCGGAAGCCACGAAAGTCGAGCGAAAGTTGCCGCGGCACAGATGCATGGTGATCCGCATGTCGGATGGGATGTCGGACATCGCCGCGTTTATGAGATCGGCGTAGATCAACAGCAACCGGTCGGGATCGTCGCCGCGGTCGGCGGCAATCTTGCGCAGCGCCGGATCGCACAGATAAGCCAGATTGACCTCGTCGAGCTGCAGATAGCGGCAGCCGACATCCGCAAAGGCGCGCACGGCCTGGCGATAGGTCGCGCCCAAGTCGCGATAGAATTCAGCCAAATCCGGATAGATGGCCGCAGGAACAGCGTCGCGGCCGTAACGGAAGTGGAGCGATGACGGCGACGGGATCGTCATCTTCGGCGTTGCCCGCGTGTGCGCTTTGACGAATTTGAAATGCTCGAGCATCGGATGGGTGGTGAAGGTGCCGAGCTTGCCGATCACGCGCAGGTTCATCGGCCGCGGGTTCACGCCCTGGAACTTGATCTTGCGCTCGCCCAGATAGGCTTCGACGCCCGGCAGCCCGCCAAGGAAATCGTAGTTCCAGAAAGCGCGCCGAAATTCGCCGTCGGTGATGGATCGAAGCCCCACCGCCTCCTGCTTCCCGATCGCGTCCTCGATGGCGCGATCCTCGACGACCGTGAGTTGAACGGCGGTGATCTCGCCACGCTCGCGTTGCGCACGCGCCTCCTTCAAAGCGGCGGGTCGAAGCAAGCTGCCCACGTGGTCGGCGCGGAAAGGAGGAATGGCACGCTGCATGGATTAGTCCCCGGCAATTTGTTCGCGTTGGTGGAGGTTTTCCCGGAATGGGCTTATGACCTTAGCAATTGCTCCGACGTGAGTCTTGGCCGGGCATTCGCGTTATGCGCGACACACTGAAAACGCCGCATGACGAACGTATGCTTTTGCCGAGCGCAGAAATCCAGGGGGAGGATGCATGATCCGCACTATCGGACGCGGCGCTCTGGTGGCTATCGCGCTCGTCTTGGCTTTGCGCTCCGCCTTCGCCGAGGACTTTCCCTCGCGCCCGATTATTCTGATCGTCGGCCTCGCCCCCGGCGGCATTACCGATGTCACGGCGCGCGTCTATGCCGACGCCGTATCCCGCCTGACTAATCAGCCTGTCGTCGTCGAAAATCGCCCGGGGGCGGGCGGAGCAATCGCGGCTTCGACTGTCCAGAATGCACGGCCGGACGGCTACACGCTTCTCGTGTTCTCCGGTTCGCAACACGCAACCGTCGCCGCGGCAAGCCAGGCCCCCTACGATCCGGTGAAAGGCTTCGCGCCCATCACGTTTCTCTTCAACAGCGTCCTCGCGCTCAGCGTGCCGGCGGACAGCCCGGCGCAGACGATGGAAGAATTGCACAAGATCGGGCGCAAGAAGCCGGGCGGACTTTTGTTTGGTACACCCGGCCTTGGCTCGCCATCGCATCTATTGGGCGCCCGCATTCTGCTTGACCAGAAAGTGCCGGCGGAAACGATCCATTATCACGGTGGCGGTCCGATGCTGCCGGACCTCCTCACCGGACGCCTCGATTTCAGCTGGCCGACCCTATCGCTCGCGCATCCTTTCTTTGCCGACAAAAGACTCCGGGCGCTGGCAATCGACGCCGACACGCGTTCGCCCATGCTGCCGGACACGCCAACGCTCACTGAACTCGGCTACGGCAAGGAACGCGTCGCGTCCTGGTTCGGGGTTGCGGCGCCGGCGGGCACGCCGCCGGAGCTCGTCGACAGACTGAATGGAATCTTCCTCTCGGCCTCGCGCGATGACGAGTTGAAACGGCAGCTCGACAAAAACGGCACGCCGATCGTCACCAGCACTCCGGCCCAGATGGCGCAGGCCATGGATGAGGAATGGGTGGCGATGCAGCAACTCGTGAAGGTGCTCGACATTCAGATCCGGTAGCAGCGAACGGTCCCCCTTTGTCCGCTCCACCAGGCGGCGCTGATTTGTGCGATGCACAATTTATGACCGGCGTGCGACCGAAACAAGCAAACGAGCTTTCGGGAAGATCCGGCCTCGCAATTTAAGCCATTGAAATATCGATAGATATCTTCCAGCTCAGCAGCCGCGGATGGCATGCATTTTGCGCTTGGGATGGCAGACGCTGGGGCCACGCGGTTCTGCTCGACCCGGCGCGACAGCAACATTCGAGGAGACCGACCATGGATTACGTCAAACCGGCCGATGTGGCGCAGGCGATGCTCGAGTCGGGCCGGCGCAAGCTCGCATTGTCGCCGCGCGATCTTCTCATCCGCGGCATGCTCTCCGGCGCCATCCTCGGGGTCGCGACGAGCCTTGCCTTCACCGGCGCGGTGCAGACCAACGTGCCGCTGGTCGGCGCGCTGATCTTCCCCGTGGGCTTGATCGCGATCGTGCTGCTCGGCCTCGAACTCGTCACCGGCAGTTTCGCGCTGGTGCCGCTGCCGTGGATCGAGCGCGAGGCGAGCGCCGCCTCGGTCGTCGTGAACTGGGGCTGGGTCTTCATCGGCAACCTGATCGGCAGCGTCGCCTACGGCGCCTTGATCGCGATTGCACTCACCAATATGGGAACGACCGCGCCGGCCGGCGTCGCCGCGCGCATCGTCGCCACCGCCGAAGCCAAGACCATCGGTTACGCCGCCATCGGCTTTGCCGGCCTCGTCACCTGTTTCGTCAAGGCGATGCTCTGCAACTGGCTCGTCTGTCTCGCGGTGGTGCTGGCGATGACGACGAACTCGACCATCGGCAAGATCGCATGCGCCTGGATGCCGATCTTCATCTTCTTCGCGCAGGGTTTTGAGCATTCGGTCGTCAACATGTTCATCATCCCGACCGGCATGATGATGGGCGCGAAAGTCAGCGTCGCCGATTGGTGGCTGTGGAATCAGATTCCGGTCACGCTCGGCAATCTGGTCGGCGGCTTCACCTTCACGGGGCTCGCGCTCTACGTCACCTACAAACCGCACGGCGCGGCGAAGGTAGCGGCGCCGACGCCGACGGGCGTGCCGGCCGAATAGCGCAGAGATCACCGGGAAGAGAAATGTCAGGCGATTTCGAACCGGAACAGAAGCGTTATCTCGAAGGTTTTGTGGCCGGGCTGCAGATCGCAAAGACCGCGCGCCCGGCAGCCGGCGGGGCGCCTGCGGGCGGCGCCGTAGCCGAACCGATTGGCCCCGATGCCGCAGGCTTGCGGGCGCAGGATCGGACCATAAAAGCAGGCGGCAAGCTGTCCGATCCGGAAAAATTCAAACGCGAGCTGCATCCGTTCGACGGCTACGAGAAATTGAAAGAGCAGGCCGCGAAGAACGAAGCGCCGAAGCCCGACGACAATTTCCGCTGGCGCTTTTTCGGCTTGTTCTACTGCGCGCCGACGCAGAAATCTTATATGTGCCGGCTGCGCATCCCGAACGGCATCATGACCCACTGGCAGTTCGCGGGCCTCGCCGATCTCGCCGACCGCTATGCGGGCGGCTACTCCCACGTCACCACACGCGCCAATCTGCAGATGCGCGAGGTCGAGCCGAAAAACGCCGTCGCCATGGTCGAGGGCATCCAGGATCTCGGCCTCGCCTCGCGCGGCTCGGGCGCCGACAATATCCGCAACGTCACCGGCACGCCGACCGCCGGCATCGATCCGCAGGAACTTCTCGACACGCGGCCTTATGCGCGCGAATGGCATTTCCACATTCTCAACGACCGCTCGCTCTACGGCATTCCGCGCAAGTTCAATGTCGGCTTCGATGGCGGCGGCACCATCGCGGTCCTTGAAGACACCAACGATATCGGCTTCCAGGCTGTCGCGGTGAAAGACGGTTTTGGCGTCGAGCCGGGCATCTGGTTTCGCCTCCTGCTCGGCGGCATCACCGGCCATCAGGATTTCGCCCGCGACACCGGCATCATCGTCAAGCCCGCCGAAGCGACGATTGTTGCGGACGCCGTGGTGCGCGTCTTCATCGACAACGGCGACCGCACCAATCGCGCCAAGGCGCGGCTCAAATATGTGCTCGACGCCTGGGGCTTAGAGAAATTCTTAGCCGTGACGGAAGAACGGCTCGGCCGCAAGCTCGCACGCGTGCCCGCCGAAGCCATCGCGCCGCGGCCGCTGTTCGACCGGCTCGCCCATATCGGCGTCCATCCGCAAATACAGAAGGGCCTGAATTGGATCGGCGTCGTCTTTCCAGTCGGCAAAATCACCGCAGCGCAGATGCGCGGGCTCGCCAAGATCGCTCAAGAATTCGGCGACGGCGACATCCGCCTCACGGTCTGGCAGAATCTGTTGCTCTCAGGTGTCGCCGACGACCGCGTCGCCGCGGCGGAGGCCGCGATCGAAGCCATCGGGCTCGCGACCAAAGCGAGCTCGATCCGCGCCGGGCTTGTCGCCTGCACCGGCAACGCCGGCTGCAAGCTCGCCAGTTCCGATACCAAACGCCACGCCGAAGAGATCGCGCATTGGTGCGAGGCGCGCGTTGCGCTCGACGGGCCGATCAATATCCATCTCACCGGCTGCCCCAATTCCTGCGCGCAGCATTATGTCGGCGACATCGGCCTCGTCGGCACCAAGGTGCAAATCTCCGACGACGGCGATCAGGTCGAGGGCTATCACGTCGTCGTCGGCGGCGGTTTCGGTCCCGACGCCGCCTGCGGCCGCGAGATCTATCGCGACGTCAAGGCCGAGGACGCACCGAAGACCGTCGAGCGCATGCTGAAAGCCTATCTGGCGCATCGCGCCTCGGCCGATGAGAGCTTTCTTACCTTCACACGCAGGCACGAGATCGACGCGCTGAAAGCGTTTAACGAACTCGAGGCGGTCGAGTGATGCAGACCACCTCACCGCCCATTCCGACTTTGATCCCGGACTCGGCGCCGTTCTCGGCCGAGCAGCGCACCTGGCTCAACGGATTTTTCGCAGGCCTCCTCTCGCTCGACGGCGGCGTCAATGCGCTGTCGCCGGAGGAGACCGCGAAAATCCTCGGCGATGTCGCCGGCAAGCCCGCCGCGCGCGGCCCGCTCGACGACGGCGATGACGGCTCGACGCCGTGGCACGATATGTCGATGCCGCTGCCGGACCGCATGGATCTTGCCACCGGTCGGCCGCTGCGCCGGCGCATGATGGCGGCGATGGGCCAGCAGGATTGCGGCCAATGCGGCTACACCTGCGAGGACTACGCCAATTCGATCTTTCTGAAAAAAGAAGAGCGGCTGAACCTGTGCGTTCCGGGCGGCAAGGACACCACCCGGATGCTCAAATCGCTCTATGCCGAGTTCGGCGCCATTGCCGAGGTCAAAGCGCCAGTAGCCGCGCCGGCGGCGGCGGAAGCAGCAAGCACCATGAGCCCGGCGGCCATACCCGCGCCGACGCGCGACCAGCCGGCGGAGATTGCCTTCCGCTCCCGCACCAGGCTCAACAAACAAGGCTCCGCCAAGGAGACTTGGCATATCGATCTCGACCTCACCGGATCGCGGATCGATTACGTGGTCGGCGACTCGCTCGGCATTTTTCCGCAGAACGAGCCGGCGCTGGTCGATGCGGTCATCGCCGCGCTGCAGGCGCCGGCGGATTTTCCGATCGGCGGGCGAAGCTTGCGCGATGTCTTGACCGACGGCGTCTCGCTCGGCACCGCGCCCGACATGCTGTTCCAGCTCATCTCCTACATCACCGGCGGCGAGCGGCGGCTAAAGGCGAAGGCGCTCGCCTCGGGCGGCGATCCGGATGGCGATGCCGCAACGCTCGACGTGCTCGCCGCGCTGGAAAAATTTCCCGGCATCCGCCCCGATCCTGAAGCCTTTATCGAGGCGCTCGATCCGCTGCAGCCCAGGCTTTATTCCATCGCCTCGTCGCCCAAGGTCGCGGCGGACCGCGTCGCGCTCACCATCGACGCCGTGCGCTACGCGATCGGCAAGCGGCCCCGCGTCGGCGTCGCCTCGACCTTCTTCGCCGAGCGCATCGCGCCAGGCGGGAAGCTCAAGGCCTATATCCAGAAAGCGCACGCCTTCGGACTCCCCGCCGATCCGTCGGTGCCAATCGTGATGATCGGGCCGGGCACCGGCATCGCGCCGTTCCGCGCTTTCCTGCACGAGCGCATGGCCACCAAGGCGCCGGGCCGCAACTGGCTGTTCTTCGGCCATCAGCGCCGCGATTACGATTTCTTCTACGAGGACGAATTGATGGGCATGAAGTCGGCCGGCGTCTTGACCCGCCTGTCGCTTGCCTGGTCGCGCGACGATGAGCAGAAATTCTACGTCCAGGACCGCATGCGCGAAGTCGGCCGCGATCTTTGGTCGTGGCTCGCCGACGGCGCGCATGTTTACATTTGCGGCGCCATCTCGATGAGCAAGGATGTCGAGCGCGCCATGATCGACGTCATCGCCACCCACGGCGCGCGCACGCCCGATCAGGCAGTGGCGTTCTTCGCCGACCTGAAAAAGCAGGGGCGCTTCCAGGCGGATGTGTATTGAGCGAGCGCGGCGCCCATGCGCACGCCCTCTCCCCCTGCGGGAGAGGGCTTCTCGGCAGTGCAGCAACAAGAATGGGTGAGGGGCCGCGGCCCCAACCCCTCACCCACTATTGTTGTTCAAGCTCAGCGCTGCCCTCTCCCGCAGGGGGAGAGGGCTTAGCCCTCACTGCATCTTCGCGCCGGAGGCCTTGATTACCGCAGCCCATTTCGGAATTTCGGCTTTGATATAGGCGCGGAATTCATCGGGCGCGCTGCCGACCGGGTCGATGCCGAGCGCCGCAAGTTTTTGCCCGACGTCGGGATCCTTCAGCGCCTCGACCACGGCGCGGTGCAGCGTCTCGATGATGTTTTTCGGCGTGCCGGCCGGCGCGACGAGGCCGTGCCACGTCGTCGCCTCAAAACCCGGAAGCCCCGCCTCGTCCATGGTCGGAACGTCGGGCAGGATCGCGGTGCGCTTGAGCGTCGTCACCGCGAGCGGCCGCACCTCTTCGTTCTTGAGAAAGCCCATCACCCCCGAGGTGGTGGCGAACATCATCTGGTCGTCGCCCGCCATGACGTCCTGCAGCGCCGGCGCCGAGCCTTTGTAGGGCACATGCACGATGTCGATATGCGCCGCGGTCTTGAACAATTCGCCGGCGAGATGCGCCGCGAGCCCGTAGCCCGAGGAGGCGAAATTGAGCTTGCCCGGATTGGCCTTGGCGAGATCGATCAGCTCCTTCAGCGAATACGCCGGCACGCTGAGATTGACCACCAGCACATTGGCCTGGGTGCCGATCAGGCTGATCGGGTCGAAATCCTTCTCGGCGTCGAAGCCGACCTTTTCGTAGAGGCTGCCATTGGTGGCCAAGATGGCGTTGTTGCCGAGGAGAATGGTGTAGCCGTCGGGCGCCGCATGGGCCACGACCTCGCCGGCGACATTGCCGCCGGCGCCCGGCCGATTGTCGACCATGAAGGGCTGGCCGAGCAGGCTGCCCAGTTTCGCGGTCAGAATCCGCGCCATGATGTCGCTCGCGCCGCCCGGCGGGAACCCGACCACGATGGTGATCGGCCGCTCCGGATAGTCGGCGCTGGCGGCAACAGCCATCGCGCCGAACAGCGCGACAAAGCCGATGCCGACGGCCAGGATCTTCCGCACCATGATGGTCCTCCCTGGGGCAGCCGTTAAAGCCCCGCCGCCGACTTGGCAAGCGCGCCTTAAGCCTAGCTCCCATGTCGGTTTTTTGCCGGGTTTCACCGATGACACGCGCGAGCCGCTTCGGCTAAATGCTAAGCGCAAGGAGATGCCGATGCGCATGGGGGCCGACTATCTACGCTCGCTGAACGACGGGCGGCGCGTCTTTCTCGACGGCGAAGCGGTCAAGGACGTCTCCGCCCATCCGGCGTTCCGCCAGGCCGCGCGCTCGATCGCCGCGCTGTTCGACATCGCGGCGGATCCGGGAGAGCGCGAGCGCATGACCTACCCCTCGCCGAAGACCGGCGAGCCGGTGTGGCGCGCCTGGCAGATCCCGAAGACGGCCGCCGACTTGCGCGCGCGGCGGCTTTTTTCCGAGACCTGGGCCGAGGCGACCTTCGGCTTGATGGGCCGCGCGCCCGATCATGTCGCGGGTTTTTTCGCCGGCTATGCCGCGGTGCCCAAATTCTTCGGAGGCCAGGGCCAGAAATTCGCCGACCATCTGGTCGCCTTCTACGAGTTCATGCGTGATGAGCACATCTATTGCAGCTACGCCATCGTGCCGCCGCAGATCGATCGCTCGAAACCCGCGCATCAGCAGAGCGACCCGACGCTCTATGCCGGCGTCGTCAAAGAGCGCGACGACGGCATCGTCATTTCCGGCGCCCAGCAGCTCGCGACCGGCGGCGCGATTTCCGATTACATCCATCTGAGCTGCATCCAGCCGCTCGCTCCCGGCGACGAGAACTACGCCAATTGCCTCGCCGTCCCGGTCGCCGCCGAAGGCGTGAAGCTTTATCCGCGAAAACCCTATGCGCGCGCCGGCAGCGCGGCCGACTATCCGCTGTCGAGCCGCTTCGACGAGAGCGACTCTTACGTCGTTTTCGACAATGTGTTCGTGCCCTGGGAGCGCGTCTTCATCTACCGCAATGTCGAGCTGTCGCGCGATCAATGGAGGAAGACCCCCTCGCATCTCCTCGGCAATCATCAGGCACAGACCCGCTATGTCACCAAATTGCGCTTCATGGCGGGGCTCGCTCAGCGCATGAACGAGACCACCGGCAATGCCGGCAACCCCGCTGTGATGGTGATGATGGGCGAGCTCTGCTCGCTGGTCTCGATCTACGAGTCGATGCTGCTCGCCCACGAGGTGGGTGGCAGCATCGAGGACGGCGTCTATTGGCCGTCACGCACGTCCTATTACGCGGCGAATTCCATGCAGTCGGAGTTCAACGGCCGCATGCTGGAAATGATCCGCGAAATGGCGGGCTCGGCCTTCATCACGCTGCCCTCCTCCGACGCCGATTTCCAAAACCCCGAGATCGCCGCCGACCTCGAACGCTACATGCGCTCGGGAAACACCGACGCCAAGACGCGCGTCAAACTGATGCGGCTCATTTGGGATTTCCTCGGCTCCGAATTCGGCAGTCGTCATGCGCAATACGAAAAATTCTACGGCGGCCCGTCGTTCTCGGCGAAGCTGAACCTCTATCGGAATTTTGATTTCAAGCGCGCGGGGGCGCTGGTGGATAAGGCGCTGGGGCTGCCGAGGATAGAATAGGCGTCTATTCAACCGGTTCGTTTAACAACGAGAACAAACAGCGGGACGCATTTCCCTCTTGAATCATATTTTTCAATATACGATCGTGCAAAGTCTCTACTTTTCCCTGCCAACGCATTATCTATTTTTTCTTTGAAGCTGGGGAAATGCCAATTATCAAGAACATATTCCAGTCTTTCAGCTCCCATTCTAAGGACATCTCCACCCAGGACGGCAACGTCTGTATCATTTAGGATGTTGATTGCATCGATCGCGCGAGTCCTGTCCAATGCATACTCTGAACTCCCGGGATTGATACCCGACAGCGGAATCCCGTGATGAGCGGTGAACTTTTCGAATTGACCAATCGGATTCATGTCACCCCGTCACAAACAGTCCGTGATCAGTATTGCCCGGGCCAGAGAGATCGCCGTGACGGTACAATTATCTTCAATTCCCCGGACCTCAGCGTAATTCCTCTTCCGGGATCTCGGCGAGCTTCGCCAAATGACGAAGCAGTCCGGTTTTGAGCGGGCGATTGCCGTGGATGGGAACAGAGAGGCGAACGACGCTGCCGGACTTGCCGTAAATGTGGTGGCTGCCGTTGACGCGGAGCAATTGCCAGCCGCGCCGCTCCATCATCCGCGCGAATTCGCGGCCTGCGATCGCTCTCATACGGCGATTTCGAGGATACGCTCCGTGCCGCCGGGCTTAGGCGCCGCGACGTCCACCGCGAGGCAGCCTTCGATCGCCTCGTGAAGATTGCGCATGAGTTCTTCCATGGTTTCGCCCTGGGTGGCGCAACCCGGAATGGCGGGGACCTCGGCCCAAAAGCCGCCCTCCTCCGCGTCATGCACTACGACTTTGATCTTCATGTCTATGTTTCCGCCGCTGCAACCTGAAACCCAGGTTGAAGATACGCCTAGGACGGTGAAATTCAACCGTTGACGTCGCTTTTATGGAGACAACGCTTGACATTCGTCTCTGTTTCCGTTACATAGACCCTCGAATCTCGCTCACCAAGGACACCGCCGGGGAGGGTACTCCCCGACGGTTGGGGCGAGTGCGGTGCCTGCGGGCGGGGCCATACACTCCGTTCTCGGGCGGCTCGGGCATCAACCTCCCGGCACTACGACCGGGACGCGAGGTGCTCGCTGGACTGGGACAGGCTGGGGCGGGTGTCATGCCCGCAAAACTGCGCGAGGTCTGCGCCCCCCGGTTGGGGCGAGCTTATCCGACCAGACGCTCCGGCCAAGTCGCAGGAAGCCATTGGCCCGTGCCGCGCCTTTGGGACGACAACTCCCTTAGGCAAGAACCGTGGTGGAACGCCGACAGGCGAGCTGCCCCAAAAGGGCAGAGCCGCACCCGATGGTGCGGAGGATACGGATCAGCGTTTGTCGGCGTTCCGCTTCCTTGATTTATTTGG
>JBAPUM010000011.1:0-17994 GCA_049282655.1 Xanthobacteraceae bacterium
TTACCCGCCTTCGCCTGTCCCAGCCCAGGGGACACTCCCCGCCCCGGTCATAGTGCCGGGGGACTGATGCCCGAAGCTGCCCGAGGGCGACGTGTATGGCCCCGCCCGCAGGCACCGCACTCGCCCCAACCGTCGAAGAGTACCCTCCCCGACGGCGTCCTTCACCAGCGAGATTCGAGGGCATACGTAACTGTTACAGTGACGATTGTCAAGCGATGTCTCCATAACGGGGACAACATTGACTTATGTTCTCGTTATGTTCTCATCTGCGCCATGCGGACTCGCGGCGACATGCTCCGGTTTGCCATCGCTTTTGCGCTGCGCGGGGCGCGGAAGCTCGTGCGCGGGCTGCGCCAGGGCTTGAGCGAGGAGGAGCGTTTTCGGGTTGCCGACGACGTGGTGCTGCGTCTGCAAGAGCATGGCGATCCATGGCGCTTGGGCGAGGATCTGCCGCCGCTTGTGGGAAAGGGATTTTCGACGCCGCCGAACGAGAAGGCCTGACGGAGCCTATCGCTTACGGGGCTTAGCGCTTACGGGGCCTTTGCTTGCCATATTGCTCAGCACCGCGGCTCCGATCAGGACGCCGAGGCCGAGCGCCACACCGAGCGTGATCAGCGGCCGGTCTTCGACCTGTGTGCTGATTTGCGCGCCGACGCGCTGCAGGGCGTCATTGCCGTAGCTCCGGCCGAGCTTGAGGGCTTGGTTGCCGTACACCGCCGCCTGATCGCCGGCCGCCCGGCCGCGGGCCGTGAAGCGCTCGACCATGTCGCTCACCAGCGATGAAATAGCATCGCCGAGCTGCTCGCCCGCTTGCGAGGCGGCAGCGGAGCCGCGCCGGCCGGCGAGGCGCCCGATATTCTCGAGCTCCTTCTCGACCGCGCCCAAATGCTTCTGAATGGCGTTGACACTCGGACCGAATGCCGAGGAGCGATACTGGAACATGGTGCCTCGCGATCTGGAAATGCGCCGGCGCTCGGAGCGTCGCCCCGTCGCCGTCGCCGTCGCACCAACCTGTCAAAATGCCGTTGGTTCCGCGAAAGTCGTTCAGCGCGCCAACCTGCGCTGATTGGCGCGAACGCGCTTGCTGTAGATGCCGAGAACTTTCTTGCCGATGCCGTGGCTGGAGCCGCCTGCGAGCGCGCCGGATACGGCCGCTGCGTGCGCCTCCCCGAATGCGTCGAACTTCTCCGTCATCATGCGCTGTGCCTCGGCTTGGCCGGTGGCACCGCCTGCTGCCAGACGCATCATGCGAAGCGCAATCACGCCCTGCGCCTCCAAGCCCAGCATCGCCGCCTGCGATGACAGCGCAAACCAGGAATTCCACATTTCCATCGGATTCGCTTTCGCCATGTTGTGAAAGTTCGCCCTGTCTTGAAAGGCCCTTGCGGTTACAACGGCGCTGGGCACCCCGTTGTTCCATTTCATCGATCGCGGCTCGGCGCAATGCCTCAAACGGTTAAAGCGCGCGTCGTGTCGTCGAACAGCTCGTCGACCGAGAAACGCCGCGGGATCATGCCTTGCTCGAAGGCAAAACCGATGATGACCTCGAGCGTGCGGCGGTTGGGCTCGACGCCGAAACGCAGCGGATCGAGCGCCGTGCCGGTCTCGGGCAGTTTCGCCTTCAGCTTGCTCGCGTGCAGGAGGCGAAAAACCTCCTTCACGACGTCGGGCCGCTGGCGCACGATCGATTGCCGCATCACCACCAGGTGGTTGATCGGTACGCCGCCATTGTTCAGCGCCCATTCTTTGGCGGCTTCTTCCGGATTGGGAATGAGATGCTTCAGCCGCGGGTCCGGCAGCGCATCGCCGACGATGCCGGCGTCGAGTTCGCCGTCGAGCAGCATTTGCGGCAGGGTTTTGCCGGGCGCGGCGCGCTCGATGCCCGGCGGATCGTGAAATTCGGCGAGATGCGGATCCTCGAAGGTCACCCAATGCACCTTTTTCTCGTCGATGCCGTATTGCTGGCGCAGGATGCCGCGCACCCAGACGCCGGTCGTGACCGTATAAGCACGCACGCCAACGCGCTTGCCCTCGAGCTCGGAAGGTTTTAGCGCTCCGCGCTCCGGATTATAGGCGATGGTGTGATGCTGGCCGCGGCCGACGACGACGGCCGGCAGCAAGACGTAAGGCTTGCCGTAGGCCTTGGCCTGCAGAAAAGTCACGATCGCGAGCTCGCCGAGATCGAACTTGGCATCGCGCACCAGCGGCTTGAACAATTGATTGGCGACTTTGACGTCGACGAAATCGAAATCGACGATGTCGGATGTCACTTCCCTTTTCTTGAGCGCAGCCAGATTGGCGTAATTGCCCAGCATCGTGTTCAGCGTCAGTTGGCCCTGGCTCATTCCGATCTCTCTTTCTTGGAGCGTTAGTGCTTGGAGCGCTAGCGCTTGGAGCGTTAGCGGATTTTTCTGTCGTGCTTGCCGGCGGCGGCGAAGTCAAATTTAGCCGGCGGCTTGACGAGGAGACCCGCGCCGCCGACCAAAATACCGTCGGCGCAGCGTCTCGCAACCCAGATCATGAAGTTACGGCGGCACCGCAGGCTCGAATTAACGCCTTGCTAAGCAGGCCGATGTTTCGCTCTAGCTCGCGGCCCGGATTTTGCATTTTTATAGCGTGGGGCCATCGAAGGAGACGAGCATGCCCAATCGTGGCGAACTGGGGCGCGCACTGCGGAGACCCAGCACTTTGGCGGTCGCGGCTCCGGCCGACGCATGGCCTATCGTCGGGTTCTGCGCCTTGGGCTTTCTGATGTCGATCTTTGCTGCTTCTTCCGGCTGGATCGCGCTCATTCACCGAATCTTCTAGTCGGCAAAGCGCGCTCAGCCCGCCGCCTGCTTGGGCGCCAGCGGCGCCTCGTGGGCGGCGGCACTCCGCACCTCGTGCAACGCACGCTCCAGTGCGGCGAGGTCATAGGGCTTCTGCAGCACCTCGAAGCCGCGACGCACCGCATCCTGCGCACTCGAACTGTATCCGGTGGTCAAGAGCACCGCGATCCGCGGAAAACGCCGCCGCAACGTCTCGGCCAATTCGAGCCCGTTCATGCCGCCCGGCATCAAGACGTCCGAGAACACGAGATCGATCGTGGCATCGCGTTCGATCAGCTCGAGGGCTGCCTGCGCGCTCTCCGCGTGGTGGACCCGATAGCCGAGTTCCTCGAGATAGGCCCGGCCCACGGCCGCCACTTCGAGGTTGTCTTCGACGACGAGCACGGTGCCGGCCGGCGGCGCGAGAGCGCTCGACACCATCGCCGGCCGCGGCTTTGCGGCCGCCTCCCAGGTCCGCGGCAGCCATAGGGTCACCGCGGTGCCGCGGCGCGCCGACGTCGTGATGGTGGCGGCGCCACCCGATTGCCGGGCAAAACCGTAGACCTGACTCAAGCCCAAGCCGGTGCCCTTGCCGACCTCCTTGGTGGTGAAGAACGGCTCGAAGACGCGCGGCAGCACTTCGGCCGGAATGCCGGTTCCGCTATCCGCGACCCGGATGGCGACGAATTCGCCATTCAGTCCCTCCTCCGACGCCAGGCCGCGCATCGTCACCGGCTTTGCGGTGATGATCAGCGTGCCGCCCGACGGCATGGCGTCGCGGGCATTGAAGGCGAGATTGAGCAGCGCGAGCTCGAACTCATTGGGATCGACCTTGATCAGGCAGGGCCGCCGCACCACGCCGACCCGAATGTCGATGTCGCCACGCAGCGACCGGCTGAGCATGTCCTTGATCTCGGGCAACAGCTCGGCGAGATCGATGACGCTCGGCTGCAGCACCTGCCGCCGCGAAAAGGTGAGCAATTGCCGCGTCAGGCTCTCGCCGCGCTGGGTCGCATTGGTGATGGTGTCGAGCAACTGGATTTCCTTGTCGCCGCTGACATGGCGGCGCAGCCGTTGCGCCGTGCCGCTCACGATCATCAAAAGATTGTTGAAGTCGTGGGCGACGCCGCCGGTCAATTGGCCGATCGCTTCAAGCCGTTGCGCCTGGCGCAGCGCGTCTTCGGCGACCTCGCGGCGCTCGGATTCGTCGTGCAGGCGTTGCGTGCGCCGCAGCGCCACCCCGAGCGTAAAGAACAACAACAGCGTCACCGGCAGGCCGAACAAGAGATGGCCCGTGATCCTCGCCAGCCAAGCGCCGCGGATGGCGGCGGTCTCGGTGCCGGCAACCGTATAGAGCGGATAGCCGGGTAATTTGCGAAAGCCGATGCGCCGGCTGACGCCGTCGCCTTCGGCAATGTTGGAGTGCAGGCCGTGCGTGATGCCGTGGCTGATGGCGACGCGCAGCGGGCTCTGCGGGCTCAATTGTCTGAAGCCCGCCGCCGCCGGATAACGCGCCAGCAACACGCCATCGGAGCGCGCCAGGTCGTAGAAATTACCGGGCGACTGGTCGATCATGGCGTAGAAATCGTCGAAGTAGCGCGGCTGCACGGCGACCGCGATGATGCCGCGAAAGGCCCCGTCGGCCGACGCCAGCCGGCGCGATACATCGAAAGTAGGGGCGCCGTCGTCCGACGATGCTGACGGATGCAGATCGCTGACATAAGTGCCGGCATCGTTCTCGGCTTGCGCCTTGAAATCGTCGCGGCCGGCGTAATCGGCGGCGTGTTGCGCCTGCATCACGTCGCTCGCCGCCGGCGCGCTTGACGCCAGCACGCTTGACGCCAAAACATGGCCATCGCGGCCGATCAAGAGGATGGACTGCACCTGCGGCATGACGTCGACGATGCGCTGCAAGCGCGGCGTCAGGCTTGATTGCGCCGCCCGGATATCGGCGTCCGACATGCCGCGCACGACCTCGTCGACCTCCGGGAATATGCGGTCGACGGTTTGCAACACCTTGAGCGCCTGTTCCTGCTGCACATCGAGCGAGCGGTTGATGCGCTCATCGGCCGCCGCATAGACATCGCGATAGTCGTTATAGGACGCGTAGGCGAACAGCGCCGCCGGAAACAACAGCGACGCCACCATCAACAATTGCAGCAGCCGGATTGCCGATTCTCGTTCGCTTCGCATCGGGCTCCGATGATTGTGGCCCGCGGCGCGGCGCATTGGTCGCGAGGCCATCCCTTAGTTGAAAGAATGCTGTCACAATTCTGGGGCGCGAACGAGGCGGCTTCGCCAAAACGTGATTGCGATTCGTGATTCAAATAGCGTGAAGCGTTACTTGATTGTCACGAACCGGCCGCATTTCGTGCCACATGAATCGCGGCGCCATCCGTTCCCGCGCGAGGCACGGAACGATCAGCAACACGTAACTCTCAGCAAACGAACCGGATACTCGCTCGTGCAGGCGTCGGCGCAGATCAGGTTACCGCCACCGGCGCGAGCACGTCGATATCGGTGACGACATCGATGACGACGGGCCGCTCGGCGGCGAGCGCCTGCGCCAGTGCCGCCGGAAATGCCGAAGCCTGTTCGACGCGGATGCCGAGCGCACCCATGTCCTCGGCCAGGCGGGCGAAATTCATCTTGCTGAAGGTCCACATTTCGCGCGCCTTGTCGGTCTGCTTGCCGCCATAGACGCGATCGAAACCGCGTTTCGACTGGTTGCCGCCGCCATTGTTGTTGACCACCGTCACCGCATTGATGTTCCAGCGCGCCGCGGTTTCGATTTCGGCGATGTGATACCAGAAGCCGGCGTCGCCCGTGAACGTCACGACCGGGCGATCCGGACAGGCGCATTTGGCGCCGAGCCCCGCCGGGAAGGCCCAGCCGAGATGGCCGGCGCTGCGCATATAGCTCTGGCGCGGCGAAGTGAGATCGTACATGCCGCCCATCCACATGCCGGCATGGCCGGTATCGACGACGACGATGGCGTTGTCCGGCACGTGCCGTGAGAGCTCGTGACAGAGCCGCTCCGGCCGGATCGGCACCGCATCCGACTCTAGCGCTTCCTTGAATTTCTCGCGCCAGGCCCCGCACATCTTCGCCGCCTCGGCCACCCACGCGGCGCGCTTGGCCGCGCTCGAACGATCGGCATCGATGAGCATGCGGGTCAGCGTTGCCTTGGCGTCGCCGTTCACCGCCGCGGCCAGCGGATAATTGCGGCCGAGCGCCTCCGGATCGATATCGATCTGGATCGCCTCGGTGCCGATCTTCGGCACCGCCCAGAAATGCGTCGTCATGCCGCCGGTCTCGCTGCCGATGAAGCAGACGAGGTCGGCCGCGTTGACGACGCGGTTGGCGCTTTCACGCGAATAGGAACCGACGACGCCGACCGACAGCGGATGATTGCCGGGTATGGAATCCTTGCCGTTGAGCGAGGTGGCGACCGGTATCTGCAAAGCTTCGGCGAGCGCGACCAGTTCGGCCGCCGCGCCCGACGCCCGCACGCCGCCGCCGGCGACGATGACCGGGCGCGCGGCCGCTTGCAGGATTCTCAGCGCCGCATGAACGCTCGCCGTGTCGGGCTCCGGGCGGAACGCCGGCACGCGGGCATATTGCGGCTCGCAGAGCGGCTCCATCTCGGCCTCGTCGGCGTCGAGCTGGCCCTCATTGCCGCGGAACTGCAGATGCACGGGCCCCGGGCAGCCGGTGACCGCGGTGCGGAACGCCTGGCGGATCATGTCGGGGAGCCGCGCCACGTCGTCGACCGTGGCGTTGAACTTGGTCACCGGCTCGAAGGCCGGAACATCGTCGACTTCTTGATAGACCTTGCGGAATTTCGTCTTCGGATCGCGGCCGCCCGTAATGGCGATGACCGGCGAATGCGCGAGCCAGGCGTCGCGCAGGCCGGCGGCGAGATTGAGCGCGCCGATCACCTGCGCGGCGCAGATGCCGGGCTTGCCGGAAGCGCGCGCATAACCGTCGGCCATATAGGCGGCGGCCTTCTCGCCGTGCACGTGCAGCCGCTTGATCTCGGTGCGCCGCTCCATCTCGGCGAACGCCGTGCGCATCACCGCAGGGACGTGAAACACATGGGTGACGCCGTAGCCCTTGAGCATGTCGGCGATGCATTGGGCGCCGGTCATTTTGCGATTGTGGCCGAGCAGCATGCGGCGTTCCCCCACGTTACGGTATTTCGCCGCAGTCTTACCTGCCCGGATCGAAAATGGAAATGTCGGTTCCGCGCGCCGGCATGGCGCAACGCGCGAAAGCAAACCCAGGACCCGCTGGAAGCCGGAAAGAGAGCCTAGCCGATCAGCCGGCGATATTCTTTTTCCGGCACGCCGTAGGAATTTCCGGCGGCCTGCTCGATGCCTTTGCGGCTGAGCACACGGATCTGGCTGCGGCCGGTGTCGATCAGTTTGTGGCGTTTCAGATTCTGCAGCGACTCGGTCACGCCGGCGCGCCTCACCCCCAGCATCAGCGCCAGGAACTCATGCGACAGCGTCAACGTGTCATCGCCTATGCGATCGTGCGCCATCAAGATCCATCGCGCCAGACGCTGGTCGATCTTGAAGCGGGCGTTGGCGATGGCGGTCTGCGCCGTCTGCACCATGAAGACCTGAACGAACTTGAGGAGCAGCGCCCGCAAGCTTTCGCTCGCGTCCATGGCCCGGCGCAATTCGCCGGCCGTGATCCGCTGGCCTTCGCCCTCGACCTGGATATAGGTGGCATACGGCGATTGCTTGCCGCCGAGCACCACGGCGGTGCCGGTCATGCCCTCGGGGCCGACGAGACCGACTTCGATGCTGGTCGTGTCCGGCTGGACGGCGACCACGGAGGCGATGCCGGCCTCCATGAAATAGACCGCGTCGATCGGCCGGTTGGGTTGTTCCATGTCGTGCCGTAGCGGCAGCTTGAGCGGCCGCAAGCTCGGCTCCAACAGAGCAAAATCGGGTCTCGACATCGCCGCCAGCAATTGATTGCGATACGGCGACGATCTGCGCTGGGCGGATAACATAGCTTCCGGCGGGTTTTGACTAACGCTTCTGGGCGAGCGCCCGTTTTCAACTCAAAGAATCACTACGGCAATCTACGCAGCGCCGGCGAGGCACCTTTGTCCTCAACCGTACAAAGCACCGATTTATTCGCGGTAAGAAGCTCACTTGGCGCCGCCGCCCGGAGCGGCGCTTCGCCGGCGGCGAACTGAACCAGACCTCGGAAGTTCCTAGAGCTATTCGACACAGCGAACGATCGAATTATTCAATAGTACGGAACCGTACCTTCCTTGATTCGTTGCGTTTCGTTAGGCGCTTTTCCAGCTCGGCACCTGCGGCGCCTCGAAGACAAAAAAGATCACGACTTGTCACGCCGGCCTGCCGGCTGACCAACAAAGGCTGCATTTGTGACCCGACCCGCGGCAAACAGCGCTAAAACCACAAACGGGGCTAAAACCCTGGTCGTTCTCATCGTCGAGGACGAACTGCTCGTGCGCGACAACGTTGCCGCGTGCCTGCGCGACGACGGCTTCGCCGTGATCGAGACGGTGAGCGGCGAAGAGGCCATCGCGTTTTGCCGGTCCGACCGGTCAATCGACATCGTGTTCACCGACATCAATCTCGACGGCGCCGCCACCGGCTGGGATGTCGCCGATGCCTTTCAGCGCGATCGGCCGAACGTGCCGGTGCTGTACACGTCGGGGAAATCGATCGATCCCAAACGCCGCATTCCCGGCAGCGTGTTCTTAGCCAAGCCGTACAAAGGCAGCGATGTCGTGCAGGTGTGCCAAGAGGTCGCCGCGCGGCTCTAGATTGCTTCTTTGAGCATGATCTGATCCGAAAACCGGCATCCACTTTTCGGGATCATGCTCTAGTCGAACACCGCGACGGCGCGGATCGGCGAGCCGGTGCCTTCACGCCATTTCAGCGGCAGGCCGATGAACTGGAATTCGCCCTGGCCCAGCAAGGCCTCCAGATTGCACAGGCTCTCGATGTGGGTGATGTCGAGCTCGAGGCAGGCCTTGTGCACCAGCGCATTCACCTTGCCTTCCGGCCCCGGCCGCATCGAGTCGATGCCGAAATGCACGATGCCTTGCGCGGCGAGCCATTCGGTCGCCGCGACGTTCACCCCGGAATTGTCGGTCGCATAGGTGGCTTTCGGAAACGTGCGCGCATGATGGCCGGTGCAGAGCAGCACCGTGCCGCCCTTCGGGATCGCCACACCTGATTTTTTCACCGCCGCGTCGAGATCCGCGGGCGTAATTTCAGCCCGCGGCGCAATATGCCGCAGGTCGATGCAGATGCCCTGAACGATACAGTTCTCCAGCGGGTATTTGTCGATCGGCGTGCCGGTCTTGCCGAAATGGCGCGGCGCATCGATATGGGTGCCGCCGTGATCGGGCATCGAGAAGAACATCACGCTGTTGCCCTGGACATTGCCGGAGTCGGCAAAAGCCTCCTCATGCGTCTTCCAGATGCCGTGGATGATCGGCGGCTGGCCCGGATAAGACGGCGTGCGGTGATAAAGCTCCCGGCTCAAATCGACGATACGCATGCAGCCCGCCTCCTCTTTTTGTGACCTTGCTTGCCGACCTTGGCTTGCCGACCTTGGCTTGCCGGCCTTGCTCCGCCGGCGCGGCGCGCACACTATCCTCGGCCTAATTCGAGGACAATCGCCTCGACGGCAGAGCAGCCCATCAGCCTGCCGGACAATGAAAACGCCGCAGGGAGCACCGCATGAAGACGTCGACCGACCGCATCCTCACCACCCATACCGGCAGCCTGCCGCGGCCGAAGCCGCTGATCGATCTCATCCTGCGCCGGGAGAAAGGCGAAGCGATCGCTGCCGGGTTGTTCGAGGCCGAGACCGCGACGGCAGTCGAAGGCGTCGTGGCGGCGCAGGTCGCGGCCGGCATCGACATCGTCAGCGACGGCGAAATGTCGAAGCCGTCCTACACCACCTATATCCGCCACCGCGCCGACGGCATTGAGCCCGATCCGCGCGCCGCCGAAAGAGGCCGCGACATCATGATTGGCCGCGATCTTCTGGCGCATCCGGATTTCGTGCGCACCGGCAATTTCGTCGCCGCGCCGTTTCCCGGCTGCGTCGGCGAGTTGCGCTACAAGGACCGCTCCGCGCTCGACCGCGATATCGCGCATCTCAGAGCCGCCGCAGCGATTGCGAAACCGACCGACGTGTTCATGACGGCGCCGTCACCGGGCATTCTGACGCGCTTCATCATCAATCTGCATTACCCGACGGAGGAGGCTTACGTCGCGGCGCTTGCCGAGATGATGAAGACCGAATTCCGCGCCATCGTCGAAGCCGGTTTCGTGCTGCAGATCGACGCGCCCGATCTGGGCTCAGCGCGCAACAATCAATACCGGCATCTGAGTGACGACGAATTCCGCTCGAAGATCGCTGAGCGCAATATCGCGGCGCTCAATGCGGCGATCGAGGGACTGCCGGCCGACCGCATGCGGCTACACATCTGCTGGGGCAATTACGAAGGCCCGCATACCCACGATCTGCCGGTGACCAAGATCATCGACATCGCGTTCAAGGCCAAGGTGCAGGCGATCAGCATCGAAGCCGCCAATCCGCGCCACGACCACGAATGGGAAGACCTCAAGACCATCAAGATCCCCGATGACAAGATCCTCATTCCGGGCGTGATCGATTCGACGACGAATTTCGTCGAGCATCCGCGCCTCGTGGCGCAACGCATTGAGCGTTACGCGGAAGTGATCGGCCGCGAACGGCTGATCGCCGGCGTCGATTGCGGCTTCGGCACCGCGGTGAGCACGCAGCCGACGGTGGTCGACAGCATCGTCTGGGCAAAATTGCGCGCCCTCAGCGAAGGCGCGGCGATGGCGAGCAAAAAACTGTGGGGCGCCCGCGCCGCCTGATCCGCTTCGTTATACGGGCCAAATGGCCTGAATCTTGAATGAGATGTCGGGAGATTGCAGCCACGGCCTGCGGCAAGGTCGAAGATGGATATGTCCGCGCGCGTACCGGTGACCTCTGGCGCCCCCTTGGCCGCCGGTTCCGGCATGTATCCGGCGGTCGGCGGCACTCCCGCCGGCCATATTAGCGGTGGGCCTGTCACGCACGCCGGCAATCCCTGGTTCCTGGCGCTCACTGCGCTCGGCGTCGTTTATGGCGATATCGGCACCAGTCCGCTTTATGCGTTCCAGGTCGCGCTGACCGGCATCGGTCATCCGGTCCCGACCGCCGCCGACGTTGTCGGCATCGTGTCGCTCATCTTCTGGGCGCTGATGCTGATGGTGTCGCTGAAATATGTCGTCTTTGTCCTCCGCGCCGACAATGAAGGCGAAGGCGGCATTTTGGCGCTGTTGTCGCTCGTCGGCGGCGATCGCATCGCCAATGGCGTCAAGCTTCCGGTTCTCGTGCTGCTTGGAATCGTGGGCGCGGCGCTGCTCTATGGCGACGGCGTCATCACGCCGGCGATCTCGGTGCTTTCCGCCATGGAGGGACTGAAGCTCATCGCGCCGTCGTTCGGCGAATTCATCGTCCCGGTGACGCTCGTGATCCTGATCGGTTTGTTCATGATCCAGCGCTACGGCACCGAGAGCATCGGGCGGCTGTTCGGGCCCGTGATGGTGATCTGGTTCGTCGTCATCGCGGTGCTGGGCGCGATCAACATTTTTGCAGCGCCCGCCATCATCAAGGCGATCAATCCGGCGGCGGCCGGAGCTTTCCTCGCCGCGAACCCCGTCATCGCGTTCGCCGTGATCGGCGCGGTGTTCCTCGCTTTGACCGGCGGCGAAGCGCTTTATGCCGATATGGGCCATGTCGGCCCGGCAGCGATCCGCCGCGCCTGGTTCGGGCTCGTGCTGCCGGCGCTGATCCTCAATTATTTCGGCCAGGGCGCGTTGATCCTCGCCAAGCCTGCCGCCGCCGATAATCCGTTCTACCGGCTGACGCCCGCCTGGGCTTTGGTCCCGATGGTGGCGCTCGCCGCGCTCGCCACCATCATCGCCTCGCAATCGCTGATCTCAGGCGTGTTCTCGCTGACCCGGCAGGCGATGCTGATGGGACTATGTCCGCGCGCGCGCATCGTCCCGACCTCGAGCGATGAAGCCGGCCAGATTTACGTCCCGGCCGCCAATTGGTTGTTGATGGCGGGCACGCTGCTGACGGTCTTGATGTTTCGCACCTCCGATAATCTCGCGGCCGCCTACGGCATCGCGGTGTCCGGAACCATGCTGACCACGACGATCCTGCTCTATCGCGTCGCGGTGGCGCGCTGGGCCTGGCCGCCGGTCGCGGCCATTCCGATCATCGCTGCCTTCGGCACGATCGACGCGACGTTCCTCGTCTCCAACTCGATGAAATTCGTCGACGGCGGCTGGTTTCCGGTCCTGGTCGGCGGGGCGATCGCCGTGATGATGCTGTCGTGGCGCAAAGGTGCGTCCGAAGTCAGGCAGCGACTTGTCGCCATGTCGATGCCGCTCGATCGCTTTCTCGCTCATGCGGACGAGATGGTCATCGGCCGCGCGCCCGGGATGGGTGTCTGGCTCACCAAAGTGGAGCACGGCGCCTCGCCGATGCTGCTGCGCCACATCGAGCACAATCGCGTCCTGCACGAGACCGTGGTGCTGTTGACCTTCGTCGCCGACCGGCGGCCGCGCGTGCCGTTCCACGAACGCCATTCGGTCAAAAAGCTCGGCCACGGATTCTACCGCATCGAGGTCAAGCTCGGTTTCATGCAGACGCCGGACATTCCGCTGAGCCTGCTTCATTGCAATACGCTCGGCTTCGATGCCGACCTCGAGCACAGGAATTACTATCTGGCGCACGAAACCATCGTGCGCCGCGCCAAGGGTTCGGCGATGGGACCGGTGACGTTCGCTATCTTCTCGTTCCTCAATCGCATTGCCAGCCGCGCGCCCGATTTTTTCAAGATCCCGCAGGACGCGATTATCGAAGTGGGCTTTCGCGTCGAGATTTGAGCGGAACGAATTATTCCGCCTTGAGGTTCGCGAATCGCACCACCTTGCCCCACTTGTCGGTCTCGTCGGCGATGAGTTTGCCGAACGCGGCGGGCGGCATCGCCAGCACGCTGACGCCGAGGTCGGCCAGCCGCGCGCCGAACGACGGATCGGCCTGTACGTCGCGGATCGCCGCATAGAGCCGGGCGATGATATCCGGCGGCGTATGTTTGGGCGCGACGATGCCGCTCCAGCCGCTCGCCTCGAAGCCAGGCACGGTCTCGCCGATGGTCGGCACGCCCGGCAATTCGTCAAGCCGCGATGCCGTCGTCAGCCCGAGCGGGCGCAGCTTGCCGGCGCGGATATGGCCGATGCTGGACGAAATACCACCGACCGCGGCCTTGATCTGGCCGCCGAGGAGGTCGGTCACCATCTGGCCTTCGCCGGCAAACGGCACGTGCACGATATCGATGCCGGCCATCATCTTGAGAAGCTCGACCGCCATATAGGGCGGCGTGCCGGTGGCGGGCGAGGCGATATCGATCTTGCCGGGATTGGCCTTGGCCTGGGCAATCAGTTCGGCGACGCTGTTGACCCCGAAACCGGGATTCACTTCGAGCACGAGATTGATGCGATTGATCGCCCCAACCGGCGCAAGGTCACGTGTGAAATCGTAGCTGAGATTGCCGATCAGCGACGCGTTGACCGCATTCGCCGTGGTGCCCTCGAACAGCGTGTAGCCGTCCGGCGCCGCGTTCGCGACCAGGCCCGCAGCGAGCGTCCCGCCGCCGCCGGGCCGGTTCTCGATCACCACCGGCTGGCCGAGGCGCTCACCGAGCCATTGTGCGGCAACGCGCGCGACGATGTCGATTTGGCCGCCGGGCGGAAAACCGACCAAAAGCCGAACCGGCCGCGCCGGGTAAGCTTCGGCCCGGGCCACCGAACCGAGCGACGGCAACACAACGGCTCCCGCTGCCAGATGCAGGAAATTCCGGCGCGCCAGTCTCATGTTTCCTCCCGCCGCAGGTGGGGCATGCGCCCCTTGCTGCGGCGGGCTGAATTTACTCCGCTTTGAAATTCATCGCCACGCCGTTGATGCAATAGCGCAGATGGGTCGGCGGCGGGCCGTCCTCGAAGACATGGCCGAGATGGCTGCCGCAGCGGCTGCAATTTACCTCGGTGCGCACCATGCCGTAGCTGCGATCGGTCACAGTCTCGACCGAGCCGGGCACCGGATCGTTGAAGCTCGGCCAACCGGTGCCGCTCTCGAATTTTGTCTTCGAGGCGAACAGCGCCTGTTCGCAGCCGGCGCAATAGAAGGTGCCGGCGCGTTTCTCATAGTTCAACGCGCAAGAACCCGGCCGCTCGGTGCCGTGCTCGCGCATGATGTGGAACTGCTCGGGCGTGAGAATCTTGTGCCACTCCGCATCGGTGTGGGTGACGGGATAGGACTTGGTGTCGGTCGTGGTGCTCATGCGGGTCCGCCGGTCTGCAATGGAGGTTCCATAAACGTAGTCGGTGCGCGGCAAAGCGCAAGCCGTGGATCAGCCCGGCGTATACTCGCGCAGCACGTCGGCGGCGATGCGATGCGCTTCATTGGCGGCCGGAATGCCGCAATAGAGCGCCAACAGCAGCAGAACCTCCTGAATTTCTTCGGGCGTGCAGCCGTTCTTCAGCGCACCCTTGAGATGGACGCTCAACTCGTTGGGGTGGCCGGCGGCGGCCATCATCGCCACCATGACGAGCGATTTGGTGGCCGGCGGCAGCGCCGAGCGTTGCCAGACATCGCCATACGCATAGGCATTGATGATGTGCTGCAGCGGTTTGCCGAACTCGCCGAACGCGTTCATCCGCTTCTCCACCGCCTCGCGGCCGAACATCTCGATGCGCAGTTGCAGGCCGCGATCGTGCTGGTCTTTCTCAGCCATCGTCCGCTCCCTTATTGCTTCGCGATGCCGGCGGCTTCGCGGACCGCGTCCCACTTTTTATATTCTTCGGCCATGAAGGCGCCGAACGCAGGCGCCGTCGAGCCTTTGACGACGACGCCGGCCGTCACCATGCGCTCGCTTACTTTTGGGTCGGCGATGATTTCGTTGAGCATCGCGTTCAGCTTTCCGACCGTCGCGGCCGGCATGCCGGGCGGACCGAATATGCCGTACCAGGTGGTTACGTCGTAGCCGGGCAAGAGGCCGGACTCGACCGCCGCCGGCACGTCGGGCACGGCGGGAAACCGGTCCTTGCCGGTGACGGCGATCGGCTTGAGCGTGCCGGCCTGGATCTGGCCGAGCAGCGCCGACACGGTCTCGAACAATACATCGGCGTGATGACCGAGCACGGCGCTGATCGCTTCGGGCGAATTGCGAAACGAGACGTGCAAGAGGTTCACGCCGGCAAGCTGCTTGAACAATTCACCGGCGAAATGCTGAGTGGCGCCAAAACCCGGACTGGCGAATATGATCTTGCCCGGATCGGCCTTGGCGAGCGCCACCAGTTCTTTGACGGTGTTGGCCGGGAAATCCGGACGCGCCGCAATCAAAAGGCTCGCGCTCGCGACCTGCGCCACCGGCGTCAGCGCCGCCGTGTCGTAAGGCATGTCCTTGCGATTGACCGCGGCGATGATCTGGCCCGCCGTCATGACGCCGAGCGTGTAGCCATCGGGCGCTGCATGCGCGACCAATTCATTGCCGAGAATGCCGCCGGCACCCGGCTTGTTCTCGACAATCACCGGCTTGCCGAGACGGGCTTGCATCGCCTCGGCGAGAATACGGCCGATGATGTCGGAGCCGCCGCCGGGGCCGAAGGCGACGATGATATGGATCGGCTGCTGCGGCCAATCCTGTGCGGGCGCGGGACGCGGGGCCGCGAGCAAACAGCAAGCCACCCCCAATGCCAGTATCGGCTTGTTCATGCCCTCTCCTCCCTGACTCGCAGGGTGGAGAAATTTCCGTCACCACGCAACTGCCATGAAAATCCGGACGCACAAAGTGCCGAGCGGAATGATCGGTGGTGGAGTCGTTTGCGGCGCGCTGGCTTCACGAAAAAAAGCCGCCTTGGTTTCTACCAAGGCGGCTTCAAAGGATGCACGGCCGGATTATTTACTGTCCAGTACCGGGTTTGGTGGTCTTCGGTGCTTTGCCATCTTCGACGCGACCTTCGTTGCGCAGGTCACGACCTTCCTGGGCCTTTCGCTGGCTCTCAGGGGACTTACCGTGTTCGTGAGCCTCTTCCTTCACAAAGCCAGCGGCTTCCTTGATCTCGCCTTTAACGCTCATTGCAGACTCCTGTATTTCATCGTCGATGATAAACCTGAAAAGAGGGCAATCGGTTCCATGACGAACGGAGCCTATGATGTTGCGTTGCAGAAATTCTAATCCGCCTTCCGGTTAACGGCGCGCGTCGCGCGCATGCTTGACTATGCGGCAGCCGAGCGAGGTGCCGGGTATTTTGGGGAACGATTGCGTCCCGCGGTCATCTATACTGTAGCTATGCAAATCCGATGACGGGGAAAGAGGCGGGGCATTTGGGAGGAGGCAACGATGGCCGGCACACAGGACACCAACAAAGGCCCTGATCTATCGCTCGGGGTTGCGGTTTCGGATATTCCCGCGAGCGGCCTGCTGAAAGGCCACGTCGGCGACGATGGCGTGCTGCTGGCCCGCGTCGGCGGGGCCTATTTCGCCGTTGGATCGAGCTGCACGCATTATGGCGGCCCGCTGGCGGAAGGCGTGCTCGATGGCGATACGGTGCGCTGCCCGTGGCATCACGCCTGCTTCAACCTGCGCAGCGGCGAAGCGATGCGTGCGCCGGCATTCGACCCGCTTGCCTGCTGGACTGTGGAACAGCGCGGCGACAAGATTTTCGTCACCGGCAAGGCGAAGGCCGCGCCCGCCCGCAAGCCGGCCTCCGGCAAAGTGCCATCCCAGACGCCATCGCGCATTGTGATCGTCGGCGGCGGTGCGGCCGGTTTTGCCGCCGCGGAACTGCTGCGCCGCGACGGCTATCAGGGATCGCTGGTCATGCTGAGCGACGACGCGGATCCGCCGGTCGACCGGCCGAATCTGTCGAAAGACTATCTGGCGGGTGCCGCGCAGGAAGAATGGGTGCCGCTGCGCGCACCGGACTGGTACCGCGACAACGCCATTGAACTGCGGCTCAATACCAAAGCGTCGAAGATCGATCCTCGGGCGCGGGAAGTGGAACTCGCCGACGGCACGCGCATCCCTTACGAAAGATTGCTTCTCGCCACCGGAGCGGAGCCGATCCGGCTCGACATGCCCGGAAGCAACCTGCCCCATGTCCACTTATTACGGACGCTGAAGGATTGCCGCGCCATCATCGCCGCCGCGGAGCGCGCACGCCGCGTCGTGGTCATCGGCGCAAGCTTCATCGGACTCGAAACCGCCGCTGCGTTACGCACCCGCAAGCTCGACGTTCATGTCGCCGCCCCGGAAAAGCGTCCGCTCGAAAAAGTGTTCGGCGCCGAGCTTGGTGATTTCGTGCGCGCGCTGCACGAGGAAAAAGGCGTCGTGTTCCATCTGGAGAATGCGGTAACGGCGATCGAGCCCAACAAGGTCAGCTTGAAGAGCGGGCAGACCATCGATGCGGATCTCGTCGTGATGGGCGTCGGCGTGCGTCCGCGCACGCAGCTTGCAGAGCATGCGGGCCTTAAGCTCGACCACGGCGTTTTGGTGAATGAATATTTGGAGACGAGTGCGGCGGGTATTTTCGCCGCGGGCGACATCGCCCGCTGGCCCGATCGCCACAGTGGCGAAAACCTGCGCGTCGAACACTGGGTGGTGGCCGAGCGGCAAGGCCAGTCGGCTGCACGCGCCATGCTGGGCAGCCGCGACCGCTATGACGGCGTGCCCTTCTTCTGGAGCCAACACTACGACGTCCCGATCAACTACGTCGGGCATGCCAGCGATTGGGACGCGCTCGAGATCGAGGGCGACATTGGCGCGCGTGATTGCGTGGTTCGCTATCGCAAAGCCGGAAAACTCCGCGCCGTGGCCTCGATCTACCGCGACGTCGACAGTCTCGCCGCGGAGATCGCGATGGAAAGCGCGTGAGATTGCCATCCTTTGTCCCGATTGAACAACCGGACTCGGGTCATTTGAGATCAGGTACGGGCCGAACCCTTAACCGTCATGCCCGCGCCTGTCGCGGCATCCACGTCTTTACGATCGCTGGGAAGAAAAACGAGGATGGCCGGGTCAAGCCCGGCCATG
>JBAPUM010000012.1:0-57183 GCA_049282655.1 Xanthobacteraceae bacterium
AGCGAGTGCGGTTCCTGCGGGCGGGGCTCGTAACCCCGCTCCCGGGCGGCCCTGGGCATCGACCAGCCGGCACTATGACCGGCGTGCGAGGTGCATCGCTGTGACCGCGATCCAAGGCGGAGGTAACACCTTCGCTCGGCGTGGATCGCGCGAAGCGCGGCCTGGGGCTGAGCCATGGCCTTCATTGGCGTGGCAAGCGCCGTGGTGGAGCGCCGAGAGGCGAGCCCCCTCCGTGTTCTTCTCCGTAATCGAGAAGAATTCGGAGGGGGCAGCCGCGCCCGCTGGCGCGGTCTCTACAACAACGCGCCTTCCGGCGCTCCGCCTCCCTCTTTGGGGAGGGCTTCTTGGGAATGGCTTGGCAAAACTCGGGCGCCGATGCGCCGCGAGAACGATCCCGCTTTTTCTGCGTCAGGGTGTGCCGCGCGCGGAATGGGGGAGGGGCCTACCGAGGCAAGTTCGCTAGCCCTTCGCGCGGTGTTGCACTAACATTGTGGCGAGCCGCGCCGGCGGGGAGGGCAAAGAAAATGACGACACTCGACGCTGAACAGCGCAAGCAGCAGATCTGGTCGGTGATCCGCGTTTCCAGCGGAAACTTTCTGGAAATGTACGACTTTTTCGTCTTCGGCTATTACGCCGCTGCCATCGGCAAGGCGTTCTTCCCCTCCGGAAGCGACTTCGCGCAGTTGATGCTGGCCTTCATGACCTTCGGCATGGGCTTTTTGATGCGGCCGCTCGGCGGCATCATCCTCGGCGCCTATATCGATCACCACGGCCGTCGCAACGGCTTGATGCTGACGCTCGCTTTGATGGCGGTCGGCACCATCTCGATCGCGCTCGTTCCAGGCTATGCGACGCTCGGCGCGCTGGCGCCGGTGATCGTCGTGCTCGGCCGGCTGATCCAGGGCTTTTCCGCCGGCGTCGAGCTCGGCGGCGTGTCGGTTTACCTGTCTGAAATCGCCACCCCCGGCAACAAGGGCTTCTACGTGAGCTGGCAATCCGGCAGCCAGCAGATCGCCGTCATTCTGGTCGCCCTGCTCGGCGTGTTGTTGAGCGAAATCGTGCCCCCCGACGCCATGGTGGTGTGGGGCTGGCGCATCCCGTTCCTGATCGGCTGCCTGATCATCCCGCTCCTCTTCATCCTCCGCTCGTCGCTTACCGAGACCGAGGAGTTCGAACACCGGCGCAGCACGGTGCCGCCGATGTCGGAAATCTTTCTGCGCGTCGGCCAGAACTGGCAGATCGTCCTCATCGGCATGCTGCTGGTGACCATGACCACGGTGTCGTTTTATTTCATCACCGCCTATACGCCGACCTTCGGCCGCGAAGTTCTCAAGCTTGGCAATATCGACGCGCTCTTGGTGACGCTGTGCGTCGGCATTTCCAATTTGTTCTGGCTGCCGGTGATGGGAGCGGTCTCCGACCGGGTAGGCCGCAAGCCGCTCTTGATCCTGTTCACGCTGCTGATGTTCGTCTCCGCCTATCCGGCACTGTCGTGGCTGGTGTCGTCGCCGTCTTTCGCACGGCTTTTGATCGTCGAACTGTGGCTGTCCTTCATCTACGGCAGCTATAACGGCGCCATGGTGGTGGCGCTGACCGAGATCGTACCGCTGCATGTGCGCACGACCGGATTTTCGCTCGCCTATAGCCTGGCGACGGCAACCTTCGGCGGCTTTACGCCGGCGGTCGTGACCTATCTGATCCATGCCACCGACAACCGCGCAGTCGCCGGCCTGTGGCTGATGTTTGCCGCGGCTTGCGGATTTGTCGCCACGCTCTTGGCTTATCGCAAAGGGGCGGAAGCCGCGGCGCCGCCGGGCAGCGCGCCGATGGCGGTGCGGTGACTGCACCTGGAGCATGATCCCGAAAAGTAGAAACCGGTTTTCGGTTTAGATCATGCTCAAGCGAAAAATCCAGACCCTGATCTCTTTCGATCGAAATGGACCAGGGTCTAGACCAGCATCCGGACGATCGCCATTCCGGCAAAGAGGGCGCCTATCGCCAGCACCACCGAGGCGACGACATAGATCGCCGAGCCGGCGAGCTGACCGCGCTCGTACAGCAGCGCGGCCTCGAGCGAGAACGCGGAAAATGTCGTAAAGCCGCCGAGGATGCCGGTGGTCAGAAACAGTCGCCAGCGCTGCGGCAACCCGGCCTTCAGCGCAAAATATTCGGCGATCAGGCCCATCGCGAGCGAGCCAAGGATATTGATGATGAGCGTGCCATAGGGAAACGCGGTGCCGAACAAACGTGCAGCAAAAACATTGACTCCGTGACGTAACGCAGCGCCGAGACCGCCGCCGAGAAACACGATCAGAAATCCCATTGCAGTTCTCCAAAACGGTCGCGTCCGGCCACGCGAGCCAGCTTGCTAGACAGCACGAAACTTGGAAGCGGCGGGAGAACATCAGACGGACTCCTACCGACGCCAAGCGCCCAGTAGGAGTCATCAGCGATCACGGCACGAGAGGCCGCGACGGCGGTTAAAGGGGGACTCCATCCCCGGAATCGTGCTGAATTTTAGCGGCAAATCGCGCGCTGACAAGCGCGAATTCTCGTCACTTCAGCCGGCGCGCCGCTCGGCGACCGGCGTCCCCGGAAACAGCCGATCCGAGAGCTCGGTTGAGTAGCGGAATTCGCTTTGCACGATTTTGGCGTTGTTCGTCTCGCGGAGCGCGGAGTCGGCTTCGCCATAGAGGAAGGCGAGGAAGGCGTAGCGCCGGCCTCGGGTCACCGGCGTGACTTGATGCAGCGCGCCGCAGGAGAACACGACGGCGCCGCCATGCGGCGCCCGATAGGTGCGGCTGCCGAATTCCGGGAAGGTCAGATCGCAGCCATCGTAATCGTGATTGAGGTTGATGGTGACGGCAAAGCGCCGATGCTGGGCGCCGACATTGACGTTGTCGCGATGCCGGTAAAAATGCCCGCCGACGGCGCTGTCGTAGCAGGCGACGATATAGCGATCCATCCGCGTTGCCGAGAATTGGAAGAAACGCTCGATCGCGGGCACGAGGCGGCGGACGATCTGGCCGCGGATGGCGTCACGTACGTCCGGTACCAGCACGCTGAGGTCGTTGCGGCGCTTGAGCCGGTAATCGACGATGGTCGTGGTTTGGCCATTGGCGTCGAGGAGGAAGCCGGAATCCTTGCCGCCGAGCTTGTCGTAGAACTGCACCAGAAAATCGCAGAGCGCAAAGTCGAGGACGCGTGGCACGATCAAGACCGGCGCGCTCAACGGCACGCCGGCGGAATCGTCAACTGCCGGCAGGGTTTTGAGCACGCTGCGCACCGACGCGGCGTGTCCGCCCGGATGATCCCATGAGATATTGGCGATCGCCCGCAGCATCGGATCGAGCACGACGGTGCGCGGCATTTCCGCGGCCCCATAGGCGCGGCTGACCGCGCCGTCATAGTCGGCGATGAAGGAAATAGCGGATGTGCTGAGCGCGGTATAGCGGGTCGGGTCGCTCGGCGGCGCAGTGAATACGCCGTAGAACACGATGCGATCCTCGTGGAACAATTGCGCGTCGCGAAGGAGTTCGGTGAGCTCCAGTTGCGCTTTCGGATTATTCGGCGAGCCGAGAAAGCTCAGCACGATCCAGCGGCCGGCAGCGACCTGCAGATTGAAAGCGCCGTCGCCGATCAGCGGCGCGCCGAACCATGGCACCGGATCGCCGAGCACAATGCCGGTATCAGTTCCCCCTATTGCCATGGTCGAGCCCTCGGTTGAGCGATGCGCCCGCCTCATGGTCGCGGATTTATAGTAAATATTGTCCTAAGGGGCCGCCCGCGCGCGAACGCCTATGGACGCTGTGTTTGGCTGATGAATTGAAGCGTCGGCAGCCGTTTTTTGCTGCAACTCCCGGACGAAAAAGTGAGGCGTTCGCTCCCGTTTGGGGCGGTTTTTAATGATCCATTAACTACAAAATGCCCAAACTATGGGCGCTGGCCTCGTTCCAAAGAAGAAAAATGCAATCGGTGGTCGGCACAGCGGTTCAATCGAGGAACACGCCGATGATCAGCAATCAGCTTCGCATTGCCATTACCTTCTTTGTGAGCATCGCCGCGACTGGCGCCTTTGCTGAAGACGGTGTGAGCGGCGACAAAATACTGTTCGGGCAGGTCGCCGCACTCACCGGACCAGCCCAGGATTTGGGCCAGGGCATGCGCCAAGGCATCTTGGCGGCGTTCGACGAGGCCAATCGCCACGGTGGAATTGCCGGCCGCACGCTCGAACTCAAATCGCGCGACGACGGCTATGAGCCGGAAAAGACCGTGGGCGAAACGCAGAAGATCATCGATGAGGACAAGGTGTTCGCGCTCGTCGGTGCGGTCGGCACGCCGACGTCGAAGGCGGGCCAGCCGATCGCCACGGCCGCCAAAGTGCCGTTCATCGGGCCGTTCACGGGCGCGGAATTCTTGCGCAATCCCTACAACCGCTACGTCGTCAATGTCCGCGCTTCGTATTTTCAGGAAACCGAGGCTTGGATCGAGCATCTGACCAAAGACCTCGGAGTCTCCAAGATCGCGATCCTCTATCAGGACGACGCCTTCGGTCTCGCCGGCCTTGACGGCGTGCAGCGGGCGCTCGCCAAGCGCAATATGACGCTGGTCGCTTCGGGTTCGTTCAAACGCAACACCACGGCGGTCAAATCGGCGCTGCTCGATATCATGAAAGGGCAACCGGAAGCGGTGGTGACCGTCGCGCCGTATCAGCCGGTCGCGGAATTCATCAAGCTCGCCCATCAAGTCAAGCTCGACGCGATGTTCGTCGCGATCTCGTTCGTCGGCTCGGATTCGCTGGCGCAGGCGCTCGGCAGTGAGGGCTCGGGCGTCGTCATCAGCCAGGTCGTGCCGTCGCCGTGGGACAAGACGCTGCCGGTCGTCGCCGACTATCAGGCGGCGCTCGCAGCCGACTCCGCCGGCGCCAAGCCCGGCTTCGTCTCGCTGGAAGGCTATCTGGTGGGCCGGCTCGTCGTCGAAGCGCTCAAGCGTGTCGACGGCGAACCGACCCGGGAGAAGCTGCTCGACGCCGTCAATGCGGCACCTTTCGATCTCGGCGGTATCAAGCTGAGCTATGGCCCGACCAAGAACCAGGGCTCCGACGAGGTGTTCTTCACGATCTTGCAAGCCGACGGGTCGTTCAAGCCGGTCGTTCGGCTTGTCAGAATGGCCGGGCCGTGACGGTGGCCAGTGTCGTTCGGAGGTTCATTTCGAATGTCGGCCGGCTTCCCGACCGGTTCGTCGCCTTGTCCTGGCTGAGCACGATCCGATCTCGGCTTTATCTGGCGTTCGGCCTCACCGCCGGCATGACCGTCGTCGGATCGCTGTTTGCGCTCTTCGCATCGTCGAGCATCAGCGCGACTTTAAGCGAGATCGCTTCGCGGAGCATGCCGGCGACCGTGGAATCGTTTCGCCTCTCGGACGAAACGAGCCGTCTCATCGGCCTGGCACCGCGTCTGATGTCGGTCGGTGACGAAAGCCATCGAGCGGAAATCGCCTCCGAAATCAACGCTCAGTCGCATAGCCTCGAAGCGAGGATCGCACGATTGCGGGAACTCGATGCCAGTGACAGCGACGAGATCGCCGTGGCGCGCTCGGTCATGGCGGAACGCCTAGACTCGCTCAGCGACGCCGTCGCCGACCGTATCAGGATTTCCGATCAGCGCCGCGCCCTGGCAAACGCAGTCCGTAGAGCTCATGAAAGCCTGCTCGAGGCCATTACGCCGGCCATCGACGACGCCAATTTCGATCTGATGACCAAAAGCCAGGCCATTGAGAGCCGGGCGGAGCTCAACCAATCAATCGATGCGCTGCGGCGGCTCCTCGAAATCCAAGCCGACGCCAATCTTTTTGCCGGTCTGTTGATCGAATCCTCGATGGTCACCGATATCGCGAGTCTGCCGCCGATGCGCGATCTTATCGCCGCGGCGGAGCGGAATATCGATGCCAACCTCAAGGCGCTTCCGGATTCCGAGCAGCGCGGCAAGATCGCGACGCTCTACGGCAAGCTCGCGAGATTAGGCGGCGAGTTCGGCATCATTGTGCAACGGACCAATGAGCTGAAGCGGGAGCACGAGGCCCAGGAAGTCTATTCGGCCGCGCTTGGCGAAGCGACGCGGCTCAGGAGCGCCGTGGAAAGCCTGATCCGGCGCCAGGATATGTTCGCCCAGGCGCTCTCGGCCCGCGCCATTTCGCAGATCGAGATCGGCCGGATTATCCTGATCGCGCTGAGCTTGGCCGCGCTGACCATCGCCGGCTTGATCGCTTGGTTCTATGTCGACCGCAGCATAGTCGGCCGGCTGACACTGCTCAGCGGCGCCATGCGGCGGATCGCGGCGGGCGAGGCGAACGTGCCGGTCGCCGTCGGCGGCCAGGACGAGATCGCCGGCATGGCCCAAGCGCTGCTCGTGTTCCGTCAGGCGATCACGGATGTGACGACGGCGCGTCAGAGCGAAGGCGATCGGGCGCGCGAATCGGAACTGCGCCGCCAGCAGCTGGAAGCGGCGACGCGGGATTTCGAACGGGCGGTGAACGATATCGTCCAGGCGCTCGACAGCGCGTCGAGTACGATGGACCAGTGCGCCCAGATCATGGCGGAAACCGCCAAGCACAACCAAACCCAGGCCAATGCGACCGCCTCGGCATCCGAGGACGCGACGGCGAATGTCAGCAATGTGGCCATGGCGGCGGACGAAATCGCGCAGTCCGTCGAGCAGATTTCCAATCAGGCCCGTTCGTCGGCGGACATCGCGCGACAGGCGAGCGGCGAGGCGAAGGCGATCATCGGCACGGTCGAGCGGCTCGCCGCGACGGTGGGGCAGATCAACAGCGTCAGCAATCTCATTCGCGACGTCGCCGCGCAAACCAATCTCCTGGCGCTCAATGCGACGATCGAGGCGGCGCGCGCCGGGGTCGCCGGTCGCGGCTTCGCCGTCGTCGCCCAAGAGGTCAAAAGCCTCGCCGCGCAGACCGAGAAGGCCACCGGCGACATCACCCAGCAAATCTCTTCGATCCAGGGGACGACGTCCAGCATGGTGCAGGCGATGAAGGCGATCGCCGGCACGATCGTGCAGCTCGACGAAAACGCCACCGACATTTCGGTCGCGGTGCAGCAGCAAGATGCCGTAAGCAAGGAGATCGCGCGCAACGCCAATGCCGCCGCGGGACGGACGCGCGAGGTGTCGGCGAGTGTCGCGCAGGTTTCCGACGCCGCGGCGAAAACCGGCGAAGTCGCCGAGGCTGTTCTCAATGCCGGCAGCGAACTCGCGGCAAAGTCCGGCCGGTTGCGGGCCGAAGTCGAGCGCTTTTTGGCGCAGGTCCGCGTCGCGTAGTTGGAGGATGACTTTATCCGAAAACCGGTTCCCATTTTTCGGGATCATGCTCCGAGCGCCGCCGCCTACAGCTTCTGCGATATGCCGACGTAATAGCCGCGGCGCGCGCCGAATTGCGGTGCGAAGACGCCGATGCCGGAGCCGTCGCGCAATTCGTAAACCTGGTCGAACAGATTGACGACGTCGATACGCACGGTCGCGGGCTTGTAGTCGCTCGACCAGCGGAAATCCTGGGCGATGCCGGCATTGATCACCGCATAGGGCGTCGTGTGCAGCGTATTGGGCACGAACCCGTCCGATAGATCGCCGGCGCGAAGCCCGCTGCCATAAACGAGGTCAGCAGTGAACAGCGTATCGTACCAGCGATAAGATACGCCGGCCGAGCCGGTCATGCGCTGCATGTCGTCGGTGTAGTGATAAACATGCTGTAGAAACGCGAGCGTGGCGGCATCGAATAGATACTGGTTCGACTCAGCGTTAATCGCTCTCGTTATATTGTAAGAGAAGTTTGCGTAAGCGTTGAAGTTACCGTTGTTGTATTTGAGTTTGAACTCGCCGCCCTCGCTGTAGCCCCGTTCCCAATTGAACTGGGTCAAGACGACGGCGGCGCCGAACTGGCCGTCGTCGATCATGTCCCGCGCCATCTTGTAATAGGCGTCGAGGCCTATGGTCAGGCCAGGCAGCACGGTCTGATCCACGCCAACGTCGAAATAATGCGACCGCTCGGGCTTGACGGGATCGGCGATGAGAACCGGTGGCTGATTAATGCCGGTCGTAGGAGCGAATAGCGCGATGTTGGATTGGGTGGCCTGCGCTTGATAGGGCGGCGTGAAATAGCGCGCGTAGCCGGCATGGAAGGTTGTGCCGCTGTACGGTTTATAGACCAGGCCGAAGCGGGGGCTTAGCTGATTGGCGTCGACGAACTGAAAGAGCTGATCGAATCGCAGGCCGGCATTCAGGGTGAGCTGATTGGTGACTTTCCACTCGTCTTGAACATAAGTACCTATGTTCCAGCCAAGCAGCGAGGATTGATCGGTGATGTTGAACGGCGCTGAATTCGGCGGGACTGTGAAGCTCGCAGGGTCCACGGGCAGCACCGTGGAAGCGTTGGTGACGTTGGTTTGTTCACCGGTCACCGCAAAACCGGAGCGTATCGTATGTTGATCGCTGTAAATGTAGGACATGTCATATTGGGTGCCGGTGAGCGTGCTTTGCCGGATCACGTTGGCGGCTACGTCATTGAAAACCATGTCGCCGAATGCGTCGGGAACGAAATGCACCTCGGCGTAGCGTGAGAACACAGAGAGTTGCGCATCGCCGTCAGTGCCGTGTTTCTGCAATGACGCCATGGTGACGGCGTAGGTGTCGTATTCCTTTTCGTTGAGCGTTGTAGAGTCATACGTCGTCGGACCAAAATCGCCGAGCGGAGTTTGGCCGGGATTATTAGGTATCTGGAATGAGCTGTAGGACGCAGCCGAGACCACGCTGAACCGCGTCGACTCGTCGAGCAGGGTTGATGCGTAGCCGAAAAACTTGCCCTGCTGCGTCTGGTCGTGGATCGCATTGATTCCGGGCGTCGTATTCTCCAGTCCGAGATCGTTCCAGTTGCCGCGGGCACTAACGAAATACTCACTTTTGCCGAGGCTGCCGCCGTAATCGAAGCTCGGCGTAAAGGTCTGCCGGCTGCCGCCATAGAGGCTTACCTCGCCGCCCGGCGCCGCAAAGCTTCGGCTGGTGATATCGAGCACGCCCGCGGTGCGCAGCCCGTATTCGGCGGGCAGCGCTCCGGTGAGGAGCGACATGCTGCCGATGAAATTGGTGTCGAGAAAGGCGCCGAGGCCCGAAACGCCTTCCGGCACGACGACGCCGTTGATGCGGATCTGGACATTGGCGTATTCGTTGCGAACGTGGAAGTTTGGATTTGATGTCGCCGTGTCATACGACACTCCCGGCAATTGCAGGACCACTTTGTCGATCGGGGTATTGTCGCCCTGCGGCAGTTTTTCGATTCCGGCGCGATTGATGATAGCGGTCGAGGCGCCGATTTTTGGCAGCAGGTTGTCGCGGGCCTGATCGAGACCCGTCATCGCGGCGTCGAGCGCCGCTTGCGCGGGCGTTGCGGCATTCGCGGCAACATCGGCCGGCACTTGCGTGGGACGCTGCTGTGCTCCCTTCGGCTTCGGTTTGAGTTTTGGCGCCCTGATGACGATCTCGGGCATTGGCACGGCGCCGGCCGGCTTGCTGGCCGGCGGGGCCGCCGGCGCTGGCTCTTGCGCGCGACTGGCCGACATAGAGGCAAAGCCGAATGCAACGGCCAGCGTGGCAATTGTTAGCTCGCGCCTGAAGGCGAAAACCGACGTCGCCACAAATTTATCGAATGCTGACACGCGCCGTCCCGCCCACCACAGTTTAGAATGATTAAAAATCTGTAGGTATTTCAATATGTTGGTAGCAAGCGAAGTATTGCCCGACAACACTTAAATCTAGTTCTGACGCCGAAAGTAATTGTAATAATTCGAAACTGGATTTTTGCTTGTTGTATCAATTCTAAATCGTACACCGAGCGGCGAAATTCTACTGGCCAATCAGCAGCGTACGTGGCGGCCAGCGAACACGGGCCGGGCTTTAGCCGCGCAATCGCTGATAAGTCGCGTAGAGCGGCTCCCACATTTTGGCGCGAAGGGCGGCCGCAAGGGCCTCGTCAGACGTCGGCTGGGCGAGACCTTCAGCTTGCGCCTGCTTGCCGACCGCGAGCGCGACATGGAATGACAGTTCCCTTATGTCGATCAGAGGCGGGAGAAGATTGGCGTGCGGATCCTCTCTGGCGGGTGAGAACGCGGCCACGACCCGCGCCGCGGCGAGAAACATGGCGTCTGAGATGCGGCGGGCGTCGGTTACGATCGCGCCGAGGCCGATGCCGGGATACACATAAGCATTGTTGGTTTGGTCGACGCGAAATTCCCGTCCGTTGCGCGTGATCGGCGGAAATGGGCTGCCGGTGCCGATAACGGCGCGGCCTTGCGTCCAGGCATCAAGGTCGGCCGGTGTCGCCTCGGTGCGATCGGTGGGATTGGACAGCGGGAAGATCACGGGCTGCCTTACGTGGCTTGCCATTTCACGGACGACGGCTTCTGAGAAGGCGCGTGGCTGGCCGGACGTGCCGATCAGCACCGTCGGTTTGGCATTGGCGACGACGTCGGCAAGCTCTATCCGTTCCGCGGTCCTGCATTTCCATTGGGCGACCCGTTCGGGCGATTGCGCGAAAGGCGTCTGGAAGGATTGCAGGCCTGGCATGCCTTCGACCAACAGGCCTTGGCGGTCGACCAGGTAGAAATGACTGCGCGCTTCCGCTTCGCTAAGGCCCGTCTCGACCATCGCGCGCGAGAGCAGCGCGCAAATACCGGTGCCGGCCGAACCCGCGCCGAATACGGCGACGCGCTGTTCCGGCAATGGCACACCGGTGACATTGATCGCGCTCAACAAAGTGCCGACCGCGATCGCGGCGGTGCCCTGGATGTCGTCATTGAAGGTACACAACTGGTCGCGATACCGGCTCAGCAGCCGGTTGGCATTGCCGATGGCAAAATCCTCCCAGTGCAAGAGAACATGCGGCCAGCGCTCGCGGACGGCGCTGACGAATATCTCGACCAGTTCGTCGTATTCGGCGCCGCGGACGCGCTCCTGCCGCCAGCCGATATAGAGCGGATCGGCCAAGTGCTCCTTATTGTCGGTGCCGACGTCGAGAATGATCGGCAGCGTCGTCGAGGGATGCAGTCCGGCGCAGGCGGTATAAAGCGCGAGCTTGCCGATCGGGATTCCCATGCCGCCCGCGCCCTGGTCGCCGACGCCGAGGATGCGCTCGCCATCGCTGACGACGATCGCCTCGACATGATCGAACCGCGGATGGCCCAAGATTTTCCGGATGAGCTCCTTGTGCGGCAAGCTCAGGAACAGGCCGCGCGGCTTGCGAAAGATGCGGCTGAAGACTTGGCAACCGTGCCCGACTGTCGGCGTATAGACGATCGGCATCATCTCTTCGATGTTGCGGGTCAACAGCGCGTAGAACAGTGTTTCGTTGGAATCCTGCAATCCGCGCAGAAAAATGTAGCGCTGCAGGTCGCTGCCGAGCCCGCGAAAGGCGTCGAGCCGGCGTTTGACCTGATAGTCGAGCTCGGCCACATGCGGCGGCAGGAGCCCATGCAGGTCGAAGTCGTCGCGTTCGGCCTCGGTGAAGGCCGTGCCTTTGTTGAGCAGCGGATCGTTCAGTAGTTCGTAGCCGCTTAACGCGGTCTCGACGATCGTCGTATTCATCGGCCCCGGCACTCCAGCCGGCGGCACGATAGCCGCGAATGATCGTGCCGTCACGCCCCGGTAACAGCCAGTACCGCTTCCTTGATCTTCGCCATCGCGTAGTGCCCGACGGTCTCCAGCGCGATATGCGGCAGATTCGGCAGTTCGCTTCCGACCACCACGGCATCGACAATCGCCGGGCCGTCGACGCTAAGTGCCTCGCTGATCGCCGCCTTCAATTCGCCGGGCTTGGCCGCCTTGAAGCCGTGACCGCCGCAAGCGCGCGCCAGAGCCGCAAAATCCGGATTGGGAAATTGAATGCCCTCCTTAAAGGGGGCAAGACCCACGGACTCGGCCTCGAGCGTGATCAGCCCGAACGCCGAATTATTGTAAATCACCACCTTCACGGGCAGTTTGTGGTGCACCGCGGTCATAAACTCGCACATCAGCATGTTGAAGCCGCCATCGCCGCAAAGCGCGATGACCTGGCGCGAGCGATCCAGTGCCTGGATACCATTGGCCTGACCGAGCGCGGTTCCAACCGCGGCATTATTGAATGAGCCGATGACCCGCTGCGACCCGCTCTGGCGTATCCAATTGGCCGACCAGAGCGTATTTAATCCGGTGTCGAAAACAAACACGGCGTCCCGGTTGGCGAGGTCGCCGACCGTGCGGGCTACGGCCTGCGGGTGAATGCGATCCGGGCTGCGTGCCAGATCGGCCTGTTTATCCAGCATCTCATCCCATTGGTGACGCTCTTTGGTGACCCGGTCCCAGAATTTTGTATCGCTTTTTGCGTCGACCGTGCCGAGCAGAAGTTTCAGCGTCGGCCGCACCGAACCGAGCACGCCGAGCATGGTCGGGGCCCGTCGTCCCAGCACTTCCGGCCTTTCGTCGACCTGGATGACCCCGCCTTTACTGGGCAGGAATTCCGAATAGGGATAGTCGGTGCCCAGCATCAGCAAGAGGTCGCAGTGCATGATGGCGTTATAGTCGGCTTTGGTGCCGATCATGCCGATGCCGCCCATCCAATGCGGATCGTCGTAGGGCATGATGTCCTTGCCTTTGACCGAATGGATAAGCGGCGCCTTGAGACGATCCGAGAGCGCGCGAAGCTCTTCGGCGGCGCCGTGGCATCCGGCGCCGCACATGACGACGACGCTGCCGGCCGAATCCAGTCGCCGCGCAATGTCGGCAATGTCGGCTTCGCTCGGAGCGATTTCCGACCTTGGCTTCAGGGTCGCCACGCTGGAGATGCGACCCTCGACTTTCGCCCCGATGACATCCTGCGGCAGCGTCAGATGAGCGACGCCACGACCCGCATAGGCTGCGGCGATGGCCTGATGAAAGACGGCCGGCGCTTGCGCCGGAGCCAGAATGGTTTGGGTGTAAAGCGAAACATCGCGGAACAACAAATCGGGCTCGGTTGCCTGGAAGAAGTCGATGCCGCGCATCTTGCGCGGCATGTCGCCGGAGAGCGCCAGCACGGGCGCGTGGTCGCGGCACGCCTCATAGAGCCCGGCGACGAGATGGGTGCTGCCGGGGCCTGTTGTGCCGGCGCATACGGCGAGCCGCCCGGTGAGTTTGGCCTGACCGGCGGCGGCAAGCGCCGCGCCTTCCTCGTGACGGACGCCGACCCATTCGATGTTGCTGCGGCGAACCGCGTCGGCGAGCGGATTAAGCGAATCGCCGATCAGTCCAAAAATGTGTTTGACGCCGATCTCTTCCAGGACGCCGACCAAAATGTCGGCAACGGTCTGGGACATTGGTGCCTCCTCTTGCCGTACCGGTTCGCGCGTGAAGTTCTAAACGGAGTAAGCCGTGGCAAAGTCACCCGGAACTTGGGGAGGGCGCGGCCGCGATTCGACGATCCGCGCTGCGCGCCACCCCAAACGCCACGTCCTTCGCTTCCGGGCCGAGCGCAGTCAGGATGACGATCGCCACGGCGACCGTCCCGGCCACGGCGGCAAGCGCGACCGCATAATTGCCGCCGTAATGGACCGCAACGCCGGCCTGCAGCGTCGCGTTTACCGACGCAATGAGATTGCCGAGCTGATAAACAAATCCCGGAAATGTCCCGCGTGCCTCGTCGGGCGATAATTCGTTCAAGTGCACCGGGATCACGCCCCAGGCGCCCTGGACCATCACCTGCATGAGGAAAGCACCGACGGCGAGCCAGACGGCAGTCGCTGCGAACGCCCAAAACGGCAACACGGCCAGCGACAATAGAGCGGCGATAATAATCATGCGCCGCCGGCCGAAATATTCGGACATGGCGCCAAACGATAGACCGCCGATGATGGCGCCGAGATTGTAGATGACCGCGATCAGGCTGACCTGATGCGGATCAAACCCGTGCTGGACCTGCAGAAAGGTCGGGTAGAGATCTTGTGTCCCATGGCTGAAGAAATTGAATGCCGTCATCAGTAACACGGCATAGATACCGAGACGCCAGTGTGATCGCACGATCGCAAGCGTATTGCTGCTCGCGGTCGTCGGCTGCCAGCTCGGCGATTCCGGGACCTTGCGGCGGATATAGAAAACGAGCAGTGCCGGTATGACGCCGACCATGAACATGCCGCGCCAACCGATATACTGAAACAGCACGCCATAGACGATCGAGGCGAGGAAATATCCGGCCGGATAGCCCGATTGCAAAAGACCCGATACGAAGCCTCGCGCCTGCGGCGGAATGGATTCCATCGTCAGCGACGCGCCGACGCCCCATTCGCCGCCCATCGCAATGCCAAATATCGCGCGCAGTACCAGAAGAACGGTAAGGCTCGGCGCGAGGCCCGAGGCAAATTCGATGGCCGAATAGAGCAGAACGTCGACTATCAAAGTAGGGCGCCGTCCCCAGCGATCGGCCGCGCGCCCGAATAAATACGCTCCGATCGGCCGCATCGCCAAGGTCAAGAGGATGGCGAAGGTCACATCGGTGATTTGCGTGCCGAAGTCCTGAGCGATGTCCTTGAGGACGAACACCAGGAGGAAAAAATCGAAAGCATCGAGCGTCCATCCCAGGAATGTCGCCGCGACGACGTGTTTTTGGTCGCTGGTCCAACCCTCGAGCGCAGCAATGCGCATTACCGTCCTCCGCCGGTACGGCGTTAGCCCTCGACGTCGGTCTCCGGCCGGTCGTCGCCGCGCGCCAGCTCTTCATGCCACTTGCCGTCGGCGTCCTCCCAGGAAATCGCTCTGGTCTCGCCGGCGACATGCTGCTCAAGCGACGCGCGCTTCGCCGCGGCGCGGGCTTTGTCGTGGCTAGGGAAGGTCTCGGAAAATACGCCGTTGACCTGGTAGGCCCAGCCGCCGTCATGCTCGACAATGTGGTAGGTGATCTTGGACATGTCTGGCCTCCCGTCGCTAAATAACAATATCCAGTGTGAAATGTTCCGGCTAGGTCGTCGAGGCCTTCTCGCGCGCTCGGCGCGCCTCATAGGTCTTCAAATGCGCGTAGGCGATGCGAAGGAGCGCGGTGTCGCAAGCCTCGCCGCCGCCGCGTCGCAATAAATCGCCGATGATGTGATCAGCCTCAATCGGCGCGCCGCGCTCGATATCGCGCAGCATCGACGCGGCAAACGTAGAGCCCGGCAGGGTCAGCATGGATCGGTTGCGCACCATGGTCGGTTCGCGGGGCGCAAAGCCCCGTGCCGTGGCAATCGCGGAGCATTCATCCAGCATTGCGAGAGCGAAAGCCGCGGAATCGGCCGCCACGATGTCGCCGACCGGGGCTCGCATCAGGCAGGTGATGCCGGCCATGGTGGCTATCAGCACCCATTTTTCCCACATTTCCTGCAGGATGGCGTCGCTGAGACGAGACTCAAAGCGCGCGCCCGACAGCATTGCCGCGATGGCGCTGGCGCGTGCCGAAATAGAACCGTCGCATTCGCCGAACGACAAGGCGTGGGTGTCATTGAGGTGGAGGATGCGGCCCTCGTCGTCGAGCGTCGTCGAGATGACACACTGACCGCCGAGCACGGCGCCGCCGCCGAAGCGTGCAGCGAGCATATCCATGTGGGCCATGCCGTTAAGCATCGGCAAGATCGCCGTATTCGGCCCGACCGCCGGCGTAAATGAATCGGAGGCGGAGGTGAGGTCGTAGGCTTTGCAGCTCAGCAGAATGAGGTCGTAATGGTCGCGCAGGGTTTCCGCCATAACGGTCGGGGGCGCCGGCAAGTCGACGTCGCCGTAGCGGCTGCGAATGATTAGGCCGGTTTTCGCCAGTTGTGCCGCACGGCGCTGCCGCACCAGGAACGTCACATCGCGGCCGGCTTGTTTGAGACGGCCGCCGAAATAGCCGCCGATCGCACCGGCGCCAACGACAAGAATACGCATGGGATAATCCTGCTTAACTGCCGGCGGGTCGGCGTGGCACCAAGAGGTTGCCGGTAAACACCATGACGGTTTCGTCGTTCTGATTGAAGGTGGTCATACGGACGCGGAGCAGGCCGCGGTCGGGGCGAGACTTCGACGGCCGCACCTCGAGTATTTCGCTTGTGACGTGCAGTTCGTCGCCGGGCCGAACCGGCCGCGGCCAGCTTAAGTTATCGAATCCGACACCAAGAATGCCACCGGCCGGTTTGAATTCGCCACCGACCATCAGGCGCATCGTTAGCCCGGCCGTATGCCAGCCACTCGCCACCAGCCCTTGGAACGGCGATTGACGCGCCGCCTCCTCGTCGAGGTGAAACGGTTGCGGATCGAATTGGCCCGCGAACGCGACGATCTCTTCCTTGGTGACTCGCAGCCGCCCGGTATTGAAAATCTGCCCAACGGCAAAATCGTCCAAATAATGCACCGTCATTTTTGAATGGCTCCCGAAATCGGACTGTCAAACCAAACGCCGGCCGCGACCGCCGCCGCATTGATCAGGCCGAACGCGGCCAGCGCGATCGCCAGCGCGACAAAGATGTCGGTGAGATTGCCAAAAAAGCGCAGCGCGAGAAAGCCGCCGCCCGCGGCGATCACCAAGCGGGCCAAATTGGCGAGGAACGGCCACAGCAATCGGCCGGCGCCTTGCGAGGCGAAATAGAGCGCCATGCCGAAGCCGAATAGGCCGTAGACCGGACCGACGGTGTGCAGATAACGCGAACCGGCGTCGATCATGGCCGGGTCGGTACCGAACAGCGACAACCAGGCGCGCGGCATGGCGGCGGCAGCGAGGCCGATTATTTCGCAGAGCGCGCCGGCGATAGCAGCGCCGATCCAGGCGACCCGGAGCGCGCGGTCGGGACGGCCAGCGCCGATATTGGTGCCGACCATGGCGACGAGCGGGCCGCCGAGGCCGAACACCAGCGGAATGAGCAGATATTCGAGGCGCGAGCCGGTGCCGTAACCGGCGATGGCGGCGGGACCGAAAGCCCCGACGAGGCCGGTGGCAATGGCGATCGTCAGGTTGGTCTGTACCGTGATCAGCGCCGCGACCGCGCCGACGCGGAGAATGTCGGCGAACAGCGTCCAACGCAGGCGAATGCCGCGAAGCGTCAACCGGACGATGCTGCGGCCGAGGCTCAGGTAGGCCGCCAGCACCGCGGCGCCGACTGCATAATAGAGCAACACCGCGACAGCGCCGCCGGCGATGCCGAGCTTGGGAAAGGGCCCGAGGCCGAATATCAGGCACGGCGACAGCGGTATCAGCACCACGACGCCGATGCAGGTGACGAGCGCCGGAAATGCCATATTGCCGGTGCCGCGGATCACATTGGCGAGCGAATTGAACAACCAGACCAGGATCGCACCGGCAAAGACCACATGCGAATAGGTCATCGCCGCGTCGAGCGAGGCGCCGCTGCCGCCCATCGCGGTGTAGAGGGATCGTCCGCCGGTCAGTAGCGCGATCGTGAAGGTGAGGCCGAACAGAATTCCGATGACGAGCGCATGCAGCGCCAGCGCATCGGCGTCGCTGCGCCGGCCGCCGCCGAGAGCGCGCGCGATCGCCGATGACATGCCGCCGCCCATGGCGCCGGCCGACATCATCTGCATCAGCATCAGCGGCGGGAAAACGAGCGCGACGCCGGCCAGCGGATCGGTGCCGAGCTTGCCGATGAAATAGGTTTCTACAAGTCCCACTGAGGACTGCGCAAACATCACCAGCGTATTGGGCGCCCCGAGCCGGATAAGCGTCGGGGCGATCGCGCCCTCGATCAGGGCGCGGGTGCGCGGGTCGTAACGCGGCTTGTCGGGCGCCGCGGCGGCAAGCGGGACCGGATTGGAGTCGGGGAGGACTGTCGCGGACGTAAGAGTTGGCGCTGACATTCGGTCGCTCCGCTCGGCCCATATTGCCGACGTCGACATATAGGAGTATATACGCCTATATCAGCCCGCGAGGCGTGAATGCAAGGCCTGGGAAGGGATTTATGGTGAAAGCGATGCTATCCGAGGAGACCAATCCGGCGGGCTGCAATTGCCTGGCGCTACGCCAGGCGGCCCGCCATGTCACGCAATTCTATGATCAATTCCTGGTGCCCAGCGGTCTGCGCTCGACGCAGTATTCCATTCTTGCAAGGCTGCAGCGCAAAGGGCCTATGACGATCAATGCGCTGGCCGCCGAACTGGTCATGGATCGCACCACGCTCGGACGCAACATCCTGCCGCTCCAGCGCGACGGCCTTATTGCCGTCGGTCCGGGCAAGATCGACCGACGCAGCAAGGAACTACGCTTGACCGCGGCTGGGCTTGCCCGCTGGCGGTCCGCGCTCAAGGGCTGGCGAAAGGCGCAGGCGCGCTTCGAGACGGCATTCGGTGTCACGCGCGCCGAGACGCTGCGGGCCCTGCTGCAGGAGGTCGCAACGGAGCAGCAGATCGCCGCGGCCGGAACCGATTAGCGAATTCACGCGGCGCAGCTGTTCCGCTATCATGCGAAAGGATTTCGGAGTGCGCCCATGCGCCGGTTGCTTGCCTTTGCGGCCTTATCGATTTTTCTCGGCCTTGCGCCGAGGGCTTCCGCCGGGCCGGAGCCCACCGGCGAACTCTGCTACTGGTGCATCCGTGACGCCATCTATGCCGATGTCAGCCTGATCGATCATCTCGAGGCCAATCCGGATATCGATGAAAGCGTCAAGGGCCCCGAGATTATGGCGGCGCGTGCCGATATCCACCGTCTGCGCGCATTGCTCGTGCCGCTCGTGCGACAGCCGCCCGAGCTTTGCTGTTACAGCCGGCCGCGGCTCTACGTCCGCTGATTACTGGCGCGCCGGCGGCGCGCCGAACAAGCCCGGCAACAGGCGGCCGCGCGCCCGCAGCGACCACTGGCCGAGCCGGTCGAGATAGAGATACACCACCGGCGTCGTGTAAAGCGTCAGCAACTGGCTGATGAACAGCCCGCCCACGATCGCGATGCCGAGCGGCCGCCGGATTTCGCCGCCGTTGCCGAAGCTCAGCGCCAGCGGCATCGCGCCGAGGATCGCGGCCGTTGTGGTCATCATGATCGGCCGAAAACGCAGAACGCAGGCCTGATAAATCGCATCGTGGGAATTGAGGTTCTGCGACCGCTTTGCCTCGATGGCGAAGTCGATCATCATGATCGCATTCTTCTTGACGATGCCGATGAGTAGAATGACGCCGATCAGACCGATGATGTCGAATTCGGTATGGAACAGCATGAGGGCCAAGAGCGCGCCGACGCCGGCGGACGGCAGCGTCGAGAGAATGGTGATCGGATGGATGTAGCTCTCATAAAGCACGCCCAGTAGAATGTAGACTGCGGCGATAGCGGCTGCGATCAGGACCGGCTCGTTGGCGAGCGATTCTTGGAACACTTCCGCGGTGCCGGCGAGACTGCCGTGGATCGCGGCCGGCATGCGGATTTGCCGCACCGCATTGTCGATCTCGCGCGCGGCGTCGCCGAGCGCCGCGCCCGGCAATAGATTGAATGAAACCGTGGCCGCGACGAAAAGGCCTTGGTGACTGACCGACAGCGGCGCGTTGCCGGCGTTGTAATGGCTGAGCGCGGCGAGCGGGATCATCGTCTCCATGGCGGTCGATACCGCGGCGCCGGAGGATGCGCTGCCCTTGCCGACATTGGCCAGCGCATTGGTCGCGGCATTGCGCGCCGAATTGTTGTTGGCGTTGGCGGCGGCGGTATTGCTCGCCGATGCGGTCTGACCCGCGGCTCCCTTCGTCGATGCGGTCACGTTGCCGAACGGCGCGTTGGTCTGGGAGGTCCCGGACGCGCCGCCGCCCGACGTCGCGACATAGATGTCGCGTAAGGACGCCGGATATTGCGTGTAGCGCGGGTCGATCTCCATGACCACGTGATATTGGTTGATGGCGCTGTAAATGGTCGACACTTGCCGCTGACCGAATGCGTCGTAGAGTGTGTTGTCGATCTGTGCCGGCGTGATACCGAGCCGGGACGCCATATCGCGATCGACGACGAGATCGGATTCGAGGCCGCGTTGCTGCTGATCCGAACTGACGTCGGTCAGTACCGAACTATGTTCCAGCGCCGCCACCAGCCGCGGCGTCCATATCTGAAGGTCTTCGGGGTTGTCGGCCTGCAAAGTGTACTGGTAGGCCGCATTGCTCTGCCGGCCGCCGGCGCGAATATCTTGTACCGGAATCAAAATCAGGCGGCCGCCGGGCACTCGGGCAAGTTTCGGCCGCAGCTGCGCCATCACTTCGCCGATCGGCGGCCGCTGCGATATCGGCTTGAGCGACACGAACACCGAGCCGGTGTTGATCTGACCGAAACCGCCGCCCGAGCCGACCCCGGTATAGCCGACGACATGCTCCACGGCGGGATCCTGCTGCACGATCTCCATCATCTGCCGTAGTTTTTGGGTCATCAGCTGAAACGAGACGCTCTGATCGGCTTGCAGCGAGCCGATCATACGGCCGGTATCTTGCTCCGGAAAAAATCCTTTGGGCACGATAATGAAGAGGACGATATTCAAGACCATGGCGCCGAAGAAAACGCAGAGCACGAGCCGCGAGTGCTGCAGCGCCCAACCGAGCGAGCGCTCGTAGCCGCGGAGCGCCCGATCGAACAAGCCGGCGCGCTCGCGTGTTTCACCTGCGGGCGTGGGACGCAGGAGAAGCGCGGCCATCATCGGCGTGGTGGTGAGCGAGATCACCAGCGAGATCATGATGGCGAGCGAAAGCGTCATGGTGAATTCGCGGAACAGGCGGCCGAGGATGCCGCCCATCAGCAAAATCGGCAGAAAGACCGCGACCAGTGACAGGCTGATCGACAAAACGGTGAAGCCGACCTCGCGCGCGCCGAGAAGCGCCGCCTGCAGGCGTGGCATCCCGGCCTCGAGGTGACGCGAGATGTTTTCGAGAACGACGATGGCGTCGTCGACCACGAAGCCGGTGGCGATGGTGAGCGCCATCAGCGACAGGATGTCGAGACTGTAGCCGAGCAGGTACATCGCGGCGAAAGTGCCCAGGATGGAAACCGGCACGGCGACGGAGGGAATCAAGGTGGCGCGGAAATTGCGCAGGAAGGCATAGACAACGAGCGTGACGAGCGTAATGGCGATGACAAGCGTCGCTTCAGTGTCGTGCAGGGACTGGCGGATGGTTATGCTGCGGTCGATGGCGATGGTGACGTTGACATCGGCCGGCATCGCCGCTTGGAGATGCGGCAATTCGGCTTTCACGCTGTCGATGGTATCGATGATATTGGCGCCCGGCTGGCGGAACAGGATGATCAGCACCGAGGGTTCGCCATTGGAGAGCCCGAGGTTCCGCACGTCTTCCACGGAATCGAAGACGTTCGCGACATCGGAAAGCCGCACCGCCGCGCCGTTGCGATAGGCAATGACCAGCGGCGCGTAATCGAGCGCCTTGGTCGCCTGATCGTTGGTATAGATCTGATAGCGGCGGTTGCCGTCGGTGATATCGCCCTTCGGGCTATTGGCGTTGGCCGAAGCAATCGCGGCGCGCACGTCTTCGAGGCCGATGCCGTATTTGAACATCACCTGCGGATTGACTTCGACACGCACCGCGGGCAGCGCCGACCCGCCGATGATGACCTGGCCGATGCCGCCGATCTGCGACAGCTGTTGCGCAAAGACGTTGCTGGCGGCGTCGTACATCTGCCCTTGCGTCAGCGTCTTCGACGTCATCGCCAGAATGAGGATCGGCGCATCCGCCGGATTGACCTTGCGGTAGGTCGGGTTCGATTTCAGGCTCGACGGCAAATCGGCGCGGGCGGCGTTGATGGCGGCCTGCACGTCGCGCGCGGCGCCATCGATGTCGCGGTTGAGGGCGAATTGCAGCGTTATGCGGGTCTGGCCGATGCCGCTCTGCGATGTCATTTCGCTGACATCGGCGATCTGACCGAGGTGACGCTCGAGCGGTTCGGCGACGCTGGTCGCCACCGTTTCCGGGCTGGCGCCGGGAAGCTGCGCGCTGACCGAAATGGTGGGGAAGTCGACTTGCGGCAGCGGCGCTACCGGCAGCTTCCAGAACGCCAGAATGCCGGCTAGCGCAATGCCGATCGTAAGCAGCGTGGTCGCCACCGGCCGGTTGATGAACGGCGCGGAGATGTTCATTCAGCCGGCGCTCCGGGCGCGAGCGGGTTCGCGGGCGGTCGACCGGTCAGGCGCCGGGCGAGACGATCGAAATACAGATAAATCACCGGGGTGGTGAACAGCGTCAGCATCTGACTGACCGTCAACCCGCCGATGATGGCGATGCCGAGCGGCTGCCGCAGCTCAGAACCGGTACCGGTCCCGACCATCAGCGGCAGCGCGCCGAGGATCGCCGCCATGGTCGTCATCATGATCGGCCGAAAGCGCAGCAGGCAGGCCCGATAGATAGCATCGCGCGGCAAAAGGCCCTCGGTGCGCTCGGCGTCGAGCGCGAAGTCGATCATCATGATCGCGTTTTTCTTGACGATGCCGATCAGCAAAATGATGCCGATGATGGCGATGACATCGAGATCGTAGCGCAGCGCCATCAGTGAAAGCAGCGCGCCGACGCCCGCCGACGGCAGCGTCGAAAGGATCGTGATCGGATGCACGAAGCTCTCGTAGAGGACGCCGAGCACGATATACATCGCCACCACCGCAGCGATGATCAGAAATATTTCATTGGCCAGGGACGACTGAAATGCCGCCGCCGTGCCTTGGAATGCGGTGATGAAGCTCAGCGGCAGGCCGGCTTGCGCTTCCGCCTGCTGAATGGCGGTGACGGCGGCGCCGAGCGAGTAGCCGGGCGCGGTGTTGAACGAGATCGTGGTCGCCGGAAACTGGCTGAAATGCGTGATCAGCAAGGGCGAAGCACGCTGCTCGATATGGGCGATGGCCGAAAGCGGTACTTGCCCGTTGGTCGACGACGAGGACGAGGGCAGATAGAGCGACGACAAACCGGTCAGCGACTTCTGCAGATTGGGGTCGATTTCGAGGATGACCCGGTACTGGTTCGACTGGGTATAGATCGTCGATACGATGCGCTGGCCGAAGGCGTCATAGAGGGCGTTGTCGACCGTGGCCGGCGTGATGCCGAAGCGGCTCGCGGTGGCCCGATCGATGACGAGGTCGACCGCGAGGCCCTGTTGCTGCAGATCGCTCGCCACATCGGTGAGCTGTGGCAATTGGCTGAGCCGCTGCACCAGGCCCGGCACCCAGGTGTTGAATTCCGACGCATTGGCGTCCTCCAACACGAAGTGGTAGGGCGCGCGGCTGATGGTCGAATCGATCGTCAAGTCCTGCACCGGCTGCATGTACAACGTAATACCGGCGACGCCGGCTACCTCCTGTTCGAGCCGCCGGATGATGGCCGCGGCCGAAAGATTGCGGTCGTCGTGCGGTTTGAGCGAAATCAGGAAGCGGCCGGCATTGAGCGTTTGGTTGGTGCCGTCGACGCCGATAAACGAGCTCAAATTGTCGACGTCCGGATCTTTCAGGATCGCCTCGGCCAGCTGATTTTGCAGATCCGCCATCGCCTCGTAGGAAATGCTCTGCGAAGCTTCCGAAATGGCCTGGATCATGCCGGTGTCCTGCACCGGAAAAAATCCCTTCGGGATAACGACGTAGAGGACGACAGTCAGCGCCAATGTCGCGAGCGCGACCACGAGCGTCGCCGGCTGGCGGTCGAGCACCCAATTCAGCGCTCTTCCGTATTGCGCGATCACTGCTTCGAAAGCGTGCTCGGCGGCGAGGTCGAATCTCGACCGTTCGGCTTCCGGACGATGCCGAATGAGCCGCGCGCACATCATCGGCACCAGCGTCAGCGACACGACGGCGGAAATGATGATCGTGACCGCGAGCGTGATCGAGAATTCGTGAAACAGGCGGCCGACCACGTCGCCCATGAACAATAAGGGGATCAGCACCGCGATCAGCGAGATGGTCAGCGAAATGATGGTGAAGCCGATCTGCGCCGAACCGCGCAGGGCGGCCTCGAGCGGATCCATGCCGTCTTCGACGTAACGCGCGATATTTTCGATCATGACGATGGCGTCGTCGACGACGAAACCGGTGGCGATCGTCAACGCCATCAGCGACAGATTGTCGAGGCTGAAACCCAACAGATACATCGCGCCGAACGTGCCGACGAGCGACAGCGGCACCGACAGGCTCGGTATGATCGTGCCGGGAAGCGTGCGCAGGAAGACGAAGATGACCAGCACGACGAGGACGACCGCGAGCGAGAGCTCGAATTCGACGTCGGCCACCGAGGCGCGGATCGTAACGGTACGGTTGCTGAACACGGCGACATCGATCGCCGACGGCAGTCCCGCGGTGATTTGCGGCAACAAAGCTTGAATGCGGTCGACGACTTGAATGATGTTGGCGCCGGGCTGACGCTGGACATTGATAATGATCGCCGGCGTCGTGTTCGCCCAGGCGGCGAGCTTGGTGTTCTCCGGACCGCGAACGATGGTCGCTATGTCCGACAGTCTGACCGGCGATCCGTTACGATAGGCGACGATGAGCTGGCTATATTGATCGGCACTCGTCACCTGATCATTGGCGTTGATGGTCAATGCCTGGGTGGGACCGTCGAAGTTGCCCTTCGGCGTATTGACATTGAGGTTGCCCAGCGTGGTGCGAATATCGTCGACATTGAGGCCGTAAGCGGCGAGCGATTGCGGATTGACCTGGATGCGTATGGCCGGCCGTTGCCCGCCGCTGATGCTGACCAGGCCGACGCCGGTCAGCTGCGAGATTTTTTGCGCGAGCCGGGTCTCGCTAAAATCTTCCAGATCGGTGAGCGCCAGCGTTTTCGAGGTGACCGCGAGCGTCAATATCGGCGCATCGGCGGGATTGACCTTGGCGTATATCGGCGGCGTCGGCAGGTCCGCCGGCAACAGATTTCCAGAGGCGTTGATGGCGGCTTGCACCTCTTGTTCGGCGACGTCGAGGTTGAGATCGAGATTGAACTGCAGCGTGATCACGGAAGCGCCGCCCGAGCTCGCCGAGGTCATCTGGTCGAGGCCAGGCATCTGTCCGAACTGTCGCTCCAGCGGCGCGGTGACCGAGGAGGTCATGACTTCCGGGCTGGCGCCGGGATAAAGCGTGGTCACTTGAATGGTCGGGTAATCGACTTCGGGCAAGGTCGACAGCGGCAGGAAACTATAGGCCACGAAGCCCGACAGCATGATCGCGACCATCAGAAGCGTGGTGGCGACCGGGCGTAGGATGAAGGGTTCCGAGACGTTCATCGCAGTGTCTCACCGCTGCGTGCGAGGTAGGATATGTCGCTGAGCACGAACATGCTCGGCAGCGGCGCCGTCACGGGCCGCTCGGCGGTGAACCATTCTGCGGCTGGCCGGAGCGCTGACCTTGGTTGCCTTGGCCCTGACCTTGGGCTTTTCCTTGGCCGGTTCCTTGGCCGGTTCCTTGGCCAGTTCCTTGGCCACGTCCTTGGCCGCCGCCTCGCGTCCCCGGCGTCCCCGCCGGCTGTCCGTTCTCGGCAGCGACAATGACGTGAAGGCCGTCGCGCAAGCGATCGGTACCATCGATCACGACCCGTTCGCCGGCAGTTAGCCCCGAATTGACCGCCGTGAAATCGCCGTCGACGACGCTCGTCACGATCTGCCGCACCGAAACGGTGTTGTCGGGATTGATCACATACACATAGGCACCAGGCGAGCCGCGCTGGATCGCAGAGGTCGGGACGGTGACGACATTCGTCAGAGTGGTGACGAGGAGCCGGGCATTCACGAATTGGTTGGGGAATAATTTGTTGTCGGTGTTGTCGAATTGCGCGCGCACTTTTACCGTGCCGGTGGTGGTGTCGATCTGATTATCGACGGCCGCTACTTGGCCCACCGCGAGTTCGTGCAAATTCGCGCGATCGTAGACGGTGACCGGCAGCGTGCCGCCAGCGTTGAGCTGTGGCATTATTCCCGGCAATTCATCCTCCGGAATGGAGAAGATTACCGTGATCGGCTGCAGCTGCGTGACAACCGCAATGCCGGAGCTGGCCGTCGTCTGGACATAGTTTCCCGGATCGACCAAGCGCAGCCCGACGCGGCCCGTCACCGGTGAAACGATGTGACAATAGGCGATGTTCAGATTTTGCGCATCGACCAGGCCTTGATCCTGCTTCACCGAGCCGGTGTATTGCTGCACGATGAAGATCTGATCGTCGGCCTGCTGTTTGGCGATCGAATTCTGCTGCGCCAGCGTTTGATAGCGCGTGAGATCCATTTGCGCCTGCGCCAACAGCCCTTCATCGTGGGCAAGCTGGCCTTGGTATTGTTCCTTCAAAATCTCATAGGGGCGTTGATCGATCTGGGCGAGAAAGTCGCCTTTCTTGACCAACTGGCCCTCGGTGAATGCGACGGCGGTGAGTTGGCCGTTGATCTGCGTTTGCACGGTCACGGTCGCGAGCGGGGTGACGGTGCCCAGCGCATTGACGATTTCACGGACGTTGCCCAGCTCCACCGTCGCGGCGCCGACGCTTTGGAGCCCACCGGGCGCGAAGCGGCCGGTGGGCGGCGCCGGCTTGCTCCAGTGCATGGTCTCGTAGACCACAAATGCAAGCAGAATTGCGAGCAGCCCGGCGCCGATCCACAATCGGGAACGCGATCGCCGCGTAACGCTCGCCTCGGGTTCGGGCCGCCGAATAGTGGGCGGCAAGCCTTCTTCAGTTCTGCGCGTGCGCTCGTCCATGATGGGCGTTCATCGCTCCCGAGATGGTGGACTTATAAAGTGCGCCCCCTGCACCCGCCTAATGAATATTCCCTAATGAGCGCGCCGGTGCTGCCATTGGCTGTCGGGTATGTGAACTCACCGGACAGGCTTTGCGAGGATGATACGGCAAAAAGCTCTTGGCGCCGGTCGAAGTGTCCTCGGAATCGCACGTTTAATCAAGCGTTTGGCCGGATTTGCAGATCATAATCGGTGGTGCGGGTATAGGTCAAAGAGAGGCCAGACCGAGGCCGCCGGCATTTATTGGGATGGCGTTAATGGCGCCGGCAAAGCGGTCGGCGGGTTCGACGGCGTCGGCACCTTCGGCATTAGCTCGACGGCGAGCGGGGTCGGCGATTCGAGTTTCGGCGCCAGCGAAAAGTCCTTTTGCAATTGGAACTGATCGGGCACCAAAGTCGTGTCCCAACCGCCGCCCAACGCCTCGATCAGGCTGACGCTGGCGAGGTACAGATCCTGCCGTACCGTCAATTCGCTCTCCTCGTCGGCGAGCAGGGTGTTCTCCGCCGTCACCACAACGGTCAGGTCGACAATTCCGGCCCGATATTGATTCATGTCGACGCGGACGGCCTCGCGCGCATCCTTTACCGCCTGCTGCTGCAAGACGAGTTGACGCGAAAGGATGCGCACCGCGGCGAGCTCGTCTTCGACTTGTTGAAATGCCGTGAGAACCGCCTGCCGATAATTGGCGACGCTTTGCCAATAGGCCGCACGCGCGGCGTCGACCTGCGCCGAGATCAACCCGCCATCGAATAAAGTTTGCGTGCCCGTTGCGCCGATCGACGCGATCGAACGCGCCGCGCTGAAGGGACTTGGAATAGGCCCGACATATTGCAGCACGCTGGAGAGCGAAACATCGGGAAAATAAGCGGCCTCGGCGACGCCGATCAGCGCATTTTCCTGCTGCATGGTCCGCTCCGACGCCGCGATGTCGGGACGCCGTTCCAGTAGCGTCGAGGGAATGGCGACGGGAATTTTGGGAATGCCGCCGCCAAGACCACGCCGCGCCACGGTCAGTTCGGAAGGCGGCCGTCCGATCAGAATGGCGATGGCGTGCTCGAATTGGGCGCGCTGCACGCCGACATTGAGGGCCTGCGCCTCGGCGTTTTCGGCCTGCGCCGAGGCGAGCGCGAGATCGGCCGGCGACACTGTCGCCAAACCCGGTCCGGAGCAGCATCCGGCATTGACCTTGTCGCGCGTGACCCGCAGCGTCTCCTTGTCCTGCACGACGGTGCGCTCGAGGAGCGCGCTCAAGGAATCCGCGGCGCGAAGATTGAAATAAGCGGTGGCGAGCTGCGCCTGCGCCGACAGCTTGGCGTTGTCGAGATCGGCGGCGTTGGCTTGTGCAGCCGCGGTATCGCTCTCGATCAGCCGGCGTACTTTACCCCAGACATCGAGGTCCCAGGCGCCGTTGATCGGCGCACTGTATTGCTTCGTGTATCGAGTTCCGAGGCCGACTCCGACGGCGCTTCCGCCCGTCGTTCCGGCTAGCGCGCCGGTTCTGGTCCGCGTGACGCCATAGGCGGCAGTCGCCGTCGGAAATAGCCCCGCTTGCGCTTCCCGGATGACGGCCTTGGCCTCTTCATAGGCCGCTGCCGAAGCGGCGACCGTTTGATTGGAAATCTCAACCTGAGGCAGGAGCGTATCGAGCGCCGGATCGCGATAGACTTTCCACCAGTCGCCGCGATCGACATTGTCGCGCGGGTTGGCGAGCTTCCAGCCTTTCAGTTCCTTATATTCAGTCGGAGCTGGTGCTGCTTCGCGCTCGTAATTGGGTCCCACGGCGCAACCGGCGAGCGCCAGCGCAATAATCAAGGTGGGGGCGCAAATTCGCTTGCGTAAATAAGCTTTGCGCCGCACCCAACTACCCCGATGCATACCAGCATGGGCCAACGCAAGCACTGCCCGTAACCCGTTGCTGTAAACCCCCAAGCAAGCCGCTCGACGCACACGACTACATTACAGAGGTCCCCGAGACCGCGTTAAGCATGCCCAACCCCGGCGCGAAGATCAACCGCAGCCCTTCATCGGCGCACGCCCGTCTCCCTTATCGGATGCCATGTGATATTCGGGCGACACCGCCGTCGGCGTTGCGATAAGGCCGGTAAAATCCTGCCATAGCTGTGCCTGTCTGTCGGCGAACACGGGCGTCTGATTAAATCTTCTCCATCTTTCGCCTGTGGACTTGAACCAATCCGCCGCGCCACGATTATTCAAACAAGCGATTGAAATCCGAACGCGATTTCACTGCGCCGCAACATCACGCCAAGGTGCTGGAACCGGGTTCCGGTTCTTGCGTTGGCGGTGCGACATGAGGCAATTTCGATGCAAACCTTTGGAAAAAGCCCTGCTAATTCAGGTCAGTCGAGGCTCCGGAAATTTGCGACCGGCTGCAGCGCGGTCGCTTTGACACTCTGTCTCGCCACCGGCGCAAGTTTCGCCGCCAAGCCTGCTGCAGGCGGCGGCCATCCTGGCGGAGGCGGCGGGCATCCCGCGGCTGCGCCGCACTTCAGCGCTCCTCATGTTAGCGCGCCCCATGCCAGCGCGCCCCATTTCGCCGCTCCACATGTCAGCGCTGCTCGTGTCAGCGCGCCGCATATGAATGCAGCCCATGTCGGGGGAGCGCATTTCAATTCGGGACACGCCTTTGCTCATGCGCATGCCGCCCCGCATGTGAGCCATTTTTCCGCCTCTCGCGCAGCGCATGTCTCCCATTTCGCGCATCCGTCAGTCGCAGGGCAGTCGCGGTTGTCCCATGTCACGCCGTCGGCTCGAACTACTGCGCACTCGCTAGCAACCACCGGGCGTCCTCTGACGGCGGGGGCGCGAGCTTTCCCGAACGCGCGGGCTGCGGCCTTTCGCGCCGATCCCAGGTCTTTCGCCGCGCATCGACAGTTCGCCGCCAACGCGGCGTTCCGGCCGTTCTGGCATCACGGTTGGCACCCCTACAATCATCTCGGCTGGGTCGGTCCCGTATTCTGGCCCTATGCCTATGGCGATGCCTTTTATTATGCGCTGTGGCCCTCCGACTATGACGTCGATCCGTTCTGGGCCTATGGCTACGGCGATATCTACCAAGCCATCTTCTCGCCCTACGACTACGGCGATTACGTACAGGGACCCAGCGCGCCGGCGCGGATGGCAACTCTGACCCAAGGCATGGCGCAAAGCTGTTCCGACGAAGCTGCCGAAGTTACCGGCTGGCCGCTCGATCAGATCCAGGGGGCGATCCAGCCGAACGACCAGCAAGCGGCGCTGCTCGACAATCTCGGCAATGCGCTGGTCAAAGCCAGCGATGAAGTCAAAGCGCATTGTCCGACCACGGTCTCATTCGCGCCGACCGCCCGGCTTGACGCCATGCAGCAGCGCCTGCAAGCGCTGGACGACGCGGTGAATATCGTGAGCCCGCCGCTCGATAAGTTCTACGCTTCGCTGAGCGACGAGCAGAAAGCACGGTTCAACAATATCGCGCCGCCGGCGCCGCCACAGGCCAACGCGCCGAAGAGCCAGGCCGGCACGCCGAACCTGCAAGCGCAGTGCAATGCCAGCGTCATGGCATGGCCGACCGATCAGATTGATCGCGTGGTGCACCCGAACGATGCGCAACGGGCAAAGCTCGATGCGCTGCAGTCGGCAGCCGCCCAGGCCGCAAACGACATCAAGGCGGCCTGCCCGACCGAACTCCCGGCGACGCCGCCGGACCGGCTGGCCGCGATCGGCAAGCGGCTCGACGCCATGCTGCAGGGCGTCAACACGGTGCGACCGGCGCTTGCGGCCTTCTACGACTCGCTCTCCGACGAACAGAAGGCGCATTTCGACGGCATGGGCCGGCAATTGTTCGCGGCAAACCAGGAATAGCTTTTCACGCGAGTAGCCAATAGCGGGTAGCGAGTGGGAGTTTAGCGAAAAGCACGCTAGTCTCCATTCGCTATTCGCCATTTCGCTATTCGCGGAGACCTTCGTGAGCATTCCGAAACCCAATTACAACCCGCCCTTCAACATCACCCGCGCGAGCCATGTCGTGCTGGACGTAACCGACCTCGGCAAAAGCCGCGCGTTTTACGTCGGCCTCATCGGCTTCATTGTCAGCGCCGAGGACAAGGATACGATCTACCTGCGCGGCGTCGCCGAGGCGTCCCATCACTCGCTCGTCCTCAAGCGCGCCGGCGCGGCTCAGGCCGAGCGGGTCGGCATGCGCTGCTTCAGCGAAGAGGATCTGGAAAAGGCGAAGTTTTATTTCGAAAAGGCCGGATTGCCGGCGCGATGGGTCGAACGTCCGCATCAGGGCCGCACGCTTCACGTTCACGACGCCGTCGGTGCTCCACTCGAATTCTGCGCCACCATGGCGCGGCAGCCGCGTCTTGTCGTTTCCTTCGATCATCATCATGGCGCGGTGCCGCAGCGGATCGATCACTTTCAATTGCTGGTGCCGGATGTGCCGCGGGCGCTTGAATTCTATACCGGCTTGGGCTTTCGGCTGTCCGAATATATCGCGCCGGACGGCAGCGACGATCCGATGTTCGTGTTCCTGCAGCGCAAGGGCAATCCGCACGACATCGTGTTTGCGGCGGGCGCCGGGCCGCGGCTGCATCATGCCGCCTTCGCCATTCCGGAGTCCTACTTGTTCTTCTATGTCTGCGATCTCGCCACGACGATGGGTTTTGCCGACAATATCGAATTCGGTCCCGGCCGGCACGGACCCGGCCATGCGCTGTTCGTCTATCTGCGCGACCCGGACGGGCACCGCATCGAGCTTTTCAACACTCATTATCAATGCATGGATATCGACGATGAGCCGGTACGCTGGGACTCGTCCTATTTGACGCGGCGCAACTGGCAGCTTCCGGCACGCGAGCGCTGGTTCATCGAGGCGAGCCGTTTCGCCGGCATCGAGCCTAAGGACCCGGCGCGCAAAGGCAATCCGATGACGCTGGAAAAATATGTCGGCGCGAAATAGCCGGATCGGCGTAGCTCTCCGATGGCAGAATCGCCGATGATGGCGCAGAAGCCTCGCGGCTCGCGAGGCAGTGTTAAGGATCGCGCTTTCATGGTGATCGGGTAATGAGCGAGCTGACGCCGAACGCCGCCACGCCGCAGTCGATCCAGACGGCCGAAGCTTTCTGGTTGGCCTCCTATCCGGCGGGCGTGCCTCGGACCATCGATCCGGATGCCTATGCGTCGCTCTCCGCGATGCTGCTCGGTGCCTGTCGTCAACATGCCGAGCGCCCGGCTTTCGAATGCTTAAGCGCACGCATGAGCTTTGCCGATTGGGAGCGCGACAGCCGTAATTTCGCGGGGTTTCTGCTCGAAGAGGTCCTTTGCAGTCCGGGCGACCGCGTGGCGATCATGCTTCCAAATATGCTCGCCTATCCGGTCGCGTTCCTCGGCGCGCTGCGCGCGGGTCTCATCGTCGTCAATGTCAATCCACTCTACACGCCGCGCGAATTGCAGCAGCAACTCGCCGATTGCGGCGCCACGGTCATCGTGATCATGGAGAATTTCGCCCACAAGCTCGAAGCCGTCATCGCCGCCACCAAGATCCATCATGTCGTAGTCGCTCGTCTCGGCGATTTCGTGCCGTTGTTGAAACGCTGGGCGTTCAATTTTGCCAATTCCTATATCCGGCATGCCGTGCCGGCCTGGCGCTTCGAGCGTTTCACCATGCTGCAGGATGCGTGCGACCGGCCGCCGAGCGAAGGTTACCATGACGCCCAGCCGCAATCGAACGACATCGCTTTGCTGCAGTATACGGGCGGAACGACGGGCGTGCCGAAAGGCGCGATGCTGACGCATCGCAATCTGGTCGCGAATACGCTGCAGTGCTGCGCCTGGACCGGACCCGACGTTAATCTGGAACACGAGCGAGTGCTGACGCCGCTGCCGCTCTATCACATCTTCTCTTTGACCGCGAACCTGTTGAGCTTTGCGGTGCTGGGCGGATTGAATTTTCTCATTCCCGATCCGCGCGATTTGCACCGGCTCATTCGCACCATGCGGCACGCCAACATCACGTGGATGTCCGGTGTCAACACGCTGTTCAACGCGCTGGTCAACGAACCTGAATTCGGGACGCTCGATTTCCGCGCGCTTCGAGTCGCAGTCGGCGGCGGCGCGGCCGTCCAGAGTGAGGTGGCGCGGCGCTGGCGTGATATCACCGGCAGCGAATTGGTCGAAGGCTATGGCTTGACCGAAGCCTCGCCGGTCGTTTGCATCAATCCATTTCTGGCGCCGAAAATCGGAACCGTCGGCCTGCCGCTGCCGTCGACCGAGGTGACGGTCCGGGACGATGCCGGTAACGTTCTTGCCTTAGGCGAAGAGGGTGAGGTGTGGGTGCGCGGCCCCCAGGTCATGCGGGGCTATTGGCAACAGCCCGCTGAAACCAAGCTCGTCCTCACCGCCGACGGCTGGCTGCGCACCGGCGACATCGGGGTTTTCGATGCCGAGGGTTTTTTGAAGCTCCTCGACCGCAAGAAGGACATGATCAACGTTTCCGGCTTCAAGGCATTTCCCAACGAGGTGGAAGACATCGCGATGCAGCATCCCGGCGTGCTGGAAGCAGCCGTGATCGGCGTGCCGAACGCGCGCACCGGCCAGACGGTGAAGCTCTTCGTCGTCAAACGCGATCCCGCGCTCGACGAAGCGGAGCTCAGCCAATATCTGCGCACCCGCCTCGCCGGCTATAAGCGTCCGACGATCATCGAATTTGTCGACAGCCTGCCGAAGAGCAATATCGGCAAGATTCTGCGCAAGGAACTGCATTGACGATGTACTGGGTTCACGTAACTTCGTTTCAAATCAACATGGAAACGCCAATATGAGCCAACTCGACGATCTCTTGCGCGACCTAGTCATCGCCAACCGCATCCTGTCCCACGAGGACGTGGTCGACGCCTATGGCCATATCAGCGTTCGCCATCCCGACAACCCGAAGCGCTTCTTCCTGTCGCGCTCGCGCGCGCCGGAATTGGTCGAGGTCAACGATCTGGTCGAGTTCGATCTAGAAGGCGAGCCGGTCAAGGACAAACGGCAGCCTTATCTCGAGCGCTTCATCCATGCGGCGATTTTCGAGGCGCGGCCCGACGTGACCGCCGTGGTTCATGCGCATGCCGAGGACACCTTGCCGTTCGGGATCATATCGACGCCGCTGCAGCCGGTGATCCATTCCGGCAGTTTTATCGGCGGCAAGGTACCGGTGTGGGATATCGCCAAGAAATTCGGCGATACGAATTTATTGGTGACCAATATGGCGCAGGGCAGGGACCTCGCGAAATGTCTCGGCGCCGGCAATGTGGCGCTGATGCGTGGGCATGGTTTCGCCTCGGCGGCGCGCTCGATCATCGAAGTGGTGCGGCTTTCCGTCTATCTGCCGCGCAATGCGCGGGTGCAGATGAATGCGATGCGGATGGGCGGCAAGCCGAAGCCTCTGACCAAAGGTGAGATCGCCGCCCGCGCCGCGGGTTATAAGCCGCATGCGCCGGAAACCTGGCGGGCCTGGGAATATTGGGCGACGCGCGCCGGCTGCGCCGATATGATCGGCAAGCCGCACGACCATAAAGCCAAAGGATGAGCCCTGAGCCGTCAGGTTGAAACTGGCTTTTCTTCAATCCGGCGCCATGGCAGACTCCCGCGGCTGATCGAGGAAGAATGACTGCGCTCGATGTTGCGGTTCTCCCGGGTTGGCCGCCGAAATTGATCGTCACACCCAATTCATCACACCGGACTCAATTCGACAACATGAGGAAACCAGTCATGACCACGCGTCACGTCGTTTTATGCGCCGCAGCAGTGCTCGCGGCCGTCGCCCTGCAGGGCACATCCGCCCATGCACTTTCGATGACGGAGTGCAGCGCCAAATACAAAGCCGCCAAGGACGGCGGCACACTCAACGGCATGAAGTGGAATGACTTCCGCAAGGCGCAGTGCGGCTCCGCTGCGGCCGCACCTGCGGCGGCTCCGGCACCCGCCACGGCGTCAACCCCCGCGGCGGCACCGGCGCCGAAGCCCGCTCCAGCGGCTGCGCCCGTCGCCACCGGCAATGCCGTGTTCCCGAGTGCGGTCGACACGAAATACGCGAAGGAATCCGCTGGCAAGGCCCGGATGGAGACCTGCCTCGATCAATACAAGGCCAATAAGGCCAGCAACGGCAATGGCGGCCTGAAATGGATCCAAAAGGGCGGCGGCTATTACAGCGAATGCACCAAGAAGCTGAAGGGCGCCTGAGCGTACTGTAATACTTGAAACTAAAATCGGAGCGCGGATATTCCGCGCTCCGATTGCATTTCAGCCGATCAATCGTCAGCGCGTCAATGTGTAAGAAATTCGCGCACGGCGCGGGTGAATTCCGTAGGCCGATCCATGTTGGAGATATGACCGGCGCCGGGAAGCTCCACATAGCGCGAGCCCGGAAGTTTTTCACTGAGCTTGCGCATCGCCGGCGCCGGCGCATCCTTCTCCCCGACCAGGAAGAGCACGGGACATTTTACCGAGGCTACGGCGGAAGCATAGTCGTGCGCGGCGAGCGCGGCCGCGCAACCGATAAAGCCGTCGACCGGCGTCGCACGGATCATGGCGCGCACTTTGTCGACATGCGGCGGATTCTTCGCCACGATCTCGGCCGGAAACCAGCGCCCGATGGTCGGTTCGACCAATGCCTCGATGCCCTTTTGCTGCGCTACCGCGATGCGTTCCTCCCATTGCTGGCTCGACTGCGGTGTCGACTGGCAGGGTGAATCGCAAACGATAATGCGATCGAAGCGGTCGGGATGATGTTCGGCGAGGCCTAATGCGGTCGCACCGCCCATCGACAGACCGGCAAAATGCGCCTTTGCGATTCCAATCGCGTCGAGCAAGCCGAGCGCGTCGGCTAGGAGTGTATCGTACGCATAGCGGCCGGAGGGCACATCGCTGCCGCCGTGACCGCGTTGATCGTAGCGTAGCACTCGGAACTTATCTTTCAGCGCTTCGGCTTGCTCGTCCCACATCGCAAGCGACGTCGCGAGCGAGTTGGAAAAGACGAGGCATGGTGCGTCATCCGGGCCGTCGATCCTATAATTGATGGTGATACCGTTCGCTTTGATCTTCATGGTGGCGCACATCTCCTCAACGGGACGTCTGTCGAAATCACTATCTAAGCACATGGTCGAGCGAATAGAGCCCGCCGCCACGCACGAGAACGTAGAACGTGGCGATCGTCCACATCAGCGTGTATTCGAGCCCCTGCTGGTTCCAGAAATATTTGCCGATGCGCCAGCGCTCGACATTGGCGACGAGAAGAAAAACAAGGACCACAGCGGCGACCGGCCGAGTGAACAAGCCGACGGCGAGCAGCGGCCCGCCGATCAGTTGGGTGATCGAGATCGCGACAGCCCAGAATTTTCCCGGCCGGTAGCCATTGGCGTCAAGATACTTCGCCAACTGGCCGATGCTCAGCGAGGGCATGCCGGTATTGGCAAAAAATCCAAAGGTGTTGCGCAGGCCGTGTGGCACCAGCGCAAGCCCGACCGCTGCGCGCAGCAGCGCGTAAGCGAAGGGGGCGAGTGCTTGCAACAGCGGTGCCAAGGACTTGGTCAATGCGCCATCAACACAGGCAGCTTCGCATTGGCGAGAATGTGCCGCGTCGTGCCGCCGAAGATCATCTGCCGCAGCCGGCTTTGCGTATAGGCGCCCTTGACGATGAGATCGCAGCCGAGTTCCTCGGCTTTGGCGATGATCGTGTCGCCGGCGCTGCGCTTGCCGGGCTTCATCGTAATGGTGTCGGCGGTCATGCCGTTCAGCTTGAGCGAGCGGGCCATTTGCTCGCCGCTCGGTCCGGCGACGGTAGCGCCCTCGACCGTCAGAATGGTGATGCGCTCGGCGAGCCGAAGGAGCGGCATGGCGTCCGCCATGGTGCGCGCCTGTTCGGTGGAGTTGTTCCAGGCGATCAGCACATTGGAGCCGAGCGAACGCGGCGCGGTGGGTGGCGCGATCAATACCGGCCGTCCGCTCTCGAACAAAGCGGATTCGAGCGTGATCATCGACGGGCTTTGCCACTCGTCGCCGGGCCGCGCCAACACGATCATATCGAACACCCGGCCGTAGCTGCCGACGAAGTCGTGGCCGCTCGGGGCGTCCTTGAGCCATGAGCAAGACAGCGACGCCTTACCGTCGCCACCATGCGGCGGCACGCCGTGATGTTCCATGAAGGAGCGGAATAGCATCTCCGCCTGACGCACCATTTCGGCGTCGTTTTCCTTGACCGCGACCATGGTCAGCCCGCTGTCGGGATCCATGGCGACGAGGTCGGCGACTGCCGGACGCAGCGGAAAACCCTCGATCAGGCTGTCGAACTTGCGCGCCAGCAGCAGCGCCGTGTCCAACGCCGACGCCATCGCGGCAGCTTGCTCGGTCGGAACGAGAATAGCCTTCATGCGCGTGCCCCACATGCACTCGGCAGAGCCGACGGACAACTGTTCCCCAAGAGCTGCCCCTTTCCGGGGTCTTTGACTCGCCGTCATACTGCCGTGCTTAGGCTTTGGCCGCAAGAATGAGAATATTGCTTGAAAAATGCCGTTGTGGCGGCCCGGTGGGACAGCGGTCTGATAAACTACGCATGATTCGAATCCGTGCTGCACTGCGGGATCGACGGGGCGCTCACCATGCGAAATTTCGGCATCCCACAAACACCTTCGGCGACGCGCATTCTCTTGGTTTGCCCCGATTGCGGCGAGCGCAATCCGGAGCCCGCGGATCGGCTGCGCGGCATGCGGACCTATTTCTGTGCCGGCGACGGCTGCGATTACATCTTCGACCTCGCGCCCGACCGGCCGCTCGAATTCGGCGGCGGCTTCATCGAAGCCTGCAAGCGGTTCTATGCCTCGTTCTATGCGGTCCGCGGGCAACGGGCGCGCTAGGGCAATCCCCCTCATCCCCTGCGACTTTTGCGCGCTTGGACCGAACGGCGTTGTCAGCGCACCGCCTTTGCTGCCGCTTGGACGAGATCGACGGGATCGGTGAAGGCTGCGACGCCCAGTGAGCGCAGCTTGTCGATCGCCGCCTCGACGCTCATCTTACGGGTCGCGCCGTGGCCGGCGGCGAGACCGACGAAAAGCGGCTTGGGCAGTGGCTCGGCGGTGATCCAGGCGGTGAGCGCATCGATCCGCTCGGCAAGCGAGCGCGAGGCAATCACGGTCTGGAAGACGATCGCCTTGATGCTTCGCCGCTCGGCGAGGGCGCGGGCGATTTTGAGCCGCTCGGCCATGGTCTCGTCCGGCGCGCCGCGCAGATTGTCCATGAAGCTCGCAGCCGAAAGTCCATGATCGGCCAATAGATCCATCATCATCATTGCAAGCCCGGCGCCCGAGGTAACGAGCACGACGTCGCCGCCGGTTTCCACGAGCTGAAAGCCGAGATCGCGCGCTGCGCGTTCGAACCCGGTCAAGGCTCGTTCGGCGAGCCTGCGACTGATGGCGAATTCGTCCGCGGCGTGGCGGAAATCGGCGCTGTCGTCGCGGACGATCTTGGCGTCGCAGGCGATGAGCCTGCCGTCTTCGGTCAGCGCCAGCGGATTGATCTCCAACAGCTCCAAATCCTCCTGGCGGGCGATTTCGGGAAGCCGCGCGGCATAGCGCGCGACGCGCGCGGCGACGTCGCTTGGAAAAGACTTGGCGATTGCGCGGAAGATTGCTTCCGGCGTGGCCGGCAAGGCTGCGTCAATGCCGATGCGCGCGATTTTGCCCGATTGCTCGACGTTTTCTCCACCTTGCGGTGCGATCAAAAGCTCGAGCCGCTGCCGCGTGCCGTCGACGCGGACCGCGACGAATATTTCGCGGGCGATCGGCACCGCCTCCTCAAGGAGAAGCGGCGTATCGGCGTCTTCGACACTCGCCAGGATGAGCCGCCGCACGTTACGAAGCTGGTCCGCTTCGTCGAAACGCCGCACCAAGCCGCGTTTGCCGCGGCCGCCTTCGAGGAGTTGCGCCTTGAGCACGAAGCCCGGCCAGCTTTCGGTGTATTGCGGCGGCTCCTCGCTGCCGGCGAGCAGGACACCGCGCGGCACAGCGAGGCCGTGGCGGCGCAGCAAGGCTTTCCCGTCGACCTCGGCAAGACGCATAATAGGCTGTTCCCCCTCGCGCCGTCCGGCGCGATTTCCCCGGAGCTTACCGCATGTCGGGCGTTGCGCGCCTGCCGTTCCTCGATCCAGCGCCCTGGCGGGTCGCCGTGCTGAGCCCGACCGGGCGCTATGCGCGTCACCAGGTCGCGGGAATGATCGAGGCTGGGACGCCGCTCATTGGCGGCGTCGCGCTCGGCCGCGGCGGCGCCGACATGGACGGCTTGCCGCTCTATGACCGCATCGGCGACATGCCGCAGAAACCGAATATCGCGGTGATTTATACGCCCGCCGAAGGCGTCCGCGACGCCATCGCCGAATGCATAGAGCTTGGCGTTCCGACCGTCATGGCGGCTGCCGAATATGTGCCGGTACACGATACGCTCAGCGCCGCGGCGCACTCGCGAGCTGCGGGCAGTTGGCTTGTCGGGCCGAATACGCTCGGCATTTTCGTTCCGGGCCGCGGGCTTCTTGGCTCCATCGCACCGAGCTTTTGCCGGGAAGGCAGGCTTGCCGTCATCGTGCGCAGCGGCACCGTCGCGCTCGCCTTGGCGCGGCAATTGACGCTCGCCGGCGTCGGCCAGCGCATCGTCGCCCATGTCGGCGGGGATAGCGTGATCGGCCGCAACCCGCATGAATACCTGCTCGCGCTCGCGGAGGATGAAGAAACTGCCGCGGTGCTGTTCTGCGGCGAAATCGGCGGCGACAAGGAATATGCTTTCGCGGACGCCGCGCGCGGCTTCGGCAAACCGGTCATTGCCATGGTGGTCGGCCGCCACGCGCCGGCGCAAAAACAGATGGGTCACGCCGGCGCGCTTATCGGCAGCACCCGCGAGAGCGCCGAGGCAAAACTCGAAGCGCTCGATGCCGCCGGCTGCCGGATCGCAAAAGGTCTCGCGGAGGCGGTGCTGCTCGCGGCATCGGCGGTTAACTGATAGAGGGTAGGCCATGAAGCTGCATTGGTCGCCCCGTTCGCCCTTCGTGCGCAAAGTCATGATCGTCGCGCACGAGCGCGGTCTCGTCGATCGCATCGCCTGCGTGCGCACTGTCGCGGAAACCGCGAGGCCTCAAGCCGAACTGATGCGGGATAATCCGCTGTCGAAAATCCCGACGCTCGTCCTCGATGATGGCGCGGTGCTGTACGATTCGGCGGTGATCTGCGAATATCTCGATGCGTTTGACGGCGCGCCACAGCTTTTTCCGCAACAACAAAGTGCCCGGCTGACGGCGCTGAGACGACAGGCGCTCGCCGACGGATTTTTGGATCTCTTGGTGCTCAACCGCAACGAACGCGCCCGCGCCCAGCCCTCGGCTCTGCATCTGAAGAGCGCCCTGGTACGGACGGCCGCCGTGCTCGATCATTTGGAACGCGAAGCGGAAACCCTTTCCGCGACGCGGTTCGATATCGGCCATATCGCCATAGGCTGCGCGCTGGCCTATCTGGATTTCCGCTATGCCGATGACGATTGGCGCAAAGACCGCCGCGACATCGCGGATTGGTATGAGGTCTTCGCGGCGCGGCCGTCGGTGCGGGCGACGCAGCCGGTGGATGATTCCTAGATTTTACCCCAGCGTCGGGTCGAGCACGATCTTGCCTTGACCTTCATAGGCCTCGACCAGCCGGTGCGCTTCGACGGCCTGCGATAGCGGCATCACACGCTCGATCTGCGGTATGACTTTGCCCTGTGCAGCTGCCGCCAGGCAGTGCGGCAGGTCGGACGGCGTATAGCCGGGCATGCCCTTAATCGTGATGCGCTTGTGGTACAGGTGCGAGAAATCGATCGGCACATGCGGTCCGGCGTGGGCGCCTGCCGTGACCAAGCGGCCGTTCATGCCGATGGTGAGGAAGGCAAGCGGCAGCACGGCCGGATTGGCGATATTGTCGTAGAGCACGTCGACACCTTTGCCGCCGGTGAATTTCATCACCTCGTCGTAGATGCTGTGGGTCGCATAATTGACGCCGTGATCGGCGCCGAGCTTGGTGCCGACCGCGACACGCTCGTCGGAGCCCGCCGCGGCGATGACCCGCGCGCCGATCACGTTCTTGGCGATCTGGATGCCGATGGTGCCGAGATTGCCGCCGGCGCCCATGACCAGCACCGTCTCGTCGAAGGTAAGCTTTGCCACATGGCTGAGCAGGTTCCAGGCCGTCGGCACGTGCCGCATGACGACTGCGGCGCGATGGAAGTCGAGCGCATCCGGTAAGCGCACGGCGGCGGCGGCCGGCACCGCGACATATTCGGCGAAGCCGCCCGGTCGTTTGATGCCCATCATGCCGCGCGGCCCGTTATAGCCGGAGCCGTCTTCGGTACAGAGCTCAAGCGGCATGAAACCGGCCGCGGCGACCCGATCGCCGACCTTCCAGCGTGTCACCTGCGGCCCGACCGCGTCGACGGTTCCGGCGCAATCGACGCCGGGAATGAGCGGCAGCGTAGCGCCGCGCGCGACTTCCTTGCCGGCGCGCAAGCTCACGTCGAGAACGCGATTGACGGTTGCGGCGTGCACCTTGATGCGGATTTCGCCGCTACGCGGCTCGGGATTGGTGATGTCCTGGTAGCGCAAAACTTCCGGCGGCCCGTATTCGTGGATGACGATGGCTTTCATTCGCTTGTCTTTGAGGCTTTCAACATAGGGTGGGGCATTGCCGATAGCAGAGCTGTTGCGCCATGTCAGCATGGCAGCCTATCGTGCGCGCGCTCAGAGCATGATCCCGAAAAGTGGATGCCGGTTTTCGGATCGGATCATGCTCCAACATAGGACTTAGGCCATGATCCGATTCGATAGAATTGAATCATGGTCTAAGGGTCGACCGCATGGAAATCGCCGACAAAATCGCCATCGCGGACCTGATCCAATCTTGGGGCCTTTATCGCGATCAGGGCCGATGGCAGGAGTTGCGCGGCACCTTCACGCCCGACGGCCACATTTCGGTGTCATGGTTCTGCGGAGCGTTCGAGCAATTCGTCGAGCATTGCCGGGCGAGTTTTGACGGCGGCCATACCTGGTCGCGGCATCATCTGTTTACGCCGGTCATCAAGCTCGGCAACAACCGGGCCGTGGCGGAAACGAGCGTCATCATCCGTGTCCGCCAGTCGTTTAAGGGCATCGCGGTCGATCTAACGTCGTGCTCCCGCTTTCTCGACCGAATCGAGAAACACCCAGGCGGCTGGCTGATCGTCGAACGGGCGGCGATCTACGAGCGCGACCGGCTCGATCCCGTCGAGCCGTCGCCGGCTTTCGACGCGTTATTCGCCGCAGGCGGTGCCGCGCGCTATCCGGAGGAATACCGCTATATGGCGTTTCGCATCGCCCATTCGGAAGGGCGGGCGCTGGCGCCGGTGGTTTATCGCGATAAAGCCCAGGAGACCGCCGACCTTTATACGCGCTTTGCCGGGTGGCTTGCGGGCGGCGCAGCTTGACGGGAAGGCGGTTCCCACGCTAGCCGCGGGGCTTCTTGGAGACCTTTATGGCGGTCTATACCGATGTCACAGCGGAGGATTTGGGCCGCTTCCTTGCCGGGTACGACGTCGGCGAGCTGTTTTCCTACAAGGGCATTGCCGAGGGGGTCGAGAATTCGAACTTCCTCGTGCATGCCGGCGGCGGCTATTACATCCTCACGCTCTACGAGCGGCGCGTCGCCGAACGCGACCTGCCGTTTTTCCTATCGCTAATGGAGCATCTGGCGAGCCGCGGCATCACCTGCCCGCAGCCGGTGAAGAACCGGGATGGCCAAGTGCTGGGCCGGCTTGCCGGCCGGCCCGCCGCGATCGTGACTTTTCTCGACGGGTTGTGGATTCGCCGGCCGACCGCGGCGCATTGTGCGGCGCTTGGCGAAGCTCTGGCGCGCCTGCATCTTGCCGGCGCCGACTTTTCGATGCGCCGCGATAACGCGCTCTCGGTTAGCGGTTGGCGGCAGCTCTACGAAAACTGTCGCGAGCGCGCCCACAAGGTGGAGCGCAATCTGGAAACGCTCGTCTCCGCCGAGCTCGACGTGTTGCAGCGCGATTGGCCGGGCGGCCTGCCGCAGGGCGTCATCCACGCCGACCTTTTCCCGGACAATGTGTTTTTCCTCGGCGACAGATTGTCCGGGCTGATCGATTTTTATTTCGCTTGTACCGATACGCTCGCTTACGACGTCGCGATCTGCCTCAACGCCTGGTGCTTCGAGCCCGATCATTCCTACAACGTGACCAAGGGACGGGCGCTCTTGACGAGCTACAACAGGACGCGGGCGCTGTCGGCGGGCGAATGGGAGAAGCTGCCGCTTTTGGCGCGCGGCGCGGCACTCCGTTTCCTTCTCACCCGCCTCGTCGACTGGCTCGATGTGCCGCCCGGTGCGCTGGTGCGGCCCAAAGACCCCCGCGAATACGCGCGCAAGCTCCGCTTTCACCAGACGGTCAAAAGCGCGAGCGACTACGGCGTGCAAGATTACGGAGCGATGCTGCCGTGAACGATGCGACACCGCGAGAATTGCCTCATGTCGTCGTTCACACCGACGGCGCCTGTTCGGGAAATCCGGGTCCGGGCGGCTGGGGCGCGATCTTAAGTTTTGGCGACCGCGAGAAGGAACTGAAAGGCGGCGAGGTGAACACCACCAATAACCGCATGGAACTGATGGCCGCGATCTCGGCGCTCGAAGCGCTCAAGAAACCGTGCCGCGTCGATCTGCACACCGACAGCCAATATCTGCGCAACGGCATCATGTCGTGGATTTCCAATTGGAAGCGCAACGGCTGGCGCACCGCCGATAAAAAGCCGGTGAAGAACATCGATCTGTGGCAGCGCCTCGACGCGGCTCTCGGCGCCCATCAAATTCGCTGGCACTGGGTGAAGGGTCATGCCGGCCACGACCTGAACGAACGCGCCGATGAATTGGCGCGCGCGGCGATTGCGGAAATCCGGACCACGGGGAGGGCGGTCGGCTAGGACCGCAGCGTCATGCCAGACGACCAAGACCTGATCCGGCTACGCCAAGCGATCGCGTTGTCCGAGGCTGCCGTCGCGCAAGGCGGACGGCCCTTCGGCGCTGTCGTGACGGATGGCGAGGGTCGGGTGGTCGCGCAAGCCCAGGGCCTGCCGAGCGTCGAGCCGCGAGATTGGACCGCGCATTCCGAAATGCAGGCGCTGCGTTCAGCATCGGCCGTGTTGAGCTGGAAAGAGCTCAGCCGCGCCACGCTCTATGCCAGCGGCGAGCCATGCCCGATGTGCGCGGCGGCGGTCTATTGGTGCAACATCCGGCGGCTCGTGTTCTGCGTCAGTGAACCGGCGATGCGCGCGCTCCGCGCGCCTTACGAACGTGCCGCCGGCATCGCGATGCGCTGCGAGGAAGTCTTCGCGCGCGCGGACCGGCCAATCGAGGTTATCGGGCCTCTATTGGAAGACGAAGGCTTGGCGGTCCATCGTCGCTTCTGGCCGAGCGCCAGCGACGACGTGTGAGCGCTCCGGGAGCGCAGGATTTCGCCCGCGCTCCCGTAAGCGACGTGATCAGAGCGATTTCAAGAGATTGTCGGCGCCCGACGCCTCGGCCTTGCCCGGCGCTTCCTCGATGTTGAGCGTCTTCACCACGCCGTCATCGACCACCATGGCATAGCGCTGCGAGCGCACGCCGAGGCCGCGTTCGGTCAGGTCCATCGTCAGCCCGAGCGCCTTGGCCCAGGCGGCGCTGCCGTCGGCGAGAAACTCGATACCATCGCCACTCGAGGCTTTCTTCCAGGCGTTCATCACAAACACGTCGTTGACGCCAGTCACGGCGATGGTGTCGACGCCCTTGCCCTTGATCGCGGCGGCGTTCTGCAAAAAGCCCGGCAGGTGATTATTGCTGCAGGTCGGCGTGAAGGCGCCCGGTACCGCAAACAGCACCACCTTCTTGCCCTTGAACAATTCGTCCGTGGTCTTCGGCTTCGGCCCGTCGGCCGTCATCACGGTGAAAGAGCCGCTCGGTACGCGGTCGCCGACCTTGATAGTCATATGATCAATCCTCTCGTGTGGGTTATGGCAGGTTTCTCGGCGCGCAAATTACCGCATGATCCGGCAAAGTGGAAACCGGTTTTCCGACAAGTTTGGCGGCCGATGGATTAGTCGAGATGGGCCGGAACCTCAATGGCGTCGTCGGCCGAAACGGCGGTGAAGGTCAGCATGGCGCCTTTCGACGACGCGTCCGGTGGAAGCCCATCGAGTTCGAAACTGAATTGCCGGGTCGAGCCATTGCCACCGACAGATCCTGCAACGGGTTCGGGCAGCGGCAACGACCATTCCGGCGTCGGCCCTTCGACGAAAAGATCAATCGCTGCGCCCGCGGGCGCCGCAACATCGACCACGACGCGCTCATGTGCGCCGCCGGGCTCGCGATGCACGGCGAGTACGGCAAGCCCCCGCTCTTTGCCCTCGCCCAGCGCGAGATGCCGGGGAACGCGAACTTCCGCCTTTTCGATCGCACTCTCTTCAGCGCCATCGCCGGTGAGCGGCAGCTTGAGATCGGCGTCCACGGGCACGCACATATTGCCGCAGACGTCGTAGCCGAGCTTGAGCTTAAGCGACGTTCGTTTGGTGGCATCAAGAGGCGCGACCCGCAATGGCAGGACAACGTGTTCGAGATAGCCGATCGAATTGCCGCCGGCACCATCGGGGAAACGTGCGGGTGCGGGCCACAGCACGGTGACGGCTTTGACGTTCTCCGAGCCGGAGAAATCGAAAGTCGGCGGGACGCCGGAATCGCCGGGATCTCGCCAATAGGTTTTCCAGCCAGTATCGAGCTTGATTTCGATACCCGCCCGCAAAAACGTCGCATTGGAGGTCTTGGCCAGCGCGCCGGCGATCAGCCGCGCGGCGGTATGGGTTTCCGCATTCCATTCGGATGCGTCCTGCGCCCGGGCCGCCGACAGGCCTAACAGGGACGCGGCCACAATTGTCAACAAACGAAACTTGAGCATCGCCGCTGTCTAAGGCGAAGTGGACACAAGCGCCACTGACATGATCGTTACCGCGCGGCAGAGTGACGCCGGGACTGCCCGCGGCGCGAGGCCATAACATGAACTTTTAGCGGTGTCGTTCGTTTGCAAATTCGGGTCGTTGGGCTAACCTTTCGAGCCATGAAATTGCCGCGCGGCAGCACATCAGGGAAGAGCCGGCGCCGAGGTTATCTCGACGGGCAGATGCTGATCGCCATGCCGGCGATGCTCGACGAGCGCTTCTCGCGCTCGCTGATCTACATTTGCGCGCATTCTTCCGAGGGGGCGATGGGCATTGTCGTCAATCATCCGGCGCCGAATATCAATTTTTCCGACCTCTTGGTGAAGCTCAACGTGATACCCGCGGCCGATGTCATCCAATTGCCGACGCGCGCCGGCGTCGTCAAAGTCTTGCGCGGCGGGCCGGTCGAGACCGAACGCGGTTTCGTGCTGCACTCGGCCGATTTTTTCATCGAGAATTCGACGCTGCCGATCGACGACGGCATCTGTCTCACCGCCACCATCGACATTCTCAAGGCGATTGCGCGCGGCGACGGACCGGACAGCGCCATTCTGGCGCTCGGCTATGCGGGCTGGGCGCCGGGCCAGCTTGAAAACGAAATTCAGGGCAATGGCTGGCTGCACTGTGCCGCCGATGCCGAATTGCTGTTTGGTGCCGATATCGGTGGCAAATACGAGAAAGCGCTGAAGAAGATCGGCATCGACCTCGGCATGCTGTCGAGCGAGGCCGGGCACGCCTAAGCGTCGCGGCGCGCGTCCTGACGCCTTCATCCTACAGGCACGCGAAGACCGGATTGGCTCAACTGTACCGCCTCATTTGGGCGGCGCTAGCACCGGGTTTGACGCGCACATCTGGGCCGGCGGGAAGTGCTTGTAGCCGTGCTGCTCCATATAATTGGCGAAATGCTGGTTGGCGATCTTGTCGCCCTCCGGCGTCGCCGCGGAATAGATCGACGTGCAATTCGATGTCGTGCAGTTGCCGCCGAGTGTTTGCATCGCGCCGGTCTCCAACGGGCAGGTGCAGCTCACCGCGCCGTTGCCCGCCTCGACCGCGCGCTCGTCCGCGACACACGGCGCCCCATAGCACCACGCCCAGGGCGTACCGCGGAGTTGCTCGGGGCTGCAGGCCAATGTGGCGTTGGTTTCGTTGAACAGGTTCGAATAGGTCGAGATCATATAAACGTAGTGGCCGTGCTTGACCGGGATGCGGTCGTCGCATTGTCCGGGTCCCATCGACCAGCCATTTTCGATCTCGCAACTGCATGAGACCCGGTCGTAAGTGTAGTTGCTGAGCCGATCGATCGTCGGGATCGGTGTGCACGCTGCCTTGATACACAGCGCATAGGTGCCCTGGCAAAACACCTCCTGGTTCGCCGCATGATCGGACGGCGAGGGCGTCTGGCCGTTGGCGGTCGACGCGAAAAGCGCTGCGGCGAGCAGCGCGACAAGGCTTGGGGTTTTCATCGGACGTCCTCCCGCGCTGGGTTGGGGACGACAGATTGCAATATTTTATCGAGCAACGCAACGTTGTGGCTGCGTGCCGGCGGTCAGGAGCCGAAGACTTTCGTCCTGATGCTCGACTCAAGGCGCTTGGCGCCCGCCGCGTCCGGTTCGAGCAGCGCCCGCGCCCGCTCGGCCGTCATCGGTTCGCCGAACACGAAGCCTTGCGCATATTCGCAGCCGAGCTGGGACAATTCGACCGCGTCGGAATCGCTCTCGGCGCCTTCCGCAACCACGTCCATGCCGAGATCGTGGGCGAGTGTGATGATCGAGCGCAGAATGACCGGGCGGGTGCCCTTCGGTGTCGTGCGCACGAAGGACTGGTCGATCTTGATGGTGTCGAACGGAAAGCGCTGCAGATAGGACAGCGAGGAATAGCCGGTGCCGAAATCGTCGAGCGCGAGACCGGCGCCGAGTTCGCGGATTCGATGCAGCATCTGGGCCGCGTGTTCGGGATTCTCCATCACCACCGATTCGGTGATTTCGAGTTTCAGCGAGCCGCGCGCCAGCGGCGACCGCGCCAGGACGGTCCGCAGGTCCTGGATCAGGTCGTGACGCAGCAATTGCCGGGACGATACGTTGACGCTGGCGAACAGCGGCTCGCGCTGGCGCAGCGTGCGCTGCCAGGTCGAAAGCTGCCGCGCGGTGCGATCGAGCACGAACAGACCGAGCTCGACGATCAGTCCGGTTTCCTCGGCGATATTGATGAAGTCGACCGGCGAGACGCGCCCAAGCTTCGGATGATTCCAGCGCGCCAACGCCTCGAATCCGGCGATGGCGCGATCCTCGAGTCGCACGATCGGCTGATAGAAAATGACGATCTCGTCGCGTTCCAACGCCCGCCGCAGGTCGGATTCGATCGACAGCCGGTCGGCTTTGCGGGCGCGCATGGCGGGCTTGAATACATCGATGCGGTCACCGCCGCCGCGCTTGGCGTGATACATCGCGAGCTCGGCGTCTTTGAGGATTTCCTCGCCGCGCTGCGGCTCGGTGTCGCCGAGCGTCAACCCGATCGATGTCGTCAGGAATATCTCGCGGTCCTTGAACGTAATCGGCGCGCGGATTGTCTTGCGCATGGTTTCGGCGAAGGCGGTGATGCGCGCCGAGTCGCGTTCCGACAACAGGATCAGGCCGAACTGGTCGCCCGAAAGCCGCGCCAGGGTGTCTTGCGGCTTGATCAGCCGTCCGACGCGGCGCGCCAGAGTGAGCAGGATGGAATCGCCCACCGCCATGCCGACGGAATCGTTGACCTGTTTGAAGCGGTCGAGATCGATCACCATCACGGTCGGGCGGATAGCCGGGTCGGCCTTGGCGAAATTGAGCACCGCTTCCAGACGGTCGAGGAACAATTCGCGGTTGGGCAGGCCGGTGAGATTGTCATGCACCGCGTCGTGCAGCATGCGTTCTTCGGCGGTCTTGAATTCGGTCACGTCGGTCAGCGTGCCGACGAGCCGCACCACTTCGCCGTCGGAGCCGACGACGGGCCGCGCCCGTAATGCGAACCAAAGGTAATGCCCGTCCGCCGTGCGCATGCGGAAATCCTGCGCCACACGGCCGCGCCGCTGTTCGAGCACGCTATCGAGCGTGGCGCGAAAACGGTCGCGGTCGAGCTGGTGCAGAACTTCGAGCCACTTGGCCGCCGAGCCCTCGAGCGTGCCGTGCTTCAATCCCAGCGCGGTCTCGGTTTCGGGGCTGGTGAATACCTTGTCGGACGAGACGTCCCAGTCCCAAATCATGTCGCCGGCGCCGGTCAGCGCCAGTGCGCGGCGCTCGACGTCGGAGACGATGCCGCTCGTGGTACCGCCCGCAAAGGCATGCTGCATGACGGTGAAACCGATCAGCATGACAATCAGAACGAGGCCGCCGAGGAGCGCGGGGCCGACAATATCGTTCGTTAGAAAGCCCAAGACCGTGGCTGCGGCGGTGACGACCCAGACGACCAGAAGGAGCCAGGTCGGTATCAGCATCACGGCGCGGTCGAAATCGTGGGTCGAAAGATAGACGACGAGCGCGAAGCCGAGCACGGCGACGAAAAACAGCGATATGCGCGCGATGCCCGACGCGACGGCCGGCGAAAACAAGGCGACTGCGACCAGCGCGCCCAGGAACGCGAGCCAGCCGACGGTGATATGCGCGTAGCGCACATGCCAGCGATTGAGGTTGAGATAGGCGAACAGGAAAACGAGCAGCGTTGCGGCCAGGATCGCTTCGCCCGAGGCGCGCCAGATGCGCTCGGCGCCCGACGACATGTCGAAAACCTTGGGCCAAAAACCGAAGTCGATGCCGATATAGATCAGCACCGCCCAACCGAGCGCGGCCGCGGCCGGAAACATCACGCTGCCCTTGACCACGAACAGGATCGTCAGAAACAGCGCCAGCAGTCCGGCAATGCCGATGACGATGCCCTGGTAGAGCGTCAGCGAATTGACCTTGTCCTTGTAGGCGTCGGGCTCCCACAGATAGAGCTGCGGCAGATTGTCGGTGCGCAATTCGGCGACGAAAGTGATCACCGTGCCGGGATCAAGCGTGATGCGGTAGACGTCCGCCGAGGCGTTTTCCTGCCGCTCCGGTGGGTCGCCCGACGACGGCGTGATGTAGACGATCCGCGACTGTCCGAGGTCGGGCCAGATCAGGCCGGAGCCGACCATGCGGTAATGCGGCGCCACGATCAGGCGGTCGATCTGCTCGTCGCCGTCATTGGCAAGGGCAAAGACCGCCCAATTGCTGCCGGCTTCCCGGGCGCGGACTTCGATGCGGCGGATGATGCCGTCGGGACCTGGAGCGGTCGAAACCTGAATGCGATCGCCGTCAGTATGACGGAACTCGACCGCGTCGGTCAGGTCGATCGCTGAGGCGTCGTTGCGGACATTGACGGCTTCGACGGCATGCGCCGCCGGCGCGCCGGCGAGCACCATCCATGCGGCGGCGATGAGCGCGCATGAGATGCGGGCGCTCGAACGGGCGGCGCGCAAAGATACCAAGAAACGACCTCCGAGGCCGGCAGCCGGCGCCCCTTGCGCCACAATCGAAGTCCCCCGCAAAGGCTTTACCGAGATTACCTAACGGGCTTTGCGCCGAATTCGCGACCGCCTCGCCGGCTTGAACCGGCGGGCGCGGCGGCGGCTTCCGTCGCAAACGATTGAGCCGAGTGAGTTAGTAACCGCTGGCGGGCTGCGGGGCAAGGATATTTCCCGTGTACTTTCAAAGGGTCAGGACAATTCCGCCAACGTGGTTGCCGGCCATGCGGCGGGCGCTGTCGCTCCTTCCGGGCGAGCGCTCAGGTCGAGTTCCGGCGGCAGACGGCGGTGTGACAACCGCCGCTGCGGCCGGTAAAATTACGGTCGAGGAGAATACCGATGCCCGCCGTCGACGACGAGGATAAGCCGAAGAAGAAGCTTGGCCATGAGATTGGGCAGGATCTGACGCTTTTGTCGGCCGGCGAGATTACCGAGCGCATTGCCCTCCTGAAGGAGGAGATCGCGCGGCTCGAAGCCGATCGGTCGAACAAACAGGCGCATAAATCCGTCGCCGACATGTTCTTTAAAAAGTAATTGTTTCAGTGTGTTAGCCGGCCGGCCAGGGAAGCTAGCTAGTGCTACGGATGCTACTCTTTCGGCAAGTCTCTGCGGTTCCTTAACCTTCGATTAAGCTTTCTCGTTCATTACAGAGGCTGTCCATCTTCTGGACATTGAGTGGCTCCTGTCCACTCTGTTTGACGCCTCCCTGTTATCACCTTGAGCCGCCGGCAACGGCGGCTCTTTTTTATTGGCCGTCACGTATCTCAACTATGTTCGAAGCTTCACTGGGCTGACCGCTGGACAGCGCGCACGCCGCGCGCGATGCTAGCCCAGTGGTGTGAGGCGTACATGTCCGAGAAGCGTATGATGGAGGCCGGCGCGGTCTCGTTCAGCGAGCGGCTGGCGAGTTCCCAGGTATTCGCGACGCTTTTTCGCGACGGTATGGCGCTAGTCGAGGAGACTGCGAGCTATCTCGACGGCGGTGGGCGCCAGGAATCCAAGAAACTCGAGCGCAGCGCCAGCCTGATCTACGCCACCGAAAGCATGCGGCTGACGACCCGGCTGATGCAGCTCGCCTCCTGGCTCCTGCTGCATCGTGCGGTCAAGGAGGGCGAGATGACACTCGCCCAGGCCAACAAGGAAAAGAGCAAAGTGCGGCTTGCGGCTTGCGAGCCGGGCGATGCGAAATCGCTCGTGCTGCTGCCGGCGAAACTGCAGGAACTGATCGCGCGCTCGACCAAGCTGCAGGCGGAAGTCCGCCGGCTCGACGCCACCATGCATGCGCCGGTTGCGCCGAAAATGACGGCCGATAATCCTGTCGAGCGCCAATGGGGCTTATTGAAAGCCGCGTTCGAGTCGGACGCCTAACCGCTCCGCTCGCCCGCGGAAATTTTCAGAACCGCGGCACAAATCCCGAACCGTTTTCCTCGATATAGCCGGCAAACGGCGCACCGACGTGACCGGGGAAAACCAGGGCGCCGCTCGCCGCACAGGCTGCCAGCACGCGGCGGCGGCTGGTGCGGGCCTCGTCGACGTTCGAATTCTTCGGAAAATTCCAATCCGGATAGAAGACTTGCAAGAGGTGATGGAATACGTCGCCGGTCAGCATGGCGTGGCTGCCGCCGATATCGAGCTTGAACACAAAATGGCCGGGTGAGTGGCCGGGCGCGGGCAGGATCTCAATGAATTCGTCGAGACGGTACGGTCCGGTGACCAGATCGGCGCGGCCGGCTTCGACCACGGGCAAAACACACTCACGAAAGGTGCCGAATTCCGCCGGCGCGGTCGCGGGATCGCGATCCATGGCGTGGAAATAGTCGAAATCCGGCTTCGAGAAGACATAACGCGCGTTGGCAAAGGTCGGCTGCCAGCGGCCGTCTTTGAGCTGCGTGTTCCAGCCCAGATGATCGTGGTGCAGGTGGGTGCACATGACCATGTCGATCTCGTCGGGCCGCGCGCCGGCCGCCGCCAGCCGGTCGAGCCACGGCGTATCGAGCATGTTCCACCACGGCCGTGACGGTCGGGATTTCTGATTGCCGCAGCAGGCGTCGATCAAAATCTTGCGGCCGTCGAGCTGAAGGAGCCAGCTATGGACGCTCAGCTTGAGCTTGCGCGTTTGCGGATCGTAGTGATCGGGCGCGAGCCAGTGACCATGCTCTTTGAGATGGGTCTCGGCGAAATCGGGAAAAATCTCGTCCGGCGGATAGATCGCCAGATATGTTTCCTCGATGCGGGTGACGGTTGCCTTGCCGACCTTGAACACCGTCATGGCCAACCGCTCCGGCGCGAATACCCCCGAAGAAAAGGCTACTTCTTGAGGAAGCCTTCGAACTTCTTGTTGAAGCGCGACAGCCGGCCGCCGCGGTCGAGCAATTGCTGCGTGCCGCCGGTCCAGGCCGGGTGCGATTTCGGGTCGATGTCCAGATGCAGCACGTCGCCGGGCTTGCCCCAGGTCGTACGGGTGGTGAATTCGGTGCCGTCGGTCATCAGCACTTTGATCTGGTGGTAATCGGGATGGATATCGGATTTCATGGCTGTTTCACGGATCTCGGTTCGGGAAATTTGGCGGCTGTATAACGCGATAAGCCCGGCCCCACAAGTCAAGCCCGGAGCGATCGATCGATACGTTGCCAGCGTGCCCTTCTAGGGGCATTGTCCGGCGCAATTCGGCCGCGGGCGGCAAAAAGCCGTTGCGGCGCGAGAATCTAGCAAGAGTTTGCAAGAATCCGACATGAATTTGCGGGCTCAGGACGAGATCGCGGTACCGACGGCTCCGCCGCAGGAGGTGGCTGCCGCGGCTGCAGCCGCAATCGCTGCGCCGCAAACCCGCAAACTTAAGCTGCGCCCGCTTGCCTCGCTCTTGCCCTATTTGGATCGCTACCGCGGCCGCGCTCTCGCGGCGCTCGGCGCTTTGGCGCTCGCGGCCCTGACGACGTTGGTCGTGCCGATCGCGGTGCGGCGGATGATCGATTTCGGCTTTACGGCGCGCGGCATCGAGCTGATCAACAGCTATTTCCTGGTCATGATCGCGGTTGCGGCGGTGCTCGCCTTCGCCAGCGCGTCGCGTTATTACCTCGTCACCACGCTCGGCGAGCGCATTGTCGCCGACCTGCGCGGCGACGTATTCGCCCACCTGACTTCGCTTTCCGCTTCGTTTTTCGACGCCGCCAAGACCGGCGAGATGATCTCGCGGCTGACCGCCGACACCACGCAGATCAAGGCGAGCGTCGGCTCCTCGGTTTCGGTGGCGTTGCGAAACCTCGTCTTGTTCTTCGGCGCCAGCGCCATGATGGTGGTGACGAGCCCGCGTCTGTCGGCCTTCGTGCTCGGCGCGATCCCGATCATCGTCTTGCCGCTCTATGCCTTCGGCCGCGCGGTGCGCCGCCGCTCGCGCTTCGCGCAAGACACGCTCGCCGACGCTTCGGCCTATGCGTCCGAATTGATCGGCGCCATTCGTATCTTGCAGGCGTTCACCAATGAGCGGCTCGGCATCGCGCGCTTTCGCGGCGCGGTCGAGGGCGCCTTCGAAGCCGCGCGCCATTCGATCCGCGCCCGCGCGCTGCTCACCGCCTTTGCCATCTTTCTGGTCACGACGAGCGTCGTCATCGTGCTCTGGGTCGGCGCCCAGGACGTATTGAGCGACCGCATCACGCCCGGCCGGCTCGGCCAATTCATCCTCTATGCGGTGTTCGCGTCGGGCGCCTTGGGCTCGTTGTCGGAAGTCGGCGGCGAGATCGCGGCGGCCTCCGGCGCCGCGGAACGGCTGTTCGAGATCCTGTCGATCAAGCCCGCGATTCTTGCTCCGGCGCATCCGCTCAAGCTGCCACTGCCGGCGCGCGGCGAGGCGGCGTTCGAGAATGTGGAATTCTCCTATGCGACACGGACCAACGTGTCGGCGCTCAAAGCGGTGTCGTTTCGCGTGCGCCAGGGTGAGAAGCTCGCGATCGTTGGCCCTTCGGGCGCCGGCAAGAGCACGATCTTTCATCTGTTGCTGCGCTTTTACGATCCCCTATCGGGCCGCGTTACGCTCGACGGTGTCGGCTTGACCGATCTCGATCCGGCGGAGTTGCGCTCCCGCATCGCGCTCGTGCCGCAGGACAGCGTCATGTTCGCTGCGACCGTGCGCGACAATATCCGCTTCGGCCGGTCCGAGGCTTCGGATGCGGATGTCGCGCGCGCCGCCGAGCATGCCCATGCCGCGGGCTTCATCGCGGCGCTGCCGCAAGGCTTCGATACGCAGGTCGGCGAGCGCGGCGTCACGCTGTCGGGCGGCCAGCGCCAGCGCATCGCCATCGCGCGCGCCATTTTGCGCGACGCGCCACTGCTTTTGCTCGACGAGGCAACCTCGTCGCTCGACGCCGAAAGCGAAACGCAAGTCGCAGCCGCGCTCGCCGAACTGATGCGCGAGCGCACCACGATCGTCATCGCCCATCGGCTCGCCACCGTGCAGTCCTGCGACCGTATTCTGGTGCTGGACGAGGGCCGCATCGTCGAAGAAGGCAACCACCAGACGCTCGTCGCCGCGGGCGGTCTCTATGCGCGGTTGGCGAAGCTGCAATTTCAAGGCACTTGAAATTAATCACGGCCGCCAGCTCATGCGGTGAACAGGTTTGCCACTCATCGGATTTTTCCTCGCGCCCGAAATGACAAATCCGCATTTCTCGTAAAAGCGAATGGCGCGCGCGTTGTCGGTATTAACATCAAGATCGAGGCCGTTCGGCGAAATGCGCTTCGCCTCGGCGACAAGCGCCGCGCCGATGGCCGCACCCCAATGTTCGGGGGCGACGACGAGTTGATCGAGATAAAGCGTGTGCGGGTCGACGGTGACGAAGCCGATCATGCCGGCGTCCGCTTCGGCGATGACGATCGTGGCGCCTGGCACAAGTTCGCCGCGCCAGCGCGCCCGCCACCAATCGAGCCGCGCGGCGAAATCGATGTCCGGATAAGCCGCCTGCCAGGTTCGCAGCCACAGCGCGATGGCGGCATCTTCGTCGCGCGCCGCGTAAGGCCGCAACGAAAAACCGGCGCTCACGGCGCGGATGTTTCCCTGATGGCTTGCTGGTTAAACTCTTTGCCGGCTTCGCGGCCGGCTTCCTTCAATAGCCGCAACAATTCGTGGTGCATGGTGTCGTTGCCGGCGACGACTTGGTTCTTGGTAAAGATCCCATCGCCGCCGTCGAGATCGGTGACGAAGCCGCCGGCTTCGCGCACGAGCAGCGATCCCGCAGCGATATCCCACGGCGACAGATCGCGCTCCCAATAGGCGTCAAGCCGTCCGCACGCGACCCAGGCGAGATCGAGCGCTGCGGCGCCATAGCGGCGCAATCCGGCGAAGTGTTGCTGGGCGGCGGCGATCTCGTGGCGCGCCAGCGCGAGGTCGCCGCGCCCGTAATGCGGCAAGCCGCAAGCGACGACGGCCTCGGCGAGTTTCAGCCGCCCCGCGACCCGGATGCGCTTGTCGTTGAGATAGGCGCCCTTGCCGCGCTCGGCGAGGAAGGTGTCGTCGTTCGCCGGATTGTAGACGAGGCCGGCGACGATGGCGCCGTTCCTCTCGAGCCCGATCGACACCGCGAAATGCGGGATGCCGTGCAGGAAATTGGTGGTGCCGTCGAGCGGGTCGACGATCCAGCGGTGGCTCTTGTCGGCGCCCTCGATGGCGCCGCCTTCCTCGCCGAGAAAGCCGTAATCCGGGCGCGCCTTGGCGAGTTCCTCGCGCACGATCTCCTCGGCGCGGCGGTCGGCGGCGGTGACGAAATTGCGCGGCCCTTTGATCGAGACCTGCAAGTTCTCGACCTCGCCGAGATCGCGCTTGAGGCTGCGGCCGGCGCGATGCGCCGCCTTGACCATGACATTGAGCACTGCGGAATGGATCATGGCGCTTCGCGTAGCCCTCATACGGTTCTGGTGCAAGCCTCGCGCGCTTTCCGGCCGCTCGTCCCGGCGAAAGCGGGGACCCAGAACTGGATTCCCGCTTTCGCGGGAATGAGCGGAGAAAGTGCCCGCGTTCTCATCGGTCCGCGCCCGCTCCGGTGCGCCATTTTGTCAGCATCGGCAGCGGCTCGCCGCGCACGATGTGTTCGAGATGGCTTGCCGGCGGGATGCGCCGCGGGCCGCCCGCCATCACCTCTTTGGCCGCCGCAGTCCGCTGCGCCGGCGGCACCGAGGGCAGGCCGCGCATCAGGCAGCCGGCCGGCTCGCCCAGGCAGCGCCGATGCCGGCGGCACGGCTTTTTCCGGCAGCCGCGCCAGAAAACGAAAACCTCGCAATAAAGCCGCCACACCGCCTCATGCGCCGCATCGGCGAGCCGCAGGCCTTCTTCGACCGTCCGTCGCTTGGTGAAGTCCTTCTGGTTCGGTTCCTTGTTTTGGGACTTTCCTTGGGGTTTTGGCATCGGTTGCCTCTCTTGTTGGGTGAAAAGGGCAAGCGTCTTCCGTCCCGCGGCGCGTCTATGCGCGCGGGTCATCAGATCGACCGTAGCCCGGATGGAGCGAAGCGCAATCCGGGGGACGATCTATCAGCTTTAGCGCCGCTCCCGGGTTGCGCTTCGCTCCATCCGGGCTACGACGAAATAAAAAAAGGAAGGCGGAACGCCGACAGACGCGTAGTCCAACCTCCGCGCCTTACGGGCGCGGCTCGCGCGAAACGTCGCGCGCTCGCCTGTCGGCGTCCCACCGCGGCACTTGCGGCAGCGAGCCAACGCCGCCGCTCAGTTCCAGACGCACTTCCTGGGACGCGGCTAAGGAGCGGGCGTTACTCGCCCCCGCCTGTCCCAGTCCAGCGGCAAAGCCGCAGACCGGTCATGATGCCGGCCGGGCGTATCCCCGGAACCGCCCGGGAGCGGAGGTGACAAGCCTCCGCCCGCGGGAACCGCTCGCGCTCCCC
>JBAPUM010000013.1:0-4110 GCA_049282655.1 Xanthobacteraceae bacterium
CGACCTCCCCCCTGCAGGGGGTGGTGTTCGGCGAGGGGTTACGGCCCCGACCCCTCACCGGTCTGTGGTTCGGCGGACGCCGAGCAGCCCTCTCCCGCAAGGGGCGAGGGCATGCGCGGAGGCGCCGTATTAAAGCAGAACGACCGATGAGTCGTTGCACCTCCCGACGGGTCATGGTTTTTATCCCCCGCGCAAAACACAAGGAAATGCTCAGTGCAGACAGTGGAAGCGGGCGTTATCGGCGTCGGGTGGATCGGCGGCTTGCGGGCGGAGACGCTGTCGCGCACGGCGCTGGTCGACAAATTGCATCTCTGCGACATCAAGCCGGACCGGCTCGCCGAGGTGAAGGCGCGCTATAAGCCCGCGACTGCGACGCTCGACTATCAGGACCTCATCAAGAACGACAATATCCGCGTCGTCTATGTGTCGACCACACCGGAGGCGAACCATTATCCGATCGCGCGCGATTGTCTGCGTGCCGGCAAGAACGTGATGCTGGAAAAGCCGATCGCGCTCGAATTGTGGGAGGCCGACGAGCTCATTCAATTGTCGAGCCGTAACAATCTGAAATTCACCATCGGCTATTCGCAACGCTTCAATCCGAAGATCGCCTACGCCAAGAAGAAGATCACCGACGGCACGCTCGGCAATGTCGTTTCGGTGCTGGTCAGCCGGCATCTGTCGCGCGAGCTCGGCAAGAAGATCGCGAGCCGGGTGCGGCTGTCGCCGGTGGTGATGGAATCGACCCACGATCTCGACTTCGTGTTCTGGCTCTTGGAGCCGGCGAAGCCGGTGCGGGTCTATAGCCAGGGCGCCTACGGCTATATGAAGCCGGTGAACGGCTCGCACGACATCATGTTCACCACCGTGACCATGGACAACGGCGTCGTGGTGATGATCGGCGGCGGCTGGAATTTCCCGCCGAGCTATCCGAATTACTGCTCGACCTGGATCGAGATCACCGGCACCGACGGCGCGCTGACGCTTGACGACACCCAGCGCGACAATTGGCTCAATACCGAGAAGCGCGGCCAGGAATTTCCGATGTCGACCATGCCGGGCGAATGGGTCGATCACGTGTTCGCGGGCGGCATCGGGCCGGAGACCATCCATTTCCTCGAAGCCTGCATCCGCGATACTGCCGTGATGGTGACGCCGGAAAGCGCGCGCCGCGTCATGGAAACCTATAGCGCAGCGGATCTCTCCGCCGACCGCAACGAGCCGGTCGATCTGCCGCTCACCAACGAGACGATCTCCGGCATCGCCGAGCTCAAACAAAAGAACCGCGCGGGTTTGAACGTATGAGCGCGGATAACCGATTCAATCTCCGCTCGTCCCCGCGAAAGCGGGGACCCAGCGCTTCCCGATTCTGGATTCCCGCATCCGCGGGAATGAGCGGAATAAATCAGCAGGCTACGCCATGAAAAAATCCGCCAAAGGGGTCGGGCTTGCCATCATCGGCGCCGGCCGCGTCGGATTGTTTCGCGGCGAAGTGGCGGCGCGTCATCCGGCGGTGGAATGGATCGGCATCGCCGAGCTCAATCACAATCGCGGCGGCGACGTCGGCGCCCGCATCGGCGCCGATTTCATCACCACCAGCCATCGCGAATTGCTGGCGCGGCCGGAAGTGACCTGCGCGATCATCGCAACCGATGAGCATCTGCACGTCGATCCGGTGCTCGCCACCGTCGAGCGCGGCGTGCCCATGCTGATCGAAAAGCCGCTCGCCACCGATCTCGCCCAGTCGGCGCGCGTGCTCAAAGCCATCACCGATGCCAAGCTCGACGCGGTGGTCGGCTACACCCAGCGCTTTCGCCGCAAATGGCTCGGCGCCAAGGAAAAGGTGAGGAGCGGCGCGCTCGGCGACGTGACGCTGGTCACGTCGCGCGCGTTCATGAACCGGCTCGTCGCCATCGACAATTACAAGCGCACCAACGATCCGAAGACGATCTCGCCAATGGTGATTTCCGGCACCCACGCGCTCGACATCGTCATGTGGTACTTGGAAAAGAAAACGCCGGTCGAATGCTATGCGCGCTCGGTCGACGCCGTGCTGGGCCCGCTTTATCAGGGCGTCGACGCCACCGCCGGCATGATCATGTTTTCCGACGGCACGGTGCACAATCTCAGCATCTCCTGGGCGCTGCCGGTGACCTGGCCCGGCGCCGTCTACAGCCTCGAGGTCGGCATCAATGGCACGCACGGCGTGCTGACGATCGATGACACCCACCGCGACATGGTGCTCGCCGTCACCGCGCCGCAGAGCGAGGGCTACGCGCCGGATGCGACCCGTCTGGTCGATTTCATGGGCTCCTATCCGCCGGGCGACATGGTGCTCGGCGAATTGCGCGGCCCGATGGCGGAGGAGACCGTGTCGTTCCTCAATCGCGTCTCGCTCGGGCTGCCGACCCAGGCCGCGACCGCGGCGGAGGCGCATAACCGGCTGATGCTGACCAAGGCGCTCGATCTCTCGGCGAAGCTCAAACAGCCGGTGAAGCTGCCGCTCGATCCAAGCGAAAGCCTCGCGGCGTGATCCTGTCGTCATTCCGGAAGCCGCGCAGCGGCTGTCCGGAATCCATAACCACAGTCCGCGAGGTCATGGCGATGTTCATGATTATGGATTCCGGGCTCGCGCTTCGCGCGCCCCGGAATGACACAAGGTCACCCCAGCGCGACCAACAAAACAACAATCTCGCTCACTTGCTCGAGCGCACCCACGACGTCGCCGGTTTGGCCGCCGATCTGTTTGCTGCTCAGCCCCGCTATCAGCGCGACGACAACGGCGAGGCAAATCAGCGCCACGAAGCCGCGGCCCGGATGCAGGCAAAACACCAGAACAACAAAGCCTATCGCCAGCGCAGCAATGACGCCGAGGCCGGTCGGCTGGCCGGCGCCAAACGACAGCCCGTCGCTGCGCGCGGGCTTGAGGAGAAACATCAGCGCTGGCATCGCGGCGCGCGCGGCCACATGAGAAGCGATCAGCGCCCATACCACCGATCGTGTGTCGAAGAAGCTCGCCAGCGCGCTGACGCGGATGAGGAGCGACAGTGTGAGCGCGCAAACGCCGTAAGTGCCGATGCGGCTGTCGCGCATGATGTCGAGTTTATGCTCGCGGGTCTTGCCGCCGCCAAAACCGTCCGCGGTGTCGGCGAGCCCGTCCTCGTGCAGGCAGCCGGTGGCGAAGAGTGTCGAGGCGACGCTGAGCGCCGCAGCTGGCCAGGACGGCAATCCGGCGCGGTGCGCGAGAACGTAAACGACCGCTCCGATCAGACCGACAACGATACCGGCGATCGGGAAGGCCCAAGCCGAGGCAGCAATGGTAACGCCGCCGCCTGTCGCCGCGCCGAGAAGCGGCAGGCGCGTGCAAAAGGCGATGCTGGCCCTCAGCTCCGCGGCGCGTTCGGCAAACCAAGTTGGGGAAATATTCATGGCTCCATCAACTGCGCCGGCGGTGGCCGGGCCAAGCCGGATTTGTTAAAGCTTGGCAGGGCTCCCGCCGGGGCGAAAGAAAATCAGCATGACCGATTTTAACTCATTTTCCGACCTGCGCGCCGTCTGTCTCGATCTGCCGAGCGGGCATCCTGCCGCAAGCCTTGCGGTCGCCCAGCGCGAGGCGGTGCTGACCAAGCCGCCGAAGAGCCTCGGCCGGCTCGAAGATCTGGTGGCCTGGCTCTCCCATTGGCAGGGCCATGCGCCGCCTCGGCTCGACCAGGTCGAAATCCTGGTGTTTGCCGGCAACCACGGCGTGACGAAGCTTGGTGTCTCTGCCTATCCGACCGAGGTGACGGTGCAGATGGTGGCGAATTTCGCATCCGGCGGCGCCGCGATCAATCAGCTGGCGCGCACCGCCGGCGCCCAGTTGCGGGTCATTCCGCTGTCGCTCGACACCCCGACGGCCGATTTCACCCAACAGCCGGCGCTGACGGAGAGCGAATTCATCGCCGCGGTGAAGACCGGCTATGAGGCGGTTTCGCCGCAAAGCGATCTCATCTGCCTCGGCGAAATGGGTATCGGCAATACCACGGCGGCCTCGGCCATCGCAGCGGCCTTGTTCGGCGGCGGCGGCGCGCGCTGGGCCGGCCGCGGCACCGGCGTCGACGAGGACGGGCT
>JBAPUM010000014.1:0-49277 GCA_049282655.1 Xanthobacteraceae bacterium
ACCTACGACTATCTCGGCGCCGGACCGGAAACTCTCGCCTCGCTGGCGCAGCATTCTTTTGCCGACACGTTGCGCCAAGCGCAGCACCCGATGATCTTGGTCGGCGCCTCCGCTTCGGCCCGTGCCGACGGCGCGGCTGTCTTCTCGCTCGCCGCCAAGGCCGCGGCTGAACTCGGCGCGGTAAAGGACGGCTGGAATGGTTTTGCCGTGCTGCACAGCGCGGCCTCGCGGGTCGGCGCGCTCGATCTGGGCTTCGTGCCGGGGCGGGGCGGCTTGACGGCGCGGCAGATGGCGGCTTTCGGCACGCTCGACGTTTTGTTCCTGATGGGCGCCGACGAGATCGACATCGCGCCGGGCGCTTTTGTCGTTTACATCGGCACCCATGGCGACCGCGGCGCCAACCGCGCCGACGTCGTGCTGCCGGGCGCCGCCTATCCGGAAAAGTCCGCGATCTATGTCAACACCGAAGGTCGCGTCCAGATGGCGACGCGCGCCGCCTTCCCGCCGGGCGATGCGCATGAGGATTGGGCGATCCTGCGCGCGCTCTCCGACGTGCTCAAAAATAAGCTGCCCTATGATTCGCTTGCGGCACTGCGGCAGGCTTTGCTCAAGGCCTACCCGCATTTGATGCGTATCGGACAGATCACGCCGGCCGATCCGGCCGCGATCCAAGCGCTTGCGGCCCTTGGCGGGACTGCCGACAAGGCTTTGTTCGGCTCGAGCGTCGACGATTTTTATTTCACCAATCCGATCGCGCGCGCTTCGGCGGTGATGGCGGAATGTTCGGCGCTCGCGCAGGGGCGTACGACCATGACGGCTGCGGAATGAAGGACTGAGGATGGCCGAGTTCTTTTGGGACTATCTCTGGCCCTTGATCATCATGCTCGCCGAGAGCCTGCTGCTCTTGGTCGTGCTGCTCGTCGCCGTCGCCTATGTGCTGTTGGCGGACCGCAAGATCTGGGCGGCGGTACAGATCAGGCGCGGGCCGAACGTGGTCGGGCCCTGGGGTCTGTTCCAGTCGTTCGCCGATCTCCTCAAATTCGTGCTCAAGGAGCCGGTAATCCCGGCCGGCGCCAATAAGGGCGTGTTCCTGTTGGCGCCGCTGGTCACTTGTGTGCTGTCGCTCGCCGCTTGGGCCGTCATTCCGGTCAGTGGCGGCTGGGTCATCGCCAATATCAATGTCGGGATACTTTATATCTTCGCCATCTCGTCGCTCAGCGTCTACGGCATCATCATGGCCGGCTGGGCGTCGAACTCGAAATATCCGTTCCTCGCCGCGCTGCGCTCGGCGGCGCAGATGGTGTCCTACGAGGTCTCGATCGGCTTCGTCATCATCACCGTGCTGTTGTGCGTCGGCTCGCTCAATTTGTCCGCCATTGTGGAAGCCCAGCGCGTGCATGGACTGGCGACGTCGATCGGCCTGCCGTCGCTGACGGTGCTCAACTGGTACTGGCTGCCGCTGTTTCCGATGCTGATCGTCTTCTTTGTCTCGGCGCTCGCCGAAACCAACCGCCCGCCATTCGATCTCGTCGAAGCGGAATCCGAACTCGTCGCCGGCTTCATGGTCGAGTATGGCTCGACGCCCTACATGATGTTCATGCTCGGCGAATACGTGGCGATCTGCACCATGTGCGCCATGTGCACGATCCTGTTTCTCGGCGGCTGGCTGCCGCCCTTTGCGGTGCCCCCTTTCACCTGGGTGCCGGGGGTCATTTGGTTCGTGCTGAAAGCCTTTTTCGTCTTCTTCATGTTCGCCATGGTGAAGGCTTTTGTGCCGCGCTACCGCTACGACCAATTGATGCGGCTCGGCTGGAAAGTGTTCCTGCCGATCTCGCTGGCGATGGTCGCGATCGTGGCCGGGGTGTTGGAATTCACCGGCTGGGCGCCGCAATGACGGGAGGACGGCATGGACTACTCGCTGCCGGCCTGGCTGGGCGCGCTTTTAGGAACGATCGTTGCCGTTGTCATCTACGTGCCGGCGATCCGCGTCCTGGAACGCCATCTGCGCGCGCAGGCGGGTCCGCAGACGCTCGAACAACGCAGTGCCTTCGACGACAAGCTCTCGATCACGCGCCGTTTGATCCTGGGTGCCGACATCGCGATCCTCGCTACCTCGGGCTACTGGATCGGCCATGCCATCGGCGGCAAATAGGCGGCAAAGAACGCGGAATGAGAGGCTGACATGAGACTCGATCAGGCCGCACGCTCGTTGTTTCTGCAGGAATTCGCGCAAGCCTTCGTTTTGTCGATGCGCTATTTCTTCAAGCCGAAAGCGACGCTGAATTATCCGTTCGAGAAGGGCCCGCTGTCGCCGCGCTTTCGCGGCGAACATGCGCAGCGCCGTTATCCGAACGGCGAAGAACGCTGCATCGCCTGCAAGCTGTGCGAGGCGATCTGTCCCGCCCAGGCGATCACCATCGAGGCAGGGCCCCGTCGCAACGACGGCACCCGCCGCACCACGCGTTACGACATCGACATGGTCAAATGCATCTATTGCGGGCTGTGTCAGGAAGCCTGCCCGGTCGACGCCATCGTCGAGGGTCCGAATTTCGAATTCGCCACCGAGACGCGCGAAGAACTCTACTACGACAAGGAAAGGCTCCTGGCGAACGGCGACCGCTGGGAGCGCGAAATTGCGAAAAATATCGCGCTCGACGCGCCCTATCGCTGAGACCGGCCGCCATGATCCTCCAGGCGTTTTTCTTTTATCTGTTTGCCGGAATCACGGTGGCCTCGGCGGTCATGGTGATTTCGTCGAAGAACCCGGTGCACTCGGTGCTGTTTCTCATTCTGGCCTTCGTCAATGCGGCGGGCCTGTTCGTGCTGCTGGGCGCCGAGTTCCTGGCCTGGATTCTGATCATCGTCTATGTCGGCGCCGTCGCGGTGCTGTTCCTCTTTGTGGTGATGATGCTCGACGTCGACTTCGCCGAATTGCGCCAGGGCTTCATCACCTATCTGCCGGCCGGCGCGCTGGTGGGCGTCATCGTCTTGACCGAACTCTTGATCGTCGTCGGCGCTTGGGTGATTGGGCCCGATGCCGCCAAAGCCATCACCGCGCCGATCCCGCTCTCGGGCGATGTCAGCAATACGCAGGCCCTCGGGCTCGTGCTCTACACCCGTTACATCTATTTCTTCCAGGCTGCCGGCCTCATTCTTCTGGTCGCGATGATCGGCGCCATCGTGCTGACGTTGCAGCATAAGCCGAAGGTGCGGCGGCAAAGCATCGCGCATCAGGTGGCCCGCCACCCCTCGACCGCCATCGAGGTCGTCAAGGTCAAGTCGGGGCAGGGGCTGTCATGACGCGGGGGCTAGCATGACCATCGGCCTCGGCCATTATCTTTCCGTCGGCGCGATCCTGTTCACGCTCGGGGTCTTAGGGATCTTTCTCAACCGCAAGAACGTGATCGTCATCCTGATGTCGATCGAGCTCATTCTGCTCGCCGTCAACATCAACCTCGTCGCGTTTTCGAGCTATCTGGGCGACATCGTCGGTCAGGTCTTTGCGCTGATCGTGCTGACGGTGGCGGCGGCCGAGGCCGCGATCGGGCTCGCGATCCTGGTCGCCTATTACCGCAACCGCGGTTCGATCGCGGTTGAGGACATTAATTTGATGAAGGGTTGAACGCATGATCCCGAAAAGTGGGGGCCGGTTTTCGGATAAGATCATGCGTCAAAGAAAAATGGTTAGCGGGTGCGTGACTAAACAGGGACCGGGCAAGGCTTAATATGTACGAAGCGATCGTCGTTCTGCCGCTTCTCGCCGCCATCATCGCCGGCGCCATTACGCTGTTGGGCGCGCGCGCCCGCTATCCGGGTCAGAACCCGCCGCCGCCGCATGACGATCATGCGGCGCCGCTGGTGCCCGAGGATCATGCGCATGCCGCGCCTTCGCCGGGGACGGCCCATGCGGTGCTTTCCGGCAGCCACGACGAGCATTCCGAACACGAACCGTCGGCCGCGGGCTCTCTCCTTGCCGAGCTCGTTACCTCCACCTTCCTGGTCATCTCCTGCGTGTTGTCGTGGTACGCGTTTTTCGACGTCGGCTTTTGGGGGCACGAGGCGCGCGTCACGCTGTTCTCCTTCATCAGCTTCGGCGATCTGCATTCGGAATGGGCGCTGCGTATCGACACGCTGACGGTGGCGATGCTGGTCGTGGTCACCACCGTCTCCTCGCTCGTGCATATCTATTCGATCGGCTACATGGAGGAAGATCCCTATAAACCGCGATTCTTCTGCTATCTTTCGTTCTTCACCTTCGCGATGCTGATGCTGGTGACGGCCGACAATCTCGTGCAGCTGTTTTTCGGCTGGGAAGGCGTCGGGCTGGCGAGCTACCTGTTGATCGGCTTTTGGTTCTACAAGCCCGAGGCCAATGCCGCGGCGATCAAGGCCTTTCTGGTCAACCGTGTCGGCGACTTCGGCTTCTCGCTCGGCATTTTCGCGGTGTTCTATCTCACCGGCGCGATCGATTTCGACACCATCTTCGCGCAGGCGCCGGGCCTCGTCGGCAAGAGCTTTCATTTCCTGAGCTGGGATTTCGACGCGCTCACCGTGGTGTGCCTCCTCTTGTTCATGGGCGCGATGGGAAAATCCGCGCAATTCCTGCTGCACACATGGCTGCCCGACGCCATGGAGGGTCCTACTCCGGTCTCGGCCTTGATCCATGCCGCCACCATGGTGACGGCGGGCGTCTTCATGGTGGCGCGGCTGTCGCCGCTGTTCGAATTGTCACCCGACGCCAAGGGTTTTGTCGTGTTCATCGGGGCGACGACCGCGATATTCGCGGCGACCGTCGCGCTCGTGCAAAACGACATCAAGCGCATCATCGCCTATTCGACCTGTTCGCAGCTCGGCTACATGTTCGTCGCCATGGGCTCCGGCGCCTATTCGGTCGGCATGTTCCATCTGTTCACGCACGCGTTCTTCAAGGCGCTGTTGTTCCTCGGCTCGGGCTCGGTGATCCTCGCCATGCATCACGAGCAGGATATCCGCCACATGGGCGGCTTGTGGCGCAAGATTCCCTTCACCTATGCGATGATGATCATCGGCACTTTGGCGCTGACCGGATTCCCGTTCACAGCCGGGTATTTCTCCAAGGACGCGATCATCGAGGCCGACGATGTCGCCCAAGGGGCTATGGCGAGCTACGGCTTCATCATGACGGTGATCGCCGCGGCTCTGACCTCGTTCTATTCCTGGCGCCTCATCTTCAAAACCTTCCATGGCGAGCCGCATGACCGCCACCATTACGACGCGGCGCATGAGAGCCCGAAGGTGATGCTCATTCCGCTCGCCATCCTGGCGCTCGGCTCGCTCACGGTGGGCTGGCTCTTCGTCAGCCTGTTTACCGGCGAGGGCTCGCTCGGCTTCTTCCGCGAGTCGCTGAAATACGCGCCGGGCAACACCGTGATCGAGGATATGGAGCATTTGCCGCTCGAGATCGCGCTGGCGCCGACCGCGATGATGATCATCGGCTTTCTGGTCGCCTACCAGTTCTATATCCGCCGGCCGGATATCCCGAAGGCCTTGGCGCGCGATCAAAAACTGCTCTACGAATTCCTGCTCAATAAGTGGTATTTAGACGAGATCTACGATTTTCTGATCGTGCGGCCGCTGCTTCGTCTCGGCCGGCTGCTTTGGAAGGGCGGTGACGGGTTCGTCATCGACGGCTTCGGCCCCGATGGCGTCTCGGCGCGCGTCCTCGACGTGACCAGGAATGTCGTCCGGCTGCAATCCGGCTACCTCTATCACTACGCCTTCGCGATGCTGATCGGGGTCGCCGCCTTCATCACCTGGTTCATGTTTGTAGGGGTACGGTGATGACGAGCTGGCCGATCCTGTCCGTCGTCACCTTCCTGCCGATCCTCGGCGCGTTGTTCATCGCCACTTTGGGCGACGACGAAGCGGGGGTGCGCAACGCTCGCTGGGCGGCGTTGTGGACCACGCTCGTGACCTTCGCCATTTCGCTCATTCTGATCTGGCGTTTCGATCCGTCGACGGCCGATTTCCAATTCGTCGAGAAGCGGCCGTGGCTCGGCGGCGCCATCAATTACGCGATGGGTGTGGACGGCATTTCGCTGCCCTTCGTGATCCTGACCACGGCCTTGATGCCGATTTCGATTCTGGCGAGCTGGACCTCGATCCAAAGCCGCGTGCGCGAATATATGATCGCGTTCCTCGTGCTCGAAACGCTGACGGTCGGCACCTTCTGCGCGCTCGACCTGGTGCTTTTCTACCTGTTCTTCGAAGGCGGCCTCATTCCGATGTTCCTGATCATCGGCGTCTGGGGCGGGCCGCGCCGCGTTTATGCGAGTTTCAAGTTCTTCCTCTACACGCTGCTCGGCTCGGTGCTGATGCTGCTCGCCATCATGGCGATGTATTGGGAAGCCGGCACCACCGATATCCCGACGCTGCTGCATCATCCGTTCCCGCTCGCGCTGCAGACCTGGGCGTGGTTTGCGTTCCTCGCCTCATTCGCCGTGAAGATGCCGATGTGGCCGGTTCACACCTGGCTGCCGGACGCCCATGTCGAGGCGCCGACCGCGGGCTCGGTCATCCTCGCCGCCATCCTTCTGAAAATGGGCGGCTACGGCTTCCTGCGGTTTTCGCTGCCGATGTTCCCCGAAGCCTCGCAGCATCTGGCGCCGGTGATCTACACGCTCTCGGTCGTCGCCATCATCTACACCTCGCTGGTGGCGCTCGTTCAGGAGGACATCAAAAAGCTGATCGCCTATTCGTCGGTGGCGCATATGGGCTTTGTCACCATGGGGATTTTCGCCGTGACCGCGCAGGGCGTCGCCGGCGGCATCTTCCAGATGATCTCGCACGGCATCGTCTCGGCCGCCTTGTTCCTCTGCGTCGGCGTGGTCTACGACCGCATGCATACCCGTGAAATCGCGGCCTATGGCGGCCTCGTCAATCGCATGCCGGTCTATGCCTTCGTGTTCCTGATATTCACGCTGGCTAATATCGGCTTGCCGGGCACGTCCGGTTTCGTCGGCGAGTTTTTGACGCTTATCGGCACCTTCAGGGTCAATAATTGGGTGGCGACCTTGGCGACGTTCGGCACCATTCTGTCGGCGGCTTATGCGCTCTGGCTCTACCGCAAGGTTATCTTCGGCAAGCTCGAGAAGCCGAGCCTGTTCCACATCCGCGATCTCGGCTGGCGCGAAGTGGTGATCCTGGCGCCGCTCGTCATTCTCACCATCGTGTTCGGGGTCTATCCGAAGCCAGTCCTCGATCTGTCTTCGGCGTCGGTGCTGCAGCTGGTCGACAATTACCAGCACGCGCTCGGCACCGTGAAATCGGCAGCGTTGAGGTAAACTCCATGAACGCTGGCCAACTCCCGACGCTCTTGCCGCTGTTGCCGGAATTCGTGCTCGGCCTCGGCGCCATGGCGCTGTTGATGCTCGGCGTATTTCGCGGCGAGGATAGCGGACGTTTCGTCGACGTCGCCGCCATCGTGCTCCTCGTGGTCGCCGGCGCGGTGTTGATCTGGCTGCCGGCAGGCAAATTGACGACCTTCGGCGGCAGCTTCGTGGTCGATGATTTCGCTAGATTCCTCAAAATCCTGGCGCTGCTCGGCTCGGCCGCGGCGATTGCCATGTCGCTCGATTACGTGGCGCGCGAGCGCCAGCAGCGTTTCGAATATTCGGTCCTGGTGCTGCTCTCGACGCTCGGCATGCTGATGCTGATCTCGGCCGCCGATCTGATCGCGCTCTATCTCGGCCTCGAACTGATGAGCCTGCCGCTCTATGTCGTCGCGGCGAGCCATCGCGACTCGCTGCGCGCGACCGAAGCCGGGCTCAAATATTTCGTCCTTGGCGCGCTGTCGTCGGGGATGCTGCTCTACGGCGCCTCGCTGGTCTACGGCTTTACCGGCACCGTGAATTTCGCCGGGATCGCCAAGGCTGCCGCGCATGGCGACGTCGGCTTGATTTTCGGCATCGTCTTCCTGTTCGCGGGCTTCTGCTTCAAGGTTTCGGCGGTGCCGTTCCACATGTGGACGCCGGACGTCTATGAAGGCGCACCGACGCCGGTCACGGCCTTCTTTGCCTCCGCGCCCAAAGTAGCGGGCATCTCGATATTCGTGCGCGTCGCCGTGACGGCATTCCCGGGCATCACCACCGAGTGGCAGCAGATCCTGGTGTTCGTCTCCATCGCCTCGATGGCGCTCGGCGCTTTCGCCGCCATCGGCCAGCGCAATATCAAACGCCTGATGGCCTATTCGTCGATCGGCCATATGGGCTTTGCGCTGATCGGGCTCGCCGCCGGCACGCAGGAAGGCGTCCAGGGCGTGCTGGTCTATATCGCCATCTATGTCAGCATGACGCTCGGCGTCTTCGCCGTGATCCTGTCGATGCGGCGCTCGACCGGCATGGTTGAATCGATCGATCAATTGGCCGGCCTTTCGCGCACCCATCCGGCGACGGCGTTTTTCCTTGCGATGCTGTTGTTCTCGATGGCGGGCATTCCGCCGCTCGCCGGATTTTTTGCGAAATTCTATGTGTTCGTCGCCGCCATCAAGGCCGGCCTCTATGTACTATCGGTCATCGGCGTGATGACGAGCGTGGTGGGCGCCTATTATTATCTCGCGATCATCAAGGTCATGTATTTCGACGAGCCGGCCGAAGGCTTTTACGAAATGCCCTATGAGCTTCGCGTCGTGCTCGCGGTCTGCGGCCTGTTCAACATCCTGTTCTGGCTCTATCCCGCGCCGCTGGTCGGTGTCGCGAGTGCCGCCGCGCATTCCTTGTTCTGATGCAGCTTGACCCGATTGCGGTTAAGGCCGGCGTACGGCTTCGCGCTCTCGCCGCCGTCGGCTCGACCAATGAGGAAGCCCGCCTCTTGGCAAAACGCGGCGAGCGCGGCCCGCTGTGGATCACGGCTGTGGCGCAGACCGCGGGCCGCGGCCGTCTCGACCGCTCCTGGGTCTCCCCAGAAGGCAATCTCTATGCGAGCCTCCTACTGTCCGAGCCGTCGCCGCTCGAGCACGCGCCCGAACTCGGCTTTGTCGCGGCCTTGGCGCTGCGCGACGCCGTCGTCGCGCTCGCGCCGGCGCTCGGGCCGCCGCTGCGCTTCAAATGGCCGAACGATCTCTTGCATGGCCGCGACAAATGCGCGGGGATTTTGATCGAGGGCGAGGTCGGAACCGACCAAAGCATCGCCGTCGTCATTGGGATCGGCGTCAATTGCACGACGCATCCTGCGACCGCGCCTGACCGGCCGGCGACGCATCTCGGCGCCCATCTTGGAGCCGATGCAGCCGATATCACCCCGCAGCGGCTGTTCCGGGAACTATCCGCGACCATGTGCCAGCGTATCGAAACATGGGCCCGCGGCACCGGTTTTTCGGCTATCCTCCACGATTGGGTCGCGGCCGCGCGCGGCATCGGCGAGGAGATTACGGTGCGCAATGGCGGCGGCGAGAAGCACGGCCGGTTTGCCGGTCTCGACAGCTCCGGCCGGCTGATCCTGGAATTGCACGGCGGCGGCACCGAGAGGATTTCGGCGGGCGACGTCTTTCCATTCGAACTGGCCCGCGATGGCCACGGATCGGTGTGAGCTTAATCATGGCGCAGAGCGAATTGGTATTCGCGCCGCTTGGCGGCATCGGCGAGATCGGGATGAACCTCTCGATCTACGGCTTCGGCGAAGCGCGCCGCCGGCAATGGATCATCATCGATTGCGGCGTGTCGTTCGCCTCCGAGGAGCATTTGCCCGGCGTCGATCTCATCCTGCCGGATATCCGCTATCTCCTCGAACAGCGCAAAAACATTTTGGGCCTGGTGCTGACCCACGGTCACGAGGATCATTTGGGCGCGTTGATCGACCTGTGGCCGCGGCTCAACGTGCCGATCTATGCGACGCCGTTCACGGCGGCGCTGTTCGAGGCCAAGCGCCAGGGCGAGCCGGGCGCCCCGAAGATTCCGATCAAGACCGTGCCGGTGGGCGGCCATCTGACGCTCGGTCCGTTCGACATCGATTTCATCAATGTCGCCCATTCGATCCCGGAATCGAATGCGCTCGCGATCCACACGCCGGCCGGCACTGTGCTGCATACCGGCGACTGGAAGATCGATCTGACGCCCGTACTCGGCGCGCCGACCGACGCGGCAAAGCTGACGGCACTCGGCGATGCCGGTGTCTTGGCGTTGGTCGGCGATTCCACGAACGCTGTCCGCGAAGGCCGCTCGCCCTCGGAAGCCGACGTCGCGAAGACGCTCGCCGAACTGATCCGTACAGCGCCGCGCCGGGTCGCAGTGACGACATTCGCCTCCCACGTCGGCCGCCTGCGCGCAGTCGCCGACGCCGCCCGCGCGGCCGACCGCGAAGTCGTTCTGATCGGCCGCGCCATGGAGCGGGTGGCCCAGGTCGCCCGCGAGACCGGTTATCTCGACGGCGTGCAGGATTTCCGCAGTGCCGATAGCTATGGCTACCTGCCGCCCGACAAGGTCGTCGCGCTGTGCACGGGCAGCCAGGGCGAGCCGCGCGCCGCGCTGTCGCGCATCGCCCGCGACGAACATCCGGAGGTCGCCTTTACCAGAGGCGACCGCGTGATCTTTTCCTCGCGCGCCATTCCCGGCAACGAGAAAGCCGTCGGCGAGGTCATCAACGGGTTGGTCAGCCAAGGCATCGAGGTCATAACCGACCGCACCCATCTGGTTCACGTCTCCGGTCACCCGCGGCGTGATGAGCTGCGCGAAATGATCGGCTGGGTGCGGCCGCAAATCCTCGTTCCGGCGCATGGCGAGGCGCTGCATCTTGCCGAACATGCCGAGCTTGCCCGTCGCGCCGGCGTGCCGCAGGTGCTGGTCTGCCGCAACGGCGATCTGGTGCGGCTTGCGCCGGGCCCGGCGGAAATCATCGACGAAGTCCCTTCCGGCCGCCTCTACAAAGACGGCTCGCTTCTGATCGACGCCGAGTCGCGCACCGTCGCGGCGCGGAAGAAACTGAGCTTCGCCGGGATAGTCTCGGTCGCGCTGGCGCTGAGCGAGAAGGGCGGGCTGGTCGCCGATCCGGAGGTCGAATTGGTCGGCCTGCCGGATACCGACGCCGCCGGCGTTTCGATGCTCGAGATCGCGCGCGAAGCGGTCGAGGACGCGTTCGAGGCACTGCCAAAACCTCGGCGCCGCGATGCCGACGCCGTGGCCGAAGCCGTTCGGCGCGCCGTGCGCGGCGCCATTGCCGAGCGCTGGAACAAGAAGCCGATCTGCCACGTGCATGTACTCACGGTGTAGCGTCCCGCCGGTGTATGATGCCCCTGCCGGGCGCAGGAGGGACAAACATGATCGGCAGGCTCAATCACGTCGCGATCGCGGTGCGCGACATCCGTAAAGCCACGGCAGTCTATCGCGACACTTTGGGTGCGGAAGTTTCGGCCGTCGTGCCGCAGCCGGACCACGGCGTGAATACGGTCTTCATCACATTGCCAAACACCAAGATTGAGCTGCTCGAGCCGTTGGGCGAGGGCTCGCCGATCGCAAAATTCCTCGAGCGCAATCCGGACGGCGGCATGCATCATATCTGCTACGAAGTCGACGACATCCGCGCCGCTCGCGATGCATTGAAAACCGCAGGCGCGCGCGTCCTCGGCGACGGCGAGCCGAAGACCGGCGCGCACGGAAAGCCGGTGCTGTTCCTCCACCCCAAGGACTTTTCCGGCACGCTCGTCGAGTTGGAGCAGGCCTAGGGCATGATCGCATGACGGTTACCACGGCGATTGCGACGTTCTTTCTCATCTGGTGGGTGACGCTGTTCGCCGTCTTGCCGTGGGGCATTCGCAGCCAGCATGAGGGTCAAAACCACGGGCAGCAGATGGCGCCCGGCACCGACCCCGGCGCGCCGATGCGGTTCAGGATCGGACGAAAATTGCTGTGGACGACGTTGGTCGCCGCCGTGATCTATGCCGGTTTCTATCTGGTCTATACCAAGCGGCTGGTTTCGCTGGACGACCTGACGGCACCATTATTCGGTAGAAATCGATAAGTATATCAAATACTTGTATATTGAAACAGATGCGCTCTATAAGCTACTTAGAGTAAAATAAGAGCCGTAACAGGCGATCCGCCAAAGAAAAAGCAGGGCTAAAGCCCTGCCTGAAGATCCTCATCTAACCCCTAACCCACGCTTACTTTTGCATTACGCCTTAATTGCGTGGCTGGCGATGCTTTACGCTCGCGGGTCATCCTCCCAAGACTTGGACCGCTGCCCCCAATTCCCGGAACGAAGTTCCAGGCCAGGGGATGGCAGCGCATTGGTAATCGATCTCCGAGGGATTGTCATCATGATAGCGGCCAAGCGTGTAAAAAATTTCGCTCGCAACTGCGATTTCGGCATGATTTGCCGCAAATCGGTCCCGCCTGCGGCCCCTTGTAATTCCGTCACCGATGCGGCTTGACTGCCAGCCCCGTAACGCCACCGCTGAGCGATAAGATTGCATGCGCCTGTCCCGTTATTTTCTGCCCAATCTGCGCGAAACGCCCAAAGAGGCGGAGATCGCCTCGCACCGGCTGATGTTGCGCGCCGGCATGATCCGCCAGGAGGCGGCCGGCATTTATGCCTTTCTGCCGCTCGGCCTGCGGGTGCTGCAAAAAGTCTGCGGCATTGTCCGCGAGGAACAGGACCGTTCCGGCGCCATCGAGCTTCTGATGCCGACCATCCAATCCGCCGATCTGTGGCGCGAGAGCGGTCGCTACGAAGCCTACGGCAAGGAGATGCTGCGGATCAAAGACCGGCATGACCGCGACATGCTGTATGGGCCGACCAACGAGGAAATGATCACCGCGATCTTCCGCAGCTATGTGCGCTCCTACAAGGACCTGCCGCTCAATCTCTATCACATCCAGTGGAAATTCCGCGACGAGGTGCGGCCGCGTTTCGGGGTGATGCGCGGCCGGGAATTTTTGATGAAGGATGCCTATTCCTTCGATCTCGATTTTGCCGGCGCCAAGCACGCCTATAACCGCATGTTCGTCGCTTATCTGCGTAGCTTCGCCCGCATGGGCCTGCGCTCGATCCCGATGGTCGCCGAGAGCGGGCCGATCGGCGGCAATCTCAGCCACGAATTCATCGTGCTTGCCGACACCGGCGAGAGCGAAGTGTTTTGCGACAAGGAATACCTCAGCTTCGACGTGCCGGGGCCGGATGTCGACTTCGATCACATCGGGCGCCTGCAGGCGATCGTCGACAAATGGACGTCGCTCTATGCCGCGACCTCGGAGAAGCACGATGCGGCGGCTTTCGACGCGTTGCCGCCCGACAAGCGCGTCTCGGCGCGCGGCATCGAGGTCGGCCATATCTTTTATTTCGGCACAAAATATTCGGAACCGATGAAGGCCCTCGTGACCGGGCCGGACGGGGTCGAGCAGCCCGTGCATATGGGCTCCTACGGCATCGGCCCGAGCCGGTTGGTGGCCGCCATTATCGAGGCCTCCCATGACGAGGCCGGCATCAAATGGCCGGAACCGGTGGCGCCGTTTCGGGCCATGATTCTCAATCTCAAGCAGGGCGGGGCCGACACCGACCCGGCCTGCGAAAAGCTCTATGCCGAACTGAGCGCGAAAGGCATCGACACCCTTTACGACGATACCGATCAGCGTCCGGGCGCCAAATTCGCTACGGCTGATCTGATCGGTATTCCCTGGCAGATCCTGGTCGGGCCGCGCGGCCTTGCGGAAGGCAAGGTCGAGGTTAAGCGGCGCGCCGACGGGACACGGGAACTGATGTCGGCTGCGGACGCGGTGGCGCGGCTTTGCGGGCCTCAATAAGCGCCGCGATGGCGGCAATCGTACGAAACTGTGTGCGGCGGCGGTATGACGCGACGGGGCGGGGCTTGAAACCGCCAGAATCGTGTGAAACTCGGGATGTTCGCGGGGACCAGACATAAATGGCCGATTCGACCGGCACCCGTCCGTTCACGGCATTCGAATGGATGTTGTCGCTGCGCTATCTGCGGGCGCGGCGCAAAGAGGGCTTTATTTCCGTCATTGCCGGCTTCTCCTTCCTCGGCATCATGCTCGGGGTGGCGACGCTGATCATCGTCATGGCGGTGATGAATGGCTTTCGCCAGGAGCTGTTGACCAAGATCCTGGGCCTCAACGGGCATCTGTTGATCCAGCCGCTCGAATCCCCGCTCACCGATTATGCGGCGGTCGCCGACCGGGTCGGCAAGGTCGACGGCGTCTATCTCGCCGCTCCCCTGGTCGAAGGCCAGGCGCTCGCCTCGTCGCCGTTCAACGCCTCGGGCGTCGTCGTGCGTGGCATGCGCGGCACCGACCTGATGAAGCTCACGCAGGTCTCGAGCAACATCAAGACCGGCACCCTTGCCGGTTTTGACGACGGCCAGGGCATTGCCATCGGCTCGCGGCTTGCAGAGCAACTCTCAGTCCGGACCGGCGACAATCTCACGCTGGTGGCGCCGCGCGGCGCGGTCACGCCGATGGGCACGACGCCGAGAATCAAGGCCTATAAGATCGCGGCGATCTTCGAGATCGGCATGTCGGAATACGATTCCGCCTTCGTCTTCATGCCGCTGACCGAGGCGCAGGCCTATTTCAATCGCGCCGGCGACGTGACCGCGATCGAGGTCTATACCAACGATCCGGATCATATCGACCATTTCCGGCCCCTGGTGACGACCGCCGCCGGGCGGCCGATCTACATGGTCGACTGGGCGCAGCGCAACGCCACTTTCTTCGGCGCGCTGCAGGTCGAGCGCAATGTGATGTTTCTGATTCTCACTTTGATCGTGCTGGTGGCGGCGCTGAACATCATTTCCGGGCTGATCATGCTGGTCAAAGACAAAGGCAGCGATATCGCGATCCTGCGCACCATGGGGGCGACGCAGGGCGCGATCATGCGGGTCTTCCTCATCACCGGCGCGTCGATCGGCTTCGTCGGCACGCTGTTCGGTTTCGGCCTCGGCGCGCTCGTTTGCGCCAATATCGAATCGATCCGGCGCTTTTTGTCCTGGCTGACCAACACCAATCTGTTCCCGCCGGAGCTCTACTTCCTGTCGCAATTGCCGGCCGACATGAACGCCAAGGAGACCTCGGCCGTCGTGGTGATGGCGCTCAGCCTGTCCTTGCTCGCGACCCTCTATCCGTCATGGCGCGCCGCCCGGCTCGATCCGGTCGAAGCGTTGCGCTACGAGTGATCGGCGCAATGGACGACACCACCACGATAGTTGAGGTGACCACGGTCGAGGCCGGCACGACCGAGCAGCCGCTGCTATTTCTGCACGGCGTCAGCCGCCGCTTCCGCCAGGGCGACATGACGCTCGATATTCTCAAAGGCGCCGAGCTCGCGGTGTGGTCGGGCCAATCGGTGGCGCTCGTCGCGCCGTCGGGCGCCGGCAAGTCGACGCTGCTGCATATTGCGGGGCTTCTCGAACACCCCGACGGCGGCGAAGTCTATATCGACGGCGCACCGACCTCGAGCCTCAACGACCTCGCACGCACGCGGATCCGCCGAACCCAGATCGGCTTTGTCTATCAGTTTCACCACCTGTTGCCGGAGTTCTCGGCGCTGGAAAACGTCGTGCTGCCGCAGATGATCCGGGGCTTGTCGCGGCGCGAGGCCAATGCACGCGCCGCGGAGCTCTTGAGCTATCTCGGCCTGAAGGACCGCCTGACGCACCGGCCGGCGGAGCTCTCGGGCGGCGAGCAGCAACGCGTCGCCATCGCGCGCGCCGTCGCCAATGCGCCGCGCATCCTTCTCGCCGACGAACCCACGGGAAATCTCGACGTTCATACCGCGGGTCACGTGTTCGGGACGCTCAATCAATTGGTGCGTGCGTCGGGCATCGCCGCCATCATCGCCACGCACAATATGGATCTCGCCGCGCAGATGGACCGCCGTGTGACCATCCGCGACGGGTTGGTGGTCGAGCTGGAATGATCGCGGCTGCGGCGCGGCTTCAGTTTTTAGCGGCCGACGATGCGGCGTGATGCTTCTTGGCCGCCGCTCGCCGCGGCGGCGCCGCCAATGCTGCCGGCACATAGCGGCTGTTTTGCGAACAATAGCCGCCGCTTCCGGTCACCGTGACCATGCATTGCTGTTCGGAGGAAAAGCCGCAATTGGTGCCGGCGCCGTCGGCAAAATTCGCGCACCACGGATAATTCTGCGCCGCCGCCGGGCGGGCGCCAAGCGCCAATCCGAGAATCGCGACAACAAAACCGGCGTTACGAATTCTTGACGGCATTCTTCGCGGCATGGTGCTTTTGGCGGGACGGCGCGGTGCCATGCGGCGGCTGATAAGTGTTGTTGACGATGCAGAAGCCGCCCATGCCACGCACCGTCTCCATGCACTGGTCGAAGCTGACAAAGCCGCAATTCATCGCGCCGCCGAAATCGCCGCCATATTGCGCGCACCAGGGATAATTCTGCGCCTGCGCGGCGGCGACCAAGCCGCATGTCGCGGCCATGAACGCGACGGCGTAAAGCGAAAGCCGCGAAGCCGTCATGATCGCCTCCTTGCCGGCCGGCATTGCGGTGGCACGCACAATAATGAACACCGCGCGCGGCGGCTTAGTTCGCCGTCGCCGGAATATGACCGCACCCGCGCCGCCGGCGCCGCGTCACGACGAGCGATGCGGGGCGTGCCGCTTCGGCCGGCGCGAATGATGCGCCGGACCCGACGGCTGATAGGTATTATTGGCCATGCAGAAACCGCCCATGCCGCGCACGGTCTGCATGCATTGGTCGAAGCTGACGAAGCCGCAATTCATGGCGCCGCCCATCTTGCCGCCATATTGCGCGCACCACGGATAATTCTGCGCCTCGGCGCGCATGGGCATGCCGGACAGGCCGGCCCCAAAAACGATAACGACAAGCGACAGCTTTCCGATCGCCTTCATGATCGCCTCCCTAAGCTCAAGCGTCAGCGCGGCTCGCACCGAGGAAACACTGTGCCGGGCGTCACAATTCGCCGCTCGCTCGAATGTGAAAGCGGCTCAGGACGGCTTGAGCGGCGTGTGCTTCTTCGCCCGGTGCGAAGGGACTGCCGGTGCTTGGTAGGTATTGTTGGCCATGCAGAAACCGCCGACGCCGTGGATCTCGGAAAGGCACTGCTCGAAGCTCGTGAAGGTGCAATTCACCGCCTCGTCGGTGCCGTAGTCGAGGTGCGCGCACCACGGCAGGTTTTGTGCTTGCGCGGGCGGCGCGAGCCCCAAAATACCAGCACCGGCACCGGCAAGGATGGCGAGCGTTGTCAGCCATGCTCTCATGTCTGCCTCTCGTTGAAGTCTTCGATCACTAACGCCGCAGGCGCCGGCTTATTGCAGCCCCGGCCGCAAATAAAAACGAGGCCGCCCGGCGGGCGGCCTCCTGCGCTCGATCCGCCGTGGCATGCCGCTCAGCGGCAGGGCCGGCACCAGCAGCGATAGGGGCCGCAGACCCGGGTGAAGCCCGGCGGGCAATAAGGACCGAAACCCCGGCAAGCCGCCTGCTCGATCGGGGTGGCGTTCTTGATCTGGGCGTGGAAAGCCGCGGCGCCGGCGTGTTGGGATTGCGCATTCGCAGCGATGGCCGTCATCCCGAGCACGAACGCCGCCGAAACCAAGGTCAATGCGAGCTTTTTCATGGAACCCTCCTCCTCGTTTATTGTAACAGCCCCGTAGAGCCTGCTGCCGAAAAGTGGAAACCGGTTTTCGGATAAGATCATGCCTAAAGGAACGATCCAGACTTTGATCCAATTCGATCGAATGGGATCCGAGTCTAGAACACCATTACTACGCCGCCGCGACAACCCGACCGGCGGGTTATGTCGCCCGCGAAGGACCGAGCGCCGGCATCCTCCTCTAGACGGCCGGAATTCGGCCAATCCGGAAGTCGCCCGCCGGCGTCACCTTCATTGGTCGCTCAGACAGACATGGCGGCCGTTCGCGAACGCGACGTTCGCATTACAGGGACGGTAGGGAATCGCGTTTTCTTGCGCCGGAGTGAGGCCATAATTGCCGTCGGCGCTCACCGCCTGGTTGCTGGGGGCGGGGGGCAGATCCGGCGGCCGATAGGTTTGGGCGCGGCCCGTCGACACCATGGCGAGAATCGCCGAGGCTGAAATCCCGGCAGTCGCCGCCCTTACGATTTTTGCGCGCATTTCACTCTCCTGACGCCTCGCCCTGTCATCCTGACGCTTCGCCAGCTAGCCCCCAGGATAACGCTCGAATGACTGAAAGGATCATGCCCGGGCAGGAAAAGGGGCCGTTGGGACCGCAAGGCATCGAGCGCGTCCAGGATCCGAATCGTGGATCGGGGCGGTTTTTGAACAGGGCAGCCGGGGAGGCTTGCCAGCGGGACCGAACAGCGCATATTCAGCCTCATGAGCAAAGCCCCGAAGGTCAAAGTCGTTTTCAAGCCCAAGCGCATCGCCGAGGGCGACTGGCAGATCGAGGCCCACTGTCCGGGCGTCGACATCCGCTACATCAAAGGCCTGACCAGCAAAGCCGACGTCGACGAATGGATGCAGGGCACCCGCCGCATCGACTGGCTGCGCTCGCAGGGCTATGCGAAATAGGTAATCGGTTCCGAAAGTTTTGCGACGGCAGGTGAGGCGGCCATGGCGGAGCACGAACCCGGGCAGCCTGGACGCCTGCACAAAGTCATGGCGACCATCCTGGGCAGCCCGCAACTGCGCGATGTGCTGCTCTACACGACCTTGTTGCTCATCGTCGCCACCGCCTGGGTCGCCAGCCGCTGGCCCGATCTTGCCGTCCCGGCGATCGTGACGACTCTCGTTCTGGTGAGCGGCGAAGTGTTGCTGCTCTATTTTGTCATCAAGCGATTGAGGGCGGCGTCGACGACCGACGGCGGGCGTGGCACGGGCAGTCCTGAATAAGTAAACTTACCTAAAAATGCGCGTCGCGGATTTGCCATGAATTAACGAAATTCATGGCATCTGCCGATGCGCGCGGTCCGATTGGCGGTCCCGCCAAGCGTGTCGAAGTGGACGAAACGCTCGTCGGCGGCAAACTCCGTCATCGCGGCAAAGGCAAGCACCGCGCTAACAAGACCACGGTATCCGGCATTATCGAGCGGGACGGACCGGTAGCGGGTCCGGTTCCCGACGAAACCAAGTTCACGCCGGAGCCGATCAATCGTGAAAACGTCCTATCAGGCACTTTTATCAGCAGTGACTGTCACTATGCTTATCGTGATATCAGCGGCGGCTACACACACGGTTTCGTGGACCACAGTGCAAAAGAATATGTGCGCGGAATCCACACCAATTCAATTGACGGTCACTGGTCGCTGCTAAAGCGCGCAGCGCCAGAATCTCACGATGCGGATGCACACGCGGCGCTTTACTTGACTGACAAACGCATTCAGCAAAAAGATCGAAAACCATGCTTGCGCGGTCGCGCTGCATTCGATGTATTACAATTTCGTTTCGGCTTCACCAAACCCTGAAAGTCAGCCCGGCAATGGCCGCTGGCGTGACTGATCGCCTTTGGGAAATGGTTGATGTTGCGGACGTGCTGGATGCTTCTGAAGCGAAGCGCAAGCGACAACGACCGAAGGCCATCTTTGATGTCGAACGCTGGCGGATTTGTGAAGGGCTATTACGTTACCGTCACGATGGCGAATAACGAGCCGCAGCGCGTCACCGAGACGTTCAAGACGGAAGGCGAAGCTTGGCGGTGGATAAGAAACGATTCTGTTGCGTGGCTAAATGCGCAGCGCCTAAATCCCGAGAACGCTAGCTGACTTTAATGAGCATCTTTGAAACGTTCATAGCTCTCAATATTCGCGCCGGTGCGCTTGCCGCAGCAATTTTCACGGTGAAACTTCTGGTCGAAAAGGACTTCAGCCATGCGTTGGTAACGGGCATCGCGGCCGTCTTTGGGGTTCTCATGGCCATCGCGCACCGGCGAAAGGTGGGCCAGCAAGCCGATTAATCGTTTCCGTTGCCACAATTCAAACTGACCCACTACCCCTTCTTGACTCGGGAACAAAGACTGAACTATGTTCTCTTTTCGTTCTATATGATGGATGGGGAGACAAATCATGGTTCGGTCGGTGGTTCACGAGGCTATGGCCTTGGCGTCGTTGAGTTTATTTTTGGCTACCCTGGCGGTTTGGGCCCAGGTGTTCGGTGTTCTCTGAGCCACGCCGGAAGGCGTAGCGGGCATACTGGGGAGAAGTTTCCGGCTGCGGCTTAAACTTCGCCGTAGAATCGGGTCAGGGTCGCTCGAGCATGATCGTGGAATCCGGTTTTCGGATCAGATCATGCTCACTTGAAGGCTCGCGATCCATGCGGGCCCTGATGCTGAGGTAGCTTCGCAATGGCGGCCGTAACGCCCGGTTTCGTCCATCTGCACGTCCACTCGTCCTATTCGCTCCTCGAGGGCGCGCTGATGATTGGGCGGCTCGCCGAGCTTGCCAAGAAAGATCGTCAGCCGGCGCTGGCGCTCACCGACACCGACAATATGTTCGGAGCGCTCGAATTCTCCGAGAAATTGGCGGGCTATGGCATTCAGCCGATCATCGGCTGTGCGCTCGGTATCGATTTCGGCGATCAGGAGATCCGGACCGGCGCGGTCGACCATGTCTTTCCGCGCATCGTGCTGCTCGCCGCGGCGGAGGCGGGTTATCGCAGCCTGATGCGGCTGTCGTCGCGCGCTTATCTGGAAACCGCGCCGCAGGAGCGGCCGCATCTGAAGCTTGCCTGGCTCGACAGCGAGACCGACGGGCTGATCGCGCTTACCGGCGGGCCCAACGGGCCGCTCGATCTCGCCTTTGCCGGCGGCCAGAACGCGCTAGCGCTGACGCGCTGCGAGACGCTGCAGCGGCTTTATGGCGACCGGCTCTACGTCGAATTGCAGCGCCACGGCACACCTGCCGAGCGGGTCACCGAGCCGGCGCTGATCGAGATTGCCTACGCGCGCGGTCTGCCGCTCGTCGCCACCAACGAGCCGTTCTTTGCCACGCGCGAGGATTACGAGGCGCACGACGCGCTTCTTTGCATCGCCGAAGGCAAGCTCATCGCCGATACCGACCGCCGCCAATTGACGGCGGAGCATCGCTTCAAAACCCGCGCCGAAATGGCGGCGCTGTTTGCCGATCTGCCGGAAGCGCTCGCGGCGACCGTCGAGATCGCCGAACGCTGCGCGTTCCGGCCGCGGAGCCAGGCGCCGATCCTGCCGCGCTTCACCGCGGGCGACGGCGAAGCCGATGAGGCCGGCGTGCTGCGCGAGGAAGCCATGCGCGGGCTCGAGCGGCGGCTTAAGCGTTACGGCGTCGCCCAGGGCCACACCGCGGAGGAATATCAGGAGCGGCTCGATTTCGAGCTCGGCGTGATCGGGCGGATGAAATATTCCGGCTACTTTTTGATCGTCGCCGACTTCATCCAATGGGCGAAGGCGCAGGGCATTCCGGTCGGGCCGGGCCGCGGCTCCGGCGCGGGTTCGCTGGTCGCCTATTCGCTCACCATCACCGATCTCGACCCGATCCGCTTCGGGCTTCTGTTCGAGCGCTTCCTCAATCCCGAGCGCGTGTCGATGCCGGATTTCGACGTCGACTTCTGCCAGGAGCGGCGCGACGAAGTGATCCGCTACGTGCAGGAAAAATACGGCCGCGACCGCGTCGCCCAGATCATCACCTTCGGCACACTGCAGGCGCGCGGCGTGCTGCGCGACGTCGGCCGCGTGTTGCAGATGCCCTATGGCCAGGTCGACAAGCTGTGCAAGCTCGTGCCGCAGAATCCGGCCAATCCGGTGACGCTCAGCCGCGCCATCGAGGACGAGCCGCGGCTGCAGGCCGAGCGCGACCGCGATCCGGTGACGCGGCGTGCCTTCGACATCGCGCAGCGCCTCGAAGGCCTGCACCGCCACGCCTCGACGCACGCCGCCGGCATCGTCATCGGCGAACGCTCCTTGAGCGAGCTCGTGCCGCTCTATCGCGACCCGAAATCGAACATGCCGGTCACCCAGTTCAACATGAAATGGGTCGAGCCGGCGGGCCTGGTGAAGTTCGACTTTCTCGGCCTGAAAACGCTCACGGTGCTCGAACTCGCCGTAAAACTCGTCAAACGCCGCGGCATCGATATCGATCTGTCGCACCTGCCGCTCGACGACACCAAGACCTACGAGATGCTGGCGCGCGGCGAAACCGTCGGCGTGTTCCAGGTTGAAAGTCAGGGCATGCGGCGCGCGCTGATCGACATGCGGCCGGACCGTTTCGAGGACTTGATCGTGCTGGTGGCGCTCTATCGTCCCGGCCCGATGGCGAATATTCCGACCTATTGCGCGCGCAAGCTCGGTCACGAGCGCACCGACTATCTGCATCCAAAACTGCAGCCGATCCTGCAGGCGACCTACGGCATCATCACCTATCAGGAACAGGTGCAGCAGATCGCGCGCGACCTCGCCGGCTACAGTCTCGGCAAGGCCGACATCCTGCGCCGCGCCATGGGCAAGAAGGACCGCAAGGAGATGGCGTCGCAGCGCGACAGCTTCATCTCCGGCGCGGTCGAGCGCGGCATCGGCAAGAACGATGCCGAGGCGATCTTCGACACCTGCGCCAAATTCGCCGAATACGGCTTCAACAAATCGCATTCGGCGCCGTACGCGCTGTTGACCTATCAGACCGCCTATATGAAGGCGAATTACCCGGTCGAGTTTTTGGCGGCCTCGATGACGCTCGACATGGGCAATACCGACAAGCTCTCGGAATTCCGCGCCGAGGCCGAGCGCATCGGGCTCAAGGTCGAGCCGCCCTCGATCAATCGCTCCGGTGTCGAATTCGACGTCGAAGATAACACCATCCATTACGCGCTGGCGGCGTTGCGCGGCGTTGGCCGCCAGGCGGTCGACACCGTCGTTGCGGCGCGCGGCGACCGGCCGTTCCGGGACCTCGCCGATTTCGGCGCCCGCATCAATCCGCGCGCGGTCAACAAGCGCGTGCTGGAAAGTCTCGCGGCATCGGGCGCCTTCGACGTGATCGAGCCGAACCGGGCGCGGGCCTTCGCCGCCGTCGACGCGCTCTTGGCGACGGCGCAGCGGACGCAAGAAGACGCGGTGCGCGGCCAGTCGGAATTGTTCGGCGGCGCGGTTCAGGCCGCCCAGATCATCGTGCCGGCGCTCGAAGCCTGGCTGCCGGCGGAGCGGCTGCAGCGCGAATACGAAGCCGTCGGCTTTTTCCTCTCCGGCCATCCGCTCGACGATTACGCGGTGGCACTCAAGCGGCTTCGCGTGCAGTCATGGGCGGAATTCGCGCGCGCGGTGAAGAACGGCTCGGGCTCCGGCCGCGTCGCCGGCACCGTCGTTGCGCGTACCGAGCGCCGCACCAAGAACGGCAGCAAGATGGGCATCATCGGGCTCTCCGATCCCACCGGCCATTACGAGGCGGTACTGTTCGCCGAAGGGCTTGCCCAATACCGCGATCTGTTGGAGCCCGGAACCGCGGTGCTGCTCTTTCTCACTGCCGAAGTGCAGGCCGACGAAGTGCGCGCCCGCATCCAGTCGGTCGAGCCGCTCGATGCGGCGGCAGTGCGGACGCAGAAGGGCTTGCGCGTCTTCCTGCGCAACGAAGAACCGATCCCGGGCGTCGCGCGGCGCCTCGAGCCGATGCAGAACGGCAATCGCAATGGCGGCGAATCAGGCGACGGCGAAGTCAGCATGGTGCTGTTGTTGCAAAACGGCAGCGAAGTCGAAGTCAAACTTCCAGGCCGCTTCAAAGTCTCGCCGCAAATCGCCGGCGCCATCAAGGCGGTGACCGGCGTCGTGACGGTAGAGGCGCTTTGAGGTCGCCGCAGTCGAATGACCAATTTTCAGGTATTTGTCAGTTACTCACAATTGTCGGTGTTCGACGCATCGCTAACAAATCCATTCAATAGATGGACGTCAGCCCATGTGGCCCAGGGATTTTGTTGGCGCCCCGGCAGCGTGTCGTTCAATACACTAGCCGAGTCTGGAAAATGCAATGTTGAGTTACTGGAAGAACGCACTGAAGTATCCCTGTCGCCGTCTTCCATCCGGGTTATCGAGGTGCCTTTTGAGGTGCCGAGCACGGGAGTTATTGAAGTAGCAAGCATTAGTGACGGGCAACGTGTCAGATTGGCACCGGGTCCGCACGCATTGAGATTCGAAGCATTGTCTGAGCTAGCAATACGATTTGTTTTCATCAAAGGGAGAGAGTCGCGCTTTTCGATATTGCGCGCAGATTCGAATCTTGCTCCGACATATCCGCTTTTGGAAACAGCCGAACCAGCCTAACGGCTCAAATACTGGGCAGAACAGAGCGCTCACCTTGCAATTCCCTGGCTCGATTACGACATCTCCTCTCGCCATTTACCGCGGCGCACGATAAGAACCGGCCGCGTCATCTCCCAACCATTTCAGCTGAGTTCGGAACCCCGACATGCTTCGGATTGAGAATCTCGTTTTCGATGCGTGGGGCCGACGATTTTTCGATTCGGCGAGCGTCGCCATTCCGACCGGCGCCAAAGTCGGGTTGGTCGGGCGGAACGGCGCGGGCAAGACCACGCTGTTCAAGCTCATCATGGGCGAGCTTGCCGCGCAAAGCGGCGAGATCCTGTTGCCGAAAAGCGCCCGGATCGGCTCGGTCGATCAGGAGCATCCGGCGACGCCGGTCACGCTCATCGACACGATTTTGGCGGCCGATACCGAGCGCGAGACGCTCAACGCTCTACTGGAGACCGCGGAACCGGAAGAACTCGCTGAAATCTATCAGCGGCTGAACACCATCGATGCCGATCGCGCGCCGGCGCGTGCCGCTGAAATCTTGACCGGGCTCGGCTTTTCCAACGACGATCTTGCCCGGCCGATGGCCGAATTCTCCGGCGGCTGGCGCATGCGGGTGGCACTCGCCGCCGCGCTGTTCGCCGAGCCGGATTTGCTGCTGCTCGACGAGCCGACCAATTATCTCGATCTCGAGGGCGCGCTGTGGCTCGAGGCGCGGCTGAAGAAATATCCGCACACCGCCCTGATCGTCAGCCACGACCGCGAGCTTCTCAACAATTCGGTCGACGCCATTTTGCATCTGAGCCAGGGCAAGCTCGAGCTTTACTCCGGCGGCTACAACGACTTCGAAACCCGCCGCGCCGAGAAAAATCGGCTGCAGGCCGCCACCAAGGTCAAGCAGGACGCCGAGCGGGCGCATCTACAAAAATTCATCGACCGTTTTCGCGCCAAGGCCAGCAAGGCAACGCAGGCGCAGTCGCGCATCAAGCGGCTCGCCAAGCTCGAACCGATCGCCGAAGTGGTCGAGGAGCGCGTCACGCCGTTTACGATACCCTCGCCGAAGCGGCCGCTGGCGCCGCCGCTCCTCCAGCTCGAAGGCGCGGCCGTCGGCTATGACGGTAAGACGGTACTGCGCAAGCTCGATCTTCGGCTCGACGTCGACGACCGCATCGGCCTCCTCGGCGTCAACGGCGCCGGCAAATCGACTTTCGCCAAGATGATCGCGGGCGCGCTGCCGCTGCAGTCAGGCGAGATGAAGCGGGAAAGCCGCATCAAGGTCGGCTGGTTTCACCAGCATCAGATCGAGGCACTCGATCCGGCCGATACGCCGCTCGACATCATCCGCCGCGAGCGACCGGACGACAGCGAATCGTCGCGGCGCTCGAGGCTCGCGCAGTTCGGGCTTTCCTTCGACAAGCAGGACACCACAGTCGCCAACCTCTCGGGCGGCGAGCGCGCACGCCTTCTCCTCAATCTCGTCGCCATGGCCGAGCCGCATCTCCTGATCCTCGACGAGCCCACCAACCATCTCGACATCGACAGCCGCCGCGCGCTTCTCGATGCGCTCAACGATTACGAAGGCGCCGTCATCCTCATCACCCACGACCGTTCGCTGATCGAGCTCGTCGCCGACCGGCTGTGGCTCACCGCCGATGGCGAGATCAAGCCATTTGCGGGCGATATGGACGACTATGCCCGCTTCGTTCTGGAACGCGCCAAACTCGGCGCCCGGGCGCCCGCACAGGACTCTGGTCCGCGCGCTGCTCCGGCTTATTTGGCGGACGTTCAGGAGGTTCTCTCGGCCGAGCAGAAGGCGGCGCAGGACGCCCGTTATGCGGCGCGCAAGGCCGCCAAGAAACGCCGGCGGCGCGGCCATTGAACGCGCCCGCTAGGGCGCGCTGAGAGCTGCGCGATCAGTCGACCTTGATGTCGGCGAATTTGATCACCTTCGCCCATTTCTGGGTTTCATCGGCGATGAATCTGCCGAATTGCGCGGTCGTCATCGGCTTCGGGACGACGCCGATGGCAACGAGCTTCGCTTTGACGGGCGGATCGTTCACGGTCGCGAGGATCGCCGTCGCGAGCTTGCCAACGATGTCGGGCGGCGTGCCCGTTGGCACGACAATCCCGTACCAGCCGGCCGCCTCGTAGCCGGGAACGAATTCGCCGATCGCGGGCGTGTCCGGCAGCGCATCGGAGCGCGCCGCGGTCGTGACGCCGAGCACCCGCAACCGGTTGTCTTTGATGAATTCGATCACCTGCGCGATCGGCGCGAAGGCAAGCGGTATTTGTCCGCCGAGCAGATCCGTATTGTAGTTGCCCTTGTAGGGCACGTGCACCAGATCGGTCCCGGTCATCATCTTGAACAATTCCGCCGCGGCATGCGGCCCGGTGCCGACGCCCTGACTGGCAAAATTGACCCGCCCGGGATTGGCCTTCGCATAGGCGATCAGTTCGGGGATCGTTTTCGCCGGAAAATTCGGATTGGCGGCGATGAGGAACGGCGTCACGCCAATGCCGGCGACGGGCGTGAGGTCTTTGGTGAAATCGAAATTAAGGTTCCGATAGAGTGTGGTGTTGATCGCATTGGTCGAGACCGCGATCAGCGCGGTGTAGCCGTCCGGTGCGGAATGGGCGGCGAGTTCGGTGGCGATATTGCTGGCGGCGCCTGGGCGGTTGTCGATGATGAGTTGCTGGCCGATTCGTTGCGACAGACCGTCCCCGATCAGCCGCGCGATGATGTCTGGCGATGCGCCGGGCGGATAGCCGGCGAGGAGGTGGATCGGCCGCGACGGATAATCGTCGGCACGCAGGAGGCCCGGCCAAGCAGGCACGGCGGCGCCAGCGGCCGCCAAACGCAGGAATCTGCGACGCGGTAGTCCGACCATCAATCCCTCCCCACGGCGTGTGATCCGGCTCTTCGGCCGGTTGTGGCTAGGCTACACCAGGGGCGGGGAGGGCCGGAAGGCGGTAAAGACCGCTCACAACACGGTTGCCTGCACCGGGGTGGTGCCTATATAAGGCGCCCAATCTCACACGCGGACCTTGGCTTCGAGCCGTCCGGTGTCCGGCCCACAGGGACGACCCTGAAGCCGGGCTCTCGGTCCGCGGCGGATCAACCGGAGAATGACATGGCGCTGCCAGAATTCAGCATGCGTCAGCTATTGGAAGCTGGCGTTCATTTTGGGCATCAATCCCATCGTTGGAATCCGAAGATGGCTGAGTACATCTTCGGCACCCGCAACAACATCCATATCGTCGACCTGACGCAATCGGTGCCGATGCTGCATCGTGCGCTGCAGGCGGTCAGCGATACCGTGGCGCAGGGCGGACGCATCTTGTTCGTCGGCACCAAGCGGCAGGCGCAGGACGCCATTGCCGAAGCGGCCAAGAAGTGCGCGCAGTATTACGTCAATTCGCGCTGGCTCGGCGGCACGTTGACCAACTGGAAGACGGTATCGAACTCGATCAAGCGGCTGCGCACGCTCGACGAGATGCTCGCCTCCAACGAGGCGCAGGGCTACACCAAAAAAGAGCGGCTGACGCTGCAGCGCGAGCGCGACAAGCTCGACCGCTCGCTCGGCGGCATCAAGGACATGGGCGGGCTTCCCGACCTGGTCTTTGTCATCGACACCAACAAAGAAGACATCGCGATCAAGGAAGCGCGGCGGCTCAATGTTCCGGTGGCCGCCATCGTCGACACCAATTGCGATCCGGATGGCATCACCTATGTGGTGCCCGGCAATGACGACGCGAGCCGTGCCATCACGCTTTATTGCGATCTCGTCGCGCGCGCCGCGATCGACGGCATTTCCCGCGCGCAAGGTTCGCACGGCGTCGACATCGGCGCGCATGCCGAGCCCGTGGTCGAGGAACTGCCGGTGGAGACCAATACGCTCGGTTTCGAGCCGCTGTCCGGCCCGCGCGGTGTTGCCGACGACCTCAAGAAGCTCCCCGCCGTGTCGCCGACCATCGAAAAGAAGCTCAACGACCTCGGTATCTTCCATTTCCAGCAGATCGCCGAACTGTCGCCTGTGGCTGCACATAATGTCGGCGAAGAAGTAGGCCTTCCCGGCCGGGTCGAAGGCTGGATCGCCAAAGCCAAAGAACTGACGGCCGAGGAAGTGTAAGGGCCCTAGCGATGACCACTCCCATCAGCGCGTCCATGGTGAAAGAGCTCCGGGAACAGACCGGCGCCGGCATGATGGACTGCAAGGCAGCCCTCACCGAGAGCGGCGGCAATCTCGACGCCGCCGTCGATTGGCTGCGCAAAAAGGGTCTCTCCAAGGCCGCGAAGAAGGCCGGCCGCGTCGCCGCCGAGGGCCTGATCGGCATCGCCATCAATGCCCACAAGGGCATGGTGGTCGAGGTCAATTCCGAGACCGATTTCGTCGCCCGCAACGACCTATTTCAGGGTCTGGTCAAGATGATCGCGAGCGCCGCGCTCGACGCCGGAACCGATGTTGACAAGATCCTTGCCGCCAAAGTCGGCAGCGTGACCATCGCCGACGCCATTGCGGACACCATCGCCAAGGTCGGCGAGAACATGACGCTGCGGCGCGCCGCGGAGCTTCCGGTCGCCAAGGGCGTGGTGGCGAGCTATGTGCACAATTCGGTGTCCGACGGGCTCGGCCGGATCGGCGTGATCGTTGCGCTGGAATCGACCGGCGACGCCGACGAGCTCAAGGCGTTCGGCCGCATGGTGGCGATGCATGTCGCCGCGGCCAATCCGCAGGCGGTCGACCCGAGCGGTCTCGATCCGGCGGTCGTCGAGCGCGAGAAGAGTGTGCTCGCGGAAAAATTCAAAGCCCAGGGCAAGCCCGCCAATGTGATCGAGAAGATCGTCGAGTCCGGGCTTAAGACCTATTACAAAGAAGTCTGCCTGCTCGATCAGGGCTTTGTCCACGACGACAAGAAAAGCGTGGCGCAAGCCATCAAAGAAGCCGAGGGCAAAGTCGGAGCGCCGATCAAGATCGGGGGCTTCAAGCGCTTGGCGCTCGGCGAGGGCATCGAGCGACCCGAGGGCGATTTCGGCGGCGAAGTCGCGGCGCTTGCCGGTGCGCGCTGAGGGTGACCCGAAAAGCGGCCTTTCGCTTTTTGGCTAAGATCATGCTCCAGGATAAGTCCCCGCACTGGGTTGGGTTTGCCGCGTAAATGCGATAGCCCTACAGGGCCTTGCGGGATTAGGCGGCACGGGCGGGACCATCGCGATGGCAAAACCGAAATACCGGCGGGTGATCGTCAAGCTCTCCGGTGAAGCCCTTTCGGGCTCGGAAAAGTTCGGCATCCATCAGCCGACCATCGACCGTTTCGCCGCCGACCTCGTCGCCGTCCGTAAGCTCGGTGTCGCCTTAGGCGTCGTGGTCGGCGGCGGCAACGTGCTGCGCGGGGCGCAGATTTCGGAGAACGGGCTGTCGCGCCCGACCGCCGACGCCATGGGCATGCTGGCGACCGTGATGAATGCGCTGGTCATGGAAGCCGCGATCGAACGGCTGGGCGCCAGCGCCCGCACCATGTCGGCGCTTGCCATGCCGCAGGTCTGCGAGACCTATGAACGGCAGCGGGCGCTCCGCCACCTCGAAGACGACACCATCATTATTTTCGCTGGCGGCACCGGCAACCCGTATTTCACCACTGACACCACTGCGGTGCTGCGCGCCGCCGAGATGGAGTGCGATGCCGTCTTCAAGGCCACCGACGTCGACGGCGTCTACACCGCCGACCCCAAGACGGATCCGAAGGCCAAGCGCTACGAAAAGCTCAGCCATCAAGAGGCGCTCGATCGGCACCTGAAAATCATGGATTTGACGGCCTTCGCGCTTGCCCAGGAAAACCGGATGCCTATCATCGTCTTTTCGATCCGGGAGAAGGGCGCGATCCAAGACGTATTGTGCGGGAAGGGACATTTCACGACCGTCGGCTAGCGGCTGCGCGCCAGCGGGCGCAATCAAGCAGAGCCGACCCTGAATGTGCGAAGGGATGCCGAGCGCGTCATTTAGGAGTGCGTAATATGGCATCGCGTAACCTGGTTTTGGGTAACTTGGCTTTAGGTAACTTGGCATCGCGTAACATGGCATAGAGGCTACCATGGCCACGACGACATTCGACATGAACGACCTCAAGCGCCGCATGCAGGGCGCGATCACGTCGCTGAAGACGGAGCTTTCGGGGTTGCGTACCGGCCGCGCGTCAACCGCCTTGCTCGACCATGTTCAGGTCGAGGCCTATGGCAGCCATATGCCGCTCAATCAACTCGCCACCATCAGCGTGCCGGAGCCACGGCTGCTGCATGTCCAGGTCTGGGACCGTTCGATGGTCCACGCCGTCGAAAAGGCGATCTCCTCCGCCAATCTGGGATTGACGCCTTCGACCGAGGGCCAGGTCCTGAAACTGCGCATCCCGGAACTCAATGAGGAACGGCGGCGCGAAATCGCCAAGGTGGCGCATAAATATGCCGAAGCCGCGCGCGTCGCCGTCCGTCACGTCCGCCGCGACGGCCTCGATCTTCTCAAGAAGCTCGAGAAGGATCACAAGATCAGCGAAGACGACCACACCCGGCAAGCCGGCGAGGTGCAGAAGGTGACCGATGCGACGATCGCCGAAGTGGAAAAACTGCTCGCCGGCAAGGAGCGGGAGATCATGACGGTTTGAGCGAACGAGTAAGTCCGATAACGAAGGCGATGGAGCCTTGAAGGCAACGCAAGCGGACACGGCATCCGGTGGTTTCGAGACGCCCCGGCACGTCGCCATCATCATGGACGGCAACGGACGCTGGGCCGCGGCGCGTGGTCTGCCGCGGGTGGAGGGGCACCGGCGCGGCGTTGAGGCGCTGCGCAAGACCGTCCGTGCCGCGAGCGATCTCGGTATCGCGGTTTTGACGATCTTTTCGTTCAGCTCGGAGAACTGGTCGCGTCCGCAGTCGGAAATCCGCGATCTCTTGTCGCTGTTGCGCCGCTTCATCCGCAACGATCTCGCCGACCTGCACAAGAGCAATGTGCGCGTCCGCATTATCGGCGAGCGCGACGACCTCGCCAAGGATATCCGGAGCCTGCTCGACGAGGCCGAAGAGCTGACGCGCAACAACGACGGTCTCGTTCTGGTGGTGGCGTTCAATTACGGCGCACGCCAGGAGATCGCCCGCGCCGCGCGCCGGCTGGCGATCGAGGTGGCGGAAGGCCGTTTGCAGGCCGACGCGATTACGCCGGAGCTGTTGGCAAGCCGCCTCGATATTCCCGATTTGCCCGATCCGGACGTGATCATCCGCACCAGCGGCGAACAGCGCCTGTCTAATTTTTTGCTCTGGCAGGCCGCCTATAGCGAGCTTGTCTTCGTTCCTCTCAATTGGCCGGACTTCGACCGCACCGCGCTCGAGAACGCGATTGCGGAGTACCGCCGGCGCGAACGCCGCTTTGGCGGTTTGATCGCGCAGACCGGATCGTGATCAATCAGGACCAGCGCGCTTCCGGCACTGCCGGGAAAATCGCAACAGATGCCGACGCCGCGCGGAATCTGGCGCTACGCGTCGTCTCGGCCGCGGTGCTCGCGCCGCTCGGGCTTGTTTGCGCCTATGTGGGCGGCTGGGTCTTCCTCTTCGCCTGCACGCTTGCGGCCCTTGCCATCCTTTACGAGTGGACCTCGCTCGTCGTCGGCCGCGCCGATCCGCGCATTCTCGCGCCCGGCGTGATCGCCGTACTCGCGGCCGCGGGTCTGGCCGCCGCCGGTGCGGCGGCTGGCGCGATCTGTGCAATTGCCGCCGGTGCGGTCTGCGCCGGCATCGCTACGTGGTCGCAAAGCTTCTCTGATCGTCGCGCGCCGTTTTGGACTGCGGGTGGCGTGATCTACGCCGGCGTGGCCTTGTTGGCGCCCGCGCTATTGCGCGGCGATCCGGTGGCCGGACTGACGGCCATCCTTTTCCTGTTCGCGATCGTGTGGTCCACCGATATTTTGGCGTATTTTGTCGGCCGGGCACTCGGCGGGCCGCTGCTGTGGCCGCTGGTGAGTCCGAAAAAGACCTGGTCGGGAGCGCTCGGCGGCCTCGTCGGGGGGGTTGCCGCCGGCACGCTGGTCGCCTATGCGAGCGGGGGAGCGAAGCCTGCGGTGGCGGGCGGCTTGGCGTTTGTTCTATCGATCGTCGCGCAGGGCGGAGACTTGTTCGAGTCGGCCATCAAGCGGCGGTTCGGCGCCAAGGACGCAAGCCACATTATTCCGGGCCATGGCGGCGTGATGGACCGGCTCGACGGGTTTCTGGTTGCCGCTTTGGCTGCCATCGTGATTGGAGTTCTGCGGCAAGGTCTCGTGCAAGGCTTGGCCGCGCCAGCCCAGGGCTTGTTGATATGGTAAGGCCTGATGATCGGGTCGCCGGATGACGCAGAAGCGGCCAGGTACCAAAGTGAAATTTGCCAAAGTTGACCTTGCTGAAGCGGCGGTCGCGCGCGGCCCGCGGACCGTCACCTTGCTGGGCGCGACCGGTTCGATCGGTTCGAGCACGGCCGATCTCTTGCGGCGCAATCCGGCCGGCTATCAGGTCGAGGCCGTGACGGCGTATCGCGATGCCGGCGCGCTGGCGCGCCTCGCGCGCGAACTCGGCGCGCGTTTTGCCGCCGTCGCCGATCCTGCGGCCTATGCCGAGCTAAAGGCGGACTTGGCGGGCTCCGGCATCGAAACCGCAGCCGGGCCCGCGGCCATCGTCGAGGCCGCGCAACGCCCGGCCGACTGGGTCATGGCCGCTATTACGGGAGCCGCCAGTCTCGCGCCGACCCTCGCCGCCGCCGAGCGCGGCGCTACCGTTGCGCTGGCCAACAAGGAATGCCTCGTCTGCGCGGGTGCGTTGTTCATGCGGCGCGCGGCCGCGAAGGGCGCCACAGTGCTGCCGGTCGATTCCGAGCACAATGCGATCTTCCAGGCGCTCAGCGCCGGTCGTCGGGAAGATGTAAGCCGGGTCGTGCTGACTGCCTCGGGCGGGCCGTTTCGGACTTTGCCGTTCGAGGCCATCCGTAAAGTCACGGTCGAACAAGCGCTCAAGCACCCGACCTGGTCGATGGGACCGAAAGTGACCATCGATTCCGCGACGCTGATGAACAAAGGTCTCGAATTGATCGAAGCGCGGCATTTGTTCGCTCTGGCCCCGGAACTGCTCGATGTCGTCGTTCATCCGCAGTCGATCATCCACGGGCTCGTCGAATTCCGCGATGGCTCGGTGATTGCGCAGCTTGGCTCGCCGGATATGCGTATCCCCATATCGCATTGCCTGGCTTGGCCGGTGCGCATGGCAACCCCGGCTCCCCGCCTTGATCTCGCTCGCGTAGCAACACTGACCTTCGAGGAACCCGACCTTGTTCGGTTCCCGGCGCTCGCCATCGCGCGCCGGGCGCTTGCCGCGGGCGGGGCGGCGCCGACCATTCTCAATGCAGCCAATGAAATAGCGGTCCGCGAATTCATCGGCCGCAACCTCGGATTCACCGGCATTGCGGCGCTCGTCGAAGCCACTTTGGACGCCATGGAGCGCCGGGGCGAGATGGCCGAGCCGCAATCTGTCGAGGAAGCGCTCGCCGTTGACCATAATGCAAGAAGGTTGGCCTTAGACCTCTTGCCCGAAATTGCCGCAATGGCATCGTAGCGTTAAGGAACTGGGGTAGGGGCCGGCAGGGGCGTTAGGGTAAAATCATGGGGTCGTACGTACTGTCGCATTTGCATGCGCTGGGGGGTGGCGTTGTCGCTTACCTCATCCCGTTTCTATTCGTTCTCAGCATTGTGGTGTTCTTTCACGAATTCGGTCATTTCATCGTTGCGCGGCTGTGCGGCGTCAAAATCCTGGTCTTTTCCATCGGGTTTGGTCCCGAACTCGTCGGATTTAACGACCGTTACGGCACCCGCTGGAAAATATCCGCGGTTCCGCTAGGCGGCTATGTGAAATTCTTCGGCGATGAGAATGCGGCAAGCGCGCCCGACGCGCCGCGGCTCGAGGCAATGAGCGCCGGCGAACGCTCGCACAGCTTCTTCTTTCAGCCCGTATTCAAGCGTGCCGCCATCGTAGCGGCCGGCCCGGTGGCCAATTTCATCCTGGCGATCGTCATTTTCTCCGCGATTTTCATGGTGTTCGGCAAGCAGTCCATGAGCGCGCGCGTGGATTCGGTGCAGGAGGGCAGCGCCGCCGCAGCCGCCGGATTTCAAAACGGGGACGTGGTTGTCGCCATCGATGGCAAGCCGGTCGAAGATTTTGCCGACATGCAGCGGGTCGTCAGTGAAAGCGCCGGCCAAAGCCTCGATATCGACGTGGAGCGCAATGGTGCCCGGCTCGACCTCAAAGCCATCCCCGCGCTCAAAGAGGTGAAGGATAATTTCGGCAACGTCCATCGCATCGGCATCCTTGGCATCAGCCGGTCGATGGCGCCCGAAGACCTGAAGTTTCAGCCGGTTTCGCCACCGCGCGCGGTTCTGATGGGGATGGAGGAGACCTGGTTCGTGGTCGATCGGACGCTGACCTATATCGGCGGGGTCGTGGTCGGCCGCGAGGCGGCGGATCAGCTCGGCGGGCCGATCCGGATCGCGCAGATCTCGGGACAGGTCGCCTCGATCGGGTTTGCGGCGCTTATCCATCTTGCCGCCGTTTTGTCGGTCTCAATCGGTCTCCTGAACCTGTTTCCGATTCCCTTACTCGATGGTGGTCACCTTTTGTTCTATATGATCGAAGCCATGCGCGGTCGTCCGCTGTCCGAGCGGGCTCAGGAAGTAGGGTTTCGGATTGGTCTCGCGATTGTCGTCATGTTGATGATATTTGCAACATTCAATGACATTGTTCACTTGGCGACGTCCTGAACGGAGACGCAGGTGCGGGGCGGCATGGTATTCGTGGCGTGGGGGTGGTACAGTGGGACACTCTAGAAGTGGCAGTAATATCAGGAGAAATCGAAATTTAAGACCGCAGAATTGAGGGAGATTTTAGAGTAACCCGCCACTGGGGGCGGCCACTGGGGTAAAAGGGCGCTTTGCGCATGGACATGGGTGTGCGGGTAAAACGAGGGCTTGTCGTGGCCGGCTTGCTCCTCGGGTTGAGTATGTTTGGCTTGTGGGCTGGCGTTGCTGTTGCGGCGCCGGCGGAATCGGGCGTTACCGTGAATTCCATCGTCGTCCAGGGCAATCGCCGGGTCGACGCCGATACGGTCCGTTCATATTTCAAGGCCGCTCCGGGCGAGCACCTCGATGCCGCCAAGATCGATGCCGGCCTGAAGGCGCTTTACGCCACCGGCCTGTTCCAAGACGTGCACATTTCTCAGACCGGCGGCAAAGTGATCGTCACCGTCGTCGAGGCGCCGGTCATCAATAAGATCGTGTTCGAAGGCAATCACCGCATCAAGGACGAGCAGCTCACCGAGGAAATCCAATCCAAGGAGCGCGGTTCGCTGTCGCGCCCCAATGTTCAGGCCGACACCCAGCGCATCATTGAGATCTACCAGCGCAACGGCCGTTTCGACGTGAAAGTGGTGCCGAAGTTCATCGAGCGGCCGAACAACCGGGTCGATCTCGTTTTCGAAATCGACGAAGGCGAAAAGACCGGCATCAAGCAGATCGTCTTTGTCGGCAACAAAGCCTATTCGGATTCCCGCCTCAAAGAGGTGATCAAGACCACGACGTCGAACTGGTTGAGCTTTCTGCAAACCACCGACGTCTACGATCCTGACCGCATCGAGGCTGATCGCGACCTGGTGCGGCGGTTCTATCTGAAACACGGCTATGCCGACGTCCAGGTCGTGTCTGCGACCGGCGAATACGATCCCGCCAAGAAGGGCTTCATCGTCACCTTCACGATCGAGGAAGGGCCGCTTTATCGCTTCGGCGCGATCGACATCCAATCCAACGTCCGCGCCGTCGACGGCCAATCGCTGCGTTCAGCGCTGCGAATGTCGTCCGGTCAGAATTACAACGGCGAGGCGATCGAGAAGACCGTCGAGGACATGACGATCGAGCTCGCCAGACGCGGCTATCCGTTCGGCACGGTGCGGCCGCGCGGCGATCGCAATCCGACGGTGCGCACCATCGGGGTGGTCTTCACCGTCGATGAAGGCACGCGCGCCTATATCGAGCGCATCAACATCAAGGGCAATTATCGCACCCGCGATTACGTGATCCGCCGTGAATTCGATATCGGCGAAGGCGATCCGTACAATCGTGCGCTCGTCGATCGCGCCGAGCGCCGCCTGAAAAATTTGAATTTCTTCAAGAACGTGAAGATCACCAACGAACCGGGTTCCGCGCCCGACCGCGTGGTGATCAATGTCGAGGTCGAGGAGCAGTCGACTGGCGACTTCTCGATCATGGGCGGCTATTCGACGTCGGACGGCTGGCTGGGCCAGGTATCGGTCCAGGAACGCAATCTCCTCGGCACCGGCCGCTTCGCCAAGGCGGCGCTGACCTACGGGCAGTATACGCGCGGCATCGAGCTGAATTTCGCCGAGCCGTATTTCCTCGACACTCGCTCCAGCATGGGGCTCGATCTGTTCGCCAAACAGACCATCGCCAACAGCTATCTTTCTTATGGAACGGAATCCTACGGCGGCACGCTGCGCTGGGGTCTGCCGATCCGGGAAGATTTTGCGGTGCAGTTGCGCTATTCGCTCTATACGCAGAAGATCACGCTGCCGAATTACCTGAACGACTGCAACAATCTCAGTCCGGATTTTGCGAATACATTCCCCACGCCTGAGGCGGTTATCGCGTCGACGGCGCAGCTCGGCGCACTCACGGCTTATAATCCCGCCTTTACCAACGCTGGTGCTGCCGGTACCGCACAAAATTGCTTCGGCCTTGGTCAGGCATCGCTGCCGGTCCGCGTCGAGCTTGCCAATGGCGCGACTTTGACCTCGGCGCTTGGTTACGGCCTGACCTATAATACGCTCGATAACAACAAGAACCCGACCAATGGCGTGTATTTCAGCTTCGGCCAGGACGTAGCCGGCCTCGGCGGTGACGTGTCGTATCTGCGCACCAGTGCCGATATGCGCACTTATTATGAGGTCGTCTCCGATCTCGTCGGCGTTCTGCATCTTCAAGCCGGCGATATTACCGGCCTCGGCGGTCAGGAAGTCCGGATGCTGGACGACTTCAAGATGGGCCCGAACCTGGTGCGCGGCTTCCAGCCAGCCGGCATCGGCCCGCGCGATATTACGGTGGGCACGACCAACGATAATATCGGCGGCACGATGTATTGGGGCGCGAGTCTCGAGTTCCAGTATCCGTTCTATTTTCTGCCCAAAGACGCCGGATTCCGTGGCGCCATCTTCGTCGATTCCGGATCGGTGTGGGGTTACAAAGCCGAGACGCAATCTCCGGCTACCGGGGAGGTCAACGGACTCGTCGTCACCAACGGCACTACGCCGCCAGGAAATTCCTTTATCTGCCAGTGCGGCATGCAATACGCCGACGGCCCCGCCATCCGCATGTCGGCCGGCGCCAGCCTGATCTGGGAATCGCCGTTCGGTCCGCTGCGTTTCGACTTTGCCTATCCGTTCTTGAAGCAAAGCTACGATCGGACGCAGTTTTTCGCCTTCGGCGGCGGCGCTCATTTCTAACTGCGGCTGCGGTTGCTGCGACGGACGGCTGGATGCCCGACTTCTTCAAACCAGAGCGCGCGTTGACGACCGGCGAAATCGCCGCTCTGACGCGCGCCAAATTGCGCGAGGGCGACCCTTCCGATCGGTCGATCCGCAACATCGCGCCGCTTGATATGGCAGGCCCCGAGGATGTCACCTTCCTGGATAATTCAAAATTTTCCGCTTCCCTCGGCGGCTCGCGCGCTGGCGCCTGTCTGATCACGCCGCGATTTGCCGGCGCGGCGCCGCGCGGTATGGCGGTGCTCGAGACCAGCCATCCCTATCCCGCCTTCGTGGCGGTGGCGCGAGCGCTTTTTCCCGGCTCGCTTCGCCCGCTATCGCTGTTCGAAACTCAAGGCCGCTCATCGGCCGCGCAGATACACCCCGAGGCCCAAATCGAAGCTGGCGTAACCGTCGATCCTTTGGCGGTCATCGGGCCGCGCGCGAAGATCGGCTCGGGCACCGTGATAGCGGCCGGAGCCGTTATCGGGCCGGATGTCTGCATCGGGCGCAACTGCGAGATCGGGCCCGGCACCACCATCCTGCACGCGCTGATCGGCGATCGGGTGATCGTCCATCCCGGTGCGCGGATCGGCCAGGACGGCTTCGGCTACCTGCCATCGCCGCGAGGCCATCAGAAGATTCCGCAGACCCGCCGCGTCATCATTCAAGACGACGTCGACATCGGCGCCAATACGGCGATCGATCGCGGTGCCACGCGCGACACCGTCATCGGCGAAGGAACCAAGATCGACAATCTCGTCCAAATCGGACACAACGTCTCAATCGGCCGGCACTGCCTGATCGCGGCCCAGGTCGGCATATCGGGCAGCGCGACGGTGGGTGATTTTGTCATGATGGGCGGGCAGGTCGGCATTGCCGACCACATCACGGTCGGCGCCGGCGCCATGCTCGGCGCCAAGTCTGGCGTGATGTCGAACGTCCCCACGGCCGCCCGCTGGGGCGGCTTTCCGGCTGAGCCCGCATTCGATTGGAAACGCGGCGTCGCCACCGTGCGCCACCTCACGCGCCGCGGCAGGAAAATGGGGGAGGTGAAGGAGTGAGCGGCGATCGGATGGAGGCGGCGGATATCAAGGAAATATTGCGGCTCTTACCGCATCGCTATCCTTTCGTGATGATCGATCGCATCATCGACATTCAAGGTGAAGACCATGCCATCGGCATCAAGAACGTCACCTACAACGAGCCGCAATTCCTCGGTCACTTTCCGGACAATCCGGTGATGCCGGGCGTGCTGCTGATCGAGGGCATGGCGCAAACCGCAGGCGTGATCTGCCTGCGCCGGATGAGTTCGGCGGTACACCGTACCGAGATGTATTTTTTGACCATCGACAAGGCGAAGTTTCGTAAGCCCGCGGTGCCCGGCGACACCATCGAATATCACGTCAACAAGATCGCGCACCGCCGCAATATGTGGTGGTATCGTGCCGAAGCCAAAGTCGATGATTTTCTCATCGCCGAGGCCGAGGTCGGCGCGGTCATCACCGAGGCGTAAATGGCGATCGATCCGACTGCGCGCGTCGCCGAAGGCGCGCGTCTTGGCGCCGGCGTTGAAATCGGGCCGTTTTGTCTGATCGGGCCGCAGGTCGAGATTGAACAAGGCGTACGCCTGATCTCGCACGTCACCGTCACTGGCGCGACTACCATCGGCGCGGAGACCGTCGTCTATCCGTTCACGTCGCTCGGCACACCGCCGCAATCGGTGCATTATCGCGGCGGCGCGACCCGGCTTGTTATCGGCTCGCGTTGTCAGCTGCGTGAGGGCATCACCATGAATACCGGCACCGAAGACGGCGGCGGCGTCACCCGCGTCGGCGATCGGTGTTTTCTGATGGTCGGCTCACATGTAGGCCACGATTGCCACATCGCCAACGATGTGACCTTCGCCAATAACGTGGTGCTCGGCGGCCATGTCAGCGTCGGCGAATACACATTTTTGGGCGGCCACGTCGCGATCCACCAATATGTTCGTATCGGGGAGGGCGTGATGATGGCGGGCATGTCGGCTGCCCGCGACGATATCATTCCGTTCGGCTTCGCGCTCGGCCAGACCGGCGCGCTGGTCGGTTTGAATACCGTCGGCTTGCGGCGCCGTGGCGCGACCAAGCCCGAGCTGCATCGCCTGCGCCGCGCCTATCGCTCGTTGTTCTTTGGCGAAGGCCGGATCGCCGAGCGCATCGAAACGGTGGCGAAGGAATTTGCCGACGATCCGCTGGTCGGTAAAGTCATCGCTTTCATTCGCGCCGGCGGCAAGCGCCCGCTGATGCGGCCACGTGTCAGACGCGATGCCGACGCGGCGGCCGACGACGCAGCCGGATGAGCGCGGCGAACCGATGACGACGACCGGAGCCGAGCCAAAAGCCGAGCCAGGAGGCGAGCCGCTGGCGATCATCTGCGGCGGCGGCAGGTTTCCGGGCGCGGTCGCCGCGGCCGTTGCGCGTCGCGGCCGACGGCCGGTGATGTTCGGCATCAAAGGCTGGGCCGACGCTGCGGTGATCGAAACCTATGCGCATCACTGGATCGCGATCGGGCAGGCGGGACGTTTTTTCCGTCTCGCCCGGGCTGAAAATTGCCGGGAGGTTTTGTTCATCGGCGCGCTGCTGCGGCCGCCGATCAGGCAATTGCGGCTCGATTGGCGCACCATCATGCTGCTGCCGCGCGTCATCTCCGCGTTTCGCGGCGGCGACGACAGGCTGCTCTCCGGAGTTGCCGGCGTGGCGGAAAGCGGCGGCTTGCGCGTCGTTGGCGTCAAGGATGTAGCGCCGGAAGTCTTCATGCCGGAGGGTGCGCTCGGCCGCTATCGGCCGTCCGAGCGTGACACAGCCGACATCGCCCGTGCGCTGAGCGTCATCAGCGCGCTCAGCCCGTTCGACGTCGGCCAAGCCGCCGTCGTCGCCGACAATAACGTACTTGCCGTGGAGGCCGCCGAAGGCACCGATCATATGCTGGCGCGGATCGCGGAACTGCGCCGGCTCGGCCGGGTCACGGCGGCGCCGGGAGTAGGCGTTCTGGTGAAGGCGCCGAAGACCGGCCAGGACCGCCGCTTCGATCTGCCCTCGATCGGTCCGCGCACGATCGAAAATGTCGTGCTGGCCGGCCTCGCCGGCATTGCCGTCACCGCGGGCAGCACGATGATCGCCGACGCCGACGACGTGATCGCCGCCGCGGACCGCGAAAAGATTTTCGTCATCGGGGTGCCTGAAGAGGCGCGGCGATGACGGCGCCGGCGAGCGTTTTGCCGCGACGGCTGTCGATCGCCATTATCGCCGGCGAGGAATCCGGCGATGCGCTCGGTGCGGCTTTGGCGCAAGCGCTGCGCCGCCGCGAAGGTGGGGCGATCGAGCTCTCAGGCGTCGGTGGCCGGGCGATGGCCGCGGCCGGAATCGTCAGTCCCTTCGCGATCGATGAGCTCTCGATTGTCGGCCTGTTGGCGATCCTCGAAAAGCTGCCGGCCATGTATCGCCGCATTCGCGATACCGCGCAGGCCGTCGTCACAACGCGGCCCGACGCGCTGGTGATCGTGGACAGCCCGGAATTCACCCACCGGGTCGCGCGCCGCGTCCGCGCGCTCGCTCCCGCCATACCGATCATCGACTATGTGTCGCCGTCGGTCTGGGCCTGGCGGTCGGGCCGCGCGCGCGCGATGCGCGCTTATGTCGATCATGTGCTGGCGATCCTGCCGTTCGAGCCCGCCGTCCACCAAAAACTTGGGGGGCCACCCTGCAGCTATGTGGGGCATCCGCTGATCGAACGGATCGCCGATCTTCGCCCCAGCGCCGATGAAGCCCGGCGACGGCTAGCCGATCCGCCCCTCATTCTGGCGCTGCCGGGCAGCCGGCATGGCGAGATCAGCCGGCACCTCGCGATATTCGGCGCCACCATTGGCCGCGTGGCGGCGCGGGTCGGGCCGATCGACGTCGTTCTGCCGACGGTTCCGCATCTGTTACAGCGAGTAACCGAGGGTGTGGCGCTTTGGCCCGTCGCACCGCGCATCGTCGTCGATCCGGCTGAGAAATGGGCCGCATTTCGCAGCGCTCGCGCCGCTCTGGCGGCGTCCGGCACGGTGACGCTCGAGCTTGCGCTATCGGGCGTTCCGACGGTCGCGGCATACCGCCTGCACGTCATCGAGGCGGCTATCGCGCGGCTGTTCCGCATCCAGGCAGGATTGCCCAGCGTCATTCTCGCCAACCTCGCCATCGGCGAAAACGTCGTTCCGGAACTCTTGCAGGAAGACTGCACGCCGGAAAAGCTCACCGATGCGCTTCTGCCGCTCATTGGCGACACGCCTGAGCGCCGGCGGCAGACCGAGGCCTTCGGCCGCCTCGACCAGATCATGGGGATCGGGCGTTTCGCGTCGAGCGCCAACGCCGCCGATATCGTGCTTAAGGCCGCCCGCAATGGCCGCAATGCGGTGGCTACAAAGTCAATTATGGACCCGGCTGCCGGCACGGGACGGCGTTAACCGCCCTCCGGCCGCAGCCCTACCATTACTGGAAGCATCCTGCTAAGCCGAACTACTCCAAGCAAGATCTGGTTTCTCCACCGCGCAATAGTGAAGCACCCCGCGTGAGCAAATCCCAACGAACGGTCCGGAAGTCCCCGATCCGGGCCGCGATCACAGGCGTATTCGGCTACGTACCGCCGGATCTGCTCACCAATGCGGCGCTCGCCGAAATGGTCGACACTACCGACGAATGGATCACGGAGCGCACCGGGATCAAGGAACGCCATATCCTCAAGGGCAAAGGTCTCGGCACCTCGCATATGGGCGCGCAGGCAGTGCGCGGGCTATTGGCCAAGACCCAGACTGAGCCGTCCGATGTCGACCTTCTGATCTGTGCCACGACGACCCCTGATTTTGTCTTTCCTTCGACCGCCAATCTGATCTGCGAGATGTGCGGCATCCGCTCCATCGGCAGCTTCGACGTCCAGGCCGCCTGCTCCGGTTTCGTCTACGCGCTGACGATCGCCTCGCAATTCATCGAGACCGGACGCTGCCGCAAGATCATCGTCGTCGGCGCCGACAAAATGTCGGCGATCATCGACTACACCGACCGCGCTACCTGCGTCTTGTTCGGTGACGGCGCCGGCGCGGTCCTCATCGAGCCGAATAAGAAGTTCGGCATGATCGACAGCGTCATCCACTCCGACGGTTCCGGCATGCCGCATCTGCACCAGAAGGCGGGCGGCAGCCGCATGCCGCCGAGCGCCGAAACCGTCGCCAAGCGTCTGCATTACGTCCATCAGGAGGGCGCCGCGGTCTACAAATTCGCCGTCGCCCGCATGGCCGAAGTCGCGACCGAATTGATGAAACGCAATCACCTGGCCGGCGACAAGGTCGATTGGCTGGTGCCGCATCAGGCCAACCGCCGCATCATCGAAGCCACCGCCGAGCGCATGAAACTGCCGCCCGAACGGGTGATGATCACCATCCACAAATACGGCAATACGACAGCGGCAACGATCCCGCTATGCCTCTGGGATTATGAAGATAAGCTCAAAGCCGGCGACCGCCTGATCCTGGCGGCCTTCGGCGGCGGCTTTACCTGGGGCGGCGTCTATCTGACGTGGGCTTATTAATTCGGGCTTACGATCGGCGCTGAACTCGCGATCTCCGCCTGTTCACTTCCGCTTCGTCATCACCTGATAGTCGCGCCGCGGCGAGCCGGTATAGAGCTGGCGCGGGCGGCCGAGTTTCTGGTGCGGATCCTCGATCATTTCCTTCCACTGCGCGATCCAGCCGACGGTGCGGGCGAGCGCGAACAGCACCGTGAACATGGTGGTGGGGAAGCCCATCGCGCGCAACGTGATGCCCGAATAGAAGTCGACATTCGGATAGAGCTTCTTCTGAATGAAGTATTCGTCGTGCAGCGCGATTTTTTCCAATTCCATCGCCACATCGAGCAACGGATCCTTGATGCCGAGTTCGGTCAAGACCTCGTAGCAGGTCTTTTGCATGATCTTGGCGCGCGGATCGTAGTTTTTGTAGACGCGATGGCCGAAGCCCATCAGGCGGAATGAATCCTTCGGGTCCTTCGAGCGCTTGACGTATTCGGGAATGCGCTCGACGCTGCCGATCTCGCCGAGCATTTTCAGCGCCGCCTCATTGGCGCCGCCATGGGCGGGCCCCCACAGGCAGGCGATGCCGGCGGCGATGCAGGCGAATGGATTGGCGCCGGTCGAGCCGGCGAGCCGCACCGTCGAGGTCGAGGCGTTCTGCTCATGGTCGGCGTGCAGCGTGAAAATGCGATCCATGGCGCGCGCCAGCACCGGGTTCGGCGTGTATTCCTCGGTCGGCACCGCAAAACACATGCGCAGAAAGTTCGAGGCGTAATCGAGCGAGTTCTTCGGATAGACGAAGGGTTGGCCGATCGAATATTTGTAAGCCATGGCGGCCAGCGTCGGCATCTTGGCGATCATGCGGATCGACGCCACCATGCGCTGGTTCGGATCGGTGATGTCGGTCGAGTCATGATAGAACGCCGACAGCGCGCCGACGCAGCCCACCATCACGGCCATCGGATGCGCGTCACGCCGAAAGCCCTGGAAGAACCGGCTCATCTGTTCGTGGACCATGGTGTGATGGACCACGCGGTCGTCGAAATCGGCCTTCTGTTGGGCGGTCGGCAGTTCGCCGTAAAGCAGCAGATAACAGGTCTCGAGAAAATCGCCGTGCTCGGCGAGATCCTCGATCGGATAGCCGCGATAGAGCAAAACCCCTTCGTCGCCGTCGATGAAGGTGATCTTGGATTCGCAACTGCCCGTCGAGGTAAAGCCCGGGTCGTAGGTGAAGATGCCGGTCTCGGCGTAGAGCTTGCTCACATCGAGCACTGATGGGCCGATGGTCCCGTCATACATCGGAAACGTGTGGCTCTTGTCGCCAAGGGTCAACGTTCCGGTTTTGATGTTGGCGCCGGTCTTCGCGTCCATGATCGCACCCTCGATGTCTGATAACCGGTTCAAAAACTGACCCGGATTGAACTGCCGCGCGCGGCCCGATAGCCTTTTGCGGCTGGGCGAGGCGCGGTAAAACCCGGCCCTTTAGGCGTAGCGCAACACAGTGTGCACTGCAAGATAATTGCCTGTTATTGCAGCTATACGAATGGCCGCACGGACATTAGGCAGGTACCGTCTGGGCGGCGTTGTGGCCGGACTGGTCGGCAAGCCGGGCCAGGCTTTCGGACTTGCCGAGGAGGTTGAGCACCTCGAAAATGCCGGGCGAGGTGCTGCGTCCGGTGAGTGCGGCCCGCAAGGGTTGCGCTACCGCGCCAAGCTTTGCTCCCTTGCGTTCAGCGAAGGTCCGCACGGCCTGTTCGGTCGCCGCGGGCGTCCATGGTTCGACACTGGCAAGCTCGGCGGCGATTTCGCCCAGCAAAGCTCGCGCATCGGGGGTCAGAAGGGTCTTTGCTTTGTCGTCCAGATCGATCGGCCGGTCGCTTAAAATAAAACTAGCGCCGTCAATGAGATCGAGAAGCGTTTTCGCGCGCTCCTTTAGACTCGGCAGCGCTGCTGCGAGCTGCTGCCGCACTGTCGGCGTCAGCCTCTTGGCGAGCGCCTCGCCGCCGGCGAGGTGAGGCACAAGCTGGTCGATGGCCGCGAGCAATTCGTTCTCGTTCGTCTGCCGGATGTAATGGCCGTCGATGCTCTCGAGTTTTGCAAAATCGAACCGTGCCGGTGACCGGCCGATCTGGGGCAGATCGAAGTTGGCGATCATCTCCTCGGTCGAAAAGATTTCCTGATCGCCGTGGCTCCAGCCGAGCCGCACCAGGTAATTGCGCAACGCCACCGGCAGATATCCCATCGCGCGGTAGGCATCGACGCCGAGCGCGCCGTGGCGCTTGGAAAGTTTTGATCCGTCCGGCCCGTGGATCAGCGGAATATGGGCCATCACGGGCGCCGCCCAGCCGAGCGCATCGTAGATCTGCTTCTGCCGCGCCGCATTGGTCAAATGATCGTCGCCGCGGATGACATGGGTGACTTCCATGTCGTGGTCGTCGACGACGACGGCCAGCATATAGGTCGGCGTACCGTCGGAGCGCAGCAGCACAAGATCGTCGAGGTTTTCGTTCTGCCAGACGACGCGGCCCTGCACCTGATCCTCGATCACGATCTCGCCGATGAGTGGCGCCTTGAGCCGGATGACGGGTTTGACGCCCTCAGGCGCATCGCCGGGATCGCGGTCGCGCCAGCGCCCGTCATAGAGTTTCGCGCGGCCTTCGCGGCGCGCCGCCTCGCGCATCTCGGTAAGTTCTTGCGGGCTCGCATAGCAACGATAGGCGTGACCGCTCGCCAGCAGTGTTTCGGCGACTTCGCGGTGCCGCGCAGCACGGGCGAATTGATAAACCACTTCGCCGTCCCAGCCGATGCCGAGCCAGTTGAGCCCGTCGACGATGGCGTCGATGGCCGCCTGCGTCGACCGCTCGCGGTCGGTGTCTTCAATGCGCAACAGCATCTTGCCGCCGCGGCCGCGGGCGTAGAGCCAGTTGAACAAGGCGGTGCGCGCCCCGCCGATATGCAGGAAGCCGGTCGGCGAGGGCGCGAAGCGGGTGACGACGCTCATGGTTTGCGCCGTGTAGCATAGCCGGCGGCGAATGGAAGCGAGGATGCGCCAAAAAGTGCTTCCCGGACGCAGTGCAGCGTCGTCATTGCGAGGAGCCAACAGACCCGCGCGAAGTCGCGCAGTCCGATGACAGGCTCCGCGACGAAGCAATCCAGACGGCCTGGTCGCCTCGCAAGTTCGCCTGGATTGCTTCCACCTTCGCGCTCCGCGCGTCGGTGGACTCAAACCCTCCGAAGCTCGCAGAGAGAGCGTAGGGGGGTCGTCGCTTCGCTCGCAATGACAACTCCATTTGGTCGAGAGCCGCCCTAAGTCTTGGCTTGCGGTTTGGCTTGCGGTTTGGCTTGCGGTTTGGCTTCGGCCTTGGGCCGCCGTTTCTGATTCTTCGGATCGTGCAGGCAGAACGAGCTGTGCGCTTGGCGGTGGGCGCTTTGCGCGAAACGGTCGGCGTTCGGCGGGAGTTCGGCCAGCATCCGAATTTGCGCGGCAACGCCTATGTCGTAGGGAACGCTCGCCGAGCGGCTCTGCAGACAGTAGCCCTGGTCGCCGCTGCAACGCTTGACGCTGCGGCACGGCTTGTAGCGGCAGTCGCGCCAGAACTCGAACATGTCGCAATATTTCCGGGCGACGATCGCACAGGCGGCGTCGAACCGCGCCTGCCATTCTCCCGGCGACAACTCCTTTTCGCGTTTGCTCATGGCAATGTTTCTCCTTCGTCATTTCCGTCATTCTGAGGTGCGAGCTTGCGGAAGCTTTTGGTCCGTCACCCTGAGGTGCGAGCGGAGCGAGCCTCGAAGGGTGCGGCCGAGGCGCCCGGGCCGTCGCCCTTCGAGGGCCGCTGCGCGGCCACCTCAGGATGACGGAATGAAAACACGCGCAAGCCTCCACGTTCTCGCGACGCATCTCCGCGCCCGAGTTGTTCCACGCCACTGCAAGAAAGCCCTTCCCAAGCCCTCACTCCAAAAAGGAGGGAGGCGGAGCGCCGCAAGGCGCATCCAACCGTTGGCCGCGCTCGTTCCGAGCACGGCAGCGGCTCTGCGGAGCCGCTCGCCTTCCGGCGCTCCACCACGGCTCTCGCCAGAGGTTTTTAGCCTTCCTGGCTCAACTCCAGGCCATGCTTCCTGGGACGTGGATCCGGCGGGCGTTACCCGCCTTCGCCTGTCCCAGTCCAGGGACTGCACCTCCCGCACCGGCCGTAGTACCGGCGTGAATGATGCCCGGAGCCGCCCGGGCGCGGGTCGTAACGCCGCGCGCGGGAACCGCTCCCGTTCCACTTTCGAAAGTACCCTCGCGAAAGGTCCCTCCGCGGAACGAGATGGGGGAGGATGTAACTGATACGGTGACATATGTCAAGGGCGCGTCTCTAAAAAGAAGACACGTGGCTCGGGTTGAGCGCCAGCGAAGGCCGGGAACGATCCCTCCGCCGGCACGCCGACCCCGGCTTTCACTTCCACCTACGCGCTCTGCGCTTCAGTGGACCAAAACCCTCCGAAGCTCGCGGAGCGAGCGAAGGCTGGTCATTCAATTCGGCCAGCGTCACCTTAAGTCCGCTATCGGGGCGAAGCGGACATGATCAGGCGGACTAAACCGGTTCGGTTGGTTGAAAATGACCCATCGCGTCAGTTTGCCAGCTTCAATTGACGCATTGCGAATGGTTCACTCGATCACCTCGTCGGCGGTCATTTGCATCACGAGCGGTACCGTGAGGCCAAGCACCTTTGCGGTCTTGAGGTTGATGTCCAGATAGAAGCGCGTGGGTTGCTCCACGGGCATGTCACCAGGCTTTTCACCTTTCAATATCCGATCGACGTAAGCGGCCACCCGGCGGGCGATTGCATGCTGGTCAGCGCCATAAGAGACAAGTGCGCCAGCTTCCAGGACCTCCTTTACCCAGACACATGTCGGCAGACGACGTGCAACTGCGAGCTTCGCGATCTCCCCTTTTCCCTGATAGAACAAACTCTCGGCGTTGACGACCACCGCTTGCATTCCATCCCTCACCATCGCGTCAAATGCTTTTTCAAGCTCGCTGAGCGATTGCACTTGGTACGCTTGAGTAGTCAACCCAAGTTTAGGCCCCGCAGCATTGGATTGTTCGATGTACAGTTTCGAAATGTTTGCGTTCGGGTTGACTAGCAAGGCAACGCGGGAGAGGCTCGGGACAATCTCTTTTAGAAATTCCAGGCGCTTAGCGCTGAGCTCAACCGAAAAATTAGTCAGTCCCGTAATATTTCCGCCTGGTCGTCGAATATTGTCCACTAACTTGGCCCCGATAGGGTCGGCGACATACATAAACACAATTGGAATAGTCGCTGTCGCGTCTTTGGCGTAGGGCGCAGCCGACGCTACCGCAACCAATACATCGGGTTTTAACGACACAAGTTCGGCTGCCATGCTTGCAAACAACTCTGGCTTTTCATTGGGGAAACGATGCTCCAGCGCGATGCTGCCTTCGGCATAACCAAGGCTCCTAAAACCTTCAATTAGCGACCCAAAGTACGGAGCCTCTTGCTCTGCGCTTCCGGCATGCCAAAGAACGCCAATTTTCGGAATGCGACGCGGACCTTGTGCAAGCGCGGCGAGTGGCCACGTCGCAGTCGCGCAGCCGAGCGCGGTAACGAACTCCCGCCTTCCGATGTCCAATTTCATTTGCCCCCCGATAGGATCGCGGCCTCTGCAATGGGGAAAAGATAGCACGCCCCGACCGGCCGGTCTTTGACCGACTTTACAGTGGTCCGATGGCGAAAAGGCTCGCTGCTTTTGTGCACGGCGGGAGGCAGTTCATGTGCAGGTTTTCGGACGCCGGCAATCGCGGATCAATCGACACACGCGGGCGGCCGGCGTCGGAAAAGCGCCAAGGCAGGAAATCGCGGTTGGTCGTTCAGCGGCGGTGCGGCGTGCGCTATGGGG
>JBAPUM010000015.1:0-57515 GCA_049282655.1 Xanthobacteraceae bacterium
GCGCTCGACGACCTTTTCGACCACGCGTTCGGACAGCGCCGCGGCGCGCGCCGCTGCGGGCTTGTCGAGGAAGGCTTCGATAACGTCCTCGTCTTCCTCCTCGTCGGCGATGAGCTGGCTTTGCAGCGGCTGCGAGAGTTTCGAGCCGTCGCGGTAAAGCGCATTCGCCTTCAGGCCGAGCTTCCAGGACAGGATATAGGCCGCCTTGCAGTCCTCGACGGTGGCCTCATTCGGCATGTTGATGGTTTTGGAGATGGCGCCGGAGATGAACGGCTGCGCCGCCGCCAGCATGCGGATGTGGCTGTCGACCGAGAGGTAGCGCTTGCCGGTGCGGCCGCATGGATTGGCGCAGTCGAACACGGCGTAATGCTCGGGCTTCAGATGCGGCGCCCCTTCGACCGTCATGGCGCCGCAGACATGGATATTGGCGGCCTCGATCTCGCGCTTGGTGAAGCCGAGATGGGCGAGGAGGTCGAAGCTCGGCGCGGCGAGGTCGGCTGCGTCGACGCCGAGCTCATCACGCAGGAAGTCTGCGCCGAGCGTCCATTTGTTGAAGGCGAACTTTATGTCGAACGCGGTCGGCAGCGCCTTTTCCACCTTCTCGATCGCCTCGGGAGTAAATCCCTTGGCTTTCAGCGTGGTGTGATTGACGGCGGGTGCCTGGCCGAGCGTGCCGTGACCCACCGCATAGGCGATGATCTCGGCGATGTCGCTTTCCTTGTAGCCGAGCACGCGCAAGGCTTCCGGCACGGCGCGGTTGATGATCTTGAAATAGCCGCCGCCGGCGAGCTTTTTGAACTTCACCAGCGCGAAGTCGGGCTCGATGCCGGTGGTGTCGCAATCCATGACAAGCCCGATGGTGCCGGTCGGCGCCACCACGGTCGACTGCGCATTGCGATAGCCGTGCGCCTCGCCGAGCGTGATCGCCCGATCCCAGGCGCGCTTGGCATGTTCGCCGAGTTTCTGATCCGGGCAGGCCTTGTGCTCGAGCGGCACCGGCGAATTGGTCATCTGCTCATAGCCGGTACGCTCGCCGTAAGCGGCGCGGCGATGATTGCGCATCACTCGCAGCATGTGCTCGCGGTTTTCGGCATAGCGCGGAAACGCCCCGAGTTCGGCCGCCATTTCGGCAGACGTCGCGTAAGACACGCCGGTCATGATGGCGGAAAGCGCTGCGCAAAGCGCGCGGCCGGCTTCCGAATCGTAAGGGATGCCGGACGACATCAAAAGCCCGCCGACATTCGCATAGCCAAGGCCGAGCGTGCGGAAATCGTAGGAGCGCTGCGCGATTTCCTTGGACGGGAATTGCGCCATCAGCACCGAAATTTCGAGCACGATGGTCCACAGCCGCACCGCATGCTCATAGCCCTCGACGTCGTAGAGCTCGCTCTTGAGCTTCTCACCGTTCGCGATCGCCGCGAGCGCCGGGGTGTGGAAGGCAAGGAGGTTCAGCGACGCGAGATTGCACGCGGTGTCGTCGAGGAACATATATTCGGAGCACGGATTCGACGCGATGATCGGACCCGAGGCCGCGCAAGTGTGCCAGTCGTTGATGGTGGTGTGGAATTGCAGGCCGGGATCGGCGCTCGCCCAGGCGGCGTGGCCGATCTTCTCCCACAGATCGCGCGCCTTCACGGTCTTGGCGATCTTGCCTTGCTTGGTGCGCCAGAACAGATCCCAGTCGCGATCGGCTTCAACCGCTTTGAGGAATTCGTCGGTGATGCGCACCGTATTGTTCGAGTTCTGGCCGGAGACCGTCAGATAGGCTTCCGAATCCCAATCGGTGTCGAAGGTCGGGAAATTGATGTCGGTATAGCCTTGCTTGGCGAACTGGATGATGCGGCGGATGAAATTGTCCGGCACGTAGTTCTTGCGCGCCGCCTTGATCTCGCGGCGGAGCACCGGGTTCTTTTCCGGCGTGAAGCAGTCGTCGCCCGAGCCCTCGCAATTCACGCAGGCTTTCAGGATCGAGCGCAGGTGTTTTTGATTGATCTTCGACCCGGTGACGAGGTTCGCGACCTTCTGCTCCTCGAGCACCTTCCAGTCGATGAACTGCTCGATATCGGGATGATCGACGTCGAGGATCACCATCTTGGCGGCGCGGCGCGTGGTGCCGCCCGATTTGATGGCGCCCGCGGCGCGGTCGCCGATCTTCAGAAAGCTCATCAGGCCGGACGACTTGCCGCCGCCGGAAAGCCGTTCGCCTTCGCCGCGCAGTTTCGAGAAATTCGAGCCGGTGCCGGAGCCGTATTTGAAGAGCCGCGCTTCGCGCACCCACAGATCCATGATGCCGCCCTCGTTGACGAGGTCGTCACTGATCGACTGGATGAAGCAGGCATGCGGCTGCGGATGCTCGTAAGCGGTCGCCGACTGCACCAGCTTGCCGGTCTTGTAGTCGACGTAGAAATGGCCCTGGCTCGGGCCGTCGATGCCATAGGCCCAGTGCAGGCCGGTGTTGAACCATTGCGGCGAATTCGGCGCCACCATCTGCATCGCCAGCATGTAGCGGTGCTCGTCGAAGAAAGCCTGCGCATCGGCCTCGGAGGAAAAATAGCCGCCCTTCCAGCCCCAATAGGTCCAGGTGCCGGCGAGCCGGTCGAACACTTGCTTGGCGGACTGTTCGCCGGTGAGGCGCTCGGCTTCGGGCAGTTCCTTCAGCGCGGCCTCGTCGGCCGTGCTCCGCCACAGCCAGGACGGAACGGTCTCTTCCTCGACCTTCTTCAGCCGCGAAGGCACGCCCGCCTTGCGGAAATATTTCTGCGCCAGCACATCGGAGGCGACTTGCGACCACTGGTCCGGAATTTCGACGTTGTCGGCATGGAAGACCACCGAGCCGTCCGGATTGCGGATCTCGCTCGTGGTGAGGCGGAAGACGATATCCGCGTAAGGCGATTGCCCCTCTTTGGTGTAGCGCCGCTCGATCCGCATTCTCTGCCCCTTGCTTGCCAAGTTTCTCAAAATCGATGGCCTACGCAATAAATATAGGACATCGACGGTTGGTCCGCGACGCGACGGAACACGCTCCGCCGCGTTGAGCCTCACCCCTGTTTCTGTCTGCCACCCACGTCGTCCGGCATTGCGGGCCGGTTTGTTGTTACGTCTTCGGTCGTCTCAAGTCCGGGTCCTTCAGTTGGGTCAGCGAAATCCACCACCGCGCCATAGGTCGCGCGGAGCAGTTCCGAAAACCCTTTGTGGAGAGCCCGGCCGACTTCGTTACCCGCGCGCCGAACTTCATAAAGCTAGGCTAACCCGCTCGCGCCCGTCAAGACTTAGTATGAAATTCTGAATCAACCACTAAATGTGGGGATAGCGGGGACGAATCGGGATGGGGAGACGCAAGTATCGGAGATTCGTAGGGAATCCGAAAGGGTCATCGCCGGAGCCTCGGCGGTGAGGTGTTAGTAAATGGCATCCCGGGGTATCAAAGTGGACGGGGCGGGGCGTCCCCGGCAGGCGCTCGGCAGTCGGCTCGGCGGCGGATTACCACCCTTGGTCACGCGACTGTCACGCATTGACGGGGCTTTTCGGCCGATTCTGAGTGAAACGGCCGGGAAAACCGGGCTTTTTGCCATGCCGGAGGCCGGTCAGGGCCGCTAAGCTCTTGAATCCCCACATAGACTCAATGGTGTCCAATTCTGTGCGGTAAACGGCTCGGCGACCGGCGGCTTTCGGACCTCGTCGAGGCCGCCTGTGCAAGCGTGGCGTCTTCATCTTTTTAATTAACCTTAAAGAAGTCTTACTTTCCGCCTTCGCTCACGCGTTCTTGACGGGGCATGGGCCACCGCCAATAACCTTTTGTAAATGTTCAGGGTCTTGTTCCAGCGTGCGATCCGTGTCGGGGGCGCCATTGCGAGTGCCGCCCTGATTGCGGGCTGTGCGGCGGCGATCAAGAACGATCCCGTCAATCAGCCGCTCACCGCCAATCCGCGGCAAGTCGATACCGCGCTCAATCCCGACATCGAGCCCAATTACGACGACATGGTCGTGGCGCTGTCGTTTTCCGGCGGCGGCATGCGGGCGGCGGCGTTCTCCTACGGCGTGCTGCAGGGCTTCAACGAGACCGAGGTCAGGAGCCGCACTGGCCCGGTGTCGCTCCTTGACCGCCTCGACTTTCTGTCCGGCGTTTCCGGTGGCTCGGTGCTCGCGGCCTATTACGGGCTCCGGGGCAAAGCAGCGCTTGGCGATTTCAAAGAGCGCTTTCTCCTGGTCAACGCCGAGGAGAACCTGCAGACCAATCTGAGCCTCGGCAATATCGCGCGCGGCCTGCAGGGCGGCGTCAACGACACCACCGGTTTCCCGGTCTGGCTCGACAATCATCTCTACAATCACGCGACGCTGAAAGACCTCCTGGCCCGGCCGCGGCCGCGGGTCTGGATCAACGCTTCCGACGTCTATAACCGCACCGCCTTCATCTTCGCGCCGGTGACGTTCAGCGCGCTGTGCAGCGATCTGACGAACTATCCGGTGTCGCTTGCGGTTGCGGCCTCCGCCGCGGTGCCGGTCGTGTTCGCACCGATTGTTATTCAGAATTACACGGGCGCCTGTCCGGTCGGTCTGCCGGAATGGGTCCGGCGCGTGCAAGCCGATCCGGCCGCCTCGCCGCTGATCAAGCATTATGCCAATGCGCTCGAGCGTTATCGCTCGGGCGAAGTCAAATATGTAAAACTCCTCGACGGTGGGCTCGTCGACAATTACGGCCTGTCCGGTTTCACCATCGCAAGGCTTGCTTCCAGCACGCCCGACGGACCGCTGGCGCCGCAGGAAGCGGTGAAGCTGCGGCGTTTTCTCTTTCTTGTGGTCGATTCCGGCCGAGCGCCGTCGGGTAAGTGGTCGCAAACCGTGGCCGGCCCGTCGGGCGTCGATCTCATCATGGCGACTTCGGACACCGCGACCGATGCCGGCGCGATCGGCAGCTATTCGTCGTTTGACGGCACCATGAACGATTGGCGGAATGAACTGGTGCGCTGGCGTTGCGGGCTTTCCGAGGCCGATCGCAAACGCTATGGCGCGCCGCCCGGATGGAATTGCAAGGACGTGCAATTCTTCATCGGCAAGATCTCGTTCGATCAGCTCGGTCCGCAGCGGGCGGCGGCGCTGAACGCGGTCGAAACTCGCTTCAAGCTGCCGCCGGATCAGGTCGATCTTCTGATCAACGCCGGCCGCGACGCGCTGCAAAACAACGTGACGTTTCGCGCTTTCCTCAACTCGGTGCCGCGCGTCGGACCTATGGAAAGGCCGGCACCGCGCCTGCCGCTGCCGCCGCCGAGTTCGACCCCGGTCTCGGTGCTGCCGGGCATCGGACCGCACGAGGCGCGGGCCGAGTAGCGCTGCGCGTTATTTCTTCGGTTCAACCCGAGCCTGCTTGATTCCATCCCTACTTAGGCGTTGACTTTCGCCCGGTTCGAAACGGCGGCCATAACGCCGTGCGAGCCGAACGAGCGAAGTCTCGGGCAAAGTTTCGGGGAGGAATGAAATGGACGACATGGAACGGCGCGCCTTTATCAAAGGCGCGGCCATCGGTGCGCTCGCCTTTACGGTCGGCGGTGCCGAAGTGATGCTGACGCCGCGCCAGGCGCATGCCGACAAAGTGCCGCTGCGCACCTTGACCGCCGACCAGGCAGCGACCCTCGACGCCATAGGCGAGGCGCTGGTGCCGGGCGCCAAGGAAGCCGGCATTACCAATTTCGTCGATCTTCAGCTTTCGATTCCGGCGGAGGAGGCGCTGCTGCAGGCGCGCATCCTCAATGTCCGTCCGCCTTACGCAAATTTCTATCGCGCCGCATTGGCCGCGATCGACAGCGCTTGCGACAAGACCAAGGGCCGCAAGTTCGCCGAGCTTAGCCCCGACGAGCAGCGCGATTTCGTCAATCTAATGCGGCAGAACAAAATCGAAGGCTGGCAAGGGCCGCCCGGGCCGTTTGTCTACACGGTGCTGCGCAGCGATGCCGTCGATGTCGTCTATGCCACGATGGACGGCTATGCGGCGCTCGGCGTGCCCTACATGCCGCACATCGCGCCGACCAAGAGGTGGTGACATGAGCAACGAAAAAGTCGATGTCGTCATCGTCGGCGCCGGCGCGTCGGGGTCGGTCTATGCGTCGGTGCTGGCCAAGGCCGGAAAGAAGGTCGTGCTGCTCGACAACGGCCCGGATTGGCAGCTATCGGATCTGATCAGCTCGGATATCTGGGGCCGCCGCATCAAGCCCGCCGGCGCGCCGGTCGTGCTCGAAGGCAAGCATCCCTTCGGCTACACGTCGCAGGCCGGTTGGGGTGTCGGTGGTGCGGCGCTGCACTACTTCGCCAATTTCCCGCGCTATCTGCCGACCGATTTCAAGATCAAGAGCGAGCATAACCGCGCCCACGACTGGCCGATCTCTTACGACGACTTGGCGCCTTTTTACGACAAAGTGGCGGCCGATATCGGCGTCTCGGGCGATGCCAAGGCCGAGGAAAAATGGCGGCCGGCCGGCAAGCCCTATCCGATGCCGCCGATGAAGACATTTCCGAGCGGCGAAGTGTGGCTCAAGGCCGCCGCGGCCAATGGCGTCGAATTTGTCGCCAATCCGGTCGGCATGAATTCGACCGAGTTCAAGGGCCGCGCCGCTTGTCTTTATGACGGCTGGTGTCACGTCGGCTGCCCGATCGGGGCGCTCGCCAATCCGGTGGTGAGCTACCTCGGCGAGGCGCGAAAGGCTGGGGCGGAAGTCCGTGCGCTATCCACCGTCACGCGCGTCCTCACCAATCAGGACGGCAGCCGGGTCACCGGCGTGGAATATTACGACGCCAAGAAAGAAAAACAGGTGCAGGAGGCGAGCGTCGTCATCCTCGCGGCCTGGTCGGCGCAGAACCCGCGCCTCTTGCTCAATTCGGCAACCGACAAGCATCCGAACGGGCTCGCCAACAAGAACCAGCTCGTCGGCAAATTCATGATGACACACCACATTGCCGGCACCTGGGCGTTGTTCGACGAGGACATCACGCCGCACATGGGCACGATCGCGGCCCAATATCTGTCCTACGACCGCTACGCCAAGACCACCAATCCGGGCGCCTTCGGCTCGACCTTCATCGTCGCGGGCGCCGCCATGAAGACGAACGATTATGCGAGCGCCCGGGGCGATCTGTTCGGCAGCGAGCTTGCGAGTTTCATGAAGCGCGCCGCGCGCGGCATTACCCGCATCACGATGTTCGGCGAGGATTTGCCGAACGCTGCGAACCGGGTGGAACTCGCGAGCGACAAGGACGAGTTCGGCATGCCGCTCGCGCGCCTGATCCATAGTTTCGACGACGACGCCGTGGCGCTGTGGAATGCGAATTTCGAAACCGGCATGAAGATCGCGAAGGCGACGACGGCGAAGGAATGCTGGCCGGGCAAGGGACCCGTCATGCCGACGAGCCATCTGCACGGCGGCGCCATCATGGGCACCGGCGCCGACAACTCCGTGGTCGACAGCTACGGCCAGAGCCACGAAATTCCCAACTTGTGGATGGCCGGCCCCTGCATCTTCCCAACTGAAGGCGCCTCGAACCCGACCTACACGATCTTCGCGGTGTCGCTACGCGGCGCGGAGCATTTGGCGCAGACGTGGGGGAGCGTGGCGGGGTAGCGTCATTCCGGAGCCTCGCGACCCGCCTACGCTCGCGCTGCGAGCTTCAGCGGGTATGAGCCCGCGGTAGCGCAGAGCGCGAAGGCAGAAGCGAAGAGCCCGGAATCTACATTCTCTGACCTATGATTATGAATTCCGGACGTGCCGCTTTGCGGCAATCCGGAATCACTAAACTATTCGGCCGCGGCCTTCGTGTGCCCGAGCCGGCGGTTGAGCGCCTGCAGCAGCCCCTCGGCGGCCTCCGCGATCACCGTACCCGGCGGGAAAATCGCCTCGGCGCCGGCTGATTTCAGCGCCTCGTAATCCTGCGGCGGCACGACGCCGCCGACCACGATCATTATGTCGCCGCGGCCTTGTTTGGTGAGCTCGGCTTTCAGCTCCGGCACCAGCGTCAAATGGGCTGCGGCAAGCGAGGAGACGCCGAGAATATGCACGTCGTTCTCGACCGCCTGGCGGGCGGCTTCGGCCGGTGTCGCAAACAGCGCGCCGATATCGACGTCGAAGCCGAGATCGGCGAAGGCCGATGCGATCACTTTCTGGCCGCGGTCGTGGCCGTCCTGGCCGATCTTGGCGACCAGGATGCGCGGGCGGCGGCCTTCATTGTCCTCGAATTCGGCGACGAGTTTCTGCAGCCTCGCGACGGCATCCGTCATGCCGACCTCCCGCTTGTAGACACCGGAGATGGCCTTGATCTCCGCCCGGTGGCGGCCGAACACTTTTTCCAGCGCCAGTGAGATTTCGCCGACAGTCGCCTTGGCGCGCGCGGCGTCGATGGCGAGCGCCAACAGATTGCCGTTGCCGCCCGCCGCATTGCGCGTCAGGGTTTCGAGCGCGTCCTCGACCGCTTTCGGATCGCGCTCGCGCTTGAGCCGGCCGAGCTTGTCGACCTGTAATTGGCGCACCGCTGCGTTGTCGACTTTGAGCACGTCGATCGGCGCCTCGTCGCGCGGCTTGTATTTGTTGACGCCGATCACCGCTTGCGCCCCGGCATCGATGCGCGCTTGGGTCCGGGCGGCGGCCTCTTCGATGCGCAGCTTCGGCAGACCCGCTTCGATGGCCCGCGTCATGCCGCCCATCTCCTCGACCTCGCGGATATGGCCCCAGGCCTTGGCGGCGAGATCGTAAGTGAGGCGCTCGACATAGAAGGAGCCGCCCCACGGATCGATCGTGCGGGTCGTGCCGCTTTCCCGCTGCAGCACGATCTGGGTATTGCGGGCGATGCGGGCGGAGAAATCGGTCGGCAGCGCGAGCGCTTCGTCGAGCGCATTGGTGTGCAGCGATTGCGTCGCGCCTTGCGTCGCCGCCATCGCCTCGATGGCGGTGCGGGTGACGTTATTGAAAACGTCTTGGGCCGTAAGTGACCAGCCCGAGGTTTGGCAATGCGTGCGCAGCGACAGCGAGCGGTCGTTCTTGGGGTCGAACTGCTTCATCAGTTTCGCCCACAACACCCGCGCGGCGCGCAGTTTCGCCACCTCCATGAAAAAATTCATGCCGATGCCGAAGAAGAACGACAGCCGTGGCGCAAAATGGTCGACCGCAAGATTGGCCGCCATACCGGCGCGGACATATTCGACGCCGTCGGCGAGCGTATAGCCGAGCTCGAGATCGGCGGTCGCGCCGGCTTCCTGCATGTGATAGCCGGAGATCGAGATCGAATTGAACTTCGGCATATGCGCCGAGGTGTAGGAGAAGATGTCGGAGATGATGCGCAGCGACGGCTGCGGCGGATAGATATAGGTGTTGCGCACCATGAATTCTTTGAGGATGTCGTTCTGGATCGTGCCCGCAAGCTTTTCCGGCGGCACGCCTTGCTCCTCGGCGGCGACGATATAGAGCGCCAGCACCGGCAGCACCGCGCCGTTCATGGTCATCGAAACCGACATGCGGTCGAGCGGGATGCCGGAGAACAGCGTGCGCATATCGTAGATCGAATCGATGGCGACGCCCGCCATGCCGACATCACCGGAGACGCGCGGATGATCCGAGTCGTAGCCGCGGTGGGTGGCGAGGTCGAAGGCGATCGACAAACCCTTCTGGCCGGCGGCGAGGTTGCGCCGATAGAAAGCATTGGAATCTTCCGCCGTGGAGAAGCCCGCATATTGCCTGATGGTCCAGGGCTGGGTGACGTACATAGTCGGGTAGGGGCCGCGCAGGTAGGGCGCGATGCCCGGATAGGTATCGATGCCGTCGAGGCCCTTAAGATCGGCCGCACCGTAAGTGCCCTTGACGGCGATGCCCTCCGGCGCCTGCCATGGCGCCGCTGGAGCGGGGGCGGGCGAGGGGGTGTCCGCAAAATCGATTTGCGCGAAATCCGGGATGTGGGTCATCGGTCTAGCTGATCGCTTGTTGATCGCTTGTGCTGATCCTTGGGCCGGCAGCGGCAAGCTTATCACGCACTGCAGCAAAGCGCGACAGGCTAGGCGTTGCCTGGCGGGAGCGTGCGATCGGGTTTTGCAGCCCTATTGCGGCCATTGTCGCAATGATGCTGGGGCCTGTTGACCCGCGGTCGTCCCATTGCCCGAACCCCAGTCCCGTCGACCATCCGAAAGCGCCGCGGCCCAATGGGCGCCGCTCGCCCGCTTTATCGCCACCGACGAGCGCCTGGGACGCTGGGCGGCTCGGCGCCCGGCTACCACCTTCATCTACGAATTCGTGCGCTTCGGGGTGAAACAGGCCTGGGCCTGTCTGTTCGGCGGCGCGATGGTCGCTCTCCTGGTCGGGACCTATCTTTGGTACCCCCATGGCGCCGTTCTCGCGCGCTATGATTTCGTGTTCCTGGCGGCGGTCGCGATCCAGGCCGCCATGCTGGCATTCAGGCTCGAGACGCTCGACGAAGCCAAGGTCATCTTCATCTACCACGTGGTCGGCACCGTCATGGAGGTGTTCAAGACCGATATAGGCTCGTGGATATATCCCGGAGCGAGCCTCTTCCACATCGGCGGCGTGCCGTTGTTCTCGGGCTTCATGTATGGGTCGATCGGCAGTTATATCGCGCGCAGCTGGCGGCTGTTCGATTTCCGCTTTGCCGGCCATCCGCCGCTGTGGTCCGTGCAGCTTCTCGGGCTTGCGATCTACGCGAACTTCTTTGCCGATCATTACACGTTCGACTTCCGCCTCGTTCTGTTCGCCGCGGCGGCGCTGTTGTTCGGCCGCACCTGGATCTATTACCGGGTCCACCACCGATACCGGCGCATGCCGTTGCTGCTCGGCCTGTTCCTGGTGGCGCTGTTTATCTGGATCGCGGAGAACCTCGGAACCTTGACCAGGACCTGGCTCTATCCGCATCAGATGACCGGATGGTCGGTCGTGTCTCTCGGCAAGCTTGGCTCGTGGTTCCTCTTGCTCCTCATCAGCTATGCGCTGGTCGCGATCGTGAACCGGCCGCAGCCGGTCGACGCCGCGCTGGGACGAGGTACCAAGCTTCAGCCTGTTAACGCCTGATAGGCCGCTTGCAGCACCTCCGGCGCGTCGCAGCCGTCATAGATGAAGCTCTCCACGCCCGCTGAGCGCAACGCTTTCTCGCGCTCGCCCGGCCGTCCGGCATAATAAATATGACGGGCGCCTGCCGCTTTGAGCGCCTCCGCGGCCGCGATCGCCTCTGTCTCGTAGATCTTGTCCGACGAGCAAAGGCAGGCGATTGCGGCGCCGGATGTCTTGAATGCAGCCGGCAAATCGGCCGGCGCATAACCGTCGCCGTTCGGCGCTTCGATGCCGCCTGACTCGAAGAAGTTTTTGGCGAAGCTCGCGCGCGGGGTGAATTCCGCCAACATGCCCAGATTGGCCAGGAAGATTTTCGGTCGGGCGCCGGTCTTGGCGAGAATGTCATCGGAGGCGTCGCGCAGTCTTTCGAACGGCTCGGAGAGTCTGATTCTTGGCAGCGGCGCCGTAGTGACGGCGCCCGCACCATTCTCCGGCGACTGCGACACCGCGGGCACATCGAGAACCGCCGGAAGGCTTTCGTGGATATCGGGATAGGCATTGGTGCCGGTCAAGATGTCCTTGCCCCGCGCAAAGGCCTTCTGCCGCTCGGCACGGACTGCAGCGACTTTCTCTTGAACGAGGCCGGCTTCGAGGGCGGCCCAGACGCCGCCTGACTTTTCGATCTCCTGGAATGCCGACCAGGCCGCCGCACAAAGTTCGGCGGTGATCGTTTCGAGCGCGCCTGCGCCCGCGGCCGGATCGGCAACGCGGGCGAGGTTCGATTCTTCCAACAAAACAAGCTGCGTGTTGCGGGCGACGCGGCGCGCGAAGGGATCGGGCAAGCCGAGCGGCGCGGTGTGCGGGAGCACCGTGACGGCATCGGCGCCGCCAAGGCCCGCGGCCGTTACCGCGACCGCCGTGCGCAGCATGTTCACGTAAGTGTCGCGCCTCGTCATCATGCGCCAAGCGGTTTCCGCCGTGACGAGGGCGGTCCTCGGGGTGAGACCGCAGGCGGTCTCGACTCGGGCCCACAGTTTCCGCATGGCGCGGAATTTCGCCATGGTCATGAACTGATCGGCATCGGCCGACAGCCGGAAATAGATCGCGTCGCGCGCCGCCGCGAGCGCGATGCCCCCCGCCTCGAGCGCGCGCAGATAGGCAACCGCGCTGGCGAGCGCGAAGGCAAGCTCCTGCGCATTCGACCCGCCGGCATTGTGGATGATCCGCCCGTCGGCGACCGCGAATGGGCCGCCAAAACCCTCGCCGGCCAATTCGCCGACTGTTGTCGCGAAAGCGGGCGCCATTTCATTCCAGCTGCGCGGGCTCTTGCCCTTGGCGGCAAAGCCGCCGACGGGATTGATGCTGAAACGCAGATCGAGCGCGGCCGGGGACAGTCCTCGGCTTTTGACCAGCGCCGCGACGTCGCGAACGATATGGCGCGACGACGGGCTGAGGTTGAGATCGATGGCGATGAGGTCGAGCTCGACGTCTTCAAGCGCGCGCGCAAGCGCCGCCGCTGTCGGTGCAAGGCCGTAACCGTTGGCGCTCACCGAGCCGGCGAACACCAGGACAAGGCCGGTTGCGCCGCTCTCCAAGTCGTCGAGGGCCTGCGCATTGGCCGCGGCCGGATCGGGATGGTCGACCCGTTGCATGATGGTCCAGGCGCTACCGGGCGCGCGGCCGGCAACCGCATGGGCGTCGGTGGCGCGTGGGTAGAGCGGCTCGACCGTCAGACCGTCATAGGTCCGGCTCCGCAGCCGCTCGAATGGCGCGCCCTTGAGCACGGCGGCGACGAGATTGCGCCAGTCGTCATCGGTCGCCGCGGCGAAATCGCCGGCAAACGAAAGAGCTTCGGGAGCCGTCATCGTCTCAAAATGCCATGAGTAGCCCAAACGGCCAATAGATCAGGTACCTGATCGGCCAACAGCCGAGGCATTGCAAGTGCCGTGCCGCGTCGAGGCCGCGGGCGTACGCGAACTCAGTCCAATGCTTTGTAGAAGCGCTCGTCATAGAGCGCGCCGGCGATCGGCGAAAGACTTTCTCGGAAAGAGCGGGTGTGCGCCGCCATGGCATGGGAATCGAGGGCCTTTTTGTCCCTCCACGCTTCGATGACGGTAAAATGGTTAGCTCGGTTTGCCTGCTGCAGCACCTCATAGCTGATATTGCCAGTGTCCTTGGGAGTATCGATGCTCATGTCCTTGAGCAGCCCCAAACATTCATCCTTGCCCAGGGGAATGACATCCACATGGGTGACCACATAAACCGTCCCGGCGCGGCCTTCGCTCTTCGCCGGCCCGACATAAAGTCCGTTGTTGGTCCGCTCATCATACGGGGCGTTTTGGATCGCCTTGAGTGTGTCGCGAAATTGCGCCGTGCTCGCGGCCTTGGCATGGGCATCGAGCGCGGCCTTATCACTCCAAACTTCTATGATCGCGAAGCGGTTCGTCCGCCCGGTTTCCCGCAGCACGTCGAAGCGCAGATTGCCATCTTCTTTGCGGCTTGCGTTACGGTAGCGATCGAAAGTGTCCCGACTGGCATCGGCCGCGTTCGGCATGACGTCGACATAGGTGGCGAGATAGACGGCACCGCTCTGGGCGTGCGCCGAGGGCGCGAAACTTGCCGCCACGATGCCGATGCATAGCAAGAACGAGAAAAATGAACGCATCATAATCTTCCCGTTGGTGTTACATATTTGACCGCGCTAAGCCTCGGCAGATTTGCCGCGGGGACGATGTCGCCTAATCAATATCACCGCTTGCCACGAGGATTTTGCGATCGACTTCATGATGCTTCCTGATCCGGGGCGTGTCTTGTAAGTTTGCACGTTTCCTGCGTCATTGCGCCGCCAAAAAACAGCATAAGCGGCGAAGCCAGGGGGGATAGCCATGAAAACCTTGATCGGCCTCATTCTCGCTGTCGTGGGCTCCGCGGCCGTCGCCGCCGACAAGCCCGAATGGGCCTACCCGGGCACGCCGCCGCCTGAAGCACTCGACAATGTCGTCATAAAGACGGCGCTCGGCAGCACCAAGCACTACACGCAGGCGCAGATCGACGATCCATTCAATCCGCCCGACTGGTTTCCGGGGGAGCATCCGCTCATGCCGGAGATCGTTGCGCATGGCGGTCAACGGCCGGCGGGGCGTGCCTGCGCGCTGTGCCATTTGACCTCGGGCGACGGCCATCCGGAATCGGCCGGCCTTGCGGGGCTTCCGGCGGCTTACATCGTTCGCCAGATGGCGGCTTTCAAGAATGGCGAGCGCACCGGCGGCCGCGCGGGCGTCATGATCGCCATGGCGAAAGTGCTCACCGATGACGAGGTAAAGGCCGCCGCAGCCTATTTCTCCGGCCTCGCGCCGTCCGCGGGCTACAACAAGGTGGTCGAGACCGAGACTGTCTCGAAGAGCTACGTCGGCGCCGGCGGGATGCGGTTCGTCGCGCCGGACGGCGGCACGGAACCGATCGCTGATCGCATTATCGTACTGCCCAAGGACGCGACCGAAGCGCAACTGCGCGATCCGCACTTCGGCTTCACCGATTACGTGCCGGCGGGCAGCGTCGCCAAGGGCGAGGCGCTGGCCACCACAGGCGGTGATGGCAAGACCATCCGTTGTGCGATTTGCCACGGACAAAATCTCACTGGGCTGGGCGAGGTCCCGTCCATCGTTGGACGCGAGGGCACTTCCATATTCCGTCAGCTCAACGACATGCAAAGCGGCACCCGCAAGGGCCCGTGGGTCGAGCTGATGAAGGGGGTCGTCGCCAAACTGACGCAGAGCGACATGATCGCGCTTGCGGCGTATCTGGAAAGCCGCAATCCGTAGAGCATGATCTTATCCGAAAACCGGTTTCCACTTTTCGGAATCATGCCTCAGCGGACGCCAGTTTTTCGATACCGCTGGTATCGACCTGCCTGAGCGCATCGCCGACACGCCGGCCGGAGATGACGCGATCGGGGGCGATTTCTGCGAGCGGCAAAAGCACGAAGGCGCGTTCGAAGAGGCGCGGGTGCGGCAGCGTCAGGTCGGCGTCGGAAATCGAGAGATCGTCGTAAGCGAGGAGGTCAATGTCGATCATGCGTGGACCCCAGTGCTGCTCCCGACTGCGGTCACGGCCGAGCGCGCGTTCGGTCGCAAGCGCGCGCGCCAGTAGCGCGTGCGGTGTCAGTGCTGTCGCGATCGCGATGACGGCATTTATAAAGGCGGGCTGGTCGGTGACGCCCCAGGGCGGCGTGCGGTAATCCGACGAGCGCGCCACGAGCCGCACGGCGCCATCGTCGCACAGCATGGCAATGGCGCGGCCGAAACTCCGCCGCACGTCGCCGACATTGCCGCCGAGCGCCAGCAGAGCGTCGGTTTCAGCCATGCTTGCGTTCACGCGCGCGCTCGACGACGACGCCGATATCGGTGAAGGTGGCGGCGATGGGCGCGTGCGGCTTATGGACGGTGACTCGGATGCTGCGCAATTGCGGGAATTCCGCGAGCAGCGCGTCGGCGACCGCGCCGGCGGCGGCCTCGACCAGCCGGTAACGGCGCACGCAAAACGCGTCGCTCGCGGTTTTGACGACAGTATCGTAGGAAATGGTGTCCTTGAGCTTGTCGCTGCGCGAGGCCGCGGCGAGATCGATATCGAGAACCAGGTCGAGCTGAAAGCTCTGTCCGACCTTGGCTTCGTGCTGCATAACGCCGTGATAAGCGTGGAGCGCGAGCCCGTTGACGAAGATCGCGTCGCTCATCGGGCGCGCCTGATGGCTGCGGCGACCGCAAGCGACTGCACCGTCGGCGCGACATCGTGGGTGCGGATGATGGCGGCGCCGTTCTCGACCGCGACAAGGTGGGCGGCGATCGAGCCGCCGAGCCGCTCCGCCGGTTCCGACGGCGCGATCGAACTGATAAATCGCTTGCGCGAAGCGCCGACCAGGAGCGGCAGGTCGAAGTCGCGCCAGGCATGAAGGTGGGCGATGCAGGTGAGGCTCTGCTCGGCCGTCTTGCCGAAGCCGATACCGGGATCGAGCACGATCCGGTCATGGGTAATGCCCGCCTCCCAGGCGATCTCCAGCGAGCGCGAGAAGAACTCGGTGACGTCGGCGACGATGTCGAGCGCCGGATCGGCGGTCTCGCGATTATGCATGATGACGATCGGTGCGCCGTGCTCGGCGACAATGCGCGCCATGTCCGGATCGCGCTGCAAGCCCCAGATGTCATTGACGATCACCGCACCGGCGTCGAGTGCCCATGCCGCCACGCTGGCTTTGATCGTGTCGACGGAAATCGGCACCCCGATGGTGGCAGCGGCCGGCAAGACCCGCTCGAGCCGTTGCAGTTCTTCCTCGGCTGTCACGGGCAGCGCGCCGCCATAGGGCCGTGTCGACTCTGCGCCGATATCGATAATGTCGGCGCCCTCGGCGGCAAGCCGCCGCGCCTGTTCGAGCGCCGCTGCCGGCTCGACGAAGCGCCCGCCGTCGGAAAACGAGTCCGGCGTCACATTGAGAACGCCCATCACCAGCGGGCGGGCTTTGGCCAAAAGCTCCGCCAGCACGTTGCCGCCGGAACCGGCGCTTACTGCCGGGGGACGAGCGCCTGTGCTTATGGCCGTTGCATTGGCCAAGGTTGCGTCATCCTGAGGTTTATTTTCGGTCCGGGAACGCCCTTCGGGCGCCCGCTCTCTGGCCGTCGCTTTGCGCGGTCACCGGCGAGGAGTCAAGCGGCGAAGCCCGGCTTGGATTTTCCGTTTGGGCATGATGACGGGCGCCTGCCCTAGTAGCAGATCACCGGCGGCAGCTTCTTTGCGGTCTCGATCCAGCGGGTCACGGTATTCACCGAGGGCAGTAGCCGCACCAATTTCCGCTTTGCATTGATCTCCGCCATGGCGAACGCGAGCTTCTGCGGATTGCGGAAGCGGAGTTCATTGACCGTGCGCACGCCGGCCGCACGCAGCAATTCGGCATATTCCCAGCCGACACCTTTGACGCGCATGCGGTCCGCGGCAGTGACCCAGTCAAGAACGTGCCTCTCGGGCATTCCGGTTTTAAGCGCGATCTTGAGGCGCTGCGTCGGCGTCTTGGCCGAGCGCAACAAGCCAAGCGTGGTGCGGATCCCGTCGGTCTTGAGAACCGCGGCGATATCGGTTCCGATCCCCTGGATCTCCGTTATGGGATAGGTCATCGAAGTTTCCGCCCCCGCCACAGTCCAGATAAGTCGCGACAACGACGCCAATCGTTCAAACGAATTGCGATAATCCTGGAATGGCGGCGACGATTTCGCCGACGGCATCCTCGCCGACCTTTTGCCGGGCATAGGCCAGTACGGCGCGGGCGACGCTCTGCACCTGTCCCATGCTCAACCCGGCCGACATCATCCGCATGCCGGCACCCATCACGCCGCCCATCATGCCGCCGCCGTCGCTTTCGGCGCTTGCGATCAAGGCCTCGGCGCCGGGCAGCTTCGCCAACAGCGGCTGCACCTTGTCGGCCGGCGCTTCCTTGACCAGAAATTCGAGAATGATGCCGACGGCTTTTTCGGCCGCCGCTCGGTCTATGCCGATATCGGCGACGAGACGCCCAATCAGTTCGTCCATTATCCCCTCGGCAGCCCCAGCCCGCACTGGCGGCGGGTTCTCGCCATATTGTAGATTCAAACGCCGGGTGACAAGGCGGCGCCGATGAAACGGCCCCTTCGGCGCCGGTCGCCGCGCGAAACGCGGCCGAGCGTTGCAAACTTGCAACGTCAGGAAAAGCCGGGCGCACCAGCGCCAGTGGATATGACCGGCCGCGACGACTATAAAAATATACGGCTCGTGGCGTCGTGCCGCGGGGTCTGAGGCATTGATATTATGACCGCATCACAAGCACTCCCCGCAGTCCTCGATCGCATCGACCGCGATCTCGACCAAAGTCTCGAGCGCCTGTTTGCGCTGTTGCGCATTCAATCGGTCTCGACCGACCCGGCCTATGCTCCGGAGTGCCGCAGGGCAGCCGAGCATGTGGCTGCCGACCTGCGCGGCCTCGGCTTCGAGACCAGCGTGCGCCCGACGCCGGGCCATCCGGTTGTTGTCGGCAAAAGCGGCAATGGCCACAGGAACGACAAAGCGAACGGCGAAGCGCCGCGCGTGCTGTTCTACGGCCACTACGACGTACAACCGGTCGACCCGCTCGAGTTGTGGCAGACGCCGCCGTTTGAGCCGCGCATCGAGGCGCTCGACGGCGGCCGTAAGATCATCGTCGCCCGCGGCGCCTGCGACGACAAGGGCCAAGCCATGACCTTCATCGAAGCCTGCCGGGCCTTCAAGGCCGTAACCGGCACGCTGCCGCTCGACATCACCATGCTGATGGAGGGCGAGGAGGAATGTGGCTCGAAAAATCTGTTCGGCTTCGTGCGCGACAACGCCGGCGAGCTTAAGCGCGATCTGGCTTTGGTCTGCGACACCGGCATGTGGGACGCGCAGACACCGTCGATCACGACGTCGCTGCGCGGGCTGGTCTACGAAGAGGTGCGATTGACTTGCGCCGACCGTGACCTGCATTCGGGGCTGTTCGGGGGAGCGGCGCGCAATCCGATCCACGTGCTGGCCGAAATTCTCGCGGCGTTGCACAACGCCGATGGCGCGGTGACCATTCCAGGCTTTTATGACGACGTCCACGATCTGCCGGCCGATATCAAACAGGATCTCGCCGGGCTTAACCTCACGGCTGAGAAATTCTTAGGCCCGATCGGGCTGAAAATCCCCGCCGGTGAAAAAGGCCGCATGCTGATCGAGCAAATCTCGACGCGGCCGACCGCCGAGGTCAATGGCATCATGGGCGGCTATACGGGGGAGGGCGCCAAGACCGTGATCCCCGGCAAGGCCATGGCGAAAGTCTCGTTCCGCCTCGTCGGCGCGCAGGATCCCGAAAAAATCCGGATCGCGTTCCGCGATTTCGTGCGCACGCGGGTGCCCGCCGATTGCAGCGTCGAATTCGGGAATTTCACCAGCGCGCCGGCCTTCGACGTGGCGTTCGACAATCCCGCGCTGACCAAGGCGCGCGAGGCGCTCGCCGAGGAGTGGGGCAAGAAAGCCGTCACCGTCGGCGCCGGCGGTTCGATCCCGATCGTCGGCGATTTCAAGTCCGTGCTCGGCATGGACACGCTGATGGTCGGCTTCGCGCTCGACGACGACCGGGTGCATTCGCCGAACGAGAAATACGATCTCAAATGCTTCCATAAAGGCATCCGCAGTTGGGCGCGGATTTTGGCGGCGCTGGCTGGATAGCGAACAAATTCGTCCGCGCGCGCCGCCCGCAGAAAAAATCGCCGGAGTTCTACGACTAGTTGGCGGCGGCGTCGCCGACGGCGGACGCGCCGTATTCGTCGGCGATTTGGGTGACGAGGTTCTTGGCCTTCTCGAGCGCCGCGCAGATACGCGCCTTGCTCGGCGAGTCCGGCCAGCGCGACAGCGTGATTTCTTGTTGATCGAGCGCGGTTCGCAACGTGCGCAGTTTCGCCACCATGTCTTGCGGTTGAGCGTCGAGGAAATGCGCCTGCAGCGTCCGGGACAGAAAATGCAAAACGTCGCCCTCCGCGGCTTCCGCTGTCATTGGTTTCGGTGCCATTGGTTTTGATGCCACGGCTCTCGGCGCCGTGGGTCGCGGTGCTGCAGCAGTCGCGGTTGGCGCGCGGTCGGTATCGGAAAGCTTCGCCGTATTTGACATCGGCAGTCCCTCGGCGATCAGCCGGCGCGCAGAAACGCGCCGTCATTCGATCGTTGTCCCCGCGAATGCGTCATAGCGTAATTCGCACGACTTCGGGACGATAATAAGGATAAGCCGTGTCAGAAATTTCCTGACGTCTTAACCAGCGCTTTACTGTAGTGGCGTGGTCAGGGACTTAATGGGTTCTTATTAAGGAGGAGGCCGGTGCCAGCATTTTTCTTGAGCACGATCTTTTCCGAAATCCGGCGACCGCTGTCGTGCGCCTGCTCTAAAGTTGCAGCCAGCCTTCGGCTGAGGCGTAACGAACCAATTCGGCTCGCGTCCGCAGTCCGACCTTCTCCAAGCCGCGCGCCTTGTAAGTCTCGACCGACTTCACGCCGACATCGAGTCGCGATGCGATCTCCTTGTTGGTGAAGCCAAGTGCCGCCATTTTCAGCACTGCGGCTTCACGATCGGTCAGCGAAGGTGCCGTGCCTTTGCTCGATGCCGGCTTGGCGTGGGCGCGTTTGCCGTCGAGCGGCCGACCGGCGATCGTCGGGTCGAGATAGGTGCAGCCGACCGCCACAGCGCGAATACCGTGCACAAGATTTTCCACCGCCGAGCGCTTGAGGATGTAGCCGCGCGCGCCCGCTTCCATGGCCTGGTTCACATAGGCCCTGTCTTCGTGCAGGCTTAGAATTAAAACGCGCAGCGCCGGCAGCTCTGCTGTCAGCCTGCGGCAGAGCATGATGCCGTTGAGTTCAGGCATCGAAATATCGAGAACGGCGACGTCGGGCTGTTTTTCGCGAATGATTTTCAGTGCGGCAAGGCCGCTTGCGGCCTCGCCGACGAGCTCGAAATCCGGCTCCGCCCGGACCAGATTGCGCAGCCCGTCAAGGACGATGGGGTGATCGTCGGCGAGAACGACGCGAGTAACGGTCACGCTGCCGACCTCTCAACTTCGAGAACGATGCGGGCGAAGATCGTCGTGCCGGCGCCGACCGCGGATTCGACTTCGAGCGTGCCGCCGATCAGCGACATCCGCTCGCGCATGCCGTCGAGGCCGAGACCGCGGCGAGCCTTCTCCGCCGCGGCGCCGACGTCGAAGCCGCAGCCATTGTCCTCGACGATCACCTGCAATACCGCGTCCGAGCGCCTGATAACGACACTCACGGTCGACGGTCGCTGCGCATGCTTGAGGATATTTGTAAGCCCTTCTTGCACCACCCGATAGATCGCGGTGCCGATGTCGCTCGGCACGTGGTCGAGCGCCGGGTCGTCGCAATGAAAGTCCACCTCGGTATCGCATTGCTCGCCCCAATCGGCGATGTAGCTCGCGAGCGCCTTGCGCAAACCCAACTCGTCGATCGAAGCCGGACGCAATTCCCAGGCGATGTGGTGCAGGGTTTTTCCCAGGTCTTCCATTTTCCTGCGGACCAGATGCAAACGGTCGCGCGCTCCTTCGGCAATCAACGGATCGATCTCGTTGAGTTCCAGGATGGCGGCAATCAGACTTTGACCGGCCTGATCGTGGAGTTCATGCGACAGGCGAAGCCGCTCTTTCTCTTCGGCCATGGTCAAATGGCGGCGCAGTCCGATCACCAAGTTCGTTTTTTTCTCGCTCTCGACCCTCAATTGCGCGTTGGCGCGCGACAGGCCGGCCAACAGGCGATCGCGTTCCGTCAGCAATGCGGCGGTCGGCAGCGACCAGAACGAGGTAATGGTCAGGAACGCCTGCAGACCTAAGATCTGCGACGACAGTTCGGGCATCGGCAGAAACGGCGTGCCGATCCGTAAGGCGACGAAGCCCGTGGCGAGGAGCGCAGTCAGCAGCGTCGTTGCGGTCGCGCCGACGAGGCCGAACCTCATCGTGGCGAACAATATAGCCGGAGCGATCACGAAAACGACCGGCCTGAAATATGCGGCGCAGGCGGCGATGACGATGAAGAACGCCATGAATACGGCAAGCTCTGGCAGCCTGTCTTTGATGCGCAGCGCGTACCATTTTCGCGACGTGACACTGATCAGAAACGGCGCCACGATAATCATTGCGTGTGCGTGGCCCAAATACCAGTTGCGCCACATGGGAATCAAAGAAACTCCTGATGCCGGGCCGAGTCCCAGGGCGCAGATGACCACGCCCACGATCGGTGCCAGGCCGCCAGCGACGGCGATGAAAATGAGCAGATTCCGGAACGATGCAAGATTCGAAGCATCGATGCGGCATAGCGATAATACAGTGATGGCAACGCCGGTTTCGGCCAAGTTCGCGAGCGTCAGGATCGCCGAAAGCGCCGGCGGGTCACCCATAACCGCGCCGGCGAAAGTCATCCCAACGGCCCCGCCCAGAAATATCGAAGCGTAATTGCCGAGGCTGCGCACGTGGCGAAGGAGGGCGGCCACCATAATGGCGTTCGACACCCACAGTCCGCCAAAGAAATGCGATGTGTGAGAGAACTGGATACTGAGAACCGAAGCCACGAAAACCGCGGCCGGTAGCAGCAAATGGCCGGCGGGCGAGAGATCCGACAGGGGCTCCTCGCCGGCGCTCTCGTCAGTCGCGAGAGTCTGCCCATTCGTTATCTGATAGGGTAACGCGTGCCGCGCCGGCGGCCGGGTCCCGCCGGTGATGACCGACAAAAGAGGTAGGAGCGCTCGCATGGTCGGATGCTCACTGTGCAACGGCAGACCTCGGTACCCGGTCAAAATGCCGAATCGGGCACCCGCCCACCGAATATCCCACCCTGAGCAGCCGCCGCAACGGCAATGCCGGGTCTATGGCCTGTCCGTTTCAGTCGGTGGCGGCGCCGAGCAGCCGCGGCGTGACAAAACGATCCAGCCGCCCCGACTGCCGGCGGATCGAGGTCCACTCGTCAAGCGGCAGATCGATGACGACAAGCCCCGACGTCGGCAGCCCCTGGTGGACGCGCTCGCGGGCCTCGACGTCGCCCGAAGCGATCAATTGCACGGCGAGCTCGTGCAAGCCAGGATTATGGCCGACGACGAGAAGCGTTTGCGCCTTGCGCGCCTCGCCGATGACCCCGATCAGTTTTTCGACCGTGGCATTGTAGATGCGATCGTCCGTGATCATAGCGGGCGGCTCGGCGAAGCAGGGCACGATCAGCGACCAGGTTTCCTTTGTGCGCGCCGTCGGCGAGACCATCGCGAGATCGGGAACGAGACCGTGGTGGGCCAAGTAGGCGCCGATCACCGGGGCATCGGCGCGGCCGCGCTTCATCAATTTGCGGTCCCGGTCGCGCTCCCCCGGTTCGGCCCGCTCGGTCTTGGCATGGCGCAGCAGCATCAGGCGGCGCATCGGCGTAAGGTCGCTTCCCTGACAAATCCGGTCTGGTAGGGTGGAAATGAACCCCTTACATAGCAGCGGCTAAAGCGGCGGCCAACGTCCGGATTCCGGGTCTATGAGCGATATCGATAGCCGAGCCATTGAGAACCAAGCCGTCGATGCCCAAACCGTCGATAGCAAAGTCTATGGCAATAGCTGGTATGCGGCGACCGTGCGCGATGCGCCGCCGCGTCCGCCCTTGTCATTGGATCTGGATGTCGACGTCTGTGTCATCGGCGGCGGGCTTGCAGGGCTCACCGCGGCAAGGGAAATCGCGCGCAGCGGCTGGTCGGTCGTGCTGTTGGAGTCAGGCCGCCTCGCCGGCGGTGCTTCAGGCCGCAATACCGGCTTCGTGCTGCCCGGCTTCGGTGCCGACGTCGACCGGCTGATCGAGCGCGTCGGCTTCGAGCGCACCAAGGATCTTTGGGCGCTGTCGCAGGCGGGTCTCGATTATGTGCGCAATACCGTGCGGTCCGAAGGGGTTTCGGGCATCGATCCGCAGGATGGCTGGCTCGCCGTCTCCAAAGTCGACAATAGTGATGAAATCGTCTCGCGCGTGGCGCTGCTCGGCGAACTGGGCTGCGAGATCGAGGGCTGGCCGACCGAGCGCGTGCGCGCCGTATTGCGCAGCGAGCGCTATTTCTACGCGATCAATTATTCGCGCGCTTTCACCGTTCATCCGGTCACCTATGCGCGCAAGCTCGCGGCCGCCGCGGAACGCGACGGCGCACGCATTTTTGAGGACACGCCGGCGCTCTCGATCGATCCGACCGGCGTGCGCAAGCGTATCGTCACGCCGGGCGCGCGGCTGCGCGCCAATCATGTCGTCCTATGTGGCAACGTGCAACTCGGCGCGCTGATGCCGCGGCTCGCGGCGACACTGCTGCCGGTGACGACCTATGTGATTACGACGGCTCCACTCGGCGAAGGCCTTGCCGAGGCGGTCGGTTACCGTGGCGGCATCAGCGACAGCGATAGCGCCGACAACCACTACCGCATCGTCGGCGGCGACCGCTTGATGCTCTCTGGACGCGCGACGGCCTGGGTGCGCGATGCGCGGCGCTATGTCGGCGCGTTGACCGGCGATATCAAAAAAACTTATCCGCAACTCGGCGATGTCGCCGTCGACTATGCGTGGAACGGCACCTTGGGCCTCACGCTCCATCGTATGCCGCAGATCGGCGAGCTCGGCCCGGGCGTATGGCTCGCCTCAGGTTTCGGCGGCCACGGTCTCAACACCACCGCGATGGCCGGCAACATCATCGCACGCGGGATTGTCGACGCCGATGAGAGCTGGCGGCAATTCACGCCGTTCGAACTGGTCTGGGCCGGCGGCATCTTCGGCCGCGCCGCCGTGCAGGTTCGCTTTTTGGTCAAGCGGTTGCGCGCGGCGATCGAGGAACGCCGCGCCAAAGCGCGCGAGCTCGCCCATCGTCAGGCGCGGGAAACTGCCTTAGCGAACCAAGAGGGCGCGCCGCCGGTTGAAGCGGCCGAGGCGCGGGCGCTGGCTGAGGAAGAGCCGGTAGCGCCGGAAGTTCCGCCCGCACCGGTCAGCACCGCGGGCTCGGTCATTCCGCCGCAGGCGGCTTCGGAGGTCGTCACGGATGAAGCAACCGACGATCCTCGACCGCAATCGACGCCTGAAATCGCTGCCACCCAGCCTCGGAAGCGCAGAAAACGGCGCCAACGCGCGAAAGTCTAAGGGCAACGGCACCGAACATATCGGCAACGCTCATCCAAATGGTTTACCAAGCGGCGTGGTGCCGTTCCGTGCGCCGATCTTCGTGCTATAGGTTAATCGGGATTCCGAGTGGGGTGGCGTTGTGATGATCTCGTTGAGTGGACGTCTGGGGCTAGCGCTGTTGTTCGCGGCGATGCCGGGATTTGCTGTGGCGGCCGACCTGCCGGCGCCTGCGGCTCCAGCCCCCATGGCACCCGCGACCTACGCGCCTGCGGCTCCGGATTGGATCGTCACCATCGGCGCCGAGCCACGCATCGTGCCGGCCTGGGCCGGCGCCACCGACAGCAAGCTTGGCTTTAGCGTGTTCCCCCTCTTTAACGTCCGCAAGGCGGGCACCCCGCCCGATTTTTCGGGTTCGCGCGATAGCTTCGGCTTCAGCATCATCGATCTCGGAATGTTTCAGGCCGGCGCGGTCGGCAAGATCGTTTGGAAGCGCTCGGCGTCGTCCTATAAGGAGCTCAATGGTCTAGGCGACGTCGACTACGCGGTTCAAGCCGGTGGTTTCGCCCAAGTCTGGCCGGTGCAATGGTTGCGGTTGCGCGCCGAAGTCCGCCAAGGATTCGGCGGCGAGACCGGCACGACCGGCGACTTATTTCTCGATGTCGTCGTTCCGGCCGGACAATTCAGGTTCTCGGGCGGACCGCGGATGACACTGCAAACGTCGGCGGCGACATCGCCCTATTTCAGCATTACGCAAGCCCAATCGAACGCCTCTACGGTTGCCGGGCTGTCGCAGTTGGCCGTCTATCACGCCGGCGGTGGTGTTTATTCCTACGGCGCCGGCGGGCTTGTCGAGTATTTCTTCAATCCGCAATGGTCCGTTCATGCGCTGACGGAATACGAAAGGCTGACGGGGTCGGCCGCCGATTCACCGCTTGTGATCCAGCGCGGCTCGCCGAACCAGTTCACCTTCGGCGTCGGCGCCACCTATTCCTTCAATATGCATCCGTGGTGGTGAGTTCGGCCGCGGCGACGCCGCTGCCTAGCGCCCGTCTCTTCGCGCCATAAAGGCGAGCCGCTCGAACAGGTGCACGTCCTGTTCGTTCTTGATCAGCGCGCCGTGCAGCGGCGGAATGAGCCGCTTCGGATCGCGCTCGCGCAGCGTCTCGACCGAAATGTCCTCGACCATCAAAAGTTTCAGCCAATCGAGCAGTTCCGAGGTCGACGGCTTCTTCTTCATGCCGGGCACGTCGCGGATCTCGTAGAACAGCTTTAGCGCTTCGGCGACCAAGCGATGCTTGATGCCCGGGAAATGCACTTCGACGATCGCCCGCATGGTGTCGGCGTCGGGAAAGCGGATGTAGTGGAAAAAACAGCGCCGTAAAAAGGCGTCGGGTAATTCCTTTTCGTTGTTCGAGGTGATGACGACGATCGGGCGGCGGCGCGCATGGATGGTCTCGCCGGTCTCATAGACAAAGAACTCCATGCGATCGAGCTCTTGCAGGAGATCGTTGGGGAACTCGATGTCGGCTTTGTCGATCTCGTCGATCAGGAGCACCGGACGTTCGTCGGCGACGAAGGCTTCCCACATCTTGCCGCGCTTGATGTAGTTGCGGATATCCTTGACGCGCGTATCGCCCAATTGGCTGTCGCGCAGCCGGGTGACCGCGTCGTATTCGTAAAGACCCTGCAGCGCCTTGGTGGTCGATTTGACGTGCCACTCGATCAGCGGCGCGGCAAGCGCCTTGGCGATTTCGATGGCCAGCACGGTCTTGCCGGTGCCCGGCTCGCCCTTGACGAGGAGCGGACGCTCGAGCGCGATCGCGGCGTTGACCGCGACCTTCAGGTCGTCCGTGGCGACATAAGCGCGGGTGCCTTCGAAGCGCATCACAGTGTTCTGCCCCAATTTGCGGACAAGTGAAACACGCGGAACTTGGCGCTCACAAGGCGATGCGGCGCGCGGCAGATAGCACCGGAATGCGTCGCAGAGCGCCCCTCCGGCTCGGCAATTTTTGCCCGCAGACCGGCACATCCGTACCGGGGGCGCCACTGCCTCACATCTAAGCGATTGAAAATGCGTCATTTTTCCATGGCATGCCGCTTGCTGCCTAGGCCTCGGAGTGCGGCTCTCCGCCGCTGTCGTGTTGGAGAAATGTCATGGGTATTTTCGATGCATTGACCACCGCGGTGGCTGGTCTGCAGGCGCAATCTTTCGCGCTTCAAAATATTTCCGGCAACATCGCGAACTCGCAGACCACCGGCTACAAGGAAACCGACACCAGCTTCGAGGACATGGTTTCCGCCGCGGCGCAGAACCAGCAGACCACCGACGGCGTGGTCGCGAACTCGGTCGCCACGAATACGGTGCAGGGCTCGATCCAGAGCACCTCGGTCGCGACCGATATGGCCATCAACGGCTCGGGCTATTTCGTGGTGGCGCAGCCGAACGGCACGTCCGGCAACCAGCCGACCTTCAGTGGCGTGCAATACTATACGCGGGCCGGCGACTTTCAGATGAATCAGAACGGTTATCTGGTCAACGGTGCCGGCTACTATCTGATGGGCATTCCGGTCAACCCGTCGACCGGCACTCCGACCGGCAGTTCGCCGCAGGTGTTGCAATTCAACAGCGATTTCGTGCCGGCGCAGGAGACGACCGCGATCCAATACCAGGCGAACCTGCCGAGCACGCCGAGCTCCGGGATGCTCAACGCGGCCGATTTCGAAGCCAATCCGCTCGCCGGCGCGCCCGTCGCGGCGTCGATCATCGGAACCGGCGCGAAGCTGTCGCCGGACGCGCTGGCGGTCGGCACCGGCGCGCAAGGCAGCCTCACCAACGCCACCACGCTGGCGTCGCTCGGCATCACCAACGGTCAGACGATTACCGTCAATGACGGCACCCACACGACGACGTACACGTCAAACGGCACCGACACGGTTGGTAACCTGATCGCTGGCATCAATGGCGGAGCGGCGACGGTTACCGCTTCGCTCAACGCCAGCGGCGATCTGGTCCTGACGGGGAATAATTACACGTCGTCGATCACCGTCGGCGGCACGGCCGCTTCCACGATCGGCTTCGGCGCCGGACAGAATTCGTTTTCGCCGACCAATCTGCTGACGCAAAGCGCCGTCTCGTCGGGCCAGACCATGACGGTCACGGTCGGGTCCGGTGTGGCGCAGACGATTACATTCGGCACCGGCGCCGGCCAAGTTGCGACGTTGGCGCAGCTGCAGACCGCCATCCAGGGCTTGACGGGGGTCAATGGCAGTGTCGACACCGCCAATGGCGACGTTACGCTGTCTGCGATCAACCCCACCGTCAACCTCGCGGTTGGTGGCACGGCGTCAGCCACGAAATTCGGCATCCAAAGCTCGATCGCCCTTCCTGCCAACGGTACGGTCATCGCCAACGACGTCTCGACCTTTAACAGCCAGTCGGTCGATGGCGGGTCGATCACGACCTACGATTCCGAGGGCAATGCTGTCGACGTCCAGTTTCGCTGGGCGCAGACCGCCGCCAATACCTGGCAGCTTTTCTACCAGAGCAATTCAAGCGCCACCGGCACGCAAGCGGCGTGGCAGAATGTCGGCACGACATTCACTTTCAATTCGAATGGCGAGATGTCGCCGCAAGTTCCGAGTCTCACTCTGCAAAACCTGACCGTGAATGGGGATTCGCTCGGCAATGTGCAGATGAATTTCGGCACCAACGGTCTCACCCAATTCGCCAATACCTCTGGCACCACCCAGGTGAGCACGCTGCAGCAGAACGGCTTCGCCGCCGGCCAGTTGCAGTCGGTCGCGGTCGACAGCCAGAACCAGGTCACCGGCGTGTTTTCGAATGGCCAGACTATTCCGCTCGCCGACATCACGCTCGCGGCATTCAACGGACCGGATGCGCTGCAGGCGCTCAACGGCCAGGCTTTTGCGGCGACCGCGGATTCCGGCGCGCCGATTTATGGCGCGACCGGCAAGGTCGCCGGCAGCTCGCTGGAAGCCTCCAATGTCGATATCTCGACACAGTTCAGCAATCTGATCGTGGCGCAACAGGCCTATTCGGCCAACGCCCGGGTCATGACGACCGCAAATCAAATGATCCAAGCCCTGCTGCAAGTTATTCAGTGAGCAGCGTCGGCGCTTCGGATCGCAGTCGGTAAGCGGCGTGGACCGCTAGGGCAATGGGGCTTTCACAGGCATTATCCTCCGCCGTAGCCGGCGTGAATACGACACAGCTCGGCCTCTCGGTCATCGCCGGCAACGTGGCCAATGCCAATACGCCCGGTTACGTCGAGGAACAGGTCAACCAGGTCGAGACGACGGCAGCCGGCCAATTCGGCACCAGCGTCACCGTCGACGGCATCAATCGCAATCTCAACACCCTGTTGCAAAGCCAGCTCTGGACCGAGACCTCCGGCGGCTCCTACGCCGACACCACCGCGCAGCTTTACCAGCAATTACAGCAGACCTACGGAACGCCCGGAACGTCGAGCTCGATCGATGGGGTCTTCAACAGCTTCACCACCGCCTTGCAGGCCTTGTCGACGAGCCCGAGCTCGTATTCGGCCCAGGCAGCCGTGGTCAGCGCCGCGCAGACCGTCACGCAAAATCTGAACTCGATGACGACGACCGTGCAGCAACTGCGCACTCAGGCCGAGGAGGGTATCGCCAACGACGTGCAGACGGCGAATACCACGCTGCAGCAGATTGCCGACATCAACGAGAAGCTTTCCGGCAGTGTCCCACCCGGCGGGGCGTCGACGACGACGGTCGACAGTACGACCGCGGCGCTCGAGGACCAGCGCGATCAGGACATCACGCAGCTGTCGCAGCTGATGAACGTCCGGGTGGTGCAGAATCCGAACAATCAGGTTTCATTGTTCACCGGTAACGGGCAGCAGCTTGTGGCCGGTACGCAAGCTTCGCAATTATCCTTCAACAATGCCGGCACCTTGACGGCGACGGCGCAATGGAGCGCCAATCCAAGCCAGGACGGGGTAGGGACCATCACGCTCACGTCCCCCGGCGGCGGTAGCAATGATCTGGTCGCCGAAAATGCCATCCAGTCGGGCGAGATCGGCGCCTATCTGCAGATGCGGGACACCATCCTGCCGCAGGCGCAGAACCAGCTCGACGAGCTGGCCAACCAGATGTCGCAGGCGTTGTCGAACCAGACGACGTCGGGAACGGCCGTGACTTCGGGCAGTCAGGCGGGCTTCAGCGTCGACGTCGGCGGCGTTATCCCAGGCAACACGGTTCAACTCACCTATACGGACGCCCAGAACAACCAGCATTCCGTCACCGTGGTGGCGCTCGGCGCCGGCGGCAAGCTGCCGGCACAGCCGGCCAATTCGTCCGGTCAAACCGTCGGTATTGATTTCTCCGGCGGCATGAATTCGGTTGTCGCGCAGCTCAACGCAGCCCTCGGCAGTAATCTGCAGTTTTCGAATCCGTCCGGCACCGTCCTGCAGGTGCTCAATCAGGGCGGCGGCAATACCGTCAATTCCCTGTCCGCAACCACGACCGCGACCTCGCTGACGAGCGGCAGTTCGCAACTCCCACTCTTTACCGATGGCACCCAGCCGATCACGGGGGCGCAGACGGCGAGCGGCTCGCAGACCACGGGGCTTGCCGGCCGTATCGGCGTCAATGCGGCGCTGGTCGCTTCACCGTCGAGCTTGGTCGCCTATGCGGCGAACACCGCCTCGGGCGACGCGACGCGGCCGAATTTCCTGCTCAATCAGATGTCCACGGCAGCGCTGACTTATTCCCCGAGCACCGGCCTTGGCAGCGCCAATGCGCCTTATAGCGGCACGCTCTCCCAATATATGAGCCAGATCGTCAGCCAGCAGGCGCAGGCGGCCACCGCGGCGACGAATTTGCAGCAAGGCCAGGATACCGTCGTCACCGCCCTGCAACAGCGCTTCAACAATCAGTCCGGGGTGAGCATCGATACCGAGATGTCGAATCTGATCGCCCTGCAAAACGCCTACAGCGCCAATGCGCGCGTGATGTCGACCATCGAGCAGATGATGTCGACGCTCTTGCAAGCGGTACAGTAAATGAGCATCACGGGATCCGGATCGATCACCGCGCTGAATATTCAGACGGTGAATAACATGAACAACCAGCTCAATACGCTGAGCACGGAACTCGGCACCAACCAAGCGGCCCAGACCTATTCGGGCCTCGGCTCGCAGGCCGGCGTTGCGCTGGCGCTGAACGCGCAACTTTCGGCGATCAGCGGCTATAGCGCCACGGCAACCACCGTGGGAACGACGCTGACCGTCGCGCAGTCGACGCTCACCCAACTCGGCAGCAGCGGCACATCGGTCGAGCAGGCGATCAGTCAGCAGGGCGCCTTCAACCTCAATAATAATGGTCAGACCACGGTCCAAGCGGGTGCCGCCGCCCAGCTTGATGAAGTCCTTTCTTTGCTCAATACCCAGGTCGGCGACAATTACATTTTCTCGGGCAGCGCAACGACTCAAGCCTCCGTCGCCAGCAGCTCGCAAATCCTCAATGGCAACGGCGCGCAGGCCGGCCTGACCCAGGTGATCGCGCAGCGCCTGCAGGCCGATCAAGGCGCCAATGGGCTCGGCCGTCTCGTCATCCCCGCGGCATCGGGCTCGACCGTGTCGATCAGCGAGGATGCGGCGAACTCGCCGTTCGGTTTCAAGCTCGGCAGCGTGAACTCATCCTTGACCGGGGCGACGGTCACCGGTCCGTCAGGCTCGCCCGCATCGGTCTCGGTCAACCTCGGCGCCAATCCGAATCCGGGCGACTCGATCGCCTTCGACCTCACGCTGCCCGATGGCTCGACCCAAACCATCACGCTGCAGGCGACTACTGCGTCACCCGCCGGCGCCAATCAGTTCACCATCGGCGCAACGGCCGCCAATACCGCGACCAATTTGCAGGCAGCCCTGACCACGGCGGTCGGCACTCTCGACCAGACGGCGTTGCCGGCGGCGTCCGCCATGGCGGCGGCCAATAATTTCTTCAGCTCCAATCCGCCGCTGCGCGTCGGCGGCCCGCCTTACGACACGGCCACATCTTTGGTGAACGGGACGCCTGCCAATACGGTGTCTTGGTACACCGGCGAAAACGGCAGCACGCCGGCACGGCAGACCGCGACCGCCCAGGTCGGCCCGTCCATGAGCATCGCTTACGGCATGCGCGCCAATGAGCAAGCCATAACCACGCTGGTCTCGAACGTAGCGGTGCTCGCGGCGACGACCTATTCGGCAAGCGATCCGAATGCGGCCGCGAGCTATCAGGCGCTGAGCAATGACGTTGCGGGCAACCTTGACGGCAAGCCCGGCACCCAGACGGTCAGCGACATCGAAGCCGATCTCGCCAGCGCCCAGACGACGGTGGCCAATGCCGGGACACTCAATACGCAAACACAGACGACGCTGCAGGACATGTTGCAGAATATCGACGGCGTCAATCAGAACCAGATCGGCGAGCAAATCTTGACGCTGCAGAACAGCCTGTCGGCGTCGTTGTCGGTGACGGCGCGGATGGCGCAGATCAGCCTGGTCAATTTCCTGGCGCCGTCGACGGGATAAAGCCGAAAGCTCAACTGGAAGGTCGGCGCGGAGGCTGCTTCAGGCGGCGCGCGGCATCTCCAGGCGCAGCCGGCCGCGCAGATGCGGTATGCGGTTCAAGTCCATCTTCGCCGCGAGTATGCGCAGATAGAACAGCTCTTCTTTGGTGGCGACGGCGAAATTCCCGAACTCGCGCCGCCCGTCGTGGAGATCCCGGTCCGACAGCGCCGTTTCAAACAGATCGAGCCAGCCCGATTCTTCGACGTTGCCGTCCGCGCCTTCGTTGAACAGCATTTTCTGCCGGTCTCGGATATAGGTCGGCAGGTCGGAAGGATACATGTCATAAAGCGCCCGCAGCGGGGCCTTGCCGACCGGTCCAAGGCCTGTTCGTTGCACCAACGCGGATTTGTCGAGTTCGATCGCATGACCGACGACCGACCGATCGAGGAAGGGTTCGCGAATCTCGAGTTGAAATTGCATCGAGCAGCGGTCGACCCGTTGCAGGTTCGCGCGGTGCATCATGCCCAGGCACTGTTGCTGCAGGTCGCTGCCCGACCCGTTCTGCTGCATGAAAGCGGCTTCGAGCGGCGAATAGCCGGCAAATAATTCGTCCGCGCCCTCGCCGCATAGGGCGACGCGGAAACCGTCTTGGTGAATTCGCTCGGACAGGAGATAGGTGAATAGGCTCGGCCGAATGACTGCCGGCTCGAAGGTCTCCACGGCTTCGACGACTTTCCTGATCAGGGGAAGCGTGGCCGCGGAATGGGTGTCGACGAGGACCTCGCGCAGATCGAGGCCGGTCTTTTCGGCATAGCGCCTGGCATAGGTCAGATCGGGCGCGTTGCGGCCGGCGGCAATGTAGCCCGGCGTCTCCGGACGGAAGCGCCGCGCGTAATGCATGACGAGCGTGCTGTCGATGCCGCCGCTGAACAGGGCTGCGACCGGAAGGTCGCGCGGCAGGCGGATACGCACGGCTTCACAGAGGATCCGATCCAGCGTCTCGGGCGAGGCGGCGCTCGGCGCCTTGGGCGTCGGCAGGGCGTAATGCCGACCGCAGAAATTGCGGGTCAGCAAATAGCCCGGCGGCAATAGCAGAACGTCGCCTTCGCTCGCGGCAAGGAGCGGCTTTATCTCCGAGCAAAACAGAAAGCCCTTGGGTGATTGTATCAGATAGAGCGGCTTGACGCCGAAGGGGTCGCGGGCGGCGAGAAATTCGCCGGTCGCGGTGTCGACCGCCACGAAGGCATACATGCCGGATAGCCGCTTGATCCCGGCTTGACCCCAGGTCCGCAACGCGTTGGCGACGACCTCGGTGTCGCAATCGGTGCGGAAACGCACGCCGAGCGCTTCCAGTTCGTGGCGTATCTCGACATGATTGTAGATCTCGCCGTTGAGACAGACGAGAAGGCGTTCGTCGGAGGACGCCTGCGGCTGCGCGCCATGGGCCGCGTCCACGATCCGCAAGCGACGCGTGCCCATCGCGGTATTGCTGCCGACCGCGACGACCGGGTCGGTCACGTCGCCTCGGTGCAGCATCCCGGCGATCAAGCGCTCCACCGCCGCCTCGGCGCTGTCCCAATCGATCGCTACCGCTATCCCGCACATGGCCGCCTCACCCCGAGCAATACAATCGAATTTCAATAGATCATTAGGGTTAACGGTCGGTGATCTGGCGGCCGCTTGCTGCGTGACCACCGCACATCGGGTCCCGCGTTCGGTCGGTCGCGTCGTATCAATAATTGGATCTTAACCGGTCGACTGTACTGAGCATTAACCGAGGCGCCGAACCAAATCCCCCGGCAAGGACTTCCTGCAAATGAACTATGCCAGCAACGCTTATCGGAAGACCGCGATCGAAACGGCGGGACCCCGCGAGCTGGAAGCGAACCTTCTCCTCCAGGCTGCCGCCAAGTTGCAACAGGTACGCGACTCCTGGCGCGACAAGCCCACCGGCCTCAACGACGCCGTGACGTTCAACCGCCGGCTTTGGACGGTATTCATCGACTCGGTCATGAAAGACGACAACAAGCTGCCGGTCGAAGTGCGCTCCAATATCACCCGGCTCGGCATGTTCGTCATGGGCGAGACCTTCTCGCTGATGACCAAGCCGAAACCCAGCCACCTCGAAGCGATCATCAACGTCAATCGCAGTCTCGCCGCCGGCTTGCGGGCGAAGGCCTGAGCCCCGCCAGCGGAGTAGAGACTTCGTTGGCGCATGATCTTTTCCGAAAACCGGCTTCCACTTTTCGGCATCACGCGCACGTCTAGCCCGCATCGGTCCTGACGAAGATCGAGTCGGCCGCACAGGTCGCGTTGCGGCCGAAATTGTCGGTAAAGCGCGTATCGACCAGATAGCCGCCCGGATGGGCGGCGACGAATTTCCGGATATCCTCCCGCTTCACGTCGCTGTCCTCGACGACCAGATAATCGCCGGGCTCGAGGAATTGATGGAAGTGCTCGATCACCGCAGCGACATTATGGTGGGCGTCTTCGACGACGAGCCAGGGATGCGGCTCCGATCGCAGCAGCGCGGCATCGAATAGGCGATCGGGTGCGGAGCAGTCGCCCTGGTAGAATTCGACACCCGGATGCTCCACCCCGGCCTTGATCCGGTCCACCGAATGGACGCAGCCCTCGACGCCGCCGAAGGCCATGAGGTCGGCGAACCAGAGGGCGCTCGCTCCGAGCCCCGAGCCCACTTCGAAAACGGTTCGCGGTCGCAGCTCGGCGATCAGCGCCGGATAGATCGCGAAATCGAAAACATTCTTCATCAGCGGCATGCCGCGCCAGCGCATCAGCGCCGGTGCGCCTTGGCAGGTCAACAGCACGTCGATGCCGAACTCGGTGCCGAACCTTGGGTAATAATGCGATCCGTAATGCTCGCGTTGCGTGTACTCCACAAAACGCCCCTGCCGCCAGCGATCGAGAAACAGCCGCAGCCGCATCAGATCCCATTGCAGACTTCCGTCTTGCGCGGGTGCCCGAGCGGCGTTGTCGCGAACGCAGTCCTCCCACGATCGGCTCGAGTCGAAAGCGAGCAGACGCGTCAAGACGCGCGTGAACCAGCTGTCGAAGATGCTGTGCAAGCCGCTTTGCTCGTGCTCGACTTTGGTGCGCATCTCGCTCAGGAATTTCAAGGCGGCCGCCTTCAAGGCATCGCCGGAAATCAAACTTGCCGCGGTGGTCATGGCATTTTCCTCGCGGCGGCCGCTCGCCTAGGCGCCGGTGAATTGCAGCGACAGGTCACCACAAAACGTCATCGGGCCGACGTGATCGAGCTTGCTGTTCAGATCCGCCCAGATTTCGCCGCCCATATCGATCCAGCGTTTGCAGAACGCAAAATCCTCGCTCAGATAGGTGCCGTCCTCGGCAATCATGCATTCGAACAGCGCGAAGCGATTGCCGCTTGCGGTCGTGGCATCGATCGAATGGTCGCGTTTATATTGCAACTGTGGATAGTGTGAGCAGATCCGCTGCAGCGCCTGGCGGCGGATCATCAGAAAACCGGTGCCGGCGTAACGGACGCGAACGAACCCGCCCCGTTCGATGACCGCGGCGGGATCGTCGACCTCGAACACATAGTTGAACGCCGCCGCAGCCGGATTGGGCCGCGCGGCTTTGATCGAGGTTCGCACCTTGTCCCAATCGATCCGCTTGATCGGGTAGATCGCCGCACACATGTCGGCGCCGCATTCGATGAGGCGCAGCACCTGTTCGGGCTCGAACCCGATATCGGCGTCTATGAACAGCAAATGGGTCGCGTCGGGATCGTCAAGGAACTGCGAAACGAGGCTCGCGCGGGCTCGCGTGATGAGGGCGTCGCCGTCCTTGAACAGGATCTTGAGATTGAGACCGCCGTAGCCGCGGATAAGCTTCTGCAGCTTGAAGAGCGACGCCGCATAGAGAACCGAAATCTGTCCGCCGAAGCATGGCGTGGCGATCACGAGGTTGATCGAAGCGGCGGCCGCAACCTCCGGCGCTGCCGCGTTTTCCGCCGGAACCGATGGCATGGAAGCAAGCCTGTTCCTCGGGGCGCGTCCCGAGTTTCGAATTATGGTTAAGCAATACCAAACACGAATGGTTAATGCGGCCTTAACCCGGCGGCTGAAATCCGCATCAGGGTGAAAACCCCCGCTGGAACTGGGGCGTAGGCGGCGGTCCGCGACCGCCGTTCCGATTGCCGCACTGCAGCTAACCTAGGTCAAACCACTACGGATTTACACGTCTTTAAGCGAATTGCGTCAAACCTTCGGCAGCCGATCAGTTCGATCGGAATCTGCACTCGCCGGTACGGCTCGTACAGGAAGTGCACGCCAGTACGGCCTGTAACCAGAAGGGTACCCACTATGTCTGACATCACCTTGAGCAGTGGCATCCGGCAGAACTTGCTGGCGCTGCAGAACACGTCGAACGACCTGAACACCACCCAGGAGCAGCTCGCGACCGGCAAGAAGGTCAACACGGCCTTCGATAACCCGACCTCCTATTTCACCTCGCAGTCGCTGACCAACCGCGCCAACGATCTGAGCGCGCTCCTCGACCAGATCGGTCAGGCGCAGCAGACGCTGAATGCGGCGAACGACGGCCTCACCGGCCTGACGAGCCTGCTCGAGCAGGCACTGTCGACCGCGCAGCAGGCGCAGCAGTCCGCGACCGGAACTTTGACCTACTCGAATATCACCGGGACGCAGACGATCGGTGCCGACTCGACCCAGGCTACCAGCAGCACCTTCTCCACCACCGGTCTGACCGCGGCGACACAGTCGACCTCCTCGACCACCGACGCCGATCTCACCGGACTGACGAGCGGCCAAAAGCTGGTTTTCCAGATCGGCAGCGGCACCGCCGTCACGGCGACCTTCGGGGCGAGCGACAGCGGCGCGACGTTCGCGACCACGGCCCACCTCCAGAGCTACCTGCAAACCCAGCTCGGTAACCAGGCGACCGTCACGGACAACGCCGGCACCTTCTCGGTGACCAGCAACGAGATCGGAAGCAACGTCGCTGCCGTCACCGGCACCGGCGCGGTGGGAGCCGCTTTCAGTGCGCCAACGGCTGGGGCCGCGGGCAGCAAGATTACGCTCACGGACCAAGGCGGGGCGACCTCGACCTTGTATTATGTGGCCAGCGATACAAACGCGAGCGCCACGGCGAACGGCACGTTCTCGAATCTGGCCCAACTGGTGCTCGCCGCAAATGGCGCCGGCAACACAAGCGGCGAGATCACGGCAACCTCGACTGGCGGCGGCACCACACTGACTTTGGCCAGCACCACCGGCAATTCGATCACTGTCGGCGGCGATGCCGGAACTGCGTTGGGCTTCAACTCGGCGGCCTATAACAACAACTACAATGCGAGCCTCGCTGCGGCCGTTACGGGTAATGACACCCTGACGATCGGGGTCGGCACCGACACCGTGAATACGCTGACATTCGGCACGGGTGCGGGACAGATCTCGACGCTGGCCGGCCTGAATACCGCTCTGGCCGGTCTCGGCGATATCACCGCCACCGTCAACGGCAGCGGCAAGCTGCAGCTGACCCCGACCAGCACCTCCACGGTCACTGTCGGCGGTTCGGCCGTCAGCACGTTCGGCATCGCCACATCGACGACGCCAGTCGCCACCGTGGTTACGCCGAACTCCACGCGCGCCACGTTGCAGGGCAACTTCAATGCCTTGCTCACGCAGATCGATCAGCTCGCCGGCGACTCGTCCTACAACGGCGTGAACCTGCTCGCGGGCAACAACCTGACGGTCGACTTCAACGAAAACGGCACCAGCGGTCTGACCATCGGTGGCGTGAACTTCAGCTCGTCGGGACTTGGGCTGTCGGCGATCAGCGGCAGCGGCTTCCAGGATAACGCCAATATTTCGTCCACGGAAGCGACGATCAATGCCGCGATCACCACGGTGCGGGCCCAGACCGAGACGTTCGGCACCAACTCGTCGACCATCTCGACCCGCCAAACCTTCGAGACCAACCTGATCAACACCCTGCAGACGGGCGCCAGCAATCTCGTGCTGGCCGATCAGAACCAGGCCAGCGCCAACTTGCTGACCGAGCAAACCCAACAGCAGCTGGAAATCTCCGCACTGTCCATCGCCAATCAGGCGAACCAGTCGGTGCTCAAGCTGTTCGGCTAAGTTTTTCTGGTACAGGCCTTTCGGCGAAGGCGGCGGGGCGCAAGCTCCGCCGCTTTTGCTTTGGCGTTGGCAAGAGCCGGCGGCCGGCCCTGTCGGGAATTACCCTACGCGCCGGCATCGCATCATTAGCTGGGGCTTAACGCGCGTCCGCAAACATGGGGCGGCATTGATAAGGAAAACACGTGGCCCTCAAGATCGAACTCAAGCCGAACGAACGCATCTTGCTCGGCGATTGCGTGATCACCAACACCGATCAACGTACGCGCCTGGTCATCGATGGCTCGCTGCCGATCCTGCGCGAAAAGGACATCATGTCGCTCGGCCGTGCCGACAGCCTGGCGAAGCTCGTCTATCTTGCCGTGCAGTTCATCTATTTGGCGAAACGGCCGGAGGACCACCACGCCCTCTACTTCCAGCTGGCGGACGAATTCCTCAACCGCGCGCCCAGCGCCAAGCGGCACATCGACAACATCAACAATCGGATCCTGGCAGGCGAGCCGTATAAAGCTCTGAAGGAAGCCAAGAAGCTGATCGGCTTCGAAAAGGAACACCTCAAGGTGCATTGCGCCGGAAACGCCTACGCGAGGGCCGCCATCGAAGCGGCGCCGCCGCGCGAACGCGAGGCGAGCCTGCTGTTGCAGGCCGCGGGGAAATTGCAGGCCGTTCATGATTCGTGGCGTGACAAGCCCGCCGGGCTCAACGACGCGCTGCTGTTCAATCGCAGGCTTTGGACCGTGTTCCTCGATGCGGTGACGAGCGAAGGCAACAAGCTGCCGCAAGAGGTGCGCGACAATATCAGGCGGCTCGGCACGTTTGTTCTGGCGGAGACGTTCTCGCTAATGACCAAGCCGAAGCCCGATCACTTGACCTCGATCATCAAAATTAATCGCGGCATCGCCGCCGGCCTGCGCGGCAAGGCGTGAAAAGCACCGCGCGCGGACCGGGGCTATTTTACTGACGGCCAAACGAACAGGCCGCCTCATGCCGCAGGCGTCAGGCGAGCAAGTTCACCAAAGCGCCGAACGAGCCGCTGCTCGCCAACAGGGTTTCGGCGGTGCCGCCGGTTTGCAGTGCGACAGCGGAATTGTACAGCACGGCAGAGGGAGAGCTTGTCGATCCGGCGGCGGATGAGCCGCTCGAGGAGTTGGCGCTGCTCGTCGAGGAACCGGCGGTGCTCGATGAACTAGACGACGCAGAACTGCCCGTTGAACTGGAGGAGCTTGCTGTAGTGGGAGTAGGGGCGGTGGGCTGGAAACTGGAGTTCTGGGCGCCGAAGCCGACAGTCGATGCAAAAAGGCCTCCGACAGAGATCGAGTCGGTAAGATTCTTGCCGGTGAGAACGAGATTGCCGCTGGAGTTCAACGACGCCGTGACTTGCGCGTTGGCCGCAATGTTCGGATTGTTGATGGCATTGATCAAATCGCCGACCGTGTCCGAACCGGTCGACGCGAATGTCGTCGTATTGGTGCCGTCGCTGACGGTGATCGTGCCGTTCTTGGGAATTCCGAGCGTCAGGAGCGAGGTCGCCGACGAGAGCGGCACCGTACCGATTCCGGTCGCCAGAGCTCCGGCCGCCGGAGTGTTGGAAGTCGAGCTGCTGGAACCAGCCTGCGAGGCTTGGATCGCGCTTTGCAGCGCGGCGACAAGCTGGGCGTGGACGCGGGTCGCAGCCTCTCCGGTCGCGATACTCGCCAGGCCTTTGGCTTGATTAGCGACGACGCTGCCCATTGCGGTAATCAGCGCGTTGCTTAACGAGGAACTCTGAGCCTCGGATTGCGCTTGGCTCCAATAGGCTTGGTCCTGTTGCCAGAACGATTGGCTGCTGCCGACGCTGCCGATGCTCATGAATTGCGGGCCTTGCCGAGCGTTTCACACCGTCGGTTATTCATGCACCACACGCAGTTAACAGACCGTCGATTCCTGGGTGTTTATGGGTGTTTACGGGTGGTTAACCATCATGACCGACCTTGGCGGGGATGCAGCGCATGCGCCGGCCGCGCTCCGGCGGTCTGGTGCTGCTGTAAGTCACCTCAGCAGCGGGCATGGGTGCCATGGCGAGGCAAGCGACCGCGAAAAAGGCGCAACTCGCCCGCTCACTCGAGCAGGCGCTGACGGCGCATCGGGCCGGGCGGCTCGACGAGGCCGGTCGGCTTTATGACGCTATCCTCGCGGTCGATCCGCGGCACAGCGATGCGCTGCATTTGGCTGGCGTCCTCAAAAATCAACAAGGTCAACCGGCGCAAGCGCTGCGTCTGGTTGCGGCGGCGTTGCGGGCCAAGCCCGATGCCGCGAACACGCTGATGAGTTACGGCGTGATCCTCGACGCGCTGCAGCGCCATGAGGAAGCGTTGGCGAACTTCGATCGGGTCTTGGCACAGGGTGCGGGCGACGCCCCACTTCATTACAATCGCGGCAATGCGCTGCGAAATCTCGGCCGCATGGCCGAGGCGTTGCATAGCTTCGATCGCGCCATCGAGCTCGCTCCCGATCTCGGCGTCGCTCACCACAATCGCGCCAGCGCGCTTGCGGCGCTCGAGCGATGCGAAGAGGCGCTGCGGAGCTTCGATCGTGCTTTGGCGCTCGATCTCAACCCGGCCGATCGCATCAGCGCACTGAGCAACCGCGGAAAGACCTTGGTCAAGCTCAGGCGTCTCGAAGAGGCGCTGGCGAGCTACGATCAGGCGCTGGCTCTGGCGCCGGACCACGTCGATACCCTGGTGCGTCGCGGCACCGTCCTAACGAGGCTCGGGCGCAGCGACGAAGCGCTGGCCGTTTTTGCGGCGGCGCTGCGCATCAATCCGGATTGCCTTGATGCCTACGTCAATCGCGGCAACGCCTATGCGGTCCTGAATCAATTCGACGCGGCTTTGGCCGACTTTGCCTTGGTGACGGCGCGCCAGCCTGACCATGCCGACGCTAATTTCAACGAAGCGCTGGTGCGGCTGTGCCTCGGCGATTTTGCCCGCGGCTGGCGGAAATACGAATATCGCTGGCAGTGCAGCCAATTTGCCGCGCTGCGGCCCAATCTTGCGCGGCCGATGTGGCACGGCGATAGCGACCCGCGCGGCAAGACGATCCTTCTCTACGCCGAACAGGGCATGGGCGATGTCATCCAATTTGTCCGCTATGCGCCCTTGCTCGCAGCCCGCGGAGCAAAGGTCATCGTCGGCGTCCATCGACCGCTCGCCGCCATCTTGACTGGCGTGCCCGGCGTGGCCGGGGTTATCGCCGAGGGAGAGGCGCTGCCGCCTTTCGATCTGTACTGCCCGATGATGAGCTTGCCGCTCGCTTTCGGCACCGAGCTTGCGACCATCCCCGCCACCGTTCCCTATATCCGGGCGCAACAGGCGCGGATCGACCGATGGCGCGAGCGGCTGCCGCAAAGCGGCCGGTTGCGGGTCGGCATCTGCTGGGCCGGCACCGCGGCGCATCCCAACGACCGGCGCCGCTCCATCCCGCTGGCGACTTTCGCCAAAATCCTGGCAGTCGAGGGAGTCGATTTCTTCAGCCTGCAAAAGGAAGTGACCGAGGCGGACGCCGTGACCTTGAACGCACACGGCGTCGCTCAGCTCGGTCAGGGTTTTGCCGATTTCGCCGACACGGCGGCCGTGATCGCGCAACTCGATCTCGTCATCGCCGTCGACACTTCCGTTGTGCATTTGGCCGGCGCCATGGCCAAGGCGACCGCGGCGCTGATTGCGTTTGCGCCGGATTTCCGTTGGATGCTCGATCGCACCGATACGCCCTGGTATCCGACCATGCGGCTTTACCGGCAAAACAAGATCGACGATTGGACGGCACCGCTCGAACGGCTGCGCCAGGAACTGGCGGGCGCCGTGCAAAGCCGTATCGCAGCGTCTTTACGCGAAGGTCTCCGCCCATGAATCGCCATCAGCGTCGGGCGAATGCCAAGCTTCGGCAAACGGCGCCACGGAATCAGGGAAAAGAACGAAACGCTGTCGTTGCCGGCCAACAAGCGGCCGGCAGCAACGCAGATCACGCCGACGTCCATTTGAAGAGAGGCATAGCGCTCCGAGCGCAGGGCAAAATCGTCGACGCGATCGCGGCCCTTCGGCAAGCGGTCGAGCTTCGCCCGGACCTCGCACTATCCCACTTCTATCTCGGTTCCGTACTGCACGAGTGTCGCCTGTTTGACGACGCCGTCGGTGCCTACCGTGAGGCCATTCGTATCAACCCCAACTATGTCGAGGCTTACACCAACCTCGGCGCTGCGCTGCATGACCAAGGAAAAGCAGAGGAAGCCGTCGCCGCCGAACGTCAAGCCATAAGGCTCAAGCCGACTCTGGTTCCTGCCTACGTTAATCTGGGCGCCGCGCTGAACGATCTGGGCAAGTCGAACGAAGCAGCAAGCGCCTACTGTCACGCTATCGCGCTACAGCCCGAATGCGATGTGGCATACGGCAATCTCGGCTCGATCCTTATGGAACTCGGTCGTCTGACCGACAGCCGCACGGCTTTGGAGCGGGCGGTCCAATTGGCCCCACGAAACATCAAGTACCGTCGCTATCTCGGTGAACTGGATCCTTATGTTGCCGGCGATGCTCGCCTTGCCGCGCTCGAACAACTGTCTCAGAACGCCGCACAGTTGTCCGTCGATGAGCGAGTTGAACTATATTTTGCGCTGGGTAAGGCCTATGCGGACACGCGGCAATACGCCAAGGCCTTCGGCAGCTGGCGCGACGGTAATGCGCTCAGGCGTCAACAGATCAAATACGACGAACCGGCAGAACTTGCGGCGCTCGCCCGCATAAGGTCGACGTTTACGCCTGACCTTTTTCGAGCTCGGCAAAACGTCGGACATCCATCTGCGGTTCCGATCTTTATCGTCGGCATGCCGCGCTCCGGGACGACACTGGTCGAGCAGATACTTGCCAGTCACCCGCAAGTCTTTGGCGCGGGCGAGCTAACGTGCTTCGACGCCGCCATAGGGGACGTGCGCGCGCGACTTGGAAGTTCCGTGCCTTTTCCGGAAGTCGTGCGAAGCCTGAGCGGATCGGATTTTTACGAGCTCGGCGTGGACTATCTTGCCCGGCTGGAGCGCCTCTATCCGGCGGCGACGCACATCGTCGATAAGCTGCCGGGGAATTATCGCCATGCGGGCCTGATCCATCTGGCTCTGCCGAACGCCGTGATAATTCATACCGTGAGAAATGCGGTCGACACTTGTCTGTCGTGTTTTTCCAAGCTGTTCTCCGGGAGAATGGCGTACACGTCCGATTTGACCGAACTTGGAAGGTATTACCGCAATTATCTGACACTCATGGCGCATTGGCAGAGCGTATTGCCGGCGGATCGCATTCTTCATGTCGGGTATGAAGATGTCGTCGCCGATCTCGAGGGCCAAGCCCGTCGCATTGTCGGCCATTGCGGGCTTGAGTGGGACCCGAGGTGCCTCTCGTTCCACGAGACGGATCGCCCTGTTCGCACATCGAGTCTGGTTCAGGTTCGCCAGCCAATCCACAGCAGTGCCATTGGACGCTGGCAGGCCTATGAGCCGTTCCTGCAACCGCTCATCACTGAATTATCGCGCAGCGATCCCGCAACGTAGCGCCGACGTCTGTCGACGGCGAAGCTAGAGCGAGCGGCTGACCGCAAGCGGGCGGCCGTGCTTCGGATTGGGCGCCGTGGTTCGTCCCGACGCGCCATAGACTTGAGGCGCGGCCTTCTTGGCAAGATCGCCCGACAGCCGCCGCATGATCCCTTCCGACACCGCATGCGCCGTCGCCAAGACGACGATGTTCTTTTGCAGTACCGCGCGAAAAGTCTGCTGCACATCCGCGAGCGTGACGCAGCGCGCCGGCGCGGCCTGACGCAGGAACTTCGCGTTGCGCTTCACGTGCTCGCTGGTGGCGTGCAATCGGCCGGCGAGTTCGGCCTTGGCCGGCTCGAGCGCGGTCGCCCTGCGAATTTGGCCCGCATGCATCAACGCGGTTTCGCGCTCGACAAGAGCGGTGAGTTTCTCGATCAGCGCCGTGAGGTCGCCGATCACTTTTTCCGCTTCTGTGGCGGTGGTGATAGGGCTCATGACTTGCTCAGACCTTGCATCTTGAGGAGCGTGTCGTAGACCTTGGGCGCGATGCCGATGCCGCCGGCCTTGGCGAAATTCTTGGCGAACTGGTCGATGGCGAAGGAGCGCCATACTTTCTGGGCGCCGCTGCCGCCCATCGGCCCGTCGCCGTCGACGCCGGCGAACATTTCCTGGAACATATTGCCGAGGAACATCGCCTCGAAATTTTCCGCAGCCCCTTTGGTCTTGCCTTTGATCTTGAGCAGGTTCTGCGCCTGCGCGTTGCTCGCATCCCCGATCGAGGACAAGGAGGCGCCGATGTCGATGGTGTGGCCGAGCGTCGTCATTACATCACCTGTATGTCGGCTTGGATGGCGCCGGCGGCTTTGATTGCCTGCAGTATCGTAATCAGATCGCGCGGCCCGATGCCGAGCGCGTTCAAGCCGTCGACGATCTGCTGCAGCGATACGCCTTCCTGGACCAGCGCGAGCCGCTTGCCTTCTTCCTGGACGCCGACTTGCGAGCGCGGCGTCACCACGGTGCGGCCTTGCGAGAACGGGCCGGGCTGGCTCACTTGTGGCGCTTCCGAAATCGTGACGGTGAGATTGCCTTGCGCCACCGCGACCGTCGATACCCGCACGTCGCGGCCGATGACGATGACGCCGGAACGCTCGTCGATGACGACCTTGGCGACTTCGTCAGGCTCGACCTGCAACTGCTCGATTTCGGTCAGCATGGCGACGACGTTCTGCGGAAATTTTTTCGGCAGCGTGAGTTGTACCGTCGAAGGATCGAGCGGCTCGGCGACTGGCGCGCCGATATAATCGTTGATGGCGATGGCGATGCGCTTGGCCGTGGTGAAATCGGCGTTGCGCAATGCCAGCCGCAGCTGATTGACGCTGTTGAGCGAGAATTCGATCTCGCGCTCGATGATGGCGCCGTTCGGCAGCAGGCCGACGGTCGGGACGCCGCGCGTGATCTTGGCGGCCTGGCCCTCGGCCTGGAAGCCGCCAATCGACAGCGAACCTTGCGCGACGGCGTACACATTACCGTCGGCGCCGAGCAGCGGCGTAACCAGGAGAGTGCCGCCTTCGAGACTCTTGGAATCGCCCATCGCGGACGCGGTCACATCGATGCGGGTGCCCTGGGTCGCGAACGGCGGCAGGTCGGCCGTGACCATGACGGCGGCGACGTTCCCGGTGCGGATCTGCTGGCCGCGGATATTGACGCCGAGCCGTTCCAGCATCGCCTGCAGCGATTGCTTGGTGAACGGCACATTGTTCAGCGTGTCGCCGGTGCCATTGAGGCCGACGACGAGGCCATAGCCGATCAACTGATTCTGCCGCACGCCCTCGATATTGGCGAGGTCCTTGATGCGTGACGTCGCCTGCGCCGGCGAGCCGACACAGCCGATAGCCACCAGCGCGGCAAGCGCGGTGCGAAAAATGTCTCTCATCTTGCTCCCCAAGAGTCGGACACAGTCATCAATGCCAATTGCGTGCCATCGCCCCCAAAGGATTATGGCATTGAAACAAAACGATAATTTTGTGTCGTAAGGGGCGGTGCCGGGACGCGCGCCAGCAGCCCTTGCCGGTAGCGGCAATTCTTGCCGCGCGGTTTTTACCGGGCATTAACCATAAGGCGACACCTTATTAGTATGCGCGTCTCCGGAACCAACCGTACGGCGCTCGCCTCGACCTCGGGCGGGCCGCGTCGCGCCTCGGGCGGCGAATTCTCGCTGGGTGAGGCCGCCACGCCGCAGCCGCCGAGCGCGGCGGTCGCGTTACGCACTTTGGGCGGGATCGACGCGCTGATCGCGCTGCAGGGGATCGAAGATCCGGCGGAACGCCGCCGCCGGGCGGTCACCCATGGCCGCCGCGCGCTCGATGCGCTCGACGAACTCAAGCTCGGGCTCCTATCGGGCACGCTGGATCGGGCCACGATGCTGCGACTCAAGGCGATGGCCGCCGACCTGCATGACGGCTCGGGCGACGACCGCCTCGATCAGGTCTTGGCGGAGATCGACCTGCGGGTCGCCGTGGAACTCGCCAAAGCCGGCATGTCCTGAACGGCGCGCTCCGTCCCGAATTCGCGCGATTTCCTGGATTTTGCTTACATTTTAAGCGGTGGAAAACCTGCCCAAGGGTCGGTGCGCCGTGCCCTTAACGCTCGGCGGAGAAAGACATTTCGCCCGGTAACGGGATGCGGATGGTTGTTGTCTCTGTCACAGAGCTTGGATATAAGCCGGCCCGCGAGGGTGGGGCCTCGTGAGTAGGGTGTGGGAGTCGATGTCCATGCAACTGCTAAAGGGCAAAACCGGCCGATCCGCCGACAAGCCCCATAAAAACGGTCACGGCGCTGAATCAAGCGTGCGGCTGCCAGAGGGAATGTACCGGCCGACCGACAAAGAGCCGTTTATGAACGAGCGCCAGCGCGAGTATTTCCGCCAGAAGCTGCTCGATTGGCGCGAAGACATTCTCAAGGAAGCCAAGGAGACGCTGCAGCATCTCCAGGATGAGAGCCAAAATCATCCGGACCTCGCCGACCGGGCATCCTCGGAGACCGACCGGGCCATCGAACTGCGGGCCCGGGATCGCCAACGCAAGCTGATCGCCAAGATCGACGCCGCCTTGCAGCGTATCGAGGACGGCACCTACGGCTACTGCGAGGAGACCGGCGAGCCGATCACCTTAAAGCGGCTCGAAGCCCGTCCGATCGCCACGCTGTCGATCGAGGCGCAGGAACGCCACGAACGCCGCGAGCGCGTTTATCGCGACGACTGAGCGTTGGCGTTGCCGTTCAGACTTTCTTAACCATCCGCGCTTACCGGTCGTTAACGATTGGGTGGCGGGCAAAGAGGCCCGCCGTGCTTGGCGCCGATGCACTACGCACCGAGGAACGGCCCGTTACGATCCACGCCGACGAATGTCGCGCGAATGTTGCGGCGTGCGTCGCGCGCGCACGATGGCGGCGATGCTGCCGAAGCCGAGCGCTTGTTCAACGCGGTCCTGCAATACGCTCCGGAAAATGTCGACGCACTGCATGGCTTGGGCAAGATCCACTGCCGTCGCGGGCGTCTCGATACGGCGCTGGCGCTGATCCAGAAGGCGCTGCGGATCGATAGCGATCGAGCGGAGGGATTTTCCAGTCTCGGTCTCGTCTTTCATCTGCTGGGAGATTTCGAGCGCGCGCTCGCGAGCTATGATGCGGGGCTCGGCATCGCGCCGAACGACGCCGAGCTTCGCAACCGGCGCGGCGTGGCGCTGCTCGAGCTTGACCGCCCGCATGAGGCGCTGGCGGATTTCGAAAGCGCGCTCGACGCCAAATCCGATGATCTCGATGCCCTCGGCAATTACGGCAACGCGCTCCTCAAGCTGAACCATCCCGCCGCGGCGCTTGCCGTCTATGATCGGGCGCTGGCGCTCGCCCCGGAGAATGCGCAGCTTCTCACCAACCGCGCCGTCGCGCTGCGCAGGCTCGACCGGCCGCAGGAAGCGCTGATGAGCGCAAGCCGAGCATTGGTCAGCAAACCGGATTTCGCCCAGGCGCGCTTTGTCGAGAGTGTCGCGCGATTGACGCTCGGCGATTTCTCCGCTTGGCGCGGCTACGAGGCGCGCTGGTCGGTCGGCTTGTTGGCGTCGCAGCGCCGCAGCTTCACGGCGCCGCTGTGGCTCGGAAAAGATACCCCCGACCTATCGCTCGAAGGCAAAACCATCCTCCTGCACGCCGAGCAGGGCTTTGGCGACACCCTCCAATTCGTGCGCTACGCTCGGCTGGTGGCGGCGCGCGGGGCGAAAGTCGTTCTCGAGGTTCAGCGCGAATTGGTTTCGTTGTTGTCCGGCATGACGGGTGTCGACGCCGTGATCGGGCGCGGCGAGACTTTGCCGCGGTTCGATTGTCATTGTCCGCTGCTCAGCCTGCCGCTCGCCCTTGCCACCGAGTTGACGACAATTCCGGCGGAGATTCCCTACATCGCCGCAGCTGACGAGGAAGTTCGTTTGTGGCGGGAGCGGCTGCCGCAGGACCGGCCACGCATCGGTTTGGTTTGGTCCGGTGATCGCTCGCACGATAACGATCTCAATCGCTCGCTCGGTCTCGAAAGCCTTTTGCCCGTGCTCGACCTGCCCGACGTTTCATTCGTCAGCCTGCAGCGGCCGGTGCGCGACGAGGACAGGCCGCTTCTGCAAAGCCGTTCGCGCCTCGTCCACCTCGGCGAGAGTTTTGACAATTTTGCCGATACTGCCGCGGCGATCGCACAGCTCGACGCGGTCGTCTCGGCGGACACCGCGGTGGCGCATCTGGCGGGAGCCTTGGGCAAGCCGCTGTTTGTTCTGCTGCCCTATGCGGCGGACTTCCGCTGGCTGCGTGAGCGTAGCGATAGCCCATGGTATCCGACGGCGCGGCTCTACCGTCAGCGGGAATTCGGCAAGTGGGATGGCGCGATCGAAGCGCTGGCGCAGGATTTGCCACGCGCATATTCAGTCCCGCTTGCGCTGCGGCATTCGGCTTGATCAACTCCGCGCCGCGATCAAAAACGATTGCGGCCTCCGGCGGGGAGCTGCCGGAGGCCGCGTCGTCTCGGGACTTACGATACTCTTACGCGACGCAAATCCCGGGGAGCTCTGGTCCGTTAAAACGGCAACAAAATATCGAGCGCCTGCTGGCCCCAAGGCGGCTGCTGAATGTTGGAGATGGTGCCCTTGCCGCCATAGGCGACGCGCGCCTCGGCGACTTTCGGCAGATCGATGGTGTTGTCGCTCTCGATGTCTTCCGGACGCACCACGCCGGCGACCAGAAGCTCGCGCATTTCCGAATTGAGGCGGATTTCCTGCTTGCCTTCGATCACCATATTGCCGTTCGGCAATAGTTGCGTGACCACGGCGGCGACGTTGGTCACCAACTGGTCGGTGCGGTTGATCGAGCCATTGGCGTTGCTCTGCGAATTGCTATCGGCGGCGATGATGGTGCCCGGCAACACCGCCTTGGCCGGATTGACGATGGTGTTGGCGCCGAGAAAATTGCTGATGCCGGAATCTTCCGTCGCGGTGCGGGTGATCTGCGTCTGATCCTGGAACTGCGCCGTATCGTTGATGTTGACCTTCACGGTCAGGATGTCGCCGACCTGATGCGCCCGCTGATCCTTGAAAAAGGCGCGCGAGCCGTTGCGCCATAATGAGTTCGGATTGTACGACGCCGGTTGCGCGACGGGCATCGGCATCTGCACCGGCTTGTAACCGGGCTTGGTGGTCGGATTGTCCATGGGTGAAAGAGGCGGCTGTTCGCCGATCAGTTTAAGCTTGTCGACCGTTGAGCAACTGGTGCCGAACATGGCGACCGTCGATAGCAACGCACAACGCAGAAAGAGACCACGTTTCGACATCCCACTACCTTTCACTCAGCCCAACTCACTCACTCTTTGCCGAACCATTTTCGACGACGTGGGTGGTAAAGGCCGCGACCGAGACGCGGTCCGGCCCGGAAACCACGGCCTGCACGATCCGTTTGGAGTCGGCATTGAGCACGCTGATGGTATCGCCCAGCGCGCCGCCCTCCTGCGCCTGGCCGCGTAGCGTCAGCATCACGCCAGGCACCTGGTAAACGATGGTCACATTGTCGTTGCGGGCGACAATCTCGGGCTTCATCAGGTCGGCGGCCGTAAGCGCCTGTCCGGGACGAAGCGCATGGCGCGCCGCGAGGCCGGCCGCAGCCTTGGGATCCGTCAGAGCGCCGGTATCGCTCTTCGGCCGGCGCAGCACCGTGAGATCGGACGCTCTGACGAGCTGACCGCGCTCGATCGGATGATCCACCGCAACCGCGTCGATTGTCTCGGTCGCCGTGCCGGTATAATGCGCCGAGAGCCGGCGCATCTCGGCGCTCGTGGCAAGCCCGAACGTCACATCGAAGCGCGTTGTGCGCGGATCGTAGCCGAGCGATAAGACCTGAAGTGCGCCGGCGGCGTTCGGCTCGACCTGCAGCGTGCGCACCTCGCGGTCGAAACTGACCTGGATATTGTGCGCGTCGCCGAAACCGTATTGACCGGACAGCGCCTGTGCGACGCTCGCGGATATTTCTTGCGTGCTGATGGCGCGGCTGGCGCGGGTGACGATGACCTCGGCGAGCCCGCGCGTGTCGATGCCGATCAGCTGATGCGCGCTGATGGCATCGACAATGCGATCGGTTGCGACCGCGCCTGTCGTGCCGAGATCGGGCGCGCGGAAAATCGGCACGTCGGCCACCGGCCCGGCATTTTCGATCAGGTCGCCGATACGCACGAATTCGCCGGTCACGGTGACGTTCGATTTGAGGGCAGGGGCCGGCACGTCGGATTGCGCTGCCACCGGACCGCCGAGCAGGACGAGGAGAGCTAAAGCCGAGATGAACATACGGGTCATGACGAAAGTCCTTCTCAGCGCATCAGCTGCGAGGTGGTCTGCAACATTTCGTCGGCCGCGGTGATCACCTTGGAGTTCATCTCGTAGGCGCGCTGCGCCGCGATCAGATTGGAGATTTCCGAGACCGCCTGGACGTTGGATTGTTCGAGAAAACCCTGCTGCAACGTGCCGGCGCCGTCGGTTCCGGCGAGCGTGTCGGTCGGGGTGCCCGACGCAGGCGTCGCCGTGAACAAATTGTCGCCATTGCCTTGCAGCCCGGCATTGTTGGCAAAGCGCGTGACGGTGAACTGGCCGAGAATGGTCGAGGCCGTCGAGCCCGGCAGCGTCACCGAAACCTGGCCTTGATTGTTGATGGTCAGGCCGGTCGCGTTCTGCGGAATGGTGATCGTCGGCTGGACGACATTGCCTTCTGCGGTTACGATGCGGCCGGTGGCGTCCTGCTGGAACGAGCCGTCGCGGGTGTAACTGAAAGTGCCGTCAGGCATCTGAATCTTGAACCAGCCGTCACCCTGGATCGCGACGTCGAGCGAGTTGCCGGTCTGCGCCAGCGAGCCTTGCGTCATCAGCCGCGGCGTACCGACGGTTTTCACGCCGGACCCGATCTCGATGCCGACCGGGAGGATGTTGCCCTGGTCGGACGCCTGCGCACCGATGCGCTGCACGTGCTCGTAGAGCAGATCCTGAAATTCGGCGCGCTGGCTCTTGAAGCCGGTGGTGCTCATATTGGCGATGTTGCCGGCGATGACCTGGACCTGAAGGTCCATGGCTGCCATGCCTGTCGCTGCGGTATCGAGCGCACGCATTATACGTCTCCTGAAACTTTCGCCTTATGGACGCGACGCTATGAACGCGGCTTTATGAACTGGTCGGCGTTTGCGACAGTTGCGTCAGCGCGTTGCGGCGTTGGTCGCTCTGTTGCTGAAGAATATTGGCGATGTCGGTGTAGCTGCGCGTGAGTTCGATCATGCGCGACATTTCAAGGACGCCGTTGACGTTCGATTTCTCGATGGCGCCTTGCACCACCCGGGTTCCGGGCGGCGCCGGGGTGACGTTGACGCCGTTAGGCGCCGTGAAGTCCGCGCCGCCGTCTTTTTCCATGCGCTGGGGCTGATCGACGGTGACGAGCGACAGCGTGCCGCGCGGCGTGTCGGCGGTGCTGTTGCCCTGGCGCACGCTGATGTTGCCGGCCGAGCTGATGACGATGTCGTGGTCGGTTGCCTGAAAGGTAATCGGGCCGGCGCTGCCGACCACTTGATCGCCGGTCAAAGTGACGAGCTGGCCCGCCGCGTTGATCGACATCGCGCCGTTGCGCGTATAGCGCGTCTGGCCCTGCGCGTTCTGGACGACGAGGAATGCATTGCCCTGGAGCGCGACATCGAGCGGGTTGCCGGTGCGCTCGACCGCGCCGGGGCTCATGTCGACCCAGGTTGCGCGATCCTGGACGAAGTCGATGCGGCGATCGCGGCCGGTGAAGGTCTGGTCGCTGGCGCGCGGCATCAGATATTCGCTGAACAGCGAGTTATCGGACTTGTAGCCCGTGGTGTTGATATTGGCGACGTTGTTGGCGACGATGTCGAGCTCATGCATGAGCGCCATCTGCCGCGACAAGCCGACGAGAAGTGCATTCTCCATCGGGTAATCTCCCCTTACGCGAGAGGACGCCGGTCGCCCGGTGTCCTCGTCCTGCGCGCTGAACCGCTCTCCCAAGCCGCATTCGGCGCCGATTGCGTAAGGTTAATTGCAGAAGCCGTGCCAAGGGGAAAAGCCTTAAAAATACAAAGTCTTAGGCTCTAGACGGGGAGGTCTGTAGGGGGCAGAAAGCACCGCTATCGGCGCCAACCCGGCAAAAAATTCCTAACCAGGTGACGCTGGCAAGTTTCCATTAACCATTACTGCCTAGCTTCAGTTCCAGCGGCGCCGCATTTGCTGGCGCCCGGTAGCGCCCGCAGCGTTGTTCTTGCGTTTAGTCCTGGCCGGCTGCGTGTGCTTTCACGCGAGCGGGAGCGGTGATGGCAACGAAGAACGAAACCAAGACGGACGCCGTGAACGCCGACGCTGACGGCGGCGAAGACAAAGCTCCGGCAAAGCGCAAGTTTTCGCTCAAGCTCATCCTGATGGCGGTGGGCGGCCTCGTTGCCGTCGTCGGTATCGGCGGCGGCGCGTACTACTTCTTATTTGCCGGCAAGAGCGAACCGGTGGTCGCCGCAAATCAGGTCAAGCCGGCGGTCTTCATGGACATGCCGGAAGTCCTGGTCAATCTGTCGACCACGGGCGCGACCGAGCGCACCCAATATCTCAAGGTCAAGGTCGTGCTCGAACTGCCGGACCAGCAGATGACGGCGCAGATCCAGCCGGTCATGCCGCGCCTGATGGATACGTTTCAAACCTACTTGCGCGAATTGCGGCCGACCGATCTCGACGGCTCGGCCGGTCTCTATCGGCTCAAGGAAGAGCTGACGCGCCGCGTCAACGTCGCCATCGCGCCGAGCCGGATTAACGCCGTGCTGTTCAAGGAAATCGTCATCCAGTGACGGCCGCGGGATAAAAGTCTCGCAACCCGGAATTTCACCCCTATGGCTGCAAAAGACCAGATCGATAACGACGCTCTCGCCGCGGAGTGGGGCGTGGCGCTTGAGGCCGAACAGAACGCGGGCGGCGCGCCGTCCGAAACCGCTGCCGCGGAAGGCCAAAGCCCGAGCGAGGCGATGGCGGCGCAATGGGCGACCATGGCCGCCGACGACGGCAATTTCGTCCAGCAAACCAAGGGCGGCGCCGAACGCGTTCTGACCCAGGACGAAATCGACTCGCTTCTCGGCTTCAGTCTCACCGACGTCTCGCTCAACGACAATTCCGGCATCCGCGCGATCATCGATTCGGCGATGGTCTCCTACGAGCGCTTGCCGATGCTGGAGATTATCTTCGACCGGCTGGTCCGGTTGATGACGACCTCGCTGCGCAATTTCACCTCCGACAACGTCGAAGTCTCGCTCGATCGCATCACCTCGGTGCGTTTCGGCGATTACCTCAACTCGATCCCGCTGCCGGCGATCCTCGGCGTCTTCAAGGCCGAGGAATGGGACAATTTCGGCCTCGTCACGGTCAATTCCAGCCTGATCTATTCGATCATCGATGTGTTGCTCGGCGGCCGCCGCGGCCAGACCGCGATCCGCATCGAAGGCCGGCCTTACACCACGATCGAGACCAATCTGGTCAAGCGCATGATCGAGGTTGTGCTGGCCGACGCCGAGCTCGCGTTCCGGCCGCTGTCGCCGGTGAAATTCAATATCGATCGGCTGGAGACCAATCCACGTTTCGCCGCGATCTCGCGGCCGGCCAATGCGGCGATCCTGGTGCGGCTGCGCATCGACATGGAAGACCGCGGCGGCAATATCGAGCTGTTGCTGCCTTACGCCACCATCGAGCCCATCCGCGACGTCCTGTTGCAGATGTTCATGGGCGAGAAATTCGGCCGCGATCCGACCTGGGAAGGCCATTTGGCGACCGAACTGGGCCTCGCCGAGATCGCGGTCGACGCCGTGCTGTACGAAGCGCGTCTGCCGCTCAAGCAGATCATGGCGCTCGACGTCGGCGACACGCTGATGCTGGAGCTGAAATCGGATGCCGCGGTGATCGTGCGCTGCGGCGACGTCACGCTGACCGAGGGCCGCATGGGCCGGGTTGGCGATCGCGTCGCGGTGCGGGTCGGCAAGCCGTTGCGCAAGCCGAACACGACCTTTGCCATGTTCGAGACGGCCGGCGGCGCCGGCAACAGGATGGAGGCACCATGACGAATGGGCTTGGCATGATGATCGATGGCGTGGTGGCGTTCCTGCTCGTCCTCACCATCGGCTACTGCATCATGCTCAATCGTCGCCTGAAATTGCTCAGGGCGGACGAGCAATCGTTGCGCGCGACCATCTCGGAATTGGTCACCGCGACCGAAATCGCCGAGCGTGCGATCAATGGGCTCAAGCTCACCGTGCACGAATGCGATATGGGTTTGGGCGAGCGCCTGCGTAAGGCCGAGCGCGTCACCATCGAGATCGATCGCGCGGTCGTGTCCGGCAAGGATCTGGTGAGCCGATTGTCGCAGATCGTGAGCGCCGGGCGGGGGCCGGTCGCGCCGGTCGTGCCGCTCGAGGAGCCGCGGCCCGCGGAGCTCAAGATCGCGGCGGCCGCCGCCGCGGGTTCCATCAAGGGCAACGACGTCAAGACGCAAGGCGGTAAGACAACCGGTGCGAAGACGGATGCCAAAGCAGTGGCGGTGGCGGCGGAAGCCTTTGCCGAGCGGCTGCGCACGAAGGTGCACGGTCTCGCGGCATGAAACGCTTCGTTCGCGATCTGCGGCTTATTCCGATTGCGCTGATCGCCAGCGCCTGCTTGTTGACGCTGAAGACCGCCGATCTTTTCTTCCACGGCTCGCTCTTTCTCTCGAACAGCAACGCGCCGTCGAGCAATGGCGAGGTTGCGATCATCCGGCCGATGCCCGATGCGACGCAGCCGCCCGGATCGGCGCTGTCCTGGGCGCAGCAGATGTTCAATTTTCCGAACTCGATCGGCGCCGCGCCGATACCGTCGCAGCCGCCGGTCGCGCCGCGGCAACTCGCCGACACGGATAGTCCCGATATCACAGGCTCGGTCACGCCCGCGCCGGCAGGCGATGGCAAACCCGCAGCGGCGGGTGCGGCTGTGTCCGCTCCGGCCGGCAAGGACGGCAAGCCCGTGCCGCTGCCGAGCGGCACCGTGATTTCGACCGACGCATCGATGCCGAGCGGCGCCGAGCGCGCGATTCTCGAGCGGCTGCAGGCCCGCCGTCAGGAACTCGACACCCGCGCCCGCGAGCTCGATCTGCGCGAGAGCCTGATCCAGAATGCGGAAAAGCGCATGGACGCGCGGCTCGACGAATTGAAGCAGGTCGAAGAGCGGATCAAGGTCGAGACCCAGCAGAAGGACGATGCCGAGGCGGCGCGCCTGAAGGGCCTCGTCACCATGTACGAGAACATGAAGCCGCGGGATGCCGCGAAAATATTCAATGGGCTCGACAGCACGGTTTTGCTCAGCGTGGTGTCGGCGATCAATCCACGGACGATGGCCGAAATCCTGGCGCAAATGTCGCCGGAGGTGGCGCAACGCCTCACCGTCGAGCTCGCCAGCAAGGCGCAGCAGGCGAAAGCGGACAGCCCGGCCGAACTGCCCAAGATTCAGGGCCAGCCGACGCCGCTTGGCCATTAACATGGTTTCCCGGTGGTTATGAAAGCGTTCAGGGCTTGTACCTAACCTTTTGGAATTATTGAATTAAGGCGACATTAAGCACGACACTCTACGTTAACGCCACGGCCGGTGACGGGGACGACGCGACGGCCGCAAAGGCGTGCCTGCCCCGTTGTCCAGTGGCGTCGAGTCATTTGAGTCCATCATGGCGTGCGCTAGCACCATCCGGAACGTTTCGCGCCGTTCCCGAGCGCGTGCGCGCTGCATAACCATCGTCGCTGCGCTTGCGATGCTGATCGGCGGGCTTGCCGCCCCGATCGCCGCCGCCACCGACGCCATGCCGACCACTGTCTCGGTCAGCGCCACGGGTGGCTATGCGCGCATCGTCTTCAGCGCGAGCCAATATATCGATGCGTCGACGCGCGTTGCCGGCAACGTCCTGATCATCAGCTTCAAGCAGCCGATCGATGTGGCGGTCGATCGCATCGCGCAACAGGCTTACGAATATGTCGGTGCCGCCCGGCGCGATCCGGACGGCATGGCCGTTCGCATTGCGCTGGCGCGACCGCTGACGGTGAACGCGATGTCGGCCGGCGAGAAATTCTTCGTCGACCTTCTGCCGGACACCTGGAAAGGCGTGCCGCCGGGCCTGCCGCAAGATGTCGTCAACGATCTGGCGCGCCGGGCCCGTGAAGCCGATCTGATCCTCAAGCGCGAGCGGCAGAAGGCGGCGCAGAAGAAAACGGCGCCGGTGCGCGTTCATGTCGCCACCCAGCCGACCTTCACCCGCTACGTCTTCAGCGTATCGAACGACACCTCGGTCTCCACCGACCGTTCCAAGGACCGGCTGGTTCTGAATTTCGACTCGCCTATCACTTTCGATCTCGCCGACGCCAAGGCGGCGCTGCCGAGCGCGATCCAGGAACTCAGCAGCGAATTGGACGGCGATGCGGCGCTGGTCCGTTTCATTTTTGCCGACAAGGTCGATGTGCGCACTTTCCGCGACGACAGCGGCTATGTCGTCGACGTCGTCAATCCGGACGCAACCGCCGATCAAGGCGGCCGGGCGCCCGCCACGGTGCAGCTCGGTAGCGCGCCGGACCCGGCGCCTTTGGCCATTCCGACGCCGGATCCGGCGCTCGCTTTGGGCGCAGCCGCCGCCAAACTCGAGGCCGCAAAAAACGCGCCGCCGGTCGCCGTTGCGCCGCGACCAGCGCCGGCCGCTGCTGCTGAGGTCGCGCCCGCACCGTCTCCGGTTGTCGCGGCGCTGCAAGCCGCGCCAGTGCCGGCTGCGCCAATCACGCGTTCGATGGCGCCGGCTGCCGAAACCAGACAAATGCCGCCCGCGAGCGAGACCAAACAAGCGCCGGCCGAAACCGACACAGCCGCTGCGCCTGCGCCAAGCGCTGCGCCCGAAGTGCCGGTGCCGGCCGCGGTCGCGCCCGCGGAAGCAAAACCCGTCGCGTCTGCCG
>JBAPUM010000016.1:0-11990 GCA_049282655.1 Xanthobacteraceae bacterium
GACTACATTGAATGCTTCTACAATCCGAAGCGCCGGCACTCGACGATCGGATATCTGAGTCCCGTGGAGTTCGAAATGAAGGCGGGATTAGCTTAGGCGGGTGTCAACCAAACCGGGTACAGGCCAATCCAGCAAAGTCTGGAAAGAGAGCGGCGTTTGCGTTGCTTCGTACTCTGGAGAACCTCATTAGCAACGTATTTTCGCACAGTATCGAGTTTCTCGAAATGATGGTTAGTAAGACGAAAGAGAGAGTTTCGTCCGCTGTGGCGCACACAGCGGCAGTGCTGTTGCTCACAATTGGTCTGAATAGCGCCACTGCTCTAATTCCGATTGCCAATAAGGTAGCTGAAGCCCAATGGCTCAAAACGGCGATCACTATCGTGGAGAAGCAGCTACAGCAACTGGCTGATTGAACTTACGTCGCTTGATAGCTATCGAGCGACCATATTATTTCTGCGGCGACTTTAACAAATTTTGGTTATTGAAAGCAGCAGGTGGGCGTGTCTCTGTTTAGCCTTGGCTTCGTCACACCCTTTCCACAAAACTATCCACCACCCGCTTCTCGCCCGATTTGTCGAACTGAATGGTCAGCTTGTTGCCGTCTATCGCGGTGACGTTGCCGTTGCCGAATTTCTGGTGGAAGACGCGGTCGCCGAGCGTGAAGGCGGAGACGGTGCCGGTGGATTTCGCCACGAGCTCCCCCTCGATAGTGAGCGGCAGGCGGCGCGAGCCGCTCGCTTCATCGCGGGCGCGCCAGGGCGACGGCGATGGGGTGTCGTCGAAGCCGTCGTGGCTGTCGTTCGCGGCGTAGCGCGATCCTGACTCGGCAAAGCCGCCGGCGGCCTTTTTAGCCTGGGCGCGCTGCCAGCCGGGCGTCGTGTAGCTCGATCCAAACGCCGTGGTGGCGTCGAAGCGCGATGAGCCGTAGCCGCCATAGCCGCCGAAGCCGCCCTGGGTTTCCGTCACCTCGACGCTCGCTTCCGGCAATTCGTCGAGAAAGCGCGACGGGATATTGGTCTGCCACAGCCCGTGCATGCGCCGGTTGGTGGCGAAATAGATTTTTGCCCGCTTGCGCGCGCGGGTGAGGCCGACATGAGCGAGCCGGCGCTCCTCTTCGAGCCCGGCGCGGCCCTGGTCGTCGAGCGAGCGCTGGTGCGGGAACAAGCCTTCTTCCCAGCCGGGCAGGAACACGGTGTCGAATTCGAGCCCCTTGGCCGAATGCATGGTCATGACATTGACCGCATCGGCGTCGGCGCCGCTCTCCCGGTCCATCACCAGCGAGATGTGTTCGAGAAAGCCTTGCAGGTTCTCGAACTCCTCCATGGAGCGCACCAATTCCTTGAGGTTTTCGAGGCGGCCGGCGGCGTCGGCCGAGCGGTCCTTCTGCCACATCTCGGTGTAGCCGGACTCATCGAGGATAATCTCGGCAAGCTCGTTGTGCGGCAGCACATCGCGCTGCTTGCGCCAGCGATCGAAACTTTCGAGCACGGCGCGCAAGGCGCTGCGCGGCTTCGGCTTGAGCTCATCGGTCTCGATGACGGCGCGCGCGGCTTCGGTCAGCGGCACGCGGCGCTTCCTCGCATGATCGTGCAGCATCTGCACGGTGGCGTCGCCGAGGCCGCGTTTCGGCACATTGACGATGCGCTCGAAGGCGAGATCGTCGGTCGGCGAATTGACCACGCGCAGATAAGCGAGCGCATCGCGGATTTCGGCACGCTCATAAAAACGAGGACCGCCGATGACCCGATAGGGCAGCCCCAGCGTGACGAAGCGATCCTCGAATTCGCGCATCTGGAACGAGGCGCGCACCAATATGGCGATCTGGTTCAGCGCATGACCGGTGCGCTGCAATTGCTCGATTTCCTCGCCGATGGCGCGGGCTTCTTCTTCCGAGTCCCACGAGCCGGTGACGGTGACCTTCTCGCCCGGCACGTCGTCGGTGCGCAGCGTCTTGCCGAGCCGGCCTTCGTTGTGGGCGATCAAATGCGAGGCGGCGGCGAGGATATGGCCGGTCGAGCGGTAATTGCGCTCGAGGCGTATCACCGTGGCGCCGGGGAAATCGTGCTCGAAGCGCAAAATGTTGTCGACCTCGGCGCCGCGCCAGCCATAGATCGACTGGTCGTCGTCGCCGACGCAGCAGATGTTCTTACTTCCCTCTCCCGTTCCGGGAGAGGGCGGCGAGCGCAGCGAGCTAGGTGAGGGCCCGGGCAAGGCCGCATGCGCACGGCCCTCACCCGCCTCGCTCGCTGACGCTCGTTCGGCGTCCTCTCCCGGAACGGGAGAGGGCTTGTTCGTCCGCTGCGCCAACAGCCGCAGCCACAGATACTGCGCCACATTGGTGTCCTGATATTCGTCGACCAGAATGTATTTGAAACGGGTCTGATATTGCCGCAGCACTTCGGCGTGCTCGCGGAACAGCCGGATGCATTCGAGCAAGAGGTCGCCGAAATCGGCGGCGTTGAGGATTTTCAGCCGGTCCTGAAACGCCTTGTAGAGTTTCAGTCCCTTGCCGTTGGCGAAGGCGGCGGCCTCGCCGGCCGGCACCTGCTCGGGCGTCAGCCCGCGATTTTTCCAGCCGTCGATCAGCCCGGCGAGCACGCGCGCGGGCCAGCGTTTCTCGTCGATGCCTTCGGCTTCCAAAATCTGCTTCAGCAGCCGAATCTGGTCGTCGACGTCCAGAATAGTGAAATCGGGCTTGAGCCCGACCAGCTCGGCGTGCCGGCGCAAAATCTTCACACCGATCGAATGAAAGGTGCCCAGCCATGGCATGCCCTCGACCACGCCACCGACGATTTCGCCGACGCGGTGCTTCATCTCGCGCGCCGCCTTGTTGGTGAAGGTGACGGCGAGAATTTCGCCCGGCCGGGCGCGGCCGAGATTGAGGATATGGGCGATGCGCACCGTGAGCACGCGGGTCTTGCCGGTGCCGGCGCCGGCCAGCACCAGGACCGGACCGTCGAGCGTCTCGACCGCAAGCCGCTGCTCGGGATTGAGCCGGGCGAGGTACGGCGTCGGTGCCGCAGCCGCGAGCGCCCGCGCGGCAATGCCGCCGGGCGCGGGTGCCGGCGGTTCGACAGGCTCGATGCTGCGCTTCAAAGGGTCAGCCAAAGCTTCGTAAACCAAGGCAGCCGTTACCACTGATTCTCATGTGCCCAAGATGGCACCTGGGCGCGGCTTTTACGAGGCTCACCCGTGATTCCGGATCGCCGCTAAGCGGCGACTCCGGAATCCACACTCCCGGCGCCGGGGTTATGGATTCCGGGCTCGCGGGCTAAAGCCCGCGCCCCGGAATGACGAGCTACTTCGTGGTCGCCGGGTCGTAAGCCTCGCGCTTGGCATTGGCGATCTTGATCAAGGTCGCGGCCGCCTTGCGGTCCTCCTTGAGGAAGGCGGCAAACCCTTCCGGCGTGGTGGTCGCCGAGACCACGACGTTCTTGGCGAGGAAAGCCAGGAATTCCGGCTCGGTGAACAGTTTTACAAATTCGGCATTGAGCTTCCCGACGACGGCGGGCGGCGTGCCCTTCGGCACGGCGAGCCCCCACCAGCCCTGGCCCGGATAGCCGCCCCAGCCGACCTCGGCGAAAGTCGGCACGTCGGGCAATAGCGGCGTGCGCTGTGCCGTGGTGACCGCCAGTGCTTTGGCCTGGCCGGCCTGGATCAGGCCCATGAAATTGCCGACGCCAAAGCGCGTCATCTGCACTTCGCCCGAGGCGATCGCCTGCGCGGCCGGACCGCCGCCTTTATAGGGAATGCCGACGATCTGGGTGTTCCACTGATTGTTCAGCCAGCGCAGAAAGAGATCGGGAAACGAGCCTTCGCCGAGCGTGGCGTAATTCAGCCCGTTCGGCTTCGACTGCGCCAGCGCCTTGAGTTCCGCCACCGAGTTCACGCCGAGGCTCGACGGCACGAACACGCCTTCGGTGAGCCAGAACAGCCGCGTCACCGGCGCGAAGTCGGCGTCCGGATCGTAAGGCAGGTTCGTAAACAGCAGCGGATTGTACGACATCGTCGAATGATAGATGACGCAGATTGTGTAGCCGTCCGGCGTCGCCTGTTTGCAGGTCTGCGCCGCGACGATGCCGGACGCGCCGCCGAGATTCTCGATGACGAATGGCTGGCCGAGCCGCTGCTGCAACCGCGCCGCCGCGGTGCGCATGATCACGTCGGTGACGGAGCCCGCCGCGATCGAGACGATCATCTTGACCGGGCGATTGGGATAATCTTGCGCGTGGCCGGCCGACGGCGATGCCGCGATGAAGCAGGCGATGAGCAGAAGCAGAAATCTTCTCATGATCAAACGGCCACGCGCGTTTCTATGTGAGCGACGTTACTTCATGTATTTGTCGACCAGCACCGCCGCATCCTTGCGGTCTTTGGCGAGAAACGTGGCGAAATCCGCCGTAGTGCCGGCGACCGGTTCGAGGAAGTTCTGATTGGCGAAGTCGAGGAACTTCGCGCTTTGAAAGATCGCCAGCAATTCGTCGTGCAGGCGGGTGACGATCGGCGCCGGCGTCCCGGTGGGAACGACAATGCCCCAGTAGATCGGACCGGCGGGATAGGCGCCGAAGCCGGCCTCAGCGAAGGTCGGAACATTCGGCAGCCGGGGCGAGCGATGCGCGGCGGTCAGCGCCAGCACCTTGACCTTTCCGGCCTCGATCTGACTGACCATATTGCCAACGCCGATCTTGGCAACGTCGATGGTATTGCCGAGCAGCGCATTGGTGATCTCGCTGCCGCCCTTGTAGGGGATCGCGACGAATTTGGTGTTCCAATGCTCGCCCAACCACTGACGAAACGCGTCGGTGGTGGTGCGCTCGCCGAGTGTGCCGTAGTTGAGCTTTCCGGGCTCCGCCACCGCCTTGGCGCGCAGCGCTTCGACCGAGCTGAGGCTGGAGTCGCCCGGCACCATCAAGCCTTCAGCAACGTTGTACATATCGATGACCGGCGCAAAATCCTTCGCCGGATCGTACGGCAAGTCGGGAACCGTGAGCGGATTGAACGACATCGTGTCGGGGCTGACCAGACAAAGCGTGTAACCGTCAGGCGCCGACTTCGCACAGTCGGTGCCGCCGAGGACCATGGCGGCGCCCGGCCTATTCACCACGACAATCGGCTGGCCGAGACGCGCTTGAAGCTCTTGCGCCATCAGCCGCGTCGCGACGTCGGTAATCGAGCCGGCCGACAGCGGCACGATGATCTTGATCGGCCGATCCGGATAAGTCTGCGCGCGCCCCGCAGTGGACACGGCGAATAGCGCGATCAGCGCGAACATCAGTCTTTTCACGGCGTTCCCCCTTTTCGATTATTGAGGCGAATAGTCGTTATTCGCCGATAACAACTTCCCCGATGGATCCTGAATCGTATTGCGTGAAGAACAGCCGGCCGTCGGCGAGCGCGGCGATACAGCGCGCCCCGCTTGCCGGCGTCGGGATGTCGTATTCGCCGCGCACGGTGCCGTCCGGCGCCATGCAGCCGATCTTGTTGGCGAAGTTCGCGGTGTACCAGAGATCGCCGCCCGGGCCGACGGTAACGCCGCGCAGCGAGGCATTCGGCGTCGGTACCGGATGCTCGGTAATGCGCCCGTTGCGATCGATGCGGCCGAACGCATTGGTCGAGGTCTCGACGAACCAGATGCTGCCGTCCGGGTGGGTCACCATGGCGCGCGGCTGGCTATCGTGGCTCGGAATCTGAAATTCGGTGACCTTGCCGTCGACGGTGATGCGGCCGACGCGGTTGCCGGCGGCTTCGCTGAACCACAAGGCGCCGTCGCGCACCGCGATCGACAAAGGTTTTGCCCCCGGCGAAATGCCCTCGGCAAACTCGCTGATCCGGCCTTCAGGCGTGATGCGGCCGATGCGGCTGACTTCGGTTTCGGAAAACCAGACATTGCCGTCGGGACCGAGGATCATGCCGTCCGGCCCGGCATTTGCCGTCGGCAGGGCGAATTCCGTGATGGCGCCGCGCGGCGTGATGCGGCCGATCTTATTGGCGGCTTTTTCCGCAAACCACAGATTACCGTCGCCGCCCACGGTGATGCCGATCGGCGTTGCGTTCGGGGTCGGCAAGTCGAATTCGCTGAAAGTACCGCGATCCGGATCGAACCGGCCGATCTTCGCAGCGCCGCTCTCGCAGAACCACAAAGCGCCGTCCGGTCCCTCGACCGCGATATAGGGCTTGCTGCCGGCGCTCGGAATCCTGTGCTCGCGGATGATAATATGGTTCGCCGGCTTTGCCGCCGCGCGCGAAAGTGTTGTCATCGATTTTCCAGCCCTGAGCGTTTTCGGCCGGCACGCTGGGAAAAAACCGACGCCGTGTCAATTCGCGAGCGTCGCAATCCGCCGGCCAACCCCCGGCGGAATCGGAAGGCCGGCATGCGCGGCCTTCATGCGGGCGAGGCGCGCGGTGATGTGGTCCGGAAAACTCGCCGTCTTTTTCGCCGCCATGTCGATATGCAGCGCCATGTTTTCGGAGGTAGCCGACAGCCAGCCTTCCTCGGCATGGAACAGCTGCTCGAAATAATGCAGCCGCTTGGCGTCGAAGCCGAGCAGTTGGAACGTCACCCGCACCGGGTCGCCGGCGTGGAGTTCGCGCAAATAGCGCACATGCACTTCGGCGGTGAAGGTCGAATGCCGGCTCGTTTCGACATAGGCGAGCCCGAGCCCCAAAATCTCATAGACCTCGTCGACGGCGCGATCGAACAGCACGTTGTAGTAGGCCATATTGAGATGGCCGTTGTAGTCGATCCAGCCGGCCTCGACCCGCATCGGCGAGGAAACAAACGGCGCGAAGAAGGCGGGTTCGGGGTCTGGGCGATCGAGCATGCGCAACAGTGGCGGATTCGCCGGCCGTTATGCAAGACTTGGAAGTAAGGCTTGGCAAGACCGGAATACCTCGACTTGACCCGCGCGCGCCCCGCCGCCACTTTGCTTCTTAACGAAATAATGTAGCGCCATTTGAGGAAGGCCCATGGCGCGAGGAAACACCATGGCGATTGTTGCAACAGTGGAACGGACGCCGCGGCAGCGCCAAGCGGCCGAGGGCGTCATCGCCCAGCTAGCCGCGCGGTTCGGCAACCGTCTCGTCACCTCGCAGGCGGTGCGCGAGCAGCATGGTCACACCACGACCTGGATCACCAATCAGCCGCCGGACGCCGTCGTCTTCCCGCAGTCGACCGAGGACGTGCAGGAGGTGGTCCGCCTGTGCGCGGCCGCGCGCGTACCGGTGATCGCATTCGGCACCGGCACGTCGCTCGAGGGCCAGGTCAATGCGCCGCGCGGCGGCATCTGCCTTGATTTCCGCGACATGAACCGGGTGCTGGCGGTCCATGCCGAGGATCTGACGTGCGTGATCGAGCCCGGCATCACCAGAAAACAGCTCAATGAATATCTGCGCGACAAGGGCGTGTTCTTCCCGATCGACCCCGGCGCCGATGCGTCGCTGGGCGGCATGGCGGCAACGCGCGCGTCCGGCACCAATGCGGTGCGCTACGGCACCATGAAGGACAATGTGTTGGCGCTGAAAGTGGTGACGGCCGATGGCGAGGTGATGTCGACCGCGCGCCGGGCCAAGAAATCCTCCGCCGGCTACGACCTCACGCGGCTGATGGTCGGCGCCGAGGGCACGCTCGGCATCATCACCGAATTGACGCTGCGGCTCGCCGGCATTCCGGAGGCGATCGCCTCGGGCGTCTGCCCGTTCCCGTCGGTCGAGGCCGCCTGCAACGCCGCGATCCTCACCATCCAGTCCGGCATTCCGGTGGCGCGGATCGAATTGCTCGACGCGCTGCAGGTGAAAGCCTGCAATCTCTATTCAAAACTGTCGCTGCCGGAAACGCCGATGCTGTTTGTCGAATTCCACGGCACCGAGGCTAGCGTCGCCGAGCAGTCGGAGCGCTTCGGCGATATTGCCAAGGAGCTCGGCGGCGGGCCGTTCGACTGGGCGACGCGGGCCGAGGACCGCACCCGGCTGTGGCAGGCGCGGCACGACAGCTATTGGTCGATCCGCCAATTGCGCCCTGGTACGGAAGCGCTGTCTTCGGACGTTTGCGTGCCGATCTCGCGGCTCGCCGAATGCGTCACCGAGACGCAGCACGACGCCGAGGCGAGCGGCTTTGTTGCGCCGATGGTCGGCCATGTCGGCGACGGCAATTTCCATATGCTGCTGTTGGTCGACACCAAAGATGCGGATGAAATCAAGCGCGCCGAGGCTTTGCTCGAACGCCTCGTCGACCGCGCGCTGGCGATGGACGGCACCTGCACCGGCGAACACGGCGTCGGTCAGGGCAAGATGAAATATCTTGCCGCCGAGCACGGCGAGCCGGCGCTCGCCGCCATGCGGGCGATCAAGCGGGCGCTCGATCCGCTCGACATTTTCAATCCCGGCAAGATTTTTGCCCTGTAGAACGGCCGCACGAAACGCTTCGCATCGGCCGATCGCTATTCCGCCCGCGCCAGCGCGGTAGGCGACGCTGCCGCCGGCGTCGTCAAAATCAGCCTGCCCGCCGGATGGACGATTGCGGCGCTGGGCTGATCGGCGTGGCCGTCGGTATGCGCCTGATAGTGGTTCAGCACGAACAGGCGGATGGCCGACGATAGATTGCCATGGCGCCGCTCCGAATCGATCGCAGCGACCAGATCGGACAGCGTGATGTGCCGGGCGAGAGCGATATCCTTCAGACCCGTCCAGAATGCATCTTCAAGACTAACGCTGGTTTTGTGGCCAGCGATCACGATAGAGCGTTTTACGACCGGCGATTTCATTGCCTGTCTCCCGTTTCGATACGGTGTCCATTTAGACTCGCGTCAGCCTTGTCGCTTTGCGATTTATCAAAAACGCGTTGCGCCTTGGTGCGTCCATGCGCGATCCGCTTGGCGGTCGCGTTCAGTTCGGCACGGCGGCGCTTTGCCCGCTTCCTTTGGGTACGAAGATTGACGATTTCGGCCATGGCGCTCGTAACCGTGCGAGTTAATTACCGAGACTCTGTTCAAGAACGACCGTCTATTCCCTGTGTATGTAGCATGGCCGCCATGCAATCGGCGCTCCGGTAAACTACGTAGTTCAACCTACGGCTTATAAACAGTATTTCGGCCTCGACGGCGGTCGCCAGCTCAGGCGTCCGGATGGGTCATCCGCGCCGGCTGCACCAGCCGATCGAAATCTTTGCCCGACACATAGCCGAGGCGGACCGCTTCTTCCCGCAACGTGGTGCCGTTGTGATGCGCGGTCTTGGCGATCTCTGCCGCCTTGTCATAGCCGATATGCGGCGCCAGCGCCGTGACCAGCATCAGCGAGTTTTGCAGCAAGTCGCGGATGCGCGGCTCATTGGCGCGGATGCCTAAGACGCAGTGATCGGTGAAGGAATTAGCCGCATCGGCCAAAAGCCTGATCGATTGCAGCACGGCGTCGATGATGACCGGCTTGAACACATTGAGCTCGAACTGGCCTTGGCTCGCCGCCACCGCGATCGTGGTGTCGTTGCCGAACACCCGGCAGCACACCATGGTGAGCGCCTCGCACTGGGTCGGATTGACCTTGCCGGGCATGATCGAGGAGCCCGGCTCGTTCTCCGGCAGAATGAGCTCGCCAAAGCCCGAGCGCGGGCCCGAGCCGAGAAAACGGATGTCGTTGCCGATCTTGAACAGGTCGGCGGCGAGCGCATTGAGCGCGCCATGGGCGAAGACCAACGCGCCGTGCGACGCCAGCGCCTCGAATTTATTGGGCGCGGTGACGAAGGGCCGCCCGGTGAGCGCGGCGACTTGCTTGGCGAACATTTTGGCGAAAGCGCGCTTGGCATTGAGGCCGGTGCCGACCGCGGTGCCGCCTTGCGCCAGCGGATAAAGCGCCTTCATGCCGAGCTTGACGCGGGCGATGCCGGAGGCGACCTGCGCCGCATAGCCGGAGAATTCCTGGCCGAGCGTGAGCGGGGTCGCGTCCTGGGTATGGGTGCGGCCGATTTTGACGATGTGGCGAAATGCTTTGGTCTTGGCGGCGAGCGCCGCATGCAGATGGGTCAGCGCCGGCAATAGCCGCCCGGCGATTTCCTCGACCGCGGCGATATGCATCGCGGTCGGGAAGCTGTCGTTCGACGACTGGCTCATATTGACGTGATCGTTGGGATGGACCGGCTCTTTCGCGCCGAGCTTGCCGCTGAGCCTCTCATTGGCGCGGTTGGCGATCACCTCGTTGACGTTCATGTTCGTCTGGGTGCCGGAGCCGGTCTGGTACACCGACAGCGGAAATTGGTCGTCGAGCTTGCCGTCGATGATCTCCTGCGCCGCCTCGACGATGGCCTTGGCGCGCCGCGCATCGAGCGAGCCGAGCGTGCGGTTGGTTTCGGCGGCGGCGCGCTTGACCAGCGCCAGCGCCTTGATCAGCGGCCACGGCATGCGCTCATCGCCGATACGGAAATTCTGCCGCGAGCGCTCGGTCTGCGCGCCCCAATAACGATCGGCCGGGACTTCGATCGGCCCGAACGAGTCAGTCTCCGTGCGCGTGCTTTCGGTGCGCGTGCTCATGGCGGTGGCGGAAGACTATTTCTTCCTGAAGCGGTCGAGCCGCACCACTTCGCCCCCGCCGCCCGCGGGCGCGTCGGGCTTGGTCGCGCCGGGCTCTTGGGCATCGGTTTTCGAAGCTCTCGCGGTCGAGCGCGCGGCGAACGTGCCGTCTTTGGAGGCCGTGTTGACCCCGGGACTTTTGCCCTCGGGGCCGATGGTCTCGGGGCTGACGGCCACAGGGCCTTTGGCCTCGGCACCTTTGTCAGCCTCAGCCTCGCCCTCGATGGCCTCGAATTGGAAGCCGAATTGCACCGCCGGATCGTAGAACGCCGTGACGGCGTCGAACGGTACAGCCAGCCGCTCGGTGATGCCGCCGAACGACAGCCCGACCTCGAAACCCTCGCCATCGACGGTGAGATCCCAGAATTGATGCTGCAGCACGATGGTCATGGCTTCGGGATATTGCGCCCGCATGCGATCCGACAGCCGCACGCCCGGCGCCGTGGTCGCAAAGGTGATCTTGAAATGATGCTCGCCCGGCAGGCCCTTCTTGGCCACGTCCGCGAGCACGGTGCGCACCACCCCGCGCAACGCCTGCTGCGCCAAGACGTCGTAGCGAATGTGATCGACGGCCATTTCAGCTTTCAATCTTCAATTCAGTTTTCAATCTTCAATCGTCACCCACAGGATAACAGATATAGACTGATTCACGCAGGACCAGATCGCCTTACGCTTACGAATACCGCCGCTGACCACTGTTTTCTGAAAAAAGTGAAAGTGGAGGCTTCTGTTGCCAGGTGCCTCCGAACCCCGCCTAACGGAGCTTAACCCGTTAGGACTTTAATTCGGTTTTTCGGACCGCTTACGCGGCCAGAGCAACCGGAGCATAGTTGTCGTTTGCAACTATGAATTGGCCCGGTAACGGCGGAACCATGCCGAGCAAAAGCACGTCCTTTACGCCCTCGTCGATCCTATTTCGACCCCGTAAAGAGGGATCGGGTGCCGGTCTGAACCGGCCAACACCCGACTCCTGGAATTGGTGGAGTCGCCGGGTACTGCCCCCGGGTCCGAAAGGTTTATTACGACGCGTGTTTATCGCCATATCCGGCTTACGCCGGCAGGATCGAATATAAGCACAAAAGGTTGCCGAAAAAAGGCCGATCCCACGATCACCTCCCCCTGCAGGGGGGAGGTCGCCCGCCAACGGCGGGCGGGTGGGGGCAAGTGCGGGGCGGCAGGACGGAAATCCATTTTTTGTTCGGTGCCCATAATCCCACCCCGCGCCCTGCGGCGCGACCCTCCCCCCGCAGGGGAGGGTGAAACAAAGTGATCCCGTTCTCGCGACGCACCCGCGCCCGAGTTTTGCATTCTCCAGCCACGTGAAGCGCGAAGGCCGGGGCGGAAAAGGATTTCGAGGGGTGGAGCCTCGTTATCGCTCTTCGCTACGCCCGCTTCGCCGAACCAAACACCGTAGCCCGGATGGAGCGCAGCGAAATC
>JBAPUM010000017.1:0-69565 GCA_049282655.1 Xanthobacteraceae bacterium
GCGGCTCTGCCCTTTTGGGGCAGCTCGCCTGTCGGCGTCCCACCACGGCTCTCGCCAAAGGGAGTCGTCGTCCCTAAGGCTCAGCTCCAGGCCAGGCTTCCTGGGACGCGGTCTGAGTAGGTGTTACCTACCTTCGCCTGTCCCAGCCCAGGAGACACTCCCCGCCCCGGTCGTAGTGCCGGGGGACTGATGCCCGAAGCTGCCCGAGGGAAGGGTGTATGGCCCCGCCCGCAGGCACCGCACTCGCCCCGACCGCCGGGGAGTACCCTCCCTGGCGGCGCCCTTGGTGAGCGAGATTCGCTGGAGTATGTACTTGATACGGTGACAACTGTCACATCACGTCTCTGTTACCGTGACAACCCGTCTTCGTCAGTGCCGGGCTTGGCCCGCCTGCGGGGCCGAAGCCCCTTCGGCGCGGCGAAGACACCGTCAATACGGCGGCGGTTTTCGCGCTCGCTGGGCCTTGGCCGCTTCGATCCACCAGGTCAGGTCGTCGGCAAAGCGTGGAAACGCCTCTTCGACGGCCCGGCCAGTGGCGCCAACGGGCTCGCCTTCGGCTGACAAAGCTTGCGCAATCGGGCCGACTGCAATTGTACTGGAGATCACCACCATCCCCATTTCGGAGAGCGTGCCGTGCCAGGCGGTCGCCGCCCGCGCACCGGACAAACGCCCGCCCGAATAACTCGCGATCGCGGCGGGCCGCCAAAACCATTCTTCCAGGAAGTGATCCGTAAGATTTTTCAGCCCAGGCTGCATGCCCCAATTGTACTCGCCGGTGACGAAGACAAACCCGTCCGCATCGCGAATCTTGCCGGCGAGCCGTTCAAGGGCTTCGGGCGCCTCGCCCTTCGCATATTCCTTGTACATCCGGTCGAGCATCGGAAGATTGATCGCCTTGGCGTCGATCAGTTCGACATCGTCGCCACGACGACGCAGCCGGGCAACGACGAATTGCGCAAGCCGAATGCCCATTCGATCGGAGCGATAGGAGCCGTAAAAGACAAGGATGCGGCTACTCATGAAGCAGGGTTTCAATTGCCGGCGTTCTTAACCTCAATCCTGCCGACCATGTTGACGAGGCTGTTGGCCATCACCGGGTTGCCGTCGCGGTCGACTGTCATATTGCGCACGATGTCGCCGCCGCCCGGAATGCCCCAACTCTGGAACGCGTGGCTTTGCGGATCGAAGCGTACGACGGCATTGGGTTTGGCGCGCGATTCGACGTACCAGAGCGCGCCTTTGGTCGACACTATTCCGTAAGGCTGCGATTTCGGGCCGCTCGGTGAGGCAAACTCCTCGACCTTGCCGCTCACCGGATCGAGATGGCCGAGATAACCGCGCGCGAAATCGGTGTACCAGATCTGATCGTCGGGCGTGATCGCGATGCGGCGGGGCCGCGCGGCGAGATCGTTCAGCAAGTACTCCTGAATATGCATGTTATCGTCGATCGTTGCGATCTTGGGCGCGCCAAATTCGACAAAAAACACCTGGTTTTTGGAATTGACCGCCATGCCGTAAGGCCGCGCATTCTCAGTCGGCGGCTGGGCGAGCTTGATGTCGCCGGTCTTGGGATCGAGGCGGCCGACGAAATTGCCGCTCTGCACGGAGAACCAGACGATACCGTTGTGATCGATCACAATGGTGTGCGGATCCCGCGCGCGCGGATCGGGCAGCGGATATTCCTTCACCTCGCCGCTCTTCGGATCTAGTTTGCCGATGAAGCCGCGGAAATTGCCGGTGAACCAGACATTGCCGTCCTTGTCCTCGACGAGGCCGTGCGGGCCCGATTGCGGATCGACCGGATATTCCCGCATCTGGCCGGTCTGCGGGTCGAGCCGGCCGAGTCTGTTGGCGAGCTGGCCAGACCACCAGATCGCGCCGTCATGGGCCACCATCGGATCGTGCGGTCGCGAACCGGGCGTCGGTAGCGGCCATTGCATGATCGACACCTGCGCCGGGCCCGGCAGCAACACCGCGTCGGGCCGCGGCCCTTCGGGAAACGACCGGATCAGATAGGCGCGGACCGTTTCCCATTGATCGTCGGGAACAGGCGCCCCGAAATTCCGCATCATGGTCGTGACCGAAAGCCATCCCTCCGGCGTATATCCCGCGGTCAGCCGGGCGAGATCGTGGCAGCCACTGCAGATCGAGACCACGGTTGCTTTGCCCGGGCCCTCGGGAAAATTCTGGCCCGCCTGCTGCGCACCGGCCTCTTGGACCAGCACCAATCCGGCGAAGCCCGCCAACGCGCCGGCCGTCACGATCGATCGCATCATTGCTTCCGTTTCCTCTGTGATCGAGATCCCAATGTCATGTTCACGGCCTCGATGGCCACGTGAGCGGCGCGGATATGATCCTCGAGGACGCGCGGGCCGGACCAGCGGCCGCCGCATCCGTTCGCGCCTCCGAATTCGGCACGCGATGGCCCACGCGATTGCCCAAGCGATTGCCCCAGACGATCCTGCCCTGGAACAAGTTTCTTCGCCCTATGCCGACGACCTCCGCTTGGAGCGGAAGTCCGGCGGCGGGCTTGTCGGTAAACTACACGTCTGATGGGGGCGGCGGTAGGCCGGGGGGCGACAGCGCGGTGCGGGCGACGATGCCTAGACGACCCGTTCCGCCAGCATCTTGCGCGCCCGGTTCACGCGGCTCTTTATCGTGCCGACCGCCGTGTCGCAGATCGCAGCCGCGTCATTGTAGGAGAAGCCCGAAGCGCCGACGAGAAGGAGCGCCTCGCGGTGCGTGAGCGGCAAACTCGCAAGCGCATCGACGATTTCCTTGAATTCCAGGCGAATATGCTGCTCGGGCGCCGCTTTCAGGCTGGCCGTGTAGCTGCCGTCCGCGTCTTCGACTTCGCGGCGCCGCTTGCGGAATTCCTCCAGAAAAAGGTTACGCAGGATGGTGACGAGCCAGGCCGGCATATTGGTTCCCGGCGTGAACGAATCGATGTTGGCGATGGCGCGCGTGAGCGCTCCCTGCACGAGGTCATCGGCACGATCGACATTGCCGCTGAGCGATATCGCAAAGGCCCGCAAGCCCGGGATGGCGGCGAGCATGACATCCTGCACGGATGGTTGAAGCCCGTTCTGCGCGATCTTCGGTCGGCTTGCATCCTTCGTGCCTTGACGACCTCGGCCGCGCTTCTGAGAGGGCATCTCGCCCGCGTCATGGCTCGATTGCGGTCCGGCAGACTGCGTTCGCGGCGGCTGCGGAATGCGAAATGGCTTCCGGGAGTCCGCGTGGACTGTCGGATCCGCCGAATGATGCTGCAAAGACATGAGCGCTCTCCGCCGTGAAGTCGCCTACGCCCGTGAAGCTAGGGCGGAAGGCCAACGGCGTCTGTATAAGACTGCTCACTTGCAGGCTCTGGGATCGGTTCGTCGGCCCCGACCCTCCGCGTCCGAACTGCGCGATTCTCAGTAGCGATAATAGCGGTAACGGGGATGATAATAGCGGTGCGGGTAGTAGCCGAGATGATGCCGATAGTAATAAACCGGAGTGAGCGTGCCGGCGTCGGTCGTGGCTGCCGGCGGAAGCGGCGCGATGGGTGCGGCTTGTGAGCTTCCGGAAAGGACGAAGGAAGGAACGGCGGCCATAGCGGCGAAAAAGGCTTTTCGATACAACATTAGGGCTCCCTCGCGGATTATTCAGTTGAATCAATAAGGCCCTCTACGGAAACGAATACTGTGCGGAATTGCTCACACGCGTCGTGAAATATCCCAACCGCCATTGGAATTTCGCCCGTTGCGCCGCATTGGCGACCGCGAACGTCTCGCCTCCTTAATTTTGGGAAACTAATTCACCGCTCGATCATTGTATGAACGGTCGCGGGATGCGTTTTCGTCTCGAAGATCAGAAGCCCCAGCCCTTAGCGCCCCCCAGCCCCCCGCTGGGGCTTTTCTTTTGTGCGGATCTGTTCCGATAACAGAGCCGCTCCGTATGCCGAACAATATGAGGAATTGCATATGCGCCTGCTCCTTGGGATCATTTTGGGTGTTTTTCTGACCGTCGGCTTTGCCTATCTGTACGATGCTTCGACAAACAGGCCCTCCGATCCGGCTGCGCAGACCAGCCTCGACCAACGACCGATGGTGAATTGGGACGTCGTCAGCAGCAAGTGGAATGGCTGGTCGCTCGACGTGCGCAATACTTGGAATAAGCTCGCCGCGCGCTAAGCCCACGCGCCAAAGCCTCGGTATAAGTTGCACTCATAAAATAGAATGAATTGTGTGACATAGCCGAGCGGGGACCGGCGCGACCGCCGGCCGCCCGCTGGAATTCTTATTTCTGTTGGCTGCTTTTCGTATTCGCGGTCTTGGAATGCTCGTTCGCGTTTTGCGCGTGCTGCTGGGCCTGGGTCGCGTGTTCCTTACCCTTGGCATGGTCATTCTTGCCGTGCGATTCGGCTGCCGCGCGATGGGACTTCGCTGCGGATTCGTGATGTTCCGCTGCCTTGTTGTGGGCGTCTTTCATGTTGTTTCCTCATGCTGGCCGGAAAATTTCGGCCTCCTACAAGGCGGCGTCGATGATGGCTGAATAGAGAGGCAATGTTGTTTTAATCGAGAGTTGGAACTGCAATGATGGCCGCATGCCGCGGTCTCGGCTGACGAACCTCGAACTTGGTGTGCTATGTTGAGCCGCGATCGATACAATCCGAGGGATGCGCTAAATGGCTAAGCAAGACAAAATTTTAAAACTTGCGAAGAAGGCCGCGAAGAAAGCGGCAAAACGGGCCGTGAAAAAGGCTTTGAAGAAGTCAGACAAGAAGTCGAAAAAATCGAAAGGTTCCAAGTCGGAGACGAAGGTCGATAGATCGGATGTCTCAAAATCCTCGTTTTCGAGTTGAGAATTTCCTGCGAATGACGGCGCCGCCTAATACGCGTTGCGATAGGCCGTCGGCGACAGCACCGTGCGGGCGATGATCTTGAGGTCGAGCCACAGCGACCAATTGTCGATATAGAACAGGTCGTGCTCGACGCGCTTGCGGATTTTATCGTCGCTGTCGATCTCGCCCCGATAGCCGTTGATCTGTGCCCAGCCGGTGATGCCGGGCTTGACGTTGTGGCGGCGGGCGTAAAGCGAGATGCGCTGCTCGTAGTCGTGGTCGTGCGCCACCGCGTGCGGCCGCGGTCCGACGAGCGACATGTCGCCGGTCAGCACGTTGAACAGCTGCGGGATCTCGTCGATATTCCAGCGCCGCAGCCAGCGCCCGATGCGGGTCAGGCGCGGATCGTCGCGCCTCGCCTGCAGCACGACGGCGCCGTCCTCGAGCGCGCGCATGGTGCGGAACTTGATGATGCGGAACGGCTGCTGATTGAAGCCGTAGCGGCGTTGCACGAAGAAGATCGGCCCCGGTGAGTCGAGCTTGATGAGGATGGCCACCGCGATCAACAGCGGGGTCATGGCGAGAAGCGCGAGGCTCGCGAACAACAGGTCGAACAGCCGCTTTTGCACGACCTCGGCGCGCGACAGCGGCATGCGGGTGAGTTGCAGGCTCGCCAGCGGGCCGACCTTGGCGAGTTCCACTTCCTCGAATTTGTGCAGGATCCGCTCGGGGCCGAGATGGATCTCCACCGGAAGGCTGAGAAAAGTCTCGGCGCAGCGGTCGATGATCTCGGTCGCCGACCACGGCAACAACAGGTAGATCGCGTCGGGCTCGAGCGCGCGCACATTGGCCACGGCCTCGGCAAGATCGCGGTCGAGCACCGAACGGCGGGTTTCGGCCGACGCCGTCATCGCGACCGGTGTGAGAAAGCGGCAGCCGACAATGTTGAGGCCGAGCTTCCACGGCTCGTAATGCTGGATGAAGGCGCCGACATGGGCGCCGGTCCCGATCAGGCAGATGCGTTGCGCCGAAACGAGGCCCGCGGCGCGCGCCATGGCGGTGACGCGGACGATCACGAACCGCTGCACGATGAGCGCGGCAAGAGTGGCGAAATAGAACACCACGATCCAGCCGCGCGAATAGTCGATGCTGACGCGCGCCAGAAAGCCGAGCATCAACAGGCAGATCAGCGTGACATTCCACGATTGAATGCCGGTGCGGGCGTGCGGGCGGAAGGCGAAGAAATTCGGCAGCCGGTATTCGCCGCGGAAAATATTGAACATGGCAAAGATGCCGGCCGCCACGACGCCGACCCGCACGCAGGACGATACGTCGTCGGTATCGCCGTAGACCACGAGGTAATAGACAACGCCGGTCAAAAACGACATCCCGACGATGGTGGCGACGTCGATGAGAAAAATGGCGCCGGAAAATGTGCCGCGCGACAGCAAGGCCCAGCCGCGCAGCAGGCGGCTGGTCTGGAGCGGGGAGGACAGCGTGTAACTGGGCTGTACGTTCATCGGTCGCTGTGCTGTCGCTTTTTGAGCGAACCTCGCCTGGCGCTGCCCCGATTTGGGACAGAGCGGAAGCTCACGCCGAAACCTCGCCAGAACCGTGCCAGCGTCGGATAAGCAGGCGGCGCGGGGCTCGCGCGCCGCCGCGCCGTGCTACAAAGCGGCGGTAATATTAATCCGCCGCCGCGCGGAGATGCCGGCGGCGTGTGTCATTAAAGCGAGCATGATCTTTTCGGAAAACCGGTATCCACTTTTCCGGATCATGCTCAGGGGGGAACCATGCAAGGCAAAATCGCACTCGAAGAACATTTCGCCATTCCGCAAACGCTCGGCGATTCCCGAGGCTATTTTCCCGACCGGGTCTGGGAGGAGGTCAAAAGCCGGGTCATGGATATTCAGGACCGGCGGCTCTCCGAGATGGACGCGCAGGGCATCGAGATGATGCTGCTGTCGCTCAACGCGCCGGCGGTGCAAGCCATTCCGGACACGGCGCGCGCCGCCGAGATCGCCCGCAAGGCGAACGACTATCTGGCCGAACAAGTGCAGAAGCGGCCAGACCGCTTTCAGGGCTTGGCCGCGCTCGCGATGCAGGACCCGGAGGGAGCCGCGCGCGAGCTCGAACGCTGCGTGAAGGAACTCGGCTTTCGCGGCGCCCTGGTCAACGGTTTTTCGCAGGTCGGCGATGCCGATACGGTCGCCTATTACGATCAGCCGCAATACCGGCCGTTCTGGGCGATGCTGGAGCGTCTCGACGTGCCGTTCTATCTGCATCCGCGCAATCCGCTGCCGCGCGATGCCAAAATCTACGACGGCCATCCCTGGCTGCTCGGCCCGATCTGGGCGTTCGGCCACGAAACCGCGGTCCATGCGCTGCGCCTGATGGGCTCGGGGCTATTCGACGCCCATCCGAAAATTCAGATCATTCTCGGCCACATGGGCGAGAACCTGCCGTTCGCAATGTGGCGCGTCGACAATGCCAATGCGTGGATCCCGAACCGCCACAGCTACGCGGCGAAGCGGCGTATGCGCGATTATTTCCGCGAGAATTTTTACGTCACCACCTCGGGGAATTTCCATACCCCTGCCTTGCTCAATGCCATGCTGGAAATGGGCGCCGACCGCATCATGTTCTCGACCGACTGGCCGTTCGAGAATATCGATCATGCGGCGATCTGGTTCGATGCTTGTCCGATCAGCGAGAACGACCGGCTCAAGATCGGCCGCACCAATGCGCGGCGGCTGTTCAAGCTCGGCAACGAGTAGACTGGCGCCGGGGAGGGGTTTGATGAAGAAGTTCGCGACGGCCGTGCTGGCGGGCGCCGCACTGGCGGCCAGCTTTGTCATACCGGCGGACGCCAAGGGCAAAGTCATCGGCGTGTCCTGGTCGAATTTCCAGGAAGAGCGCTGGAAGACCGATGAAGCGGCGATGAAATCCGCCATCGCGGCGGCGGGCGACAAATATATCTCCGCCGACGCGCAATCCTCAGCGCAGAAGCAATTGACCGACATCGAAAGCCTGATCGCCCAGCACGCCGACGCATTGATCGTGCTGCCGCAGGACGCCTCCGCGATCGCGCCCGCGGTGCAGAAGGCGGTCGACGAGGGCATTCCGGTGATCGGCTATGACCGTTTGATCGAGAACCCGAGCGCGTTTTACATCACCTTCGACAATAAAGAGGTCGGCCGGATGCAGGCACGCGCAGTGTTCGCGCTCAAGCCCGCCGGCAATTACGTCTTCATCAAAGGCTCGTCCGCCGATCCGAATGCGAATTTTCTCTTTGCCGGCCAGATCGACGTTCTGAAACCGGCTCTCGATTCCGTTCAGATCAAGGATGTGGGCGAAGCCTATACGGATGGCTGGCTGCCGGCCAATGCGCAGAAGAACATGGAGCAGATCCTCACCAAGACCGACAACAAGGTCGACGCGGTGGTGGCGTCGAACGACGGCACCGCCGGCGGCGCCATCGCGGCGCTGGCGTCGCAGGGCATGGCGGGGTCCGTGCCGGTGTCCGGCCAGGACGGCGATCACGCGGCGCTCAACCGCATCGCGCTCGGCACCCAGTCCGTCTCGGTGTGGAAGGACGCCCGCGAACTCGGCAAGAAAGCGGTGGAGATCGCGGCGCTCTTGGCCGACGGCAGGAAGATGAGCGACATTCCGGGCGCGGTGAAATTTTCCGGGGGGCCGAAGAAGGTCGAGATGAATTCGCTGTTTCTCAAGCCGATTCCGATCACCAAAGACAATCTCGACGTCGTCATCGATGCCGGCTGGATCAGGAAAGAAGAAGTCTGTCAGGGCGTCAAACCCGGCGCGGTCAAAGTCTGCGGTTGATCGTGCTCGCCCGCTTTCTCAAATCAACCGAACTCGACACCCGCCTCCTTGGCATGGCGGGCGCGCTGCTGCTGATCTGGATTATCTTCCACCTGTTGTCGGGCGGCCTCTTTCTCACACCGCGCAATCTGTGGAATTTGTCGGTGCAGTCGGCCCCGGTCGCCATCATGGCGACCGGCATGGTGTTCGTCATCGTCACCCGCAACATCGATCTGTCGATCGGCTCGATGCTCGGCTTCATCGGCATGATCATGGGTGTGATCCAGGCCGATGTTCTGCCAAAACTTCTCGGCTTCGAGCATCCGGCGACCTGGGCGCTGACGCTGGCCGCCGGTCTCGCGCTCGGCGTACTCCTCGGCGCCTTTCAGGGTTTCATCATTGCCTATCTGGGCATTCCATCCTTCATCGTGACACTCGGCGGGTTGTTGGTCTGGCGTGGCGCGGCCTGGTGGGTGACCAGCGGTCAGACCGTAGCCCCGCTCGACGACACATTCAGGCTCTTGGGCGGCGGTCCGGAAGGCTCAATCGGCGCCGCCTGGAGTTGGGTGCTGGGCGTCGTCGTCTGTGTGATGATCGTGCTGCTTTTGGCGCATGGCCGCGGCCGGCGCAAAAAATTCCACTTCCCGCTGCGGCCGATGCCGGCCGAATTCTTTGTCGGCGGCATGGCCTGCGCCGCGGTCTTGGCCGCCGTCGCCGTGGTCAATGCCTATCCGTGGCCGGTCGGCACCGTGCGCCGTTACGCCGAGGCTAATCAAATCGCGCTTCCCGACGGCGGGATTTTTATCGCGCATGGGATCGCCATTCCGGTGCTGATCGCGATCGGCACTGGCGTGGTGATGACGTTTCTCAGCGTCCGAACGCGCTTCGGTCGCTACGTTTATGCCATTGGCGGCAACCCGGAAGCGGCCGAGCTTGCCGGCGTCGACACCCGCTGGGTGATCGTGAAATGCTTCATGCTGATGGGGCTTCTGGCCGCTATCGCCGGCGCGGTGTCGATCGCGCGGCTCAATGCGGCGACGAACTCCGAAGGCACGCTCGCCGAGCTTCTGGTCATCGCGGCCGCTGTCATCGGCGGCACCTCGCTCGCGGGTGGCGTCGGCACGGTCGCGGGCGCGATGCTCGGCGCGGTGCTGATGCAATCGCTGCAGTCGGGCATGGTGTTGCTCGGCGTCGATACGCCGCTGCAGAATATCGTCGTCGGCGCCGTACTCGTGGCCGCGGTCGGGCTCGACACCGTCTATCGGCGGCGGACGCGATAAAATAATGGTTCATAGTTCTGTCCCCGAGCTCAGGAGACAAAAGTTCACATCGAATTCCAATAATCAGGTTAGTTGCGAGCTACTTGCCTTTTCTCTCAAGGTCGCGGAGCAATTGATCAGTTCTCTCGGAGTTGGCCCTCCGGTCTGCGTCGGCTTGCCATACGGTTCCGACTAACAACGAGTTCGTAAACCCCCGGATGACCGGCATCCTTCGCTGCGCTCAGGGCGGTGCGTCCGTGCTCATCCGCGGCCTGCACGTCCACTCCGGCATCGATAAGCGCTTCAATAAGCTGTGTCCGTTTCTTGAGGGACGGGAGGTCGCCCTCATCGACTTGCACCCGTACCGTAAAAATCAGGACCGAAGTCCGATCACGGTCCGACAAAAAATCGCCTTTGATCAAATTCTGCGCGGCCGTGGTGTTTCCAAAAAAAAATGTCGTGAATACTTCATTCCTGATCGTTTCTCGCATCTTTTCTATTACGTTCACCGAGAGTTCCCGATAGCCATGTAGGAGAGCCTTCAGAACGCCGATATCGCCGTTGCTTGCGGCGGCCTGGACGTTGAACTCCGGATATTTAAGTGTTTTGACGATCGATGTCCTTAGAATTTTCGTCACAAGGTCTGAGCGACCGTCGCGGCACGCTTGGTCCAACGCCATTTCGAGCCAGACGGGCTCGGAGCCCGCGTCGAGAAGGGCTTGCATGACTTCGTGGCGGCCCGAGAGACCAGCGAAGTTCAGGGCGGCGAAGCCATTCCTTCCACGCGTTTTGGCATGAATATCCGCTCCGCTATCTATCAGCGTCTGCACCACCTTTAAATGGCCGCTACTGGCGGCCAGCATCAGGGCCGTCTCGCCATTGTTCCCCCCTCCCTCCCTCGTGGCGTCGATATCCGCCCCTTTATCCAACAGCGTCCGCACGACATGGAAGTGGCCGCAAGAGGCGGCGTACATCAGCGGGGTCTCGCCCAATTTATTCTTCAAATCGAGTTTGGCCCCCTTTTCGATAAGCGCTCTCACGACATCGTGGCGCCCGTTTGCGGCGGCGAACATGAGGGCGGTTCGGCCTTTGTCGTCCTTCGCGTTGACGTTGACGCCCTTGGCGAGAATCACTTGCAGCGCAATGGCGTCGCCGAGCGTTGCCGCGTCGATGAGTTCCTTCGCGACGCCTCCCGCGCCTTTACCCGTCAGTGCTGCCCACCAATTGGCGGCCATCATCGCCCCCTGATCACGTCAGCCTCGCTTTGCGCCCATTTCTTGGACTGCCAGAGGCAGGCGTTGTCCGGCCTTCTATCAAAGAAGATGATTAATTCCGAGCCGCCCCAGGATCGCCTTGGCTCTGTCGCAATGATTGTGCGTGACCGGGTATATCGTATTGCCGTCACGATCCTTCGAGATCAGATGATTAATCACGCGGGTTCTCGTATATTTGTCAGTCAGCGTCCAAACGCCCGCCTGAATGACCATTGGATCTTCGCTTTTGCTGGCCTGAAGAAATCTAGCGACGTCGTTTGGCACGCGCGAAACGCCGACAAAACGATCACGTTCACCGGGGATTGGACGATCGGCGTTAATGCAGACCGCGTTCACATCAAACGCTTCAGTCGAGCATGGGTTCAGCGCAAATTCGTACTGATTTGTCGTCGCCATGTTCTGATGGTGGCCCGATGACACAAAATATGTGCCGGGCGTCACCAAGACGCGAAGTCTTTTGAGAATAAGATTTTCCACATTGACATGCACCCTAGTGATTGATTTGCCGTTTCCTCTTGCGCGGATTAGGCCTCGCTGATGCAAAAAAATAATATCATACTGGCCGCTGTCTACGATGTCGGCTGCTTTTGCTGTGAGTGTGCCAGCACGCTGCTCCTTACGGGCGGCTTGCCATCGCCGGAGCCATTTGGAAATTATCATGACGCAAGCCTAGAATACGCGAACCGTCGCGGTCAGTTGTTGCCTAGTAAGGCGAGTAATACACCTACATACGCCCGATGTGAACGTCGCACAAGTTAGGGCGTCGTCCGGTGGAGGCTGAACATGGATGCTCCGCGCATCCCACTTGTCGCGATGCATGATATTTCGCTGCCGTTCGGCGGCGTCCACGCCGTCGACCGCGTGTCGATCGACCTCTATCCGGGCGAGGTGCTGGCGCTGGTCGGCCATAACGGCGCCGGCAAGTCGACGCTGATAAAAATTCTCTCCGGCGCCTACCGCCGCTCCTCCGGCAGCATCGCCATTCGCGGCGCGGAGGCGAGCATCGCCAATCCGCGCGATGCGAGGCAATACGGTATCGAGACGATCTACCAGTCGCTGGCGCTCGCCGACAATGTCGATGCGGCGGCTAATCTCTTTCTCGGCCGCGAATTGCGCACCCGCTGGGGCACGCTCGACGACATCGCCATGGAGGCCGAGGCGCGCAAAGTGATCGGCCGCCTCAACCCGAATTTTCAACGCTTCAAAGATCCGGTCAAAGCGCTGTCCGGCGGCCAGCGCCAATCGGTCGCGATCGCGCGCGCGATCCTGTTCGACGCCCGCATCCTGATCATGGACGAGCCGACGGCGGCGCTCGGGCCACAGGAGACCGCGCAGGTCGGCGAACTCATCCGCAAGCTCAAATCCGACGACATCGGCATCTTCCTGATCAGCCACGACATTCACGACGTGTTCGATCTCGCCGACCGGATATGCGTAATGAAAAACGGCCGCATCGTCGGCACCGCGCGCACAGCCGACGTCACCAAGGACGAAGTCCTCGGCATGATCATCCTCGGAAAATGCCCGAAGGCGGCGACGCCTGGGCCGGGAGCCGTCGAAATTTAGCTCGCCTCGCGCAATTGCACCGCGCCTTGCAGGTCGACCGAGACCAGCTGCGACACGCCGCGTTCGGCCATGGTGACGCCGTAGAGGCGGTTCATGCGAGCCATGGTGATCGGATTGTGGGTGATGATGATGAAGCGCGTGTCGGTCGAGCGCGTCATTTCATCCAGAAGGTCGCAGAACCGCTCGACATTGTAGTCGTCGAGCGGGGCGTCGACTTCGTCGAGCACGCAGATCGGCGCCGGGTTGGTGAGGAACACGGCGAAGATCAAGGCGAGCGCGGTGAGCGCCTGCTCGCCGCCGGAGAGAAGCGACAGTGTCGCCGGCTTCTTGCCGGGCGGTTTCGCCATGATCTCGAGGCCGGCTTCGAGCGGGTCCTCGCTCTCGATCAGTTGCAATTCGGCGGTGCCGCCGCCGAATAATTCGGTGAACAGTTTTTTGAAATTCTCGTTGACGATCTGGAACGAGGTCAGGAGCCGATCGCGCGCTTCGTGATTGAGGCTGTGGATGCCCTGGCGCAGCCGCCGGATCGCTTCGATCAGATCGTCGCGCTCGCCGGTGAGTTTTGTGTGCTGGCCCTCGACCTCTTGCAGTTCCTGTTCGGCGAGCAGATTCACCGAGCCGAGCCGCTCGCGTTCCTGCTTGATGCGCTCGATCTTGGCTTCGACCTCTTCGATCGACGGCACCGGCGCGTCGGGCTTGAGCTCGGCGATTTCGGCAGCCGCCACCGGCTCGACGCTCAGGATTTCGCGGATCTCGTGTTCGATATCAGCGCGGCGGCGGATGGCCGCGTCGTAGCGCTCCTCGGCGCGGGCGGCTTCGGCGCGGGCTTCGCCGACTGCTTCAAGCGCAAGCCGCGCCGCCTTGTCGGCCTCGGCGAGATCGGTTTCGGCCGCCGCCAGATTGTCGGCTGCGGCGCGCCGCTCGGCCGTTGCCGTCTCGATGGCGCCGATCAGCGATTGCCGTTCGGCTTCGAATTTTTCCGGCGCCGTCGACAATTCGGCGCGTTCGTTCGCGGCTTCTTCGCTGCGTTGCTCGATGGTGGCGATCTGCGCCGCGGCGCTGTCCTTGCGTTCACCCCAGGCCTGGCGCTCGCCGGCGATGGCTTGCAGGCGATGATTGGCAAGCTCGGCCTCGCGCGTGAGCGCTTGCGCCTCGACCCGCACTTCGGCGCAGGCGCTGCGCTCGCGCGCGATGGTTTCGTTGACCGCGGCGAGCTGCTCTTCGATCACGAAGGCCGCGGCAAGGGCCGTCAGCGCCTGCTCGGCTTCCTCGCGCGCGAGCTTTGTTTCGTCGCAGGTGGCGACGGTGCGCTGCCTTGCTTCCGTAAGCGCGGAGAGGCGCGCCGCATTGCGGCTGATCTCGCGCTCGGCGGCGGCGTGGTCTTCGCGGGCGGCATCGGTGCGGTGCTGGGCCTCGCGCCACTGCGACCGCGCCTCGGTCTCGGCCGCGGCGGCCGCGGCGACGGCAATTTCGGCGGCCTCCGCGGCGTGGCGCTTTATTTCAACGTCGCTCCGCGCCGCGGCGAGTTCGCCTTCGATCGCCTGCAAACGCCCGCGTTCGGCAAGCCGCCGCGCTGCGCCGGTCGGTGCATGCGCCGCGACCGTAAAGCCGTCCCAGCGCCAGAAATCGCCCTCGGGGGAAACCAGCCTCTGGCCGGGCTTGAGCAGTCCCGGGATCGCCGCGAGCCGCGCCCCTTCGGCGCGCGCGACGACGCCGATCTGGGCGAGCCGGCGCGCCAATTCCGGCGGCGCTTTGACATATTCGGACAGCGCGGTGACGCCTTCCGGCAGCGCCGGATCGGATGGATCCGGCGCGGCGCCCGCCCAGCGCATCGGCGCGGATTCGCCGGTCGGCGCGTCGAGGTCGTCGCCCAGCGCGGCGCCGAGCGCTTTTTCGTAGCCCTCTGCGACCGTCAGCGCGTCCATCACCGGCGGCCACAGATTCTTGCTTTCGACCGCAAGGAGCTTGCTGATGGTCTTGGCTTCGGTTTCGAGCCGCTGCACGCCGCGTTCGGCGGCGGCAAGCGGCGCGCGCGCCGCCTCGATCTCCGCCCGGGCTTGAATATGGGCCGCTTCCGCAACATGCGCGGCGCTTTCCGCCTCGGCGAGCGCGGTTTGCGCAGCGGCAAGCGCGGCGGTCAGTGCCGGCAAATCGGGTGCGCCGGCGTCGGTCGCGGCGAGACCGGCGTCGATATTGGCGAGTTCGGCTTCGAGCCGCTCGGCGCGCTGTTCGTGCTCGCGCAGCGTGGTCTGGAGCTGATTGCGGCGCGCCGTGAGATCGGCGAGCGCGCCGGTCAGATCCGCAAAGGATTTTTCCGAAACCGCGACGGCTGCTTCGGCAGCAGCGACGCGTTGATTGACGCCGGCGAGCCGGGCGTCGCTTTCTTGCGCCGCGGCCTTCAGCGCGGTTTCTTCGGCGTCGAGCCGGCCGAGCGCGGTCTCGGCATCCGCCGCGAGCGTCCGCTCGCGCTGCAGGTCGGCGGCAAATTGCGAAATGCGGCGATCGAGTTCACCGATGCGCTCCTTGGCGCGCGCTTCCTCGCGTTCCAGCGTCTCGCGCGCAATCAGAAGCCGCTGCAGGGCAGCAGCGGCTCTGGCTTCGATGTCGCGTAAACCCGGCAGCCCGGCGGCGGCCTCGGCTTGACGGGTCGAGACCTGCACCTGTTCGCTGGTGCGCGCGGCGACGACCCGCACGGCCTCGTCCTTAGCGTGCTCGGTGGTGCCGACTTCAGTCGCGGCGTCGACCCAGCGCAGGTGGAACAGTAACGCTTCGCTGCGCCGGACCTGCGAAGAAATATTGCGATAGCGCACCGCCTGCCGCGCCTGGGTCTTCAGCGCCGCCATCTGGGCGGCGAGCTGGCCGATGACATCCTCGGCGCGGGCGAGATTTTGCTCGGCGGCCTTGAGCCGCAACTCGGCTTCGTGGCGGCGGGCATGGAGACCGGAAATGCCGGCGGCTTCTTCGAGCACGCGGCGGCGCTGGTCGGGACGCGCCTGGATGATCTCGCCGATGCGGCCCTGGTGCACCAGCGCCGGCGAGCGCGATCCGGTCGAGGCGTCGGCGAACAGCATGGCGACGTCGCGGGCGCGCGCCTCGCGGCCGTTGACCCGGAAGGTCGAGCCGTGTTCGCGCACGATGCGGCGCGTCACTTCGAGCGCCTCGAATTCGTTGAAGGCGGCCGGAGCGGTGCGGTCGCCATTGTCGATGGTGACCGCGACTTCGGCATGATTGCGCGCCGGACGGTCGGTATTGCCGGAGAAGATGACGTCGTCCATCTCCGAGGCGCGCATAGCCTTGTAGGAGGCCTCTCCCATCACCCAGCGCACGGCTTCGACCAGATTGGATTTGCCGCAGCCGTTCGGACCGACGACGCCGGTCAGGCCGGGCTCGATCTCAAAATCGGTCGGTTCGACGAAAGACTTAAAGCCGATCAGGCGCAGCCGCGTGAGCTTCATTCGCTTGGTCTGTCCAGGTTGGCGTCGCTTGGCGCGGCAGCCAAGGGAACTGTTACAAGGGAATCACAAAACGCTCGCGCCGAGAGCTTCTCTATCCTGGCGCGGGGAGAGGGGTGCCGCATCGGCGCGGAGAATGAATCGTCGCTTCCCCAAGCGCAACAGCGCCGCCGAATTATCCAGACATTCGTTGCCGCGCTCCCCGGCGAGGCGCGGTAAAGGGCCGGCGCCGGCCGCCCGGCGAGGGCAAAAAACCCTTATCCGTCCTTGAGATAGGGGTCGATTTCCTTGGACATTTGGTCCATCGAGAGATCGCCGATCAGCTTCTTGCCGTTGATGAAAAAGGTCGGCGTGGAATTGACGCCGAGCTTCTCGACGGCGTGATCGCGCACCGCCTGGATGGCGTCGAGCTCCTTCTGATTCGACAGGCACTGGTTGAAGGCGTCCTCGGTAATTCCGAATTGCTTGGCGATATCCTTCAGCGGGGGGATCGGTTCCTTGACGATCCAATCGAGCTGCTTTGCGAACAGTGTCTCGACGATCGGCATGTATTTGTCGTTGCCGGCGCAGCGCGCGATCATGAAGCCCGCGGCGGCAAGCGCGTCGAGCGGGAACGAGCGCAGCGTGTAACGGGCTTTGCCGGTATCGATGTAGCGCTTCTGCAGATCGGGGAACGTGGTCGACGAGAAGTGGGCGCAATGCGGACAGGTCATCGAGGCGTATTCGATGATCGTCACCGGCGCCTTGTCGGAGCCGATCCAGATGTCGGGCTGCGGGCCGCCGTCGGCGAGATCCGCGGGGGACGGATTATCGTCCGCCAGCGCCGGGCGCATAAAGGACGGCAACGCCATACCGGCAAACGCGGTCGCGGCACCGGCGATGACTAATTCGCGACGATTAAAGAGCAAAGGAGACTCCTGGTTTGGGCAGGCCATTCCCGATCAAGGGCTTGCCCGATCGAGGAACTGTTGCGAAAACAGTGTGGCATTAGCGCGCCAGGGCGGACCTTTGCAATGGTCCGCGCGGCTATGGCTCGGTCACGGTCGCTTGAATTGCCTGCGGCGCGAGCGGGCGCACCGGATAGCGCGCCCTGCCGATCTCCGCCGGCTTGCTGGCCGACGCGACCGCGATGGTCTGGCGAGAAGAGGGCTTCGCTGGACGCTAGCGGCGAGAGTCCGCTTCGCGGCGGATTTTCGCGAGCAACGCCGTACAGGTCAGAACCGCGCGCTTGGCGTAGCGGTGGGGATATCTGACGATCGCCAGGCAGCGTTCAGCCGTGTTGCCACCGGCGCCCGCAGTTCCCGAAATGCTACCGATCGCAATGCCGCCGCCACCGCCGCCGCCACTGCTGCTCGTTGCGCCGTTGTATATAAAAGATTAATCGGCTTTATTCTACGTTTTGCGGCTTCTCCGGCCGCCCTGATCTAAGTATATATCGTGTATAATTCGATCGAAGGATTGGTGATATACTATGGGATAAGCCGCGAGGTGGTCTTGTCGAAGTCTGATGGGGCTGGCGCGTCTTCAGCTTCGCTTGATGGCCGCCCCAAGCCGCGCCAGCGCGCCCTTGAGGCCGTCGTCGGCGACGTCCGACAGGGTCTGGGCGATGCGCGCCGCGGCGGCCGGATCGGGCGTGCGGACGGGTTTGCGGCTCGCATGCCGCAACGGCGCCTGGCGCAAAGCGAGCCGCGCCACCGCGCGCCAGCCGAAAAAGCCGTTGACGCGCTCGCAGATGACATTGCCGAGGTGCTGGATTTCGATCGCGGCCGGGCCTTCGACCCGCAGCACCAGCGTACCTGGCTCGCGCTCCTCGCCATCGGCCGGGCGCGTCCATTGAATTTTGATCGGCTCGCTCAAGCTCGCGATGTCCGCGCCGACGATATCGCCCCAGCGCGTGACCAGCTCAGCGGAGGCAAAACCCTGCCGGGTAAAGGTCTCGCCCACGATCTTGCCGACGACATCGCGCAGCGGCTTGGCAAAGGGACGGGCGGGCTTGTTCATCACCTGCGGCTCTGTCATGCCTCGGCGCCAGGATGGCGAATGCGACGCTAGCAGTGAAGACCGTGCGGCAACAGCGAGTTCGCGGCCGTACAGCGATTCCGTCACCGCAACCCACCGCTTTGCTCGCCTGGTACGACCGCCACCGCCGCGTTCTGCCATGGCGGGCGCCGCCGGGGCGGCGCGCCGATCCCTACCATGTCTGGCTGTCCGAAATCATGCTGCAGCAGACTACCGTGAAAACGGTGGCGCCCTATTTCGCGAAGTTCCTGTCGCGCTGGCCGGATCTTGCCGCGCTCGCCGCGGCGCCGCTCGAGGACGTGCTCAAGGCCTGGGCCGGGCTCGGCTATTACGCCCGCGCCCGCAATCTGCACGCCTGCGCCCGCGCGCTTGCCGACAACCACGGCGGAAAAATCCCGGCGGGCGAGGCCGAACTGCGACAATTGCCCGGCATCGGCGCCTATACGGCCGCCGCTATCGCTGCGATTGCCTACGATGTCGCGGCGATGCCGGTCGACGGCAATGTCGAACGCGTCATCGCCCGGCTTTACGCTGTCACCACGCCGCTGCCGGCCGCGAAGCCTGAAATAGCCAAGCTGGCGTGCGGGCTCGCGCCACCGCAACGCGCCGGCGACTTCGCCCAAGCCATGATGGATCTCGGCGCCACCATCTGTACGCCGAAGAAGCCGGCCTGCGCCTTGTGTCCGTGGAACGATAGCTGCGCCGCGCATCGGCGCGGCGATCCCGAGCTATTTCCCGGCCGCGTACCGAAACGCGAAGGAAGCTTGCGCAAAGGCGCGGCCTTCGTCGCGCGGCGCGCCGACGGCTTCGTGCTCACGCGCACACGGCCCGCAAAGGGTCTCCTCGGCGGCATGACCGAAGTGCCGACCACCGCGTGGACGGCCGATTTCACGGAAGAAACGGCGCTGAATGACGCGCCGCGCTTTTCGCCGAGGAAGAGGGAAAAGTGGCGGCGTCTTCCAGGTGGGGTGCGCCATGTGTTCACGCACTTCCCGCTCGACCTCACCGTTTATGTGGCCGACATTCCGGCGTCTACGCGGGCGCCGAAGGGCGCACGCTGGACCGCGATCGCGGGGCTCGGCGGCGAGGCACTGCCGAGCCTGATGCGCAAGGTCTTGGCACACGGTCTTGGCACACGTCTTGGCTAAGGCGCTGGGTTCGGATCGAATAGGCAAAATCCAACCGGGAAAGGATCGACGATGACCATCGAACGACACGACAGCGGGCCGCGGATGAGCAAGGCCGTCGTCCACGGCGACACGGTCTATCTCGCCGGCATCGTTGCCGACGCTCCGAAGGGCAAGAGCATGGCCGAGCAGACCAAAAACATTCTCGCCCAGATCGACGGCTTTCTCGCCAAGGCCGGCACCGACAAGACGAAGCTTCTCTCGGCGAATATCTGGGTCACCGACATGGCGAAATTCGCCGAGATGAACGCGGTGTGGGATGGCTGGGTGTCGGCCGGCCATACGCCGGCGCGCGCCACTGTCGAGGCCAAGCTCGCTTCGCCCGATTATCTGGTCGAGATCATGGTGGTCGCCGCGAAATGACGATGCACCCGGGCGTACTCGCCATTTTCAACGACTGCCGCGCCGGACGCGAGGCGGAATTCGAAGCCTGGTTCCAAGGCGAGCACATGCAGGAGCGGCTCGGCGTGCCCGGATTTCTGTTCGGCCGCCGCCATAAAAGCCTTTCGGGCGCGCCCGGCTATTTCAATTTTTATCTGGTCGAAACGCCCGACGTGCTCACCTCAAAACCTTATCTGGAGCGGCTCGACCATCCGACACCGCTGACGCGCACGATCATGTCGGAAGTCTTCGTCAATATGAATCGCACGGTGTGCCGGCGCACGGCGCGGCGCGGCAGTTTTCGCGGCGCCTACACCGTCGTCGTCCGGTTCAACCAGACTCCGGACCAGGCGGCACTGTCGGCGATACTGGAAAAATTGGCCGCCGATACGTCGGTCGGCAGTGGCGAAATCTGGATGGCGGTCGATCCGGCGGGCATGCCGGTATCGATGGAGGAAAAATTGCGCGGCGGCGACAAGAAGATCGCCGGCGCGCTCTTGATCGACACGCTCTATGAGAAGGACGCGGAGCGGGTCGGCGCGCAATTGGCCAAACAATTTCCGGGCGCCGAGATCGGCACCTATCGCGTGCTCTGCCAGATCGGACGAGGTGATTTATGAAAGCGCTGCTGCCGTTGGCTGAATTAATTGCGCGGCGGCTGATCGCGCGCCGCGAGACCATCGCGATTGCCGAATCCTCGACCGGCGGGTTGATCGCTGCGGCCTTGCTGGCGGTGCCCGGCGCGTCGGCCTATTTTGTCGGCGGCGCCGTGGTCTACACCAAAGCGGCGCGCGCGGCTCTGCTTGCCATCGGCGACGCCGAGATGGCCGGCTTGCGGCCGGCGACCGAAGCCTATTCGCTTCTTATTGCGCGCCGCGTGCGCGAGCGGCACGGCGCGATTTGGGGTCTTGGCGAAACCGGCGCGACGGGACCGACCGGCAATCGCTACGGCGATCCGGCTGGGCACACCTGCATAGCGGTCGCAGGGCCGACTGAACGCGCCGTAATGCTGCGCACCGGCAGCGGCGAGCGGCTGCCGAATATGGAAGCGTTTGCCAAACGCGCGCTCGAATTGCTTATTGAAGTGCTGCCCGAAAATTAGGTTAGAACCTTCGAACGTACTCGGCTTGGCGTGGGCTTCGATAACGTCGGGCGCGAAGTGTGGCCTGCCGCTCCGTTCGCTATGGCGTGTTTATCGACCGGCGAACATTGACTGCCCAATCAATGTTGCAAGGCTTCGCGTATAACTGCCGCGTGAACAATTGTCACGCGGTAGAGTTGTATGAATTAAGAACAAAAAATATCAATATTTTTCTTGGGGAGGAAATCGCCGATGCAAAAATCGACATAAACCTCGGCTTGATCGGCTGCCCGCGCTTTGACGAACTCGGCGCCGACTTCCTCCTCAGCGATCCCACCGAGGCCAAAGCGCCCGACAGCGTGCCGGCGATCGTCGAAGCTTTCTAGACCATGATCCGATTCAATTGAATCGGATCAGGGTCTAGATTCTTTGTTTGAGCATGATCTTATCCGAAAACCGGATTCCACTTTTCGGGATCATGCTCTAATTCCAGCGCCACACCCCATAGGCGTGGCCGTTCTGCATCTGCGGCGCGATATAGGTCGGCTTGCGGTTGCCTATCGCGCCCAGCATGGCGATCCAGTTCAACAATTCGCCGCCGACATTGCCGGCCTTGAGCATTTGATGCTCGGTGGCTTCCGCGATCAGCCGGTCGATCTTCTGCTCTTCCAGCGATTTGATGACGCGCATGGCCCAGTCCGGATCGGGCACGCCGTCGGAGCGGCCGGGCGCCATGCGCGGGCCGCCGACTTCGAGCGAGAAACTGCCCGAGCCCATGACCACGACGCGCAGCGGTTCGGGCCATGACTCGATGGCGCGGGCCACAGCTTGACCGAGCGCGTGGCAGCGCTGCGCCGACGGTAATGGCGGCAGGTGGCCGCTGATGAAGAAGGGAATGACCGGCACCTGCATCTCGGGGGTAAGAAAGTGCAACGGTACGGTGATGGAATGGTCGACCGAGAAATTCTGCGTCATGCCGACGTCATAGCCCGCGCCGATGGCGGCGGCGCGGATATGCGCCGCGAGTCCCGGCAAAGACTTCACGGTGTAGTTCGGCACGTCGCGCGGTTCGTCGTTCGGCGCCTTGAAGCTCTTGTCGATGCCAAGGGCGAAGATCGGCAGGTCATTGAGGAAGAATGTGTTGAGATGGTCGGTGTCGAACATCACGATCAGGTCCGGCCGCGTCGCGGCAAGCTGCTCTTTCTGCGCGCCAAAGAGCTTCGCGATCTCGCAATCGGGGCCGTCGCGCTTGACGAAAAACGGAAAGATCGGCGTGTGCGGCACGCCGAAGCCGGCAACGATTTGCGCCATGGTTAGACCTCCTTTGCGCGCGACGCCGCGCTTTATGCTACCGGCTGGCCGATTTCATCGACCTTCACCGCACGCATGCGCTCGTTGTAGGTCGCGACATTGAGGCCGCAGACTTCGAAGCGGGCCAGATAGCCCATGAGAAAACCATTGACGCCCATGCGGAAAAGCGCGCCGACGTCGCCGGCGACGAGCGCTCGGCGTTCATCGTCGGTAATATCGAGCGGCGCGAGCGCTTTGGCGGGGTCGGCCTTCATCGCGGCGCGAAAGTCGTGATCGCGCAACAATTCGCGGCACAGATAGTTCACGGCATAGATCGACATGACGAGCTCCGGCTCAAGCCCAATACTTTCTGCATAGCCGCATCTTATGCACGACGCTCGCCGATTGCCACAATGCCATTGCGATCCTAAGCTTTGGCCAAACACTCCCGGGAGGATGTAATGGACGCGACCACAACCGCGCAAGAAGAACGGCGCCGCACCAACCCGATCTTCAACGATCGCAAGCTCAAGCTCGGAACTTTCGGCACCAATCTCGATCGCGGCTGCGCCATCTCGACCATCGACGGCGTGCTCGAGATCAATTGGCCGAATACGTTGGAACTGGCCAAGACCTCCGAATCTATGGAATTCGAAGCGTTGGTGCCGATCGGGCGCTGGCACGGCTTCGGCGGCGTCACGAATTTCAACGGACCCGGTTTCGAGTGCTTTTCCTGGGCCGCCGCCATCGGCGCCTCGACGCATTATTCAGGCATCTTCGCCACCTCGCATGTGCCGACCATCCACCCGGTGATGGCGGCGAAACAGGCCGCCACCATCGATCACGTCACCGGCGGCCGGTTCGCGCTCAACATCGTCACCGGCTGGAACCGGCCCGAGATCGAAATGTTCGGCTCGCCTTTGATGGAGCACGACGACCGCTACGACTGCGCCGCCGAGTGGCTGCATGTCATGAAGCAATTGTGGATACGCGAGGAGCCGTTCGATTTCGACGGCCGCTTCTACAAGATCAAGAAAGGCTATCTCGAACCGAAGCCGCTCCAAAAGCCGTTCCCGGCGGTGATGAATGCCGGCGGCTCGGAAAAAGGCCAGCACTTCGCCGCCAAATATTGCGACATGGTCTATGTCGTGTTCGGCTCGCACGACTTCGACGATTGCAAGGCCAAGGTCGATTCCTACCGCGATCTCGCGCGCAAGGAATACGGCCGCGACATTCAGGTCTGGAGCTATGCCTATGTGGTGCAGGGCGAGACCGAAAAGGAAGCAAAGGATTATTTCGAGGAATACGTCCAGCGCAAGGGCGACTGGGAGGCGGTCACCAACCTGGTCGACACCATGATCGCCAATGCCAAGACCTTGCCGGCGCCCGTGCTCGCCGAAATGAAGAAGCACTTCATCGCCGGCTGGGGCGGTTATCCGCTGATCGGCACGCCCGAACAGATCGTCGACGGGCTCGTGCGTATGTCGAAAATGGGTCTCGACGGCACGCTGTTGAACTGGCCGCGCTATATCGAAGACCAGCACTGGTTCAAGGACCGCGTCTATCCGCTGGTGCAGCAGGCGGGACTGCGCTGACCATCAATAATAAGGATGGTTCGAATCCCTTCCGAGCCCAAGCTCGGTGCGTCCGAAATAAGCGAAATTCATTTCGGTGTTCAGGCTGATATGCATGGACATGAAGTGAATGTCCCGCCACGCACGCTGGATCGGATGCGACGAGGCAAAGCACGCCGTCCCGCTCAGGGCGACGATCGCATCGATCGCTGACACGATCAGTTCGGAGGCGCGGGTGAAATCGCGCACCGAGCGCGCGAGGAGTCGTGTCGAATAATCCTGCGGTGCCGCGGTGACGCCGACGGCGCGCCGCACCAACAGATCCGCCGCGTCGATATCGGCCGCGGCACGCGCCATGCAGACCTGGACCGAGGCTTTTTCCGCCATCGACGAGCCGTCCTGGGTCTTGCGCTTCTTGGTCCATTCCCGAAAATTCTCATAAGCGCCCTGGACCGCGCCGAGCATCGGCGTCACGAAAGAGATCGGCGCGTAGTAGAAGAACGGCGTGTGGAAAATGGTAGCGCTGTGCAGCGCGCCGCCCGGCGTCGTGCCGTCGCGCAAATCGGCCAAGCGCAGCACCTGGCCGGCCGGCACGAACACGTTTTCGGCGACAATGGTCTTGCTGCCGGTCCCGCGCATGCCGGCGGTGAACCAGGTGTCGCGGATAGTGTAGTCGCCGGGCGGGATCAGGAAGAACTTCCATTCCGGCGCCGGCCCATCCTGCGCCATGCCGCCGAGCATGACCCAAGACGAATGGTCGACGCCGCTCGCAAACGGCGAGCCCTTGGTCGAGACCCGATAGCCGCCGTCGGCCGCAACGGCCGTCGCATTCGGCGCAAACGATGCCGCGATCGGCACGTCGAGCGTCTTCGCCCACATCGTCTTCTGCGCCGCTTCCGGAAATTGCGCGATCAAATGCGCGTGGTGGATGATGAGTCCGGCGCACCAGCCGTGCGAGGCGTCGGCCTTGCTGAGTTCGCGCATCGCCTCGAACCAAGCGTCGAAGCCGAGGCCGTAGCCGCCGATCTCGCGCGGGATGAGAATCCGGGCGAGCCCGGTATCGAGCATTTCCTTGACCGATGCATCCGGTATCCGCCGTCCCTCTTCGGCCGCCTCGGCGCGCTCGGCAAAGCGCGGTGCGAGCTTTCGCACCCGGTCGAGGACCTCTTGGGCCGTCACGATTTGAGCGGAAGCGGACATGACACGCTCCTATGGCTTGGCCGGATCGGACGCCCGCGCCAATGTCAGACGCCGTCCCACGGGGAAAAGCTGCAAGTCGTAGCGCTGGATCACCCAGCCCCAAATGCCGAACGGCGCTTTCAGCATGACCGCGATGGCGATCGCGCCCATCAGCATCAGATAAATCGTGCCGTAATCCGCCAGCAATTCGCGCAGCACAATGTAGATCAGCATGCCGATGAAGGGTCCCTCGAGCGTGCCGATGCCGCCGATCACGACCATGAAGATCACCACGACCGTCCAGTCGTTGATGCTGAATCCGGCTTCGGGTGAAATGCGGAGCTTCTGCAGGAAGATCAACCCGCCGATCAGGCCGGTGCAGGCCGCCGTCGCCAGGTAGATGATGAACTTGGTGCGGAAGGTGTTGACGCCGAGGCTCGCCGACGCCGGCTCGGAATCGCGGATCGCCGTCAACGCCAGACCGTGGCGCGAGCGCAACAACAGATAGACGATCGCAAACACGAACACGGAAATTCCAAGCGACATCAGATAGAGGATCGTGCCGCGGATATCGCGGTCCGGCGAGATCTGGCGCAAAATGGCGGGCGTGAGCGACATGCCCGACCCTGCCCCCAACGCCGAGATCAGACTCGCGAGCAGCGAAAAAACCTCGGACACGACCCAGGTGCCGACTGCGAAATAGGCGCCGCGCAGCCGAAACACGGCGAACGAGACCGGAATGGCGAGCAGTCCGGCGAACGGCCCGGCGAGCAGCAGCGCGAGATACACATTCATGTTCATCGGGCCGGTCAGATAGAACAACGCATAGCCGCCGAGCCCGACAAAGGCCTGCTGCCCGACCGAGACAAGGCCCGCATAGCCGGCAAGCAGATTCCACAGCTGCGCCAAAGCGAGATAATAAGCCATTTCGCCGATCAGCCGCATATTGCCGGCGTCGCCGCTCCACCACGGCATGGTGACGAGCGCCACGACGGCCGGCACCGCGAACAGCGCGAACATGCGGCTCGTCTTGGTGCCACGCTCGACGGCAACGGCTTCCATCTCAGTCCCTCGTCCGCGGAAAGAGCCCGCTTGGGCGGACGATCAGGATGGCGAGAAACGCGAGATGGCCGGCGAGGATTTGCCAGGTCGGATCGAGTGCCGCACCGACCGCCTGCGCGACGCCGAGCACGACGCCGCCGATCAGCGTGCCCCACATGTTGCCGAGCCCGCCGATGATCACGGCCTCGAACGCGAGGATCAACCGGATCGGCCCCGCCAGCGGCGCGAAGATGGTGCGGATGCCGAACAACACACCGGCGATCGCCGTAAAAACCATCGCGATTCCAAGCGCCACCGCGAAAAGCTTTCGATTGTCGATGCCCATCAGTTCGGCTGTGTCGGCATCGTCGGAAACGGCGCGAAAGGCGCGGCCGAGCCGCGTGCGGTAAAACAAAAGCTGAAGCCCGGCGATGGCGATGACCGCTACCGCGAAAACGACGAGCGGATAGATGCCGACCGACAGGCCGCCGGGAAACCGCAGACTGGCCGTTTCGATTGCGCCTTCCTGCAGCCGATGGTCGTAGGCGCCGAAGCCCTGCAACAGCCCGTTCTGGATGATGATCGAAATGCCGAAGGTGACGAGGAGCGGCGGCAGCAAGCCGCCACTGAGCGTCTGGTTCAACAGGCCGCGCTGCAGCGCGTAGCCAAGCGCGAACATCACCGGCGCGACCAGGATAAGGCTCATGAACGGATCAAGACCGGTCTTCTCGGTGACAATCAGCCCGACATAGGCTGAGAGCACGATGAGATCGCCGTGCGCGATGTTGACGAGCCGCATGATGCCGAACGACATCGACAAGCCGATGGCAAACAGCGCGTAGAATCCGCCGAGCAGCCCGCCCTGAATGAGGATGTTGATCCAATCCATCGTGCGCGGCCCTATAGTCCGAAATAGGCCGCGGTGATCGCTCCGCGGTCGAAGTTCTTGGTCGGCGCGGTCAATGCGAGACGGCCTTCCTGGAAGCAATAGAACCGCGACGACGCGTCGAGCGCCCGATTGATATCCTGCTCGACAAGAACCACGGTCGTGCCCTCGGCGACGATCGCGCCGAGGCACTCGTAAATGTCGCGAATGACCACGGGCGCGAGCCCGAGCGACAGCTCATCGCACAACAACAATCGCGGATTGGACATTAGGCCGCGGCCGACGGCGGTCATTTGCTGCTGGCCTCCCGACAAGGCCGTCGATGGCAAATGACGCAAATCGAAAAGGCGGGGAAACAGCTCGTAAACCCGCTTGAGATTCCACGGTCCGCTACGCTCGCTATGGGTGCCAAGCAGGAGATTTTCCTCGACCGAGAGACTGGGAAACAGCCGGCGCCCCTCGGGCACCATGGCGATGCCCAGGCGGACGATTTCGTGCGGCGTCCGTCCGCCGATGGGCTCGCCGTCGAACACGACCATCCCCGGCACCGTCGTGATGGCGCCCGCGACCGCGCGCAGAAACGTCGTCTTGCCGGCGCCGTTGGCGCCGATAACGGCAATCGTCTCGCCCTGCTCGACGACGATGTCCATATCGAACAGCGCCTGGAAGTCGCCGTAGAAGGCCGACAGATTCTGGGTCCGCAACAGCGTCATGATACCGGTATGCCCATATAGACTTCGCGGACACGCGAATCCGCCATCACTTCACGCGGATCGCCCTCGGCGAGGATCTGGCCGAAGTTCATGACGATGAGCCGGCTCGCCACCGAGACCAGCGCATGGACGATATGCTCGATCCAGACGATGGTGGTGCCGCGCGCATGAATCTCCTTGATGGTCTTCACCAGTTCGCCGCATTCAAACTCGGTCAAGCCGCCGGCGATCTCGTCGAGCAGCAGGAGCTTCGGTTGGATCGCCAAGGCGCGGGCCAATTCCAAGCGCTTGCGCTGCAATAGCGTGAGCGTGCGCGCCGGCATGTTCGCTTTTTCGTAAAGTCCGGTGACTCTCAGCACGTCGCTGCAACGCTGGTAGCTTTCGCGCTCTGAGACGCCGCCGCCATAGATGGCTCCGACCAACAGATTTTCGAACACGCTCATATTGGCGAAGGGATGCGGGATTTGATACGAGCGGCCGATCCCGAGACGCGAGCGCGCGTGCGGCGGCATCCTCGTCATATCCGAACCGTCGAATTCGACCCGCCCCGTGGTGGCCGCGGCATCGCCGGTGATGAGATTGAACAGCGTGGTCTTGCCGGCGCCATTCGGCCCGATCACGGCCAGCGCTTCGCCGCCGTCCACGGTGAAGCTGACGCCGTCGACGGCTTTGAGCGCGCCGTAATGCTTCGACACCGCCCGGAGCTGGAGGAGAATTGCCATGGACTATTTCTACTGGCGACCGCCCCCTCCCATCCCTCCCCGCGCGCGGGGGAGGAAATGGAGGGGGGCCATCGTTCTTCATTCCATCTGTGACTTGTTACTGCGCCGGCCCCGTATCAGGAATATTCAATCGCCGAGAACGGCCGGTCGAGCGGGATATTCGGCGCAGTCTTGTTGAAGACGACGTTCAAGTCGTATTTGAACTTCGCGCCCTTCTCCCATTGTCCGCCGACGAGCGGCGTGATGCAGACATTCGGCACCGGATTGGTCGGCCCGCCCTTCCAGGTGATCGGACCGACGATCGACTGATAATCCGTCTGCGCAATGGCGTCGCGGATCGAGCTGGCGTCGAGTTTCTTGGTGCGCTTGAGAACGTCGACGGCGACCTCGAGATTGGCGTGCTTGAAGCCGAGCGGCTGGGTCCACTGCTTGCCGCTCGCCTTCTCATAGGCATCGCAGAACTGCTGCGCCGTCTCGCCGGTAAGGCCCGACTTGAACGGATGGTGATGCGACCACCACACCTCCGTCGACATGCCTGCGCCGCGATCGCCCAGCGCCTCGACGGCGGTGGGGAACAGGAGCGCCTTGGGCGGCGTCACGATCTTCGGCTTGTAGCCCTGCTGCGCGCATTGGGTCCAGAAGATCGCAAACTGCGGCGGGTTGAAGATGCCGCACACGATATCGGCATTCATGTTCTTCAACTGCGTAATCTGCGCGGTGAAGTCGTCGGTCAGCGGCGGATAGAGCCCGAGGTAATGCACGTCGAAGCCGTGGCTCTTGATCGTCGGCGGCAGGCCGTGCACGGGGTCGCTCGCCGCGACGCCATCGGGGTCGTTGGTCAGCAACACACCCGCGATCTTGTTGGTCGGCAGCGTCAGCCACATCTCGGCAAACATGTTGGCGACCATGTCGAACCCCCAGAAGAAATGGTAGGTCCAGTCGAAACCCTTCTTCGGATCGCCTTTGCGGCCGAAGAACCAGGCCTGCCAGGGATCGTCCGAGGTGATGCAGGGTACGCCGGCGAGCTCACATTGATCGGCTACCGGATTGGTGGTGTCGGATGTCGACGACGCCACCATGATGTCGACTTTGTCGTTGTTGATGAGCTGCGTCGCCACTTCCGACGCGCGGTTCGGGTTCGACTGGCTGTCCCGATCGATGATCTGAACGGGGTGCTTCTCGCCCGCAACCATGATGCCGTCGCCGAGCGCTTTGCTCACACCCTCGGCCACCCACTTCGAGGGTTCGCCGAATGCCGCAATCGGTCCGGTTTCCGGCGTGATCATGCCGATTTTGATCGGGCGGCCGGCCGCACGCCCGGTTTGGAACATCCACGGCGATGCAATGGCTGTCGCCGCGCCTGCCGTAGCGAGCTTCAGCAGCTTACGGCGCTGCCCATCGACCCCGCGCTTTGACGTAATGCCCCTAATTTTCCTCATAACCTGTCTCCTCCCTTGTCGCTCTCGAACCGTTCCCGGCTGTTTGTGGGCATTACCCCACTTGATTTCATAATCTCAGAGTTTGCGGCGCCGGACTACCTAGTTATCGGTTGAATCGGGCCCTCCCGAAATCCAAGTTGGCGAAGTCGGCTCGAAGGGGCCGACGCCCAGGCGCCGGCCCACGCTTGATCCCGATCGCCCCAAGGCTCAATCTTCCGCCAAAAGAGGAGGAAGCCCCATGAGCCTTGCCGAACTGCGGCCGCAGGCCGCATCGGACGATATTCCGAGCGCCGCCGAACTCGTTGGGCGCGCCCGCGCGCTGGCGCCGCGGTTGCGCGAACGGGCGCTGCGAGCCGAGCGCGATCGCAATATCCCGCAGGAGTCGGTCGACGAATACATCGCCGCGGGTCTCATTCACACGCTGCAACCGAAGCGTTGGGGCGGCTACGAGCATGACCACGAAACCGCATTCGATATTGCCGTCGAACTCGGCAAATCGACCTGCGGCTCATCGGCCTGGTGCCTGAACTATCTCGCCGACCACGCCTGCATGCTGGCGCTGTTCCCGGAAGAGGCCCAGCACGACGTGTGGAGCCGCGACAAGGCCGCCTGCATCGCCACCTCGGCGGCGCCTACCGGCAAGGCCGCGGCTGCGCCCGGCGGCTATCGGCTCGACGGCCGCTGGTCGTGGTGCTCCGGCTTGCGGCACTCGCAGTGGATCATGATCGGCGGCCTGGTGCACCGGCCCGGCGAGGATCATCCCGACATGCGGCTTTATCTCGTGCCGGTGTCCGAGCTCACGCAGGACGATACCTGGTACTGCGCGGGTCTGCGCGCGAGCGGCTCCAATACCGCGGTGCTCGACAATGTCTTCGTGCCGGAGCACCGCAGCGTTTCGTTCGGAACGCTGCGCGACGCCTCTTCGCCCGGCGCCGCGACCAACCCCAATCCGATCTATCGCACACCGTTCATCGCCGTACACAGCTACGCGCTGCTCGGCCCCGTTCTCGGACTGGCGCGAGGCGGCTATGGCGAGTTCGTGCAGTGGACGCGGCAGCGCTATCTGACCTACACCCAACTCGCCATCGCCCAGCATGTGCCGGTGCAGATCAAGGTCGCCGAGATCGCGGCGCGGATCGATGCGGCCGAGCTTCTTGCCCGCCGCGCCTTCGCCACCGCGCGGGCCGACTACTCCGGCATGTCGATCGAGACCCGCACGCTGCTGCGCCGCGACTTCACTTTTGCGCTGCGCATGCTGCGCGACGCGATCGACGACCTGATCAAGATGAGCGGATCGAGCGGCCTGATGGACAATAATCCGATGCAGCGCTGCTGGCGTGACATCCAGGCGATCTCCTCGCATGTCGTCATGAATTGGGACGTACCGGCGGAAAATTTCGGGCGGATGGAATTAGGTCTTGGGCTTAATCCGGCCTATCCGATGTTCTGAACGGCAACTCGCCGCCGACGGTAGGCCGTAGGCCTGCGCGTGTATAAGTCCACGCCCTACTCGGCGGCTTGCGCCATTTCCGAGCGCACCATGGCGCGGAAGTCGTCGATCACCGTCAGCCCTTGCGGCGTTTCGACGTGCCAGAAGGTCCAGCCGTTGCAGGCTTCGAGGCCTTGGGCCAGCGCGCCGATGCGGTGGATCGAGCCGACCGCTTCACCAAGCGACAACGCGCCGTCGGCGCGCACCAGCGCCCGATGCCGTCCTTTGGCGTCGACCAGTCTTATGCCGGGCGACACCAGCCCGCGCTCGATCAGCGCGCTGAACGGCACCCGTGGCGCTTCGCGCGCGGTCATGAAGGACGCGAGCGACGGCTCCGGCATCGGCTCGATGCCATCGATGCGCTGCTGCGCCGCTTTGGCATAATCCTTGTCGCGCTCGATGCCGATGAAGCGCCGGCGCAGCCGGTGCGCCACGGCGCCGGTCGTGCCGGTGCCGCTGAACGGATCGAGCACGAGGTCGTCGGGCCGCGAGGCGGACAGGATCACGCGCGCCAACAGCGCCTCGGGCTTTTGCGTCGGATGCAGTTTCTTGCCGTCTTGGCCCTTCAGCCGTTCCTCGCCGGTGCACAGCGGAATGAACCAGTCCGAGCGCATCTGCACGTCTTCGTTGCCCGCCTTGAGGGCCTCGTAATTGAAAGTATAATTGCGTTTCTCGGCGTCGCGCGCCGCCCAGATCAGGGTTTCGTGAGCGTTGGTGAAACGGCGGCCGCGGAAATTCGGCATCGGATTGGATTTGCGCCAGACGATGTCGTTGAGGATCCAGAAGCCGAGATCCTGGAGCACGGTGCCGACACGGAAAATGTTGTGATAGGACCCGATTACCCACAACGTCGCACTCGGCTTCATCACCCGGCGGCAGGCCATCAGCCAGGCGCGGGTAAAATCGTCATAGGCGGCGAAGCTCGAGAATTTATCCCAATCGTCGTCGACGGCGTCGACGCGGGAATCGTCGGGCCGTGTGAGGTCGCCGGCGAGCTGCAGATTATAGGGCGGGTCGGCGAACACCAGATCGACGGAGCCGGCCGGAAGCTTTGCCATTTCGGCAACGCAATCGCCGACGACAATGCGCGCAGGCGCTGCGGACTCAAAACTCACGCGGGGCGCCCTTTCGGACGCCCCGCGACGCGACACAACCATGACTCAGAACTCTGACTCAGGCGACGCTGTCGGCGACGCGGGACCTACAACCGACGACCGGGATAATGCGGTCCCAAGGTAAAAATCCGCTTAATCGAAATACGTTGTTGCTAGGCAAGAAATGCCGGGAAACACTTGGTTAATCATATGCGTCGGGCGGCTATCTCGGACCTGCTTTTAGATTGTTTGATTGCTGCCTGTGCGGCGAATTTGAAAGGGAGAACAGCAGATGCGCTGGGATGACTTCCGCCGCTCGAGCAATGTTGAAGACGACCGCGGCGAGAGCGCAGGAGGCGGCTTTGGCATGCCTGGTGGAGCCCATGGGCTCGGCATCGGCACCATTATCATTCTCGGCCTTGTCGGCTGGGCGCTCGGCATCGATCCGAGCGAGCTGATCAACGGCGCGCAAATCCTCGCCGGTGGTGGCTCCGAGATGCAGCAGAGCTCAGGCCCTCCGGTCGCGCGCGCACCGCGCGACGATCAGACGACGGATTTCGTCGCCGCCGTGCTCGGCGATACCGAGGACCGCTGGACCGAAATCTTCGCAGGCTCCGGCCGCACCTATCATCCGCCGAAGCTGCGGCTGTTCTCGGGCGCGATCGACGGCGGCTGCGGCCGCGCGCGGTCGGCGATGGGGCCGTTCTATTGTCCGCGCGATCAGGACGTCTATCTCGACACCTCGTTCTTTAAGGACATGCAGAGCAAATTCGGCGCCTGCTCCGACGACAAAGCTTGCAAATTCTCGGAGGCCTATGTGATCGCGCACGAGGTCGGCCATCACGTGCAGGACGAACTCGGCATCCTGCCGCGGGTGACGCAGGCGCAGCAAGCCGCGTCCAGCCAGACCGAAGTGAATGCGCTGCAGGTCCGCGTCGAACTGCAGGCCGATTGCTTCGCTGGCGTGTGGGCGAACCGGGCCAAGGAGAAACACGCCAATTATCTCGAGCCGGGCGACGTCGATCAGGCGCTACAGACGGCGTCGGCCATCGGCGACGACCGGCTACAAAAACAGATGCAGGGCTATGTCGTGCCCGACAGCTTCACCCACGGCACCTCGGCGCAGCGCAAGCGCTGGTTCCTCAACGGCTTCAATTCCGGCCAGGTCTCGGCCTGCGATACCATGGCGGCCAACGCGCTTTAGTGTAATATAGTTGTTACATTCCGCTCATTCCCGCGAAAGCGGGAATCCAGCCTGGGTCCCCGCTTTCGCGGGGATGAGCGGAAGAATTGTTGCGTAAAGGGGTTGTGATGCCCGGGGTCGACGAGTCCAAACAATTCGTGCCGCTAAAGATCGCGGTGCTGACGATCTCCGACACGCGTTCGCTCAAGGACGACAAATCGGGTTCGCTTCTGGTGCAGCGCATCGTCAGCGCCGGCCATTACGTCGCCGAGCGCGGCCTCGTCCATGACGACATCGACGCCATCCGCTCCCGCGTCAAAGCCTGGATCGCCGATCCGGTGATCGACGTGATCATCACCACCGGCGGCACCGGCTTCACCGGCCGCGATGTGACGCCGGAAGCGGTCGAGCCGCTGTTCGAGAAAAAGATGGACGGCTTCTCGGCGCTGTTCCTGGTGATCAGTTTTCCGAAGATCGGCACCTCGGCGATCCAGTCACGCGCCACCGCGGGCGTCGCCGGCTCGACCTATATTTTCTGCCTGCCGGGCTCGCCCGGCGCCTGCAAGGACGCCTGGGACGAGATCTTGGTGCACCAACTCGATTACCGCTACGGGCCGTGCAATTTCGTCGAGATCATGCCGCGGCTCGACGAGCATTTGCGCAGGCCGAAGGCGAAGGGTGCGAGCGTTTGACCGCGAGGCGTCATGCCCGGCCCTGTGCCGGGCATCCCGATCACGATGGCACTGCGTAACGGGATGGCCGGGACAAGCCCGGCCATGACGAGGGTTGAGCGAATTCTACAGCTCCAGATCCCAGTGCTCGCTCACCACCGGCTGGCTCCAGCTCACGCGCTTTTCGCTGCGCTTCAGCTTGAAGCCCGCCTTTTGATAAATATGCCGTGCGGCAGTGAGCACGCTGTGGGTCCATAGCGTGATCTTCTTGTAGCCGGCGCCGCGCGCGAAGCGGATGCATTCATCGGCGAGATGCGCGCCGAGGCCGAGGCCGCGGGCTTTCGGATCGACCAAGAGCAATCGGATTCGGGCGAGCGTCGCGGTTTCCTCGGCGAGGAAGATGCAGCCGACGTTTTCGCCGTTCATTTCGGCGATCCAGCAACGCTCGCGCTTTGGATCGTGGTTGTTGGCGAAATCGGCGACGATCTGGGCGCAGACGCCCTCGAACGGCTCGATCCAATGATATTCCTGCGCGTAAAGCTCGCCATGGCGCTTGACGACCCAGCCGAAATCGCCCGGCCGCGGCTCGCGCAGCGTGTAGCTTCGGCCCTCAGTTTTGTTTTCCCGCGGTCGCGCGCCGGTCTCGCCGTCGAGCAGCCTTTCGATCGCGGTCATCGCCGCGATCAAATGCGCCTGATCCTCCGGCGTGAGGCGGGCGAGCATGTCGCCGGTGCTGCGCTGGGAGCGCGCTTCGAGCGGCGCATAGGCTCGCTTGCCTTGCGCCGTCAACGCCAGATGGCTTTGCCGGGCATCGCGCGCCGAGGCGGTGCGTTCGATCAGCCCGCTTTTTTCGAATTTGCGCAGCACCCGGCTCAGATAGCCGGCATCGAGGTCGAGCGCCCGGCCGACGTCGCTCGCCGTCGGCGACTCTTGGTTAACGACGGAGTCTTGATGAGCGATCGAGTCTTGACGGGCGATTTCGTAGAGCACGCGCGCCTCGCCGAGCGAGTAGGGGCTATCGAGGTAGGTTTTGCGCAGCACGCCGATCTGCCGCGTGTAGAAGCGGTTGAAGCGGCGCACCGCCGCAATGCGATCTTCGCCAATGCGATCTTGGTCGATGCCGGTTTTGTCAGAGCGAGGCGGGCGGTTGCGGGCTGGCATGGGGCCAGCCTCGGTCAGATAGTTGACAAAGTCAAGTATCTGGATCCTATCCGCCGCCGGGATCGAAGGCGCTGGTCACGAGCTTGGCGCTGCGCGGTCGGCCGATGCGGCGCATCAGCTCGTATTCGGGATCGGTCGAGCGCTCCGAATGACCGCCGATCGCGTCGTAGAATTGTTTCGAGATCAGCAGGCCCTGCTCGGGACGTGGCAGCGCCCCGAGTATCGAGGTGAAAAGCAGCACGAATTCGCGGAGCGCCGAGGCCGACGGATTACCGCGCCGGAATACCGCCGCCTGCAGATCGCGCACGGGATGTTGTACGAAGCGCCCGACCTCACTGGTCCACGGCCCGTCGAGCACGATCCCCGGCCGCAGAAACATGAGCCAGGGCGCCCGCGCCGCCGCGGCCGCGGCCTTGAGACGCCGGCCGAGCGGCCCCGCGATCTGCAGGAAATCGCAGCCGGCGACGTCGGCGACCGCCGCGGTATCGTCCTGCGAGCCGGCGTCGGTCACCAGCACTTCGCTGATCAGGCCGGAGGTGGCGCCGGGGACAAGCGCCGCCAGCGTCGGGACCAGCGCCCGCTCCGAATTCAGAGTAGGGATGATGACGCTGAGCATGCGCCGCGGCCCAAGGCCTGCGTTCCCCCGAAATTGCCCGTCCCGCCGCTCCATAGGCCCTGATCTCGCGGCCTCCAAGCCCAGATTCCGGGCGGACGCGGTCAGCGGTGGACATCACAAAGAATTGTTCTTGTTTTGTTCTAAAGCAAGCGTTAGCTTTCCGATCAAGGCCAGCCAGTCACGAGTCGCCGAACATGAGCCGTAGCTCCGCTTTGAAACGCCCGCCGGCACCGCTGCCCTCCGCGCCGGCGGGCGAGCCGGGAAGTGCCGTCGATCGCGAACGTCGCCGCGGCCGCGGCACGGTGTCGAACAGTTCGGGGCGGTTCGAACCGCTGGCGCGCGTCGCCTTCGATGACGGCTGGCAGGCCCCAGACGACCTGCCGCCGTTCAAGACCACGATCACGGTCGACGCAACGCGCAAGATCATTGCCCGCAACGATTCGCCCGACATTTCCTTCGACCGCTCGATCAATCCCTACCGCGGCTGCGAGCACGGCTGCGTTTATTGTTTCGCGCGGCCGACGCATGCCTATTTGGGCCTGTCGCCCGGGCTCGATTTCGAATCAAAACTCTTCATGAAGCCGAACGCGCCGGAGCTTCTCGAACGCGAGATAGCGGCGCCGAGCTACGTGCCGAAGATCATCGCCATCGGCACCAATACCGATCCCTATCAGCCGATCGAGCGCCAACACCAGATCATGCGGCGCATCCTCGAAGTGCTGGAGCGCGCCGGACATCCGGTCGGCATCGTGACCAAATCGGCGCTCGTCCTGCGCGATCTCGATATCCTCGCCCGCATGGCCAAGCGCGATCTGGTCAAGGTGGCGATCTCGGTGACGACGCTCGATCCGAAACTGGCGCGCACCATGGAGCCGCGTGCCTCGACGCCGCCAAAGCGGCTCGAGGCTTTGCGGCAATTGGTGGCGGCGGGTGTCCCGGCTTCGACATTGGTGGCGCCGGTCATTCCGGCGCTCAACGATGCCGAGATCGAGCGCATTCTCGACGCGGTCGCGTCAACCGGCGTGCGCCATGCCGGCTATGTGCTGCTGCGGCTGCCGCTCGAAGTGCGCGACCTGTTCCGCGAATGGCTGATCGAGAATTTTCCCGACCGCTACCGCCACGTCTTCAAGCTCATCCGCGACATGCGCGGCGGCAAGGATTACGATTCCACCTTCGGCAAGCGCATGACCGGCTCGGGTCCCATCGCCTGGATGATAGGCCGGCGTTTCGAAGTCGCCTGCGAGCGGCTCGGCTTCAATCTGACGAGCGTGAAGACGACGACCGAGCATTTCAAGCACCCGCGGCCGGCGACCGAGCAGCTCGATTTGTTTTGACGGAAGCGGCCGCCCCGTTACGCGGCCTTTTTCCATTGCCCTCGCGACCAGAACGGCTGATCCGGCCAGCGCCGCTCGCTCGCGTAGACGGCGTCGCGTCGGGCGCTATAAATCGACCACACCTGTTCTAGGCGCCGCGCGTAAGCGGCGAGCAAAGCGGGCTCGTCGCAAAGCGCGGCATTGACCGCATCGGCGGCTGCGCTGCCGTCATGCAGCGCCGCGAAGATTCCCTGGCCGGAAATCGGATCAAAGCTGATCGCTGAGTCGCCGCAAGCGACCCAGCCCTCGCCGTAGAATTGCGAAAGACGCGCGCCGCCGGCATCGGCGGCTGGCAATAGTTGCGCAAAGCGCATCGATGAAAATAGCGCGCCGGGACCGCGCGTCGCCGCAAGCGCATTAAGCCAAGCTTGCGGCTCCGCCCTGATACGCACTGCTTCCGCCGCATCGGTGTGAAGCCCGGCGACCGCGGCGCTGGACGGTAGCCGGGCCGCATACCACCAGCCGTTAGAAGCTGATTCGATGACGGTGCGGCTGTCGCGGAACTCCGCGTCAGCCTCGCCGACGCGGTAGAGCGCGATCAACCGGCTGTCGCGCCGACGTTCGGCGCCGAGCTTGCGCGCAATCCGGGCGCTGCGGCCGCTGGCGTCAACGATCCAGCGGGCGCACTCCTCGCCGCCGTCGTCAAAGCGCAGCCGCCAGCCGTCGCCATCGCGGACGACGTCGCGCACCAGCGCTATTCGAGCCGTCGCGCCCGCCACACAGGCTGCCGCACGCAACTCCGCATCGAAGCGGTGACGGTCGAGCCGCCAGGCCGCGCCATAGGGGTCGCGCAACGCGTCCGTCGCGGTGAATTGCGGCGAACCCCATGCCGACAGCGTCCCGGCGATGGATGTATGAGGACCCACCGGCCCGGGCGCCGGCAGATCGAGCGTCCGCAGAAGACGGACCGCAGCGCCCGGCAGCGCCTCGCCGAACTTCCAAGCGGCGCTTGGCCGATCCGCCAGCAGCACGCGGCGGCCGGCCCGCGCCAATTTTGCCGCCGCAACAGACCCTGCCGGTCCGGCTCCGGCAACGATGACGTCCCACATGCCGGCTAGCCGCGCACCCGGACGCGGCGGAAGGCGTGGAACTGGGCCTCGCTCGCCCAGCCGGCCTGTTCCAGGCGGGTGAGCGGCCGTCTTTGGGCCGTCGCCATCAAATTGGCGTGGGCTTTTCTCGCCTCCTCGCGCATGTCCTGGGCCGCAATGCTCTCCACAAAAATGACTTCGGGAATGTCCGGATCGTTTTTCACTCCCGGCCGCGCTTCGACGATGCCGAGCGATCCGAATTCCTTGATCATCTCGTTCATCACCTCGGCGACTCCGCCATTATCGGCGAGGAGCGCGCGCAGCCAGAGCGGGCGCCGGTTGAAAGCCGCGAGCCGCACCTCGCGCGACTTCGAAGTATCGATCGCTATTTGGTAGTCGTCTTCGGTCAGCACCTGGTTAGGCACGCGCGCCGCCCAGAAGGTCGGCAGATAGGGATCGAATTGCGGATCGTAGCCGGAGCGGCAGAAGGCGGTGTCGCCCTGCCACGGCAATGCCATCCAGCGGGTGATATCGCCGGGTCCCTGCGCGTAGAGCGGGCCGTCCGCCTGCAAGACGAGCGGCTGCGTCAGCGTCGCGCCGTAGTCCGGCACGGTCGCGTTCGCCGGGCGGCGCCGAATGCGAAACGGCGCGCTGTACATGCTGCCGTGGCGCATCGGCCAGGTCATTTCGCAGCCGGGATGGAAGGTATCGGCCAGGCAGTAATGCAGCGCTGCCTTGTCGAGCATGGCCGGCTGCTCGCCAAGCGGCACGCCCCCGATCGCGGTCGGCGGCGCTTTGGGCGGGTCGTTGATGAAATCGCCTTCCGACCAATGCTTGATGATCGCGTATTGCATGTTGGTCATCGGCAGCATGTTGCCGGGCCCGGTTGCGGGAAACGAGCCGAAGGCATCGCCATAGATCCAGGGCCAGATATGCGGCCACGTCGGCGGCTCGCTGACCGAAGGCAATGGCGGGCGGAAGCTGTTGAGGATATTGCGGCGCAGCTCGCGATAGGGATCGAGGCCGTTTTTGGGGACCTGCGTCAGTTTTGCCAGCAGCGCCGGATCGCCAAAGTCCCACGGGCGGCCCTTGCCGAACATGCCCGCATAGCCGGCATTGACCCATTGCAGATTGCATTGCCGCTGCAAGATCGGCAGCACGTCGTCGGCGAACGACACCCTGTCCGGGACTGTCATCATCCCGGCTTCGACATAGACGTTGCACAGCTCGTCATACATCGTGCGCCAGCTGATGATGTCGGGCGCGTAATTCGGCGGCGTCACCACCACCCAGGCCGGCTCGACCGGAAGCGACTTACCGCCAAGCAAGACCGCGGCTGTCACCGGCCCGTCGGACGTGTCGTCGTACCAGTCATTGGCATTGTTGAAGCTGTCGGGATCCGCCGGATCGTACACCGGCGCGCCCGACGGCGAGCCCGATTGGCCGGTGCCGCCGAGCACGATCAGCCGGCCGGCGTCGTCGGTGCGAATTTCGCCGAGGGGCACCGTGGTGGTCTTCTTGAACGTGCCGCTATCGAAGGCGTGGTCGGCGCCGCCCGAGACCGATTTGCCGGTGATATTGCGCGGGCCGGGATCGATCGCGAGCTCGCCGCGCTCATCGACGCCGACATTCTTATTGCGCCGGATGCACGCCATGTCGACGGCTTCCGGAATATCGAGGGCGGCGAGGAACTGGTACCACTGCGCCTTGCGGTTGGCGACGTGCACGGTCCATGTGATGTCGGCATTGTCGGCGGTGAGCTCGCGCACTACCTCGCCCGCGGCATTGTAGCCATAGACGTAAAAGCGAGCGGCCTGCCGTTTGATGGCCCCGGCCGCATCGCGGTAGTAGCCGGGGTTTTGCGGTTGCGGCGCCGTGACTTCGGGACCGATGTAATAGTCGGTCTTGCTGTTGCCGATACGCGCCACGCCGATACCGGGATGGATCGCGGCGCGCACAATGACGCTGTCAGTCGGACCGGATTCTGTCATGGAATGTCCCCTTGCGACGGCGTTGCGCCGGCCCCCGCGCTCGATCACGTATCGGCGCATAATACAACCCTAAGCCGAGCGGAGTTCGTAGTCCAGGCCGCACAGTCTGCATTGCGGATCGCGCTGGTGCGTGTTCATCATGCGGCATGAGTCGCACTAGCAGCAGTAACAAAACGGCGCGGCTGCCGCTTAACGAGGAAATCGCGCGACCGACATTCCGGCGCGAGCGCGCGGCGCTCAAGCGCGGGGTGTGGCCGATCGCCGGCTGCGATGAGGCCGGCCGCGGCCCGCTTGCCGGTCCGGTCGTCGCCGCGGCCGTCATCCTCGACCCCGACGACGTGCCGCGCGGGCTCGACGATTCAAAGCGGCTGACGGCGGAGCGGCGCGAGGTGCTTTACGAGCGCATCTGCGCCCGCGCTCAGGTCGCGGTGGCGATGGCGCCGCCGGCGCGCATCGATCGCGACAATATTTTACGCGCGTCGTTATGGGCGCTGGCGCGTGCCGTCGCGGCGCTGCCGGTGCAACCGCGCCTGGTTTTTGTCGATGGCCGCGATCGCATCAATGCCGGCTGCGATTGCGAGGCGGTTATCGGCGGCGACGGGCTCGTCGCCTCGATCGCGGCGGCCTCGATCGTCGCCAAAGTGACGCGCGACCGCTTGATGGCCTGCCTCGGCTCGGCCCATCCCGGCTACGGCTTCGAGCGCCATATGGGCTATAGCGTGCCGGAACATTTTGCCGCGCTCGGCCGCCTCGGTCCCACCATCCATCATCGCCGCTCGTTCGCGCCGGTGGCCAATGCGCTCGGCCTGATCGAGGATGCCGAGCAGGTGATCGTCGCCGCATTGCCTCTATAGGGCTCCCGCCGTATAGGGCACAGCCGTCATTTCAGGGCGCGCCGCGCGGGTTCAATGTTTTACGTACCGATCTACGTCGAAATGCTGCGCTCGCGCCCGGGCCTGGTGTTCTGGGCGGCGGCGCTCGCGCAGGCGCTGGTGTGGCTCGTTGTGCCGATGCTGTTTTATGCAGCCCCGCCGAGCGACCTGGCCGAGCTTCTCGCCATCGGCCATGAATTCCGCTTCGATGCCGGTGTCGGTCCGCCGCTCGCTTATTGGCTGGCCGAGATTGCCTTCCGCAGCGCCGGCATGTTCGGCGTTTACCTGTTGGCGCAGATTTGCGTGGTGACGACCTATTGGTGCGTCTTCGCGCTCGGTCGCGCGATCGCCGGTCCGGCGCACGCCGTCATGGCGGTGCTCTTGATGGCGGGAATTTCGCTGTTCACCGTGCCGTCGCCGGATTTCGGCCCGCCAATCCTGACCATGGCGCTGTGGGCCCTGGTGCTGTTGCACTACTGGCGCGCGGTGGTGGAGCACCGCGCTCGCTCCTGGTATTGGCTCGGCATTGCCGCGGCCCTGATGCTGCTCACGAGCGATGCCGCGTTGATCTTGCTCGGCGTGCTCGCCTTCTTCACGGCAGTCACCGCGCGCGGCCGCGCCGCGCTCGCAGCGACCGAGCCTTGGATCGTCGTGCTCGGTCTCGTCGTTTTCCTGTTCGTCCATCTGCTGTGGCTCCAAGGCTTAGGTGACCAGGGTCTGGGCCACAGTTTGATGCCGATGTTGCAACAATTGCGCGATGCGCAGACGGCCGACGGCAATATGTCGCTCTGGCTGCGTCTCCTGATAGCGCTCGTGCTTGCGCATGCCGGGCTCATCATCCTGTTGGTGCTGTCGTCCGGCTGGCCGCGGGTGCGCGCGGCGCCGGCGCCGCCGCTCTCGCGGCGTCCGGTCGATCCGCTGGCCTTGTCATTCGTGAAGGTTTTTGCGCTGGTGCCCGGGCTCTTGGCGACGATCTTCGCCGTCATTATCGGCCAGCGCTTGCCGGTCGGCGGCGCGGCGCCGCTGGTCATTCTCTCCGGACTTGGGCTCGTCATCGCCGCCGGCGACAGCATCGCGCTTTATCATCAGCGCGTCCTCGGTTTTGCCTGGGCCGGCTTGTTGATCGTGCCGGCGCTGTTCGTGCCGCTGTTGATCGTGCTGTTGCCCTGGACCGCCGGCACCGATCTGCAGATCGCCCAACCGGCGAGCGCCATGGGGCGCTTCTTCGCCGAGAATTTTGTCCGCAGGACCGGCGAGCCGCTCGCTGTCGTCACCGGCGATCCGCGCACCGCGGCACTGGTTGCGCTGTTCGCGCCGAGCCGCCCGAGCGTGTTCTTCGACGCCGATCCGCAGCGCTCGCCTTGGGTCACCGCCGACGACATCCGCAAGAAGGGTGCGGTGGTGGTCTGGCTCGCGTCCGACACGACGCAAACGCCGCCGCCTGACATCAAGACCTATTTTCCGGACCTCGTTGCCGAATTGCCGCGCACTTTCAATCGGCCGGTGCAGGGCCGGCTGCCGGTATTGCGCGTTGGCTGGGGCGTGATCCGGCCCGGCAGCGTCGCGCCGGCGCGTTGAACGAGGGGCGGTCCCTGCGTGATGACCGGATTAGCCGGCCAGCGCCTTTTTGAGCGCCAGAAAATCGCGCCAGGCGAAGCGCTTTTGCAGTGGGCTCCGTAACAGGAACGCCGGGTGGAAGGTCGCGAGCGCGCGGATTTCGCGGCGGCCGGTGTCGAACATCATCCAGCGTCCGCGCGAGCGCGTGATGCCGTCCTTGACGCCGAGGAGGGTTTGCATCGCCGGGCCGCCGAGGCAGACCAGAAAATCCGGGTCGGCGAGCTCGATCTGACGGCGGATGAACGGCAGGCAGATCGCGGTTTCCTGCGGCGTCGGCGTGCGGTTGCCGGGCGGCCGCCATGGCACGACATTGGCGATGTAGACCTTCGTGCGGTCGAGCCCGATCGCCCCCATCATCAAATCGAGGAGTTTTCCGGAGCGGCCGACAAAGGGACGGCCGATGACGTCTTCGTCATAGCCCGGCGCTTCGCCGACCAACATCACTTTGGCATCCGGATTGCCGTCGGCAAAGACGAGTTGCGTCGCGGTGGCGCGCAAAGCGCAGCCCTCGAAATCGGTGAGCAGCGCGCGCAATTCGTCGAGGGTCTTCGCGCTCTTGGCGGCCTCGCGTGCCGCCATCACGGCGATTTCGGGTGATGCCGGAGCTGCCGCGGGCGCTCGCGATCGACCCTCCCCTGGAGGGGGAGGGTCGGATCGTCGAAGACGATCCGGGGTGGGGTCGCGTTGAAGCTGCATAGCTTTGCCGCCGGCCCCCACCCGGACAGCTTCGCTGTCCGACCTCCCCCCTGCAGGGGGAGGTGAAATTTCGTCCGCCATGCGGTCGACCGGCTCTTCGCCGATCAGCGCGTCGGCGCCGGCATCGACATAGAACGCAAGGAGTTCGCGCGCTTCGCGGTTCGGATTTTGTCGGTCGGGGTTCATGCTTGGCGATTGAGAAAGGCGGCGGACGATCCGCGATTGTCTTTGGCGACTGTCATTGTCGATTGTCTTGGCATTAATTTCGTGAAAAATCATGGCTATTGTCCGGGACACGGAGCAGACCATGACTGACGCGGAGCTTCCGGCCCGAGAGGCGATGGAATTCGACGTCGTGATTGTCGGTGCGGGGCCGGCGGGCCTTGCGGCCGCGATCCGGCTGAAACAAATCGCCCCCGATAAATCGGTCGTCGTGGTCGAGAAGGGCTCCGAGGTCGGCGCGCATATTCTCTCAGGCGCGGTCATCGACCCGATCGGTCTCGACAGCCTCATTCCGGAATGGCGCGGCGAGGACACCCCGATCAAGACCGAGGTGACCGCGGATCGGTTCTACGCGCTCGGCGCGTCCGGCGCGCTGCGGCTGCCGCTCTCCTTGATGCCGCCGCTGATGGGCAATCACGGCAATTTCATCGTCTCGCTCGGTGACGTCTGCCGCTATCTGGCGAAAAAGGCCGAAGCGCTCGGTGTCGAGATCTATCCGGGCTTTGCCGCGGCCGAACTCCTGTTCGAGAACGAGGCTGTCGCCGGCATCGCCACCGGCGATATGGGGATTGGCAAGGACGGCCATCACAAACCCGGCTTTGCCCGCGGCATGGAATTGCGCGGCAAATACACGCTGTTCGCCGAAGGCGCGCGCGGCAGCCTGTCAAAAATTCTGATCGAACGCTTCGCGCTTTCGCGAGGCCGCGAGCCGCAGAAATTCGGCATCGGGCTCAAGGAGCTTTGGCAGGTTAAGCCCGATAAATTCCAGAGCGGGCTCGTGCAGCACACGCTGGGCTGGCCGCTCGACAATGGCACCGGCGGCGGCTCGTTTCTTTATCATTACGACGACAACCTCGTCTCGGTCGGCTTTGTCGTTCATCTGAACTACCGCAATCCTTACCTCTCGCCGTTCGAGGAATTTCAGCGCTTCAAAACTCATCCGCTGGTGCGCGATACTTTCGCGGGCGGCAAGCGCATCAGCTATGGCGCGCGCGCGATCTCCGAAGGCGGCTGGCAATCGGTGCCGAAGGTCGCCTTTCCGGGTGGGGCTTTGATCGGATGCACTGCGGGCTTCCTCAATGTGCCGCGCATCAAGGGCAGTCATAACGCCATGTTGTCCGGCATGCTCGCCGCCGAGCATGTCGCGGCGGCGCTTGGCGCCGGGCGTGCCAATGACGAATTGTCGAGCTACGAAGCGGCGTGGCGTTCGTCGCCGATCGGGCGCGATCTGTGGCGGGTGCGCAATGCCAAGCCGTTGTGGTCGAAGCTCGGCACCATGGCCGGTATTGCGGCGGGCGGTCTCGATATGTGGACCTCGACGCTCGGCTTTTCGCTGTTCGGCACGCTCAAGCACGGCAAGCCCGATTACGCCACGCTCGAACCGGCGGCGAAATGCCGGCGCATCGTCTATGCCAAGCCCGACGGCAAGCTCACCTTCGACCGGCTGTCTTCGGTCTATCTGTCGAACACCAATCACGAAGAAGACCAGCCGGTGCATCTTCTGGTGCGCGACGGCGCATTGCAGAAAACCTCCGAGCACGATGTCTATGCCGGGCCGTCGTCGCGCTATTGCCCGGCCGGCGTCTATGAATGGGTCGAAGAGGGCGGGCAGCCGCGGTTCGTGATCAATGCGCAGAACTGCGTTCATTGCAAAACTTGCGACATCAAAGATCCGAACCAGAATATCACCTGGGTGCCGCCGGAAGGCGGCGGCGGGCCGAATTACCCGAATATGTGACGGGACTTGGAGCCTTGCCGGGTGAGGCTGCCGCTGCCGCGATTTCGCCGCCGTTCGGGCCTAGGGAGGCTGACGGCGCGGAAAGTTTCGGGGGTGGCTGCCCGCGAAGCGTCCTTGCGGGGGCGGAGCAAAACGGTCATTCTCGCGCCGACTGAAGGGTATCTGGCGTTCGATTCCCGGTTCGCCGATCAACTCCCTCAGCCGATCCAGTTCGCCAATGGAGCTCTCGTGAATAATTCGCTGCTGCCCCGGCATGCCGCTGTCGCTGGCCTTGCCCTGGCTTTGAGCCTGCCCACGGTCCTTGCCGCGCAAGCGGTTGCCGCCCAGTCGCCGGCGCAACAGGCCCTGCTGCCCGACAATGCCTTTGGCAGTTATTTGGCGGCCCGGCATGCCGGCGCCGAGCGCGATTCCGGCGCGGCGGCGGCCTATTACCTCAATGTGCTGAAGCTCGATCCGAAAAATCCGGATCTGCTCAGCCGCAGCTTTCTCTCCGTGCTCACCAATGGCGATATCGACGAGGCAAGCAAGCTTGGCGAGCGGCTGCTCGCGATTGACCACACCGATCGCATCGCGCGTCTCGTCATCGGCATTCGCGAACTGAAGCAGAAGCATTACAGCGCGGCCCGGCAGGATTTTTCGCAGTCGGTGCGCGGCCCGGTGACGGATCTGACCGCGACATTGCTCACCGGATGGGCGCTGTACGGCGAAGGCAACAGCCGCACGGCCGTCGAAACCATGGACAAGCTGACCGGCCCGGACTGGTACGCGATCTTCAAGGATCTCCATGCCGGGCTGATCCTCGACCTCGCCGGCGACAAGAAAGAGGCCGGCAAGCGTTTCGAACGCACCTATAAGGCGGACCCGACGGCGCTGCGCGCGGCGGAGGCCTATGGCCGTTTCCTGTCGCGCAACGGCAGCAAGGACGACGCGCTGAAGGTGTACCAGGAATTCGACAAGGCGCTGCCGAACCATCCGCTGATCAAGGAAGAGATGAAACAGATCAGCGACGGCCAAAAACTGCCGCCGCTCGTCGATTCACCGCAGGCCGGCGCCGCCGAAGCGCTGTACGGGCTCGGCGCCTCGATCGGCCGCCGCGGCGGCGAGGATCTGGCGCTGATCTATCTGCAGCTGGCGCTTTATCTGCAGCCGTCGCATCCGATGGCGCTGTTGTCGCTCGGCGACCTCTACGAGGATCTGAAAAAGCCCGAGCTTGCGATCAAGGCTTACGACCGCGTGCCGGCGAATTCGGCGCTGTCGCGCAATGCCGAAATCCAGCTCGCCGTCGATCTCGATGCGCTCGATCGCACCGACGAGGCCAAGAAGAAGCTCGATCACGTCATCTCCGAGCATCCGAAAGATACCGAGGCGATCATCGAGCTCGGCAATATCCAGCGCGGGCGCAAGGAATTTGCCGATTGCGCGACCACCTACGGCAAGGCGATCGATACCGTGCCGACGCCTGAGAAATCGAACTGGGTGATGTTCTATTTCCGCGGCATCTGCAACGAGCGCTCGCATCAATGGCCGGCCGCCGAGGCCGACATGAAAAAGGCGCTGCAGCTTTATCCCGAGCAGCCGCTGGTGCTGAACTATCTCGGCTATTCCTGGGTCGACCAGGGCGCCCATCTCGACCAGGGCATGGACATGATCCGCCGCGCGGTCGAGCAGCGGCCGGACGACGGTTACATCGTCGACTCGCTGGGCTGGGCCTATTTCCGCACCGGCAATTACGACGAAGCGGTCAAAAATCTCGAGCGCGCCGTCGAACTCAAGCCCGAAGACCCGACCATCAACGACCATCTCGGCGACGCCTATTGGCGCGTCGGCCGCACGCTGGAAGCGCACTTCCAATGGTCGCACGCCAAGGACCTCAAGCCCGATCCCGAGGATCTGCCGAAGATCGAGGCCAAGCTGAAGGACGGCTTGCCGCCCGATACGTCGGCTGCCGCTGAAGCCGACAAGGCCGCTCCGGCCGGCGATGCCGACAAAGCCAAGAAGGCCGGCAACGGCGGGTAAGGGGCTTCCTTGCCCGCGTCCGCTGCCGAAACTCCCCTGGTCGAAACCGCGCCGGCGAAGGTCAACCTGACGCTGCGCGTGTTGTCGCGCCGCGCCGACGGTTATCACGAGCTCGAAAGCCTCGTGGTGTTTGCGAGCTGCGGCGATCGTCTGACCTTCATTCCGGGCGGCGAGCTTACCCTCAACGTGAGTGGTCCTCGCGCTGCGCATGCCGGCGACACGGCCGACAACCTCGTGCTCAAGGCGGCGCGTGGGCTCAAGGCGCTCATTCCGGGCCTAACCGTGGGCGCATTCCACCTCGAAAAGTCGCTGCCGGTTGCGGCCGGTCTCGGCGGCGGTTCGTCCGATGCCGCCGCTGCGCTGCGGCTTTTGGCAAGAGCGAATGATCTCGCGCTCGATGACCCGCGGCTCTACGAAGCAGCCCGCGCCACCGGTGCCGACGTGCCGGTCTGTCTCGATCCGCGCCCGCGGCTGATGCGCGGCATCGGTGAAAAGCTTTCCGCGCCACTCGCATTACCTCAACTCCACGCCGTGCTGGTCAATCCCGGAGCGGCGCTCGCGACCAAACTCGTTTTCGCCGGCTGGAAGCCAGCGGCCGCGCCGGCCGAAACTTTCGACCTTGCGGCGCTTTCGCAAGCGGCGAGCTTTGACAAGTTTCTATCCATGCTCGCCACCCAGCCGAACGATCTTGAAAGCGCGGCGATCGGGCTTGCCCCGGAGGTTGCCGACGTAATCGCGGAACTCGCCGCCCTGGCGGGCTGTCGTCTGGCTCGCATGTCGGGTTCGGGTGCGACGTGTTTCGGGCTCTTCACATCTGCGGCTCAAGCCGTCGCTGCAGCGAAGACGTTGCGCGCCAAATATCCCGACTGGTGGGTCTGTGAGACGATGTTCGGCTAGCGCCGCAACGACGGTCTAATGCGTCCGCGCAATACAAAAATCGACAGTCTCGACCAGCGCGGCCTTAACGGCCGAATCCGGAAACAGCGCCAGCGCGTCGCGCGCGATGGCGCCGTAATGGTGGGCGCGGCCGATGGTGTCTTCGAGCGCGCGGTGCTTGACCATCAAGCCGATGGCGTGATCGAGATCAGCGTCGTTGGTCTCGCCGCGCTCGAGCGTGCGCCGCCAGAACTCGCGCTCGGCGTCGCTGCCGCGGCGGAAGGCGAGCACGACCGGAAGCGTGATCTTGCCCTCGCGGAAATCGTCGCCGATGTTCTTGCCGAGATGCGAGGCGGCGCCGCCATAGTCCAAGACGTCATCGACCAGCTGGAACGTGATGCCGAGATTCATGCCGAAGGAGCGGCTCGCCGCCTGTTCGGCTTTCTGCCGCACCGAAATCGCCGGGCCGATCTCGCAGGCCGCCGCGAACAGTTCGGCGGTCTTGGCGCGGATCACCGCGATATATTCGTCTTCGGTGGTCGCCGTATTCTTGGCGGCGGCGAGTTGCATGACTTCGCCCTCGGCGATCACCGCCGCCGCGGTCGACAATATCCCGAGCGCCTTGAGGCTGCCGACCTCGACCATCATCTTGAACGCCTGGCCGAGCAGGAAATCGCCGACCAGGACGCTCGCTTCGTTGCCCCACAGCATGCGGGCCGCGAGCCGGCCGCGCCGCAATTCGCTCTCGTCGACGACATCGTCGTGCAGCAGCGTCGCGGTATGCATGAACTCGACCGCGGCGGCGAGCTTGATATGGCCGTCGCCCGAGTAGCCTGCGAGCCGTGCCAGAGCCAGCGTCAGCATTGGCCGCAGCCGCTTACCGCCGGAATCGATCAGATGCTTGGCCACCTCCGGAATCATCGTCACCTCGGAGCCGGTGCGGGCGATGATGGTCGCATTGACGCGCTCCATATCGGCGGCGACCAGACCGATCAGCGGCTCGATGGAGGGCTGACGCTTGTTTTCGAAGGGGACGACGACGGCCACTGCGGCGTTCTCCTGGATTACTTGGGAAGCATAGAAACGCTATGGTGACGCGGCAAGGGCGTCGGCTACATAGGCGCCGAGCCGTAACAGCCGGCGGCGGGCCGCCGGCGCCGCCGGGCGCACTGGCGGCGGAGAGAGGGAATGCCAAGCACCGGGCCGGATATGGAAGAATCGGCGCCAAGCGTGGGCGCAAGCCGGCATGACGTGAGCCACTACGACGTGGCGATCCTGGTTCCTTGCTACAACGAGGCGCACGCCATCGCCAAGGTCGTGGCGGACTTTCGCGCGGCGCTGCCGGCGGCCACCGTCTATGTTTATGACAATAATTCGACGGACCGCACCGTCGACGCGGCGCAACAGGCCGGCGCTGTCGTGCGCCGCGAGACCCACCAGGGCAAAGGCCATGTGGTGCGGCGGATGTTCAACGACATCGAGGCCGATATCTATGTCCTAGTCGACGGTGATGCGACCTATGACGCGCCGAGCGCGGCGCCGATGATCGAAAAACTCGTCGCCGATCGGCTCGATATGGTGGTCGCCACGCGGGTCGATCGCGAGGAGGCGGCTTATCGCCCCGGCCACCGCGCCGGTAATTGGCTTCTGACCGGCTTCGTCGCCCACATTTTCGGCCACGCCTTCACCGATATCCTGTCCGGCTATCGGGTGTTCTCGCGCCGTTTCGTCAAATCCTTTCCGATTCTCTCGGGCGGCTTCGAGATCGAAACCGAACTGACCGTCCACGCGCTCGAACTCGAACTCCCGGTTGGCGAACTACCGACGCCCTATTATTCGCGGCCGGCGGGCTCGGCTTCAAAGCTTTCGACCTGGCACGACGGCTTCCGGATTTTGTGGACGGTGCTGAAGCTCTATCGCGCCGAGCGCCCGCTGTCGCTGTTCGGCTCCTTCGGCGTCGCACTGATCATCATGTCGATCGGCCTCGCCATCCCGCTCGTTATCACGTATTTGCAGGAAGGCTTGGTGCCGCGGCTGCCGACCGCGGTATTGTCGACCGGGTTGATGCTGCTCGCTTTCCTATCGATTGCATGCGGCCTGATCCTCGATACGGTCACCCGCGGCCGGCGCGAATTGAAACTCATCGCTTATTTGGCGCTGCGGGCGCCCGGCGAGGAACGGCGGCGGAGCTGAAATCGTGCGGGAGCTTGTTCGCACCAACGATGCGGTCCTGATCTCGGCGCTCGAAGCGCTGCTCAACGGCGCGCGCATCAAGCATATGGTGGTCGATCAGAATATGAGCGTGCTGGAAGGCTCGATCGGCATTTTTCCGCGCCGTATTTTGGTCGGCGAGGATCAGATCGATGTCGCGCGGCGGCTCCTTGAGGAGGCGGGTTTCGGCAACGAGCTTCGTCCCCAAAACGACTGAGAAAATTGACTGAAATCTCGAGCCAGAGGCCGGCCGCGATGGCTGCTGAATTCAGCGATGACTCAGCCCTCGGCGGCAAGCTCGTTTTGCGCCAGCCGCGCCGCGGTCACCGCTTCGGCCACGATGCGATCCTGCTTGCCGCGGCGACGGCAGCGCGCGCCGGCGAGCATGCGGTCGATCTCGGCTCGGGCATCGGCGCTGCTGGTCTCGCGCTGGCACGGCGCGTCGAGGGTCTCGTTGTCACTTTGGTCGAGATCCATCCGGCGCTGTCGGCGCTCGGCCGCCACAATGCCGAGCGTAACAAGCTTTCTTCGCGCGTGCATGCGGTCTGTCTCGATGTCGCGGCGACGTCGGCGGATTTTGCCGCAGCCGGATTGCCGGCTTCTTCGGTCGATCACGTGCTGATGAACCCGCCCTTCAATGTGGCGCATAATCCGTCGCCGGATCCCGCTCGCCGCCTGGCGCACACCGCGTCGCGCGATACGCTCGCGCAATGGCTCGGCGCCGCCGCGCGCTTACTGCGCGCATCCGGGACCGTCACACTGATCTGGCGCGCCGACGGCCTGGATGAGGTGTTGCGGGCCCTGGCAGCGGATTTCGGCTTGGCTGTCGTGCTGCCTATTCTGCCGAAACCCGACGCTCCGGCCATCCGCGTCATTGTGCGGGCGACGAAAGGCGCGAACCGCCAGCTCGCGCGCTTGCCGGGCTTTGTGCTCGCCTCGGCCGACGGCAAGCCGAGCGAGCAAGCCGAAGCGGTGCTGCGCAAGGGCGCCACGCTGGACTGGAGCGGTACCTGAAGTCGGACTGGAAGCGTTAACGGATCGCGGAATTGCAAACGATTACTGGAACGAATACTGCACAACGGTTGGGCATTATGCCGGCACCAAGCCGGTCAAGATGCGTTCTTACTCACACGCTGCTTCGCTTCAGTGCGAAGGGGAACGTAGGACAGGGTGACAAACACGCTGATTATCATGAGGAGGAAGTAAATCTTCATCGCGCGACGGCCTCCGCTATTGTCCCGGCAACCCGGTTAAGCAAGAAGCGTTCCAACCGCTTAAGAAACCGTTACTTGAGAGTAAATGAGACACTTCCTATTTGAGCTTTCATGACCGAGCCGTCGGCGGGCGACCGCATTCGAACTCTTCGCAGCGGTGCCATGGCGGCGCTGTGCATGCTGTTGCCGCGGCGGTTCCGCCGCGATCGGCCGGTCGTGCCGGTGGTCCGGCTGTCAGGCATCATCGGATTTTCGACCCCGTTGCGGCCGGGCTTAAGTCTGGCGGGCATCGCGCGCACGCTCGATCGCGCCTTCGCCATGAAGAACGCCCGGGCCGTCGCGCTCGTCATCAATTCGCCAGGCGGCTCGCCGGTGCAGTCACACCTGATCTTTCGCCGCATCCGCGAATTGGCCGACGAGCATAAGCGCCGGGTCGTAGCCTTCGTCGAAGATGCCGGCGCGTCGGGCGGTTATATGATCGCCTGCGCTGCCGACGAAATCATCGCCGATCCGCACTCGATCGTCGGCTCGATCGGCGTCGTCGGCGGTTCGTTCGGCTTCGACAAGCTGATCGCGCGGCTCGGTATCGAGCGGCGGCTCTATACATCGGGCGAGCACAAGGCGATGCTCGATCCGTTCCTGCCCGAAAATCCCGATGACGTCGAACGGCTGAAAAAGCTGCAGCGCGACATCCACGACGACTTCATCGCGTTGGTCAAAGCGCGCCGCGGCGGCAAGCTCAGCGGCCCCGACGGCGATTTGTTCACCGGCGAATATTGGACCGGCCGGCGGGCGCTGGAATTGGGTCTTGTCGACGGCATCGGCGATTTGCGCGGCGTGCTGCGCGAACGTTATGGCGACAAGGTCGATACCCCGCTCGTGACCGCCGAGCGCGGCTTGTTCGGCCGGCGCGTTTTCGGCGTCCGCCTGCCCGAAATGCTGCCGACCGCTCGGCCTGCGAGCCTTGCCGAGGACGTGATTTCCACACTTGAAGCGCGCGCGATTTGGGCGCGATGTGGGCTCTAGAATATTGCTCTGGATCGCAGTTCGATATGAGATCGCTGTCCGATTTGCCCGGTTTCTGACACGATCGTGCTTGAAAGCTAAAGCCGGAGTTTGACCATGCCGCCGCTGATCGTTTTCGCACTGGGAGTTACGGGGGCGGCCATGCTGGTGCGCTGGTGCGTTAAGGAAGTGCAGCGCGTCAATTCCGAACTCGACGACGTGCGCAGCAAAGCCACCGTCGAGCCGCTCGACCGCAGCAGCCTGCCGAAGCTGAAGCCAGATCCGAAGACCGGGGAATACCGGCCGGGGTGATATTTCTCCGCTCATTCCCGCGCAAGCGGGAATCCAGTCCTGGGTCCCCGCTTTCGCGGGGACGAGCGGGCGGGGCGAAGATTCACTGCGTGTCTTTGATATTCCGCTCTTTGACCACGCGGCCCCACTTTTCGTATTCGGCCTTCATGAAGGTGCCGAAGCTTTCCGGGGTGCCGCCGACCGGGGTCGCGCCGGCCTGAACGAGCTTGTCGTGGGTGCTCGCATTGTTCAGCGCCGCGTTCACCGCCCCGTTGAGCCTGGTGATGACGGCGGCGGGCGTCTTGCCCGGCGCCAGGAGGCCGTACCAATTCGAGGCGTCGGTATTGGGATAACCCTGTTCGGCGAGCGTCGGCACCTTCGGCAGGATGGCATCGCGCTTGTCCGCCGCCGCGCCGATCGGAACCAGCGTGTCGGCGCGGATCTGCGCGATCAAGACCGGCACGTCGGCGGCGAGCACTTCGACTTGGCCGCCGAGCAGATCGGTCAAGGCCGGCGCCGCGCCGCGATAGGGCACGTGCAGGAACTGCACGCCCGCCGAGGCATCGAGCAGTTCCTGCGCCAGATGCGGCGGCGAGCCGATGCCGGTCGAGGCAAACGGGATGGTGCCGGGCTTCGCCTTGGCGAGCGCGACCAGCTCTTTGACGTTCGTGATGCCGAGCTTGGGGCTGACGACCAGCACCTCCGTCACCGTGGTGACGAGCGCTACCGGGGCAAAATCGCGCAACGCATCATAATGGATATCCGCCATGATATGCGGCGACACCGTCACCGCGCCGGCCGTGGTCAAAAACAGCGTGTAACCGTCGGGCTCGGACTTGGCGACGAACTCGCCGCCCAGCGTGCCGTTCGCGCCTGGCTTGTTGTCGATGATGACGGTCTGGCCGAGCGCCTCCTTCATCTTCTCGGCGACGACACGGCCGACAAAATCGGTGGGACCGCCGGGGGGGAACGCGATCACGATATGGATCGGACGGCTGGGAAATTCGTCCGCCTGTGCGGCCGGCCCTGTGGCGAGCGGCAGCAACACTGCAGCGGCGATCAATAGGCTTCTTACCTTGGTCACGAACTCCTCCCCTTATACGGCGCCGGAAATCGGCCCTGAGGTATCAGGAATTGGGGGGCAAGTCTCGATCCTTGCTCGGCCGACTTGACCTTGGGGGCTCCATCCACCAACAACGCAGCATGGAAGCGTCGAACGATTTGCCGCCCTATATGCGCCCGGAACGCTCGTTTCAGGGGCTTATCCTCGCCTTGCAGCGCTACTGGGCGGATTGGGGCTGCGTCATTTTGCAGCCCTATGACATGGAGGTCGGCGCCGGCACCTTCCATCCGGCGACGACGCTGCGCGCGCTCGGGCCGAAGCCGTGGAACGCGGCTTACGTGCAGCCATCGCGCCGGCCCAAGGACGGCCGCTATGGCGAAAACCCGAACCGGCTGCAGCACTATTATCAAATGCAGGTCATCCTGAAACCGTCGCCCGACGACTTGCAGGAGCTTTATCTGAAGTCGCTCTATGCCATCGGCATCGACCCGAAAATCCACGACATCCGCTTCGTCGAGGACGACTGGGAAAGCCCGACGCTCGGCGCCTGGGGTTTGGGCTGGGAGTGCTGGTGCGACGGCATGGAAGTATCGCAGTTCACCTATTTTCAGCAGGTCGCGGGTTTTGAATGCGCGCCGGTAGCGGGCGAGCTGACCTACGGCCTCGAGCGGCTGGCCATGTATGTCCAGGGCGTCGAAAATGTCTTCGAGCTCAATTTCAACGGCCGCGACGGCGCGCAGCGGGTGCGCTACGGCGACGTGTTTCTGCAGGCCGAGCAGGAATATTCGCGGCACAATTTCGAATTCGCCGATACCGACATGCTGTTCGAGCAATTCCGCATGGCGGAGGCGGCCTGCCAGAAGTATCTCGCTGCCGGCTGGCAGGTCGATGACACGACAGCCAATCGCGGCCGGCATCTGATGGCGCTGCCGGCCTACGACCAGTGCATCAAGGCAAGCCATGTATTCAACCTGCTCGACGCGCGCGGCGTGATCTCGGTCACCGAGCGGCAGAGCTACATATTGCGGGTACGCGACCTCGCCAAAGCGTGCGGCGAAGCGTGGCTGGCAACAGAAGGCGGAGGCAAGGATCTATGAGCGAGATGCCCGAAATCGGCGGCCGTAAACCGATCCCGGTCCAGGTCGAGGCCGGCAAGAGCTATTGGTGGTGCGCCTGCGGGCGCTCCAAGACGCAGCCGTTCTGCGACGGCTCGCACAAGGGCACCGGCTTCGTGCCGCAGGAATGGAAAGCGGAAAAGAGCGAAGAGACTTGGTTCTGCGCCTGCAAGCGCTCGTCGCACGAGCCGCTGTGTGACGGGAGCCATAAAACCCTCCCCTGACGGCAGAGTGATCCCCTCCCCCTTGTGGGGAGGGGTGGGGGTCGGGAGGTGACTCTATGACAGAGAAGCAATCCTCCGACGAAAGCCGGGCGGTCCGGGAGCGGAGCGTCGTGCCGACCAACAAAATTCGCGCCCGCGCGATGCGCTCGTCGCCGACAAAAGCGGAACAGAAGCTTTGGTGGCATCTACGTCATCGTCTCGCCTTGTCCGACTCGCATTTTCGCCGACAGGTGCATCTGGGCCGGTACATCGTCGACTTCGCCAGTCATCAGTTGAGGATCGTGGTTGAAATAGACGGCGGTCAGCATGCGGTGCGGGTAAATCTTGATGCGACGCGGACGAAGTTTCTTGAGTCTGAAGGCTACCGAGTACTGCGCTTTTGGAACAATGAGGTGCTTGAAAATATCGATGGCGTGCTTGAGACGATTCAAAGTGCGATCCTCCCGACCCCCACCCCCACCCCTCCCCACAAGGGGGAGGGGAGCAGCTAGCGTCATACGCAATGCCTGATCTTTTGCTCGAACTATTCTCCGAGGAAATCCCCGCGCGTATGCAGGCGCGGGCGGCCGAGGATTTGCGCAAGGCGGTCACCGACCGGCTGGTCGATGCCGGGCTCGTCTATGAAGGCGCCAAGGCTTTTGTGACACCGCGACGGCTGACGCTCTCCGTGCATGGCGTGCCGGTGCGCCAGCCCGATCTGCGCGAGGAGAAAAAGGGTCCGCGGGTCGGCGCGCCCGACAACGCCATTGCCGGGTTTCTGAAAGGCGCGGGACTGAAGTCGATCGCCGAGGCCAAAGTGCAGCCCGACAAGAAGGGCGACTTTTACATGGCGGTGATCGAGAAGCCGGGCCGCGCGGCGATCGACGTCATCGGCGAAATCCTGCCCGCGGTGATCAAGAGCTTTCCCTGGCCGAAATCGATGCGCTGGGGTGCTGCCTCGCAATCGCCCGGCGCGCTGACCTGGGTGCGGCCGCTGCATTCGATCGTCGCCACGTTCGGTCCGGAGACCGAGGAGCCGGATGTCGTTGCGTTTTCGGTCGGCGGCATCGCTGCGGGCAACCAGACACGCGGCCATCGGTTTCTGGCACCGGAGCCGTTCACGGTGCGGCGCTTCGACGATTATCAGCGCAAGCTCGGGGAGGCCAAGGTCGTGCTCGATCCCGAGCGCCGCCGCGACATCATCCGCACCGAGGCGAAGCAACTTGCCTTCGCGCAAGGGCTCGAAGTGGTCGAGGACGAAGGTCTCCTCAACGAAGTCGCGGGTCTTGTCGAATGGCCGGTGGTGCTGATGGGCTCGTTCGATCAGAAATTTTTGCAAATCCCCGAAGAAGTCATCCGCGCCACCATCCGCAACAACCAGAAATGCTTTGTCTTGCGCGACGCTGCGCACGCCAAGCTGGTCGACAAATTCCTGCTCGTTTCCAATCTCGAGGCCAGCGACGGCGGCAAGGAGATCATCGCCGGCAACGAGCGCGTCATCCGGGCGCGGCTGTCGGATGCGAAATTCTTCTACGAGACCGATCTGAAGACGCGGTTGGAGGACCGGTTGCCCAAGTTCGAGCATATTGTGTTTCACGAAAAGCTCGGCACGCAGGCGGAGCGTATCGAGCGCATCGAGCGGCTCGCAGCGGAGCTCGCGCCCCTTGTGGGCGCCGATGTGGAAAAGGCCAAGCGCGCCGCGCACCTGTGCAAGGCGGATTTGCTGACTGAAGTGGTCGGGGAATTTCCCGAGCTGCAAGGGTTGATGGGGAAATACTACGCCGAGGAGCAGGGCGAAGACGAAGCCGTCGCTCATGCCTGCGAGGATCATTACAGGCCGAAGGGCCCTGACGATCTGGTGCCGAGCGATCCGGTTTCGATTGCCGTCGCGCTGGCTGACAAGATTGATACGCTCGTCGGCTTTTGGGCAATCGATGAGAAGCCGACGGGAAGCAAGGATCCATATGCATTAAGACGGGCGGCACTTGGCGCGATCCGAATCGTTTTGGAGAATGATCTCCGATTACGGATGTTAGAAGTCTTGATGCAGGCCGCGTATTTGGTTGGCGACCACATTAGAGATTCGCAGCGAGATCGAGATTTTGCTGCGGCGGCAAGCCTCGAGCATGTTCTGGGCGGCGACTCTATTGTTGATCGGCTCATGGACCGCGATGCCGCGGTCCCGAGTACTTCATTCGAGCGCTCTGAAGATACCAAGGTAAGGGTCTTAAAAGAGCTGCTCTCATTCCTCGCTGATCGGCTAAAGGTTCAACTCCGTGATCAAGGCGCGAGGCATGACCTGGTTGATGCCGTATTTGCTTTGGAGGGCCAGGACGATTTCCTCCTTATCGTCCGCCGCGTCGAGGCGCTCGGAAAATTCCTCGACACCGAGGACGGCAAGAACCTCCTCGCCGGCTACAAGCGCGCGACCAACATCATCCGCATAGAGGAAAAGAAGGATTCTCGCGAGTATACCGGCGCCCCGGAGCCAAAGCTTTACCAACTGCCGGAAGAAAAGGCGCTGGCGCAAGCAATCGATGCCGCGAAGGCCGAGGCGACGCGTGCTGTCGCGGCCGAGGATTTCGCCGCAGCCATGCTGGCGATGGCGAAACTGCGCCCCGCCGTTGACGCCTTCTTCGACAAGGTAACAGTGAATGTCGACGACAAGGCGCTGCGGGAGAACCGGCTAAAGCTCCTCAACGAAATCCGTGCCGCGACCCGCGCGGTGGCGGATTTCTCCAAGATCGAGGGGTAAACGCAACGGAGCGCGCGGGTTTGCCCTCGCCCCTTGCGGGAGAGGGCGGCTCGGCGGTTCGATCAGTAAGAATGGGTGAGCGGGCGGCCCGCGAGCCCTCACCCAACCGAAATTCCCGGACGGCCTGCGCTGCCCTCTCCCGCAAGGGGCGAGGGCGCTCCCTCGTCGCCGCTGTGCTAGGGTAGAACCGAACGCCGTTTTGTGCGTTTAACCTCTGTTGAATTTCCAAACGCCCCGCCCAATTGCACCACCCCAAAGGAAACCCAATGATCCTCACCGCCGCCCATATCACCCCGCTTGTCGCGCTTATCGCCGGTATTCTGATCTTGGTCATGCCGCGGCTACTGAACCTGGTCGTCGCCGTCTATCTCATCATTGTCGGTTTGATGGGGCTCAATGGCATCTATCACTTCATCCACTAGCGCTGAAAGGCGCCGAAACCGGTAGCGCATTGACGTTGCGTCGACTTCCGGGAATTGCCATCTCTAGATCGCCCGTAATCGAAACCACGATGTCATGGCCAAATCACGCTCCAAAACCGCCCGCCGGCCGGTAAAAAAATCTCCGGCTCGCCGTAAAGCCAAAGCCGCGGCGAAACCCGCGGCCAAAGCCGTCTCGAGCCCCAAAGGCACGGGTCCCAAGGGCAAATGGGTCTACGCCTTCGGCGGCGGCAAGGCGGCCGGCCGGGCGACGATGAAAAATCTCCTCGGCGGCAAGGGCGCGGGGCTTGCCGAAATGGCGCAGCTCGGCCTGCCGGTGCCCCCCGGTTTCACCATCACCACCGAGGTCTGCACGTATTTCTACGACCACGGCAAAACCTATCCCAAGGATCTGAAGGCCCAGGTCGAGGCAGGCCTGATCAATATCGGCCGCATCACCGGCAAGAAATTCGGCGATGGGGAGAATCCGTTGCTCGTATCGGTCCGCTCGGGCGCCCGCGCGTCGATGCCCGGCATGATGGATACCGTGCTCAATCTCGGGCTCAACGATGTGACGGTCGAAGCGCTGGCGAAGAAATCCGGCGACCCGCGCTTTGCGCTCGACAGCTATCGGCGCTTCATCACCATGTATTCCGACGTGGTGCTCGGCATCGAGCACCATCATTTCGAGGAAATCCTCGACGAGCTCAAGGACAAGAACGGCTACACGCTCGACACCGATCTCGATGAAGGCGATCTGCAGCAGATCGTCGCCCGCTACAAGGAGCGCGTCGCGGAGGAGGGCGGGGATCCGTTTCCGCAGGATCCGCACGCCCAATTATGGGGTGCGATCGGCGCGGTGTTCGGGTCGTGGATGAATCAGCGCGCCATCACCTATCGGCGGCTCCACGGCATTCCGGAAAGCTGGGGCACTGCCGTCAATGTGCAGGCCATGGTGTTCGGCAATATGGGCGAGACTTCGGCCACCGGCGTCGCCTTCACGCGCAATCCGTCGACCGGCGAGAAAAAGCTCTACGGCGAGTTTCTGATCAATGCGCAGGGCGAGGACGTCGTCGCCGGCATCCGCACGCCGCAGGAGATCACCGAAGCCGCGCGCAAGGAGGCCGGCTCCGACAAGCCGTCGATGGAAGCTTCGCTGCCGGACGCCTTTGCCGAGCTCACACGCATCCACGCCAAGCTCGAGCGGCATTATCGCGACATGCAGGATCTCGAATTCACGGTCGAGCAGGGCAAACTATGGATGCTGCAGACGCGCAACGGCAAGCGCACCGCGCAGGCGGCGCTGCGCATCGCCGTCGAGCTCGCGCAGGAGAAATTGATCACCAAGGAAGAGGCGGTGGCGCGGGTCGACCCTGCGGCGCTTGATCAATTGCTGCATCCGACCATCGATCCGGACGCCGAGCGCAAGGTGATTGCCAACGGGCTGCCGGCCTCGCCGGGCGCGGCCTGCGGCGAAATCGTGTTTTCGTCCGAGGACGCCGAGGCGCTGAAGGCGCAGGGCCGCAAGGTCATTCTGGTGCGGATCGAAACCTCGCCCGAGGACATCCACGGCATGCATGCCGCCGAAGGTATTTTGACGACGCGCGGCGGCATGACCTCGCATGCGGCGGTGGTCGCGCGCGGCATGGGCAAGCCCTGCGTCTCGGGCGCGGGCTCGCTCCGGGTCGATTACCGGGCACAGACCATGACGGCCGGCGGCGTGACGCTGAAAAAGGGCGACACGCTCACCATCGACGGCTCGACCGGCCAGGTGCTGGCCGGAACGGTGGCGATGCTGCAGCCGGCGCTTGCCGGCGAATTCGCCACGGTGATGAAATGGGCGGACGGCGTGCGCAAACTGAAAGTGCGCGCCAATGCCGATACGCCGGCCGATGCGCGCGCCGCAATCAAATTCGGCGCCGAGGGCATCGGGCTGTGTCGCACCGAGCATATGTTCTTCGACGAGGACCGCATCCGCGCCGTGCGCGAGATGATTCTTGCGGAGGATGAAAAATCGCGCCGGGCGGCGCTCGCAAAGCTTCTGCCGATGCAGCGCGCCGATTTCGCCGATCTGTTCCGCATCATGGGGGCGCTGCCGGTTACCATCCGGCTCCTCGACCCGCCGCTGCACGAATTTCTGCCGCAGACCGAAGAAGAAATCGCCGAGGTGGCGCAGGCGATGGGCGCCGATCCGCAAAAGCTCGCGGATCGTGCCAGGGAACTGCACGAATTCAATCCGATGCTCGGCTTCCGCGGCTGTCGGCTTGCCATTGCCTATCCGGAGATCGCGGAGATGCAGGCCCGCGCCATCTTCGAAGCCGCAGCCGAGGTGAGCCGCGAAACTGGCAAGCAGGTCGCGCCTGAAATCATGGTGCCGCTGATCGCCGGCAGAATGGAGCTCGACATCGTCAAGGAGCGCATCGACGCCATGGCGGACAAGGTCGCGGCCGAGACCAAGACCAAGCTCAAATACCAGGTCGGCACCATGATCGAATTGCCGCGCGCGGCGCTGAAAGCCGGCGAGATCGCCGAGACCGCGGAATTCTTCTCGTTCGGGACCAACGATCTGACGCAGACCGCTTTCGGCATCAGCCGCGATGATGCGGCGAGCTTTCTCGGCATCTATACGGCGAAGGGCATCCTGCCGGGCGATCCCTTCGTGTCGATCGACCGCGACGGCGTCGGCGAACTGATCCGCATCGCCACCGAGCGCGGCCGCAAGGTGCGGAAAAATCTCAAGCTCGGCATTTGCGGCGAGCACGGCGGCGATCCGGCGTCAGTCGCGTTCTGTCACGAAGTCGGGCTCGACTATGTGTCGTGTTCGCCATTCCGCGTGCCGATCGCGCGGCTCGCCGCGGCGCAGGCGGCGCTGGGAAAGATTACCGGCACCGAAGGGTGATCGAGAGCCCGCTCGTCCCCGCGGAAGCGGGGACCCAGCGCTGGATTCCCGCTTACGCGGGAATGAGCGGGGTTTGGTGCGGGCTTCAGGCCGCAACCTCGGCCAAAAATTCCTCGACCCGCCGGCGCAGATCGTCGATCGCCGCTTCGACCGCGTGCGAGGTGTCGAGCACGGTCTGGGCCGACTTGCGTGTGTGCATCGCGGCGCCGGCAACCTCGGTCAGTGTCTTCGCGACCGTCTCGGAAGCGCGCGCGGCGGTGGCGACGTTTTGCGAGATGTTGCTGGTCGCGGCGTTCTGCTCTTCGATCGAGGCCGCAACCGCCGAAGTGTAATGCTGGATTTCCTGCATGCGCTGGGAGATGCGGTGGATCGAAGCGACGGCACCGGCCGTGGAGCTCTGGACCGCGAGGATCTGTCCAACGATCGCCTCGGTGGCCTTGGCGGTTTGCACCGCGAGCGACTTCACTTCGGAAGCGACCACGGCAAAGCCGCGACCCGCCTCGCCCGCGCGCGCGGCTTCGATGGTGGCGTTGAGCGCCAGCAGATTGGTCTGCCCGGCGATATCCTGAATCAATTTGACGATGTCGCCGATCTTCTGCGCGGTATCGGACAGCGCCGTCATCTCGTCCGAGGTCGCCTGCGCCTCGTCGACCGCGACGCGGACGACGCTGTGAGTCTGATCGATCTGGCGTGCGATTTCGCCGATCGAGCTCGATAATTCGTCGGTGGCGAAGGCCGCCGTCTGGACCCCGCTCGAGGCGCTCGACGATGCGTCGACCACGCTTTCGGCACGCCGCGAGGCCTCGTTGGACGCAGCCGACAACGTGCTCGCGGTTGCCTTCATGGCGGCGGCGCTGTCGCCGAAAGTCTTGAGCAGCGATTCCATGCGGACGCGGAACGCGGCAATCAACGCATCGATCGTGGCGCGGCGACGCTCTTGGGCCGCCATTTCCTCCTCGCGCCGCTGCAATTGCAATTGCTCGGTGATGTCCTCCTGCGTCGTCACCCAGCCGCCCTCGGGAATGGGCGCATTGACCATGTGGACGGTACGGCCGTCATTGGCGCCGACCCGCCAGAACGACGATTTACCCGACGCGACGCTATCGACGATCTCGCGGCAATATTGTTCGACGTCGCCGGCGAACAGTCCGGTCGCTTTGCGGTGCTCGATGACCTGACGCAGCGTCCGGCCGGACTTCACCGCTTTGGGCGAGAGTTTGTGCAATTCCAGATATTGCCGATTGCAGACGACCAGCCGCTGATTCTTGTCATACATGCACAGGCCCTGCGGCATGTTGTTCAGCGCGCTCGTCAGCCGGCGCAGTCGGACTTGCAGGCGCCAGGCCGCGACGCCAAGCGCGACCAGCAGCAAGAGCGCGGCGGCGAGACCAAGCGACTGCCAATCGGAGATCAGGGACATTGCAAAATTACATATGCCGGGAAAGTGCGATCGCAGCCGCGAGTATCGACTTGCCACATTGTGTTTTGGTTAACGAAATACGACCAGACGCTATGACACGGTAATGGTTGGCCTTGCGCCGAGCGCAGCGGGAAACCTGTATCCCCGAACGGATCGCCAAAACCCGCGCCCCTTGGGCAATTAACGCCTTCGCAACGTTAACGCGACAATAAATAAAACTGTCGCATTCGCTCCGCTGCGGTCGCGTTTGCGTAATCGAGTACGCGTTGCGTGCGTGAGTCGCGTGAGGGGTAATGATTGCGTCGCGTATCCGGGCGATTAGCGCTTGTTATCCGGCGCGCTTGTTGCTCAGCGCTTGCTGCATCGGGCTGATGCCGACCTCGATCGGTTATCAGGATCTCGCGGCGCTGATCGCGCATGGACCGAGCGCCGGCGTCCCGTGGCACATGATCGCGTCGCCGTTCGGGACCGTCGAGGCGGCGACGTTCAGCTATACGCGCCCGATCGGCAGCGCGATCCCGGAACCGCTCGGGTTGTTTCAAAACGTCAATTTCGATCCGCGTTCGCTCGATGCCTTTGCCTGGAAGATCGACGAGCCGATCGCAGCGCGGCCGGCGCGGCAGGTCGAATATCCGACGGTCAATCGCGCCAACAAAGGCGACCGCCTGCCGGCGAGCAACGCCGCCCCCGTGCCTCCCGATCCGTCGAGCCTGCCGCAATTGCAGCCGATCAGCGCGCCGGATGGGACGCCGGCGATTGTGCCGGCTGCACCGCAACCGACGACCATTGTGACGCCACGGCCGAAAAGCGCGGAAGACACCAGCGCTCCGCCATCCGCCGCATCAAAGGATGCGCGCGAGGACGAGTCGGCGGCCTGGGCGCCACGCGGCAGCGACGACGATATTGCTTTGGAGGATAAGCCGCCGGAACTGCCTGGGCCCGGCGAAGCCGACGCGGACAAGATGGCCTCGTCGCTCGACCAATTGTCGTTTCTCAATGACGGCGGCGGCGACCGCAGCGCGCAGATTTATTTCGGCAACGGCGCGATGGGGGCGCCGTCGAGCTTGCAAGGCTGGGCGCCGGGAGCGGGGCCGATCCTGATCGCGCCGTCGGAGCCGCCGGGGATGCGGCTTGCGGCGCTCGAAAGTCCCGGCGAGGCCGGCACCGACGACATCGTGGCCGGCAAGGACAATAGCCGTCTGTTGAGTCCCGCCCAGCAGCTCGGCCTCCAGGGCAAACCTCGGGTGCTTGCCGAAAAATGTCTGGCCGACGCCGTCTATTTCGAGGCCCGCGGCGAAGTGGTGAAAGGCCAGGAAGCGGTCGCGCAGGTCGTCATGAACCGGGTGTTCTCCGGCGTCTATCCGCACGACGTCTGCGGGGTGGTTTATCAGAACGCCGGGCGGCATCTCGCTTGCCAGTTCACTTTCGCCTGCGAAGGCAAGGACCTCAACAAGATCGACGAGCCGGATATGTGGGAGCAGGCCAAGCGCATCTCGAAGGATATGCTCGACGGCAAAATCTGGCTCGCCGAAGTCGGCCACGCCACGCATTATCATGCCTATTGGGTGCACCCGAGCTGGGTCCACGAAATGGCGCGGCTCTATCATCTCGGCGTCCACACCTTCTATCGGCCGCTCAATTGGGGCAATGGCGATGACGAGCCGGTATGGGGTAAAGGCCCCGCCAATGTCGGCGTGCGGCTCGATCCGGAAGTTCTGAACGAAAACCCGACGCCGGCGCCGAAGAATTTTGACGCGGCCGCGAAGGGCCCGCAGGCCGCGGTGGTGCCGGAAAAGAGCGAGCCGATCGCGAAACTTTAGCGGCCGTCCTCGGCCGCTAACCCATGCGCGAAGGGCAGGCCATTCATGCGCCGCCGCCAGCGCATCCCATCGCCGGCAATTTTCATTGGTGCGCGGGGTTCTATGTCCTATGGTAACCGAGTAATTTCGAATCCGTTTGTTGCCGGGACATCATGCAAAGCACTGCCAAATTTGGCGGCGGATGGCGCACGCCGTCCTTCGTCATCGGCTCGGGTTGTCTGATCGCGCTCATCGCGTTCGGGCCGCGCTCGACGCTCGGATTTTTCCTGGCGCCGTTGTCGAGTGCCAATCATTGGGGCCGCGACGTCTTCGCCTTCGCGCTCGCTTTGCAAAATTTGCTGTGGGGCATCGGCCAGCCGCTGGGCGGCATCGTCGCCGATCGCTTCGGCTCGGTTCCGGTGCTGTGCGTCGGCGCGCTGCTCTACAGTCTCGGGCTTTTGCTGATGGGCCACGCCACCAGCGCGCCGACGCTCGACCTCACCGCCGGCGTGTTGATCGGCTTCGGCCTTGCCGGCTGTTCGTTTCCCGTCGTGCTGGCGGCGCTGGGCAAGATCGTGCCGCCGCATTTGCGTTCGCGCGCCTTCGGTTTCGGCACGGCCGCGGGCTCGTTCGGGCAATTCCTTTATTCGCCGGTTGCGGTCGGGCTGATGGATAAGTTCGGTTGGCAACAGACGCTGCTGATTTTCGCCGCCAGCATGTTGACCGTGCTGCCGCTGTCGCTTGCGCTCGCGACCCCGCCGGAAAACCGGCACTCGGGATCGCAGTCGCTTCGTCACGCGCTTGGCGAAGCCTTCGCGCATCGCTCTTACGTTCTCTTGGTTCTCGGCTTCTTTACCTGCGGCTTTCAGTTGCAGTTCATCACCGTGCACTTGCCGTCTTATCTGGTCGATCGCGGCCTCACGGCGGAGATCGGCGGCTGGACCATCGCCACCATCGGGCTTTGCAACATCGTGGGCTCGGTCACCGCCGGCTGGCTCGGCGACCGCGTGCCTAAACGCTATGTGCTGTCGGCGATCTATTTCACCCGCGCGATCGCGATCTTCGCCTTTATTTCGTTCACGGTGACGCCGGTCACCTGCATAGCGTTCGGCGCGGTCATGGGCCTGACCTGGCTTTCCACCGTGCCGCCGACCAACGGCATCATCGCGGTGATGTTCGGCACCCGATGGCTCGCGACGCTCGCGGGCTTTGCCTTCTTCAGCCACCAGGTCGGCGGCTTCCTCGGGGTCTGGCTCGGCGGCCTCGTGTTCGACCGCACCGGTTCCTATGACGCAGTGTGGTGGCTCGCCATCATGTTCGGCGTGCTATCGGGCCTCATCAATCTTCCGATCGTGGAAAAGCCGGTGGCGCGCATGGCCGCCGCCGCGGCCTGACCTGAGCCGTCATGCCCGGCCTTGTGCCGGGCATCCACGTCTTACACACTCCGCACTCGGAAACGTCAAAGACGTGGACGGCCGGGCATAGGCGAGCTAGGGACGCCGTTCTTCAAACGGCTATGCCCGGCCATGACGAGCGGAACAGCGGCATGAGTACCTTCAAAGCGATCGTCATCGACAAGACCGAAGCCGGTCAGACCGTGCGGCTCACCGATTTTGACGACAAGGATTTGATGGACGGCGATGTCACCGTCGCGGTCGAATGGTCGACGGTGAACTACAAGGACGGCCTCGCCGTCACCGGCAAGGCGCCGGTGGTGCGGCGCTTCCCGATGATCGCCGGCGTCGACTTCTCGGGCACCGTGGAATCGTCCTCGCATCCCGCCTGGCAGGTGGGCGACAAGGTGATCCTCAACGGCTGGGGCCTCGGCGAGACCCATCTCGGCGCCTATGGGCAAAAGGCGCGCGTCAAAGGCGACTGGCTGGTGCGGCTGCCGGAAAGCATCAGCGCCCGCGACGCCATGGCGATCGGTACCGCAGGTTACACCGCCATGCTGGCGGTAATGGCGCTGGAACGCGCTGGGCTCACCCCGTCGCGCGGGCCGGTGATCGTGACCGGGGCCGCGGGGGGCGTCGGTTCGGTCGCCGTCGCGCTGTTGGCCAGGCTTGGTTATGCGGTTTCGGCCTCGACCGGCCGGCCGGAGGAAGCCGCCTATCTCAAGGGCCTCGGCGCCACGGACATTGTCGAGCGCAAAGAACTGACCGGCCCGGTGCGGCCGCTCGCCAAGGAACGCTGGGCCGGCGGCATCGACGCCGTGGGCTCGACGACGCTCGCCAATGTGCTGTCGATGACCCGCTATGGCGGCGCCGTTGCCGCCTGTGGACTTGCGGGCGGAATGGACTTGCCGACCTCGGTCGCTCCGTTCATTCTACGGAGTATCTCGCTCCTCGGCATCGATTCCGTGATGTGTCCGTTGCCGTTGCGAAAGGAAGCCTGGCGGCGGTTGGCAAGTGATCTCGACCGGTCGAAGATCGCAGCGATGACAAGCGAGATCGGCCTCGAAGACGTTATTGCCGCCGGGCGGCGGATCGTCGAGGGGCAGGTGCGCGGCCGGATCGTGGTAAAGATTGGGTAAACCCAACGGACTTTTGTGACCACTTTTGACCATCGGCGAGGGGCGCTATGGTAAGGGGACGGTTAAGAAATCTTGTTAACATAATGCCACGCGTGAAGGTTCTAAGCGTGTGGTGTGTGGAGTCGCCGATGTTGCTGCGCGTTGTTGTGTTCTGTGCGTGTCTGTTGGGGCTCGGCGCCTTCGCGGCCGGCGTGGCCCTCGCCGAGGAACTCGGACCGGAGCAGGCCCGCGCTTTCGTCGTCGGCAAGCTTTTCAACTATACGTGCTTTGAGGGCACGGCCGGGATGGGCCGCATTTTCCCCGACGGCTCGGTGGTCGGCACCATCCGCATTCGCGGCCAGGGCCAGCCCCGCTTTGCGGCTTTGCCGGCCGGCACCGTCAGGGTCGACGGCGGCTCGATGTGCGCGCATCTCTCCGGCCTGCCGATCACGCCGTGCTTTCGGGTGCAGAAGCTCGACTACCGGAGCTTCCGCGGTTCGCTCGCGGGACTTGGCTTTGCTTATTGCGATTTCTATCAGCGCAATCCGCGCAGCCAGCTCATCAGCCGCGAGTCGGAAGAGCCGGAGACGAATTCGCGTGCCGCTGAAACTCCCGCGGCGACGCCGGTCGCGAACACACGGCCGGTCCTGCGGCCGTCGCTCGCCGAGTAATTCTTCGCTTCCGTATTCTCACTCGAGATCGAGCCGGAACGGCGCGGCTTCCGCGGTCATCACGCCGCGGCCGATGGTTTCGATCGCCGCAACCATGCGGCCGTCGCGGCCCAGGAGCCGGTCGGCGATCGACACGATCCGGCTGTTCGGCGTCGCCGTCGGCGAAGCGAGCCGCAGCGCCTGCGCGATGCTCTCCTCGTCACGCCGCGGATTGAGCGCGCAAACGGCCGCATAGGCGCTCGCGGTCGAGCGGCTGATGCCCATGTAGCAATGCACGACCAGCGGGGCGCGGCGGTCCCAGTCGCGGACGAAAGCGATGAGCTCGGCGACGTGTTGTTCGCCCGGCATGATGTAGCCGTCGAGCGGCGACGAAATATCGTGCAGCCGCAGCCAGAGATGGTTCTCCGGCGCGACCGAGGCCGGCCGTTCCAGACGGGCCTCGTCGCCGATCAGCGAGACGATATGACGGGCGCCGGTGTCTTCGACCGTTTCGTGCAGGCGCGAGAGCGAGCAGACGTGAATCATGGAATCAATCTTTTGCCGCTGTCGTTTTGATATAGGACGGGCTGTTGGCGCAAGTGTGACCTAGGTGTGAGCTTTCAATAGGTTGTCCATCCGGTTCTGACCGAGGAGACTGAGGTTGCTGAGACTTCAGTATTCCAAGGGAGAACCGGATGAACGTGCACAAGAATGCCCGTCTGACGCCGCGCGGTCGAGAGCGAATTGCACGGCAGGTCGCTAGCGGGCAGACGCCGAAGGCCGTCAGCGAAGCCGCAGGCGTCTGCCCGCGGACCGCTCGCAAATGGGTTGACCGGTATCGCCGCGAAGGCCTGGCGGGATTGCGTGATCGCAGTTCCCGGCCGCATCGCCTGTATCGGCCGACGCCGCAGGCCATTGTCGATGAGGTCGCTGTGCTGCGACGTCAGCGCTGCACCGGCAAGCAGATCGCGGCGCAAGTCGGTGTGTCGCCGGCCACGGTCAGCCGCATCCTGCGCCGGCTCGGGCTCAACAGACTCTCGGCTCTGGAGCCAGCAGAGCCAGTGCGCCGCTATGAGCGGGAACGTCCTGGCGAGATGATCCACATCGACATCAAGAAGCTCGGCAGGATCGACGGTATCGGCCATCGCATCACAGGCGACCGCAGAGGCCAAAGCAATCGGCGCTCACGCGGCGAGGGACTGGGCTGGGAGTTCGTCCACGTCGCCATCGACGACAACTCCCGCATCGCCTTCGCCAAGGTGATGAGCAGCGAGAGAAAACGCAGTGCTACAGCCTTCCTCAAAGCCGCGCTCGCCTACTACGACAGCCTCGGCATCACGGTCGAGCGCGTCATGACCGACAACGGCTCCTGTTACAAATCCTTTGCCTTCCGCAGGCTCTGCAAGCGGCTCGGCCTCAAGCACATCCGCACCAAGCCTTACACCCCAAAAACCAACGGCAAGGCCGAGCGCTTCATCCAGACCTGTCTGCGAGAGTGGGCTTACGCGCAGGCCTATCACCACTCACGACAGAGAACCGAACAGCTGCCGTATTGGCTACACCGCTACAATTGGCACAGGCCGCACACCGGAATCGGTGCTAAAACACCCATCAGTAGACTCGGTCTGTCCGGGAATAACCTGTTGAGGCTCCACA
>JBAPUM010000018.1:0-23682 GCA_049282655.1 Xanthobacteraceae bacterium
GCCTTCAACAGCGCGATGAACTCTTTCAGATCTTTCACCGGCAGCGTCGGCGTGACGATCATCACCGGCGCAAAGCGCGTCACGATCGACACCGGCGCGAGATCGCGCATCCAGTCATAGGGCAGCCCCTCCGTGACCGCAGCGTGCACGATGCCGGTGGTCGAATGATAAAGCAGCGTGTAGCCGTCCGGAGCGGACTTCACCACCGCATCGGTCGCGATCGCGCCGCCGGCGCCGCCCTGATTCTGCACCACGATCTGCTGGCCCAGCACCTCTGACATCGCAAGCGCCGCGATGCGCGCGGTGATGTCGATGCCGCCGCCGGGCGGAAACGGCACGATCATCCTGATCGGCCGTGACGGAAAGTCAGATTGCGCCTGAGCCGGTGCGGCCCAGATGCCGCCCGCTAGCAACAGTGCTGTCAGGATTCTGCTCACGATGATTCCTTCCCTGGTGCGGCGATTGCCGTAAGGCGCGCGTTGCCGAACGGTGCAGCTTTATGAAACCGCATTCTTGGTGCGGCCGCGCGGCGTTTCTTCCCGCGCGCAGTATCGGCAGCGAACACTCGGCTTTCAAGCACGCAGGAGTTGGCGCGCAAGGGTTGGCGCACACGGCAGACAACCAGGGGGCGTTTTTCTGCCCAACCGAGTGGGCAGGAGTCACACAGGCGCCGCGGGTTGCTGCACGCCTATGCGCAATGTCATACTTGCCGCCTGACCCGTCACTCGCACGCCGCACCAACCAACGAAAATGCGGAACGGCCGTCTAAAATCGAAGCCGAAGCGAATCGGCGCCGTGACCGCGCAAACAAGGGAAGACACGATGAAACTCAGCGTCGATCGCATATTGACCACGCATGTCGGCAGCCTGCCGCGACCTGACGATCTGTTCGAACTGATGCTGGCGCGGATGGACGGCAAGCCCGTCGACGAGAAGGCCTACGCCGAACGCCTGCAGCGCGCCGTCAACGAGAGCGTGAAGCAGCAGGTCGACGCCGGCCTCGACGTGGTCAGCGACGGCGAGATGGCGAAGCCGAGCTTCATCACCTACGCGGCGCAGCGCCTCGGCGGGCTCGAAAAACGCGAGGGCGTGCGTCCGAGCCCGTTTTCCAATACCCGCGAAACCAAGGATTTTCCGGAATATTACCAGTCGACGGTCGCCGAACAGGTGAGCGCCCGGCGCCGCCGCGCGCTGATGGTCTGTTCCGGTCCGATCAAATACAAGGGCCACGATCTCTTGCGCGCCGACCTCGATCGCCTGAAGACTGCCCTGCAGGGCGTCAACGCCACCGAAGCCTTCGTGCCGGCAATCGCGCCGTCGAATGTCGAGACGACGACGCCGAACGAGTATTACCCGACGGCCGAGGCCTACGTCTTCGCCATCGCCGAAGCAATGCGCGAGGAATACAAGGCCATCGTCGACGCCGGATTCCTGCTGCAGATCGACGATCCGTTCCTGGTCACCTATTACATCACGCGGCCCGACCTCGGCATCGCCGAATGCCGGAAGTGGGCGGAACTGCGCGTCGAAGCGCTCAATGCCGCGCTTGCCGGAATCCCGACGGAAAAAATCCGCTTTCATACCTGCTATAGCGTGAATATGGGACCGCGCATTCACGACATGCAGCTCAAGGATATCATCGACATCATTCTGAAAGTTCGCGCCGGCGGCTACACCTTCGAGGCCGCCAACCCAAGGCATGAACATGAATGGGAAGAGTGGAAACGCGCCAAGCTGCCGGACGACAAGGTTCTGATCCCCGGCGTCATCACCCAGTCGACGGTGCTGGTCGAGCATCCGGAACTGGTGGCGCAGCGGATCGGCCGCTTTGCCGAGGTGGTCGGCCGCGAGCGCGTCATTGCCGGCGCCGATTGCGGCTTTGCCAGTTTTGCCGGATCGAACGAGGTGCATCCCTCGATCGTCTGGGCGAAATTCGCGGCGCTTGTCGAAGGCGCCCGCATTGCCTCGAAGCGGCTCTGGGCCAAGCAATCCTCGGCGGCGTGATGTCCTGAAGGAGGCGATGGCCATGGCCCAGGTCAAAAATCAAAGCGGCTTCGCATGGCCGCATCGCGCCCGCATGGCCGTGGTCGTGACCTGCCTCTTGGAAAACTGGTCGGAGGGCAAAGGCCCACCATTTTCGGTGCAGACAACATCCTTGAAACCCGGCACGCCGGACCGGGCAGCGATGACTTGGGGCACCTATGGGGGTCGCGCGGGGGTATGGCGGCTTCTGAAAATTCTCGACGAGAACAAAGTTCCGGCCACCTTCGCGGCGAATGCGAGGGCGCTCGAGCTCAATCCCGCGGCCGCCAAACAAATCATCAAGTCGGGTCACGAGATCTGCGCCCACTCTTATCTGCAGGATACGATCCTCGCTTATCTTTCGCCCGACGAAGAGCGCGCCGTCATCCGCAAGACCAAATCCATCATCGAAGCCGTTTCCGGCGTGGCGCCGAAGGGGTGGATCAGTCCGGTGCTGGCGTCGAGCGAGAACACCGAGGCGCTCGTCGCCGCGGAGGGTTTCCTGTGGTACGGCGATTACAATCACATCGACCTGCCGTTTTGCGTGCAAGTCGGCCCGCGGACGGTCGTCGCCATCCCGCATTCCGATTTCGCCGACCATCGCGTGCTGCGCGGCAATCCGCGCGACTGGTATGATGTCTATCAGGACACTTTCGACTATCTCTACCGCAACGAGCCGACCTCTTATCTGAACATCACGGTGCATTGCCATTTCGGCGGCCGGCCGTTGATCTCAGCCCAGATCGACCGACTCCTGAAATATATCCGCGGCTTCCCCGAGGTCTGGATCGTCCGCCACGACGAGCTGGCGCAATGGGTGCTCGACAACGGCATCAAGGAGTGGACCAACGGCGAGCGCTTTTACTCCGAGGCGCGCTGATTTGATTTCGGGTCGTGCGGCTCTTCGGTAGCGGATTTTCTCATGAAGCGTAGCGATACGAGAATTCTCACGACGCATACCGGCAGCCTGCCGCGTCCGGCCGATCTCGTCGAAGCCCTCAACGCCAAGGAGCTCGGCAAGGGCTATGACGCGCAGGCATTGGCGAGCCGCGTCAGCCGGGCGATCGCCGAAATCGTCAAGCGCCAGGCGTCGATCGGCCTCGACGTGATCAATGACGGCGAGCACAGCAAGGTCACCTGGATGGCCTATGCGCGTGTGCGGCTGTCCGGCCTCGAGGAAATCGACAGCCCGCCGACCTTTCGCCGCGCGACGCGCGACTCGCTCGCCTTTCCTGCGGCTTACGAAGACATGCGGGTCATGCTGGCGGGCCGTTCCGCGGCGCTGGTGGCGAAGCGCACGGTGCGGCCGAAGGCCTGGATCTGCTCGGGCCCGATCCAATATATCGGGCAGCAGGAGCTGCAGACCGATCTCGACAATCTGAAAGCGGCGCTTGCCGGCCTCGACGTCGCCGACGCGTTCATGACCGCGATCTCGCCGTCCAATCTCGAGCTTTATTACGACAACCGATTCTACGCCTCGCCCGAGGAATATCTGACGGCGCTGTCCGACGCCATGCGTGTCGAATTCAAAACCATCACCGATGCGGGCTTTATCCTTCAGATCGACGACCCGCGCCTGGCGACGCATTACAATCGCACGCCGAACGCCTCGATCGAAGACTGCCGCAAATTCATCGCGCTCCGGGTCGAGGCGCTCAATTACGCGCTGCGCGGCATCGCCGAAGACCGCATCCGTTTCCACACCTGCTACAGCGTCAATATCGCGCCGCGGGTGCACGATTTCGAGCTGAAGCATTTCGTCGATCTGATGCTCCGGATCAATGCCGGCGCCTATGTGATCGAAGCCGCCAATCCGCGGCATGAGCATGAGTGGCAGGTGTGGCGGGACACGCCCCTGCCCGACGGCAAACTCCTCATCCCGGGCGTCGTGTCGCATTGTATTCATCTGGTCGAACATCCAGAGCTCGTGGCGCAGCGCATCGCGCGTTTTGCCGAGGTGGTGGGACGCGAGCGGGTCATCGCCGGAACCGATTGCGGCTTCGGCACTTCGGGTGCGGGCGACGAAGTTCATCCCGACGTGGCCTGGGCCAAGCTTCGGGCGCTGGTCGAAGGCGCGAGGATCGCAAGCGGCAGATTGTGGTGAGCGGGCCCGTGTTAGTCAGGATGCGGCGGCAAAGCGAATAACGAAGCCGAGGGGAGAGCAGCATGGTCAAGCGATTGGCAATAGGCCTCAGTCTCGCAGTGTTGGCTGCTGCTGTTTCATCCTCGGCCCAGGCCTTCCAGCTCGCCGTCAGTCAATATGGGCGAGTGACCGCGAGCCTGCCCTGGGCGGTGGCGATGGAAAAGGGGTATTTCGCCGACGCCGGCGTCAAGATCGACGAGATCATTGCCGGCGCCGGCGGCGGCACCACGCTGCGCAACGTGCTCGCCAGCGATCTGCCCTATGGCGAAGTCGCGACCTCGGCCGCGCTTGCCGCCGCGCGCTCCGGTCTCGACATCGTCATCGTCAATAGCGCCAGCAGCCATATCGGCGAGATTGCGCTGGTCGCCGATCCGAAATCCGGCATCCAAAAAATGTCCGATCTCGACGGCAAGAAAGCGGGCTTCACGGCGCCAAAGTCGACCAGCGAAGTGCTGCTGCGGCTCGCGCTCAAGGAAACCCATATGGATGGCAAGGTCGAGCCGGTCGCGACCGGCGGCTTCGGCCCCGGCATCACGGCGCTCCAGACCGGCGCCATCCAGGCGACGCCGATCATCGACCCGACGCTGACGCTCGATGCCGCCAAATATAAGGTCGTGCTGCCGTTCGCCGACGTCATTCCGCGCATGACCTGGCTCGTCGGCATCACCACCAGAGACTTCGCGCAAAAGAACCCTGAGCTCTTGCGCAAACTGATCGCCATTCGCGCCCGTGGCGTCGACTTCATCTACGGCCGCCGCGACGAGGCGATGGGGATCTATGCCAAGGTCTGGCAGCAGGATCCGAAGCAGGTCGCCAGTTATTTCCCGAAATATTTTGGCTACGACGGCGAGTGGACCCACGGCGAGTTCGAGAAGCTCGGTCTCGACAAGATGTCGGATGGCTTGCAGCTCGTCGGCGACACCGACAAGCCGGTGGACTGGAAAACCATCATCGATCAGCAATTCCTGCCGAAAGACCTGCAGAAGCCGCTATAGGATCGAACTAGCCGAACCTGTTCCTGGAGCAAGCTTTGTCCGGTCGCTCATTCTGGCCAAGCCGCGCCGGCATCATCCGCACCCTTGTCGTCGTGGGCGCGATTGCGTGCCTTGAGCTCTTGTGCCGCAGCGGCGTGATCAATCGCCTGACCATGATCCCACCGACCGAAATGGCCGGCGCCTTGTGGCAGATCGTTGCGAGCGGCAAGTTCAATGCCGACATTCTATTTACCGTGGCGAACACGGCGGCGGCGATCGCTCTGTCGGTGATCGGCGGATTTCTCGCCGGCGCCGCGCTTCATGCCATGCCCCGCGTCCGGCACGCCGCCGACCCTTTGCTCTCGGCCTATTACGCCGTTCCGGTCTTCGTGTTTTATCCACTGCTGATCGTCGCATTCGGCGTCGGGCGCGGCGCCCTGATCGCCATGGGAGCGCTGGTCGGCATCGTCGCGATGATCGTCAATACGCTCGACGGCCTCGATCGCGTTCCTCCGGTGCTGCTCAAGAGCGCCGACGTTCTAAAACTAGGGAACGCCCGCAAGCTCCTGTTGGTCCGACTGCCGGCGGCGTTGCCCTATCTGGTAACCGGCATCAAACTCGCGGCGGCCTATTCGGTCATCGGCATCGTCGCCGGCGAGTTCATCCTGGCAACCGCCGGCATCGGCAAGCGCATTGCCTTCGGCTACCAGGATTTCGACAACCGCACCATGTACGGCATGCTGTTGTTGCTGCTCATTCTGGTCATGGTGGTGAACGGAGCGCTGGCTTTTTGGGAGAAGCGGCTGCATCGCCGTTTTGGCAGGTCGTGAAAACCCGCCAACTCGACACGGTGCTGCTTTTGCTCTGCCTCGGATTCGGTTGGGAACTCGTTTATGTGTTGGTCGGAGCGGATGTAGCGCCCTCCCCGATGACGACCCTCGAGCGCGCCGGCGGCTTATTGCAGACCGCGAATTTCTGGAAGGACGCCGCCAGCACCGGGCGCGCCTTCGGCCTCGCCTGTGCGATCGGCATCACAAGCGGAATCCTTATCGGGCTCTTGCTCGGCTTCAGCAGGCTCGCCAGTGAAGTCGCCGATCCGATGCTGGGCACGATCTATTCGATCCCGAAGATCACGCTCTATCCGATCATCCTCCTGATGTTCGGCCTTAGCCTGTCGGCGAAAGTCGCCTTCGGCGTGATCCACGGCGTCTTTCCGGTCATCATCGCGACCATGAGCGCGCTGCGCAACGTGGCGCCGATCCATCGCCGCACCGCCCAGGTCTTGGGGTTAACGCCGGCCGCCACGGTCGCGACCATCCTGGTGCCGGCGGCGCTGCCCGAGATTTTCTCCGGCATTCGCATCGGCGTCGCGGTGACGCTCCTTGGCACGCTTCTGGCCGAAATGTTCGCCTCGGCGTCGGGGCTCGGCTTCGCGCTGATCCGGGCCATGGAATTGCACACCATCGTCGATATTTTCGCGCTGGCGCTCCTGATCTTCACGGCGGCCGCGATCCTCAACGGCTCGCTTCTTGCTCTCGAACGCAGGCTGCGCGGCCATGGCTGATGCCGGGATCCATATCGAAGCGCGCGGGATAACCAAGATATTCCCAGGCGTGAGCAAGGGCGGCGCGGTCCACGCGCTCGGCCCGATCGACCTCGATATCAAGCGCGGCGAGTTCTTCTCGGTGGTTGGGCCTTCGGGCTGCGGCAAGTCGACCTTGCTCGATGTTTTGGCGGGCCTCGCGCCGGCGACGAGCGGCACAATTATCTGCGACGGCGCCAAGGTCGAGGGCGCGGTGCCGGACGGCGTCGGCGTCGTGTTTCAGCAGGATGCGAGCTTCGCCTGGCTCACCGTGTGGGACAATGTCGCCTTCGGCCTGCGCCGAAAGGGCTTTGCGCCAGCGGGAATCGCCGAGCGAGTCGATCACGCGCTTAAGTTCATGGGATTGTCGGGTTTTGCTGATGCCTATCCGGCGCAACTGTCCGGCGGCATGCGCCAGCGCGTCTGCATCGCACGCACGCTGGTCATGCAGCCTTCCGTGCTGCTGCTCGACGAGCCGTTCGCGGCGCTCGATCAGCAGACGCGGCTGTTGATGGGCGACGAACTCCTTCGCATCTGGCGCGAGACCGGCGCGACCGTCGTCTTGATCACGCATGCGCTCGACGAAGCCGGCATGCTGTCCGATCGCATCGGCATCATGTCGGCGCGGCCGGGACGTTTCATCGATATCGTCGAAACCGGCTGGCCGCGCGACCGCGACAGCCGCATCGTTTCAGACCACGGTTTCGGCGACGTGACGGCGCGGCTGTGGAGCCGGCTTCGGGAGGAATCGCTGCGCGCCATCGGTCGCGACGAAATGCCGGCGGATGAGGCGAGCCGGCCATGAAACTCAGCCGGGAGCGCATTCTCACCAGCCATGTCGGCAGCTTGCCGCGCAGCGCCGAGGTGCTCCGTGTGCTGGAGCGGCGCGAGAACGAAGGCAATGTGGACGGCGCCGAATTCGATCGCGTGATCGGCGCCGCCGTGACCGACATTGTCGCGCGGCAGGTTCAGATCGGCGTCGACGTCGTCAGCGACGGCGAAATGAGCAAGATCAGCTATGCGACTTATGTGCACGATCGGCTGGCGGGCTTTTCCAGCGAGGGCGGCACCGAGTCCGCCAAGCCGCATCTCGACGTCGCGCCGTTTCCCGCCTTCCGCGAAAAGATGGCGCAGCTCACCGGCAAGCGCCGCTTCAAGCGGGTAACTTGCGTTGGCCCGGTCTCGGTACGCGACCGCAGCGGGCTCGACCGCGATCTGCAAAATATGCGGGCGGCGGTCGCAGCGGCAAAGCCCGCAGAAGCCTTTCTCAACGCCGCGTCGCCCGGCATTGTCGCGAGCTTTCTCGCCAATAGTTACTACCCAAGCCACGAGGCCTATGTCGAAGCGCTCGCCGACGCGATGCGGGAAGAGCACCAGGCGATCATCGCCGCGGGTTTCTTGCTCCAGGTCGATTGCCCCGACCTCGCGATGGCGCGCCACACGATGTTTCAGGATCTCACCGAAGCTGAATTTCTCAAGCGCATCGCCTTTCACGTCGAGGCGCTCAATCACGCGCTCGACGGCATCCCCGCCGACCGGGTCCGCTATCATATCTGCTGGGGCAATTACGAAGGCCCGCACCATTACGATATCGACCTGCGCAAAATCGCCGATGTGATCCTCCGAGTGAAAGCGCAAGGCATCGTGCTCGAAGCCGCCAATCCGCGCCATGAGCACGAATGGTCGCTGTGGCGGGAGCGGGCTCTACCTGACGATAAAGTTTTGCTGCCTGGCGTCATCGACACCTCGACCAATTACGTCGAGCATTCCGATCTCGTCGCCGAGCGCATCGTCCGCTTTGCCGATCTCATCGGCCGCGAGCGCGTCATCGCCTCGACCGATTGCGGCTTCGGCACCTCGGCGGGCTTCGGCAAGCTCGACCCGGAGATTTCGTATTTGAAGCTTGCGGCTCTCGTTGAGGGCGCGGCGCGCGCGTCAGCGCGGCTTTGGCGGCAGTGAGCTCGCCGTTCCATGGGCCAATTCAGGCGACGTCTCACTTTTCATGAATGCCTGCTTTGGTAGGCGTCACCGCCAAGGTGGCGAATGACCCTGAATGGACCCTGGGCACCGCCAATTGCCGCATTGCGAAAGGCTTACTCGATCACCTCCTCGGCTCGGGCGAGGATCGACTGCGGAAGCCGGCTGCCGCGCAAAGCGCTGCGGCGACGGCTAACTGCCATTCGTCCTGGCAAATTCTTGAAGTACAAATCCATGCCGACCTTATAGCTTAGACGCCTCAAGCAGTTCCTACTCAAGAGTGTGACGTCGCACATCGTATCCGAGTTCTTTCAGCTTTCGTTCGATCATTTTTGTTTTCCAAGGAAACACGCTAAAGACAATGGGATGCGTCAGTGCTGCGTCTTCCGCGCCAATCTTCCACTGCCCGGATAGCCCCGTTTTTTGGATAGTCAACCCAGCGTCGGCTCTTTCCCAGGCATAGTTCCCGAAAGGAGTCTGAAGTCTGAGCGTTTCTCGGGATGCAGACAGTTTGGCAAAGGGCCAAGTGGCGCCTTTTCCGCTGAACATTGCTTCCACCACAGTATTGCCAAGCCTCACCCCGCCGAGCAATTGCAGCTCCGCTCGATCATCCTTGTCATAAAGAAACGACTTCGCGAAATATTGGAGGCAGGCGCCGGCGAATAAAACTATTGAGGCACCGGAAAATCCGATTGCGATGTCGTTGAGGTTCTTAGGGAACGCGAGCGACTCAACGCCATAGAGCATGAACATAAATAAGGCGGCTAATAAGAACGTCAGCAGCAGGACAAATACCGCCTTGAGGTATGAAACAATATGCATGCGACGCTCCGCTATTGTGGCCCTCCCGCGACAGTTTATGACTGACTACTTGAGAACGGCTGTAGACGGGTGAACGTCACGATTAAAGCTCAGCCGGGCATCAGTAGAATCGCGTCGCCGGTCATGTTGCAGTGAAGGAGGCCGGTTCTGGCCCAACGCGACGATCGGGTTGCTATCGGGGCCATTGCGGACATGGAAAGTAAATCGCAGACGGACATCCTCCATCTCCGTCACAAATCGCCCAATCCATATTCCGCCCAGCGCGCTTTCACCCGTTCCTCGTCTTCAGAAGCCGGCCGCACCGTGGGCGGAAAGCGCTCATTGCCCCATTCCGGACGGCGCGGGTTTTTCCACGAGCGCGTGGCGTCGATCAGCATCCGGTTCCACAGGCCGGTTCCGAGCTGCGCCACGTCGCGGTCTTCCATCGGCGTCGAGGGATCGATCGGCGAACCGAAGATGCCCGGAAAAATCACGATGCCGCCCTCGCCGGCATTGACGCGATGCGCCAGCGCCCATTCCACCTGCTCGTCGACGGCGGGATCGATGTCTTCCTCGACCACGGTGACGTGCTTGTAGCGATATTGCGCGGCGCTGTTGCCCCATAGCGCGGCGGCGATCTGTTTGGGCTGGCCCTGATAGTGTTTCTTGATCTGGATGCGAATGTTGACGCCGTTGGTGATCGGCGGCGCATAGACATCGAGGATGCCCGGAATGCCGGCGCCGTTCAGAATATTCCAGGCGATGGCGGCGCGCTGTACCGACGACATCACGCTGTTCTCGCTGTAGGAGCCCGGCAGCGTGCCTTCCAGCGAGCCGCTTAAGATCGGATCGCGGCGGTGCGTGATGCAGGTGAGCTTCATGGTCGGACGCGGCGTCGGCAGGTCGGATACGTAGCCGGTGAATTCGCCGAACGGCCCTTCCTTCTCGTAAGATCCCGGATCGTCGCTGATGGTGCCCTCGATGACGATCTCCGCCGCCGCCGGCACTTCGAGATCGACGGTCTCGCAACGCACCAGTTCGACCGGGTCGCCCCGATAGGCGCCCATCACGTCCCACTCGCAGACGCCCGCCGGCAGCGGCGAGCCGGACAGAAACGGCATGATCGGATCCCAGCCGATCACACAGGCGACCGGCATCGGCTTGCCGCGCGCACTCCACTTGGCAAAATGCGCGCCCCAATGCTGGCCGCCTTTGATCAAGAGAAACGGCGCCGTGTTCTTTTGCCCGATCATGCCGCGATAAAGGCCGACATTGGTCACGCCCGTATCCGGGTCCTTGGTGACGATGGCCGAGAAAGTGTGGATATAGCGGCCGCCTTCGAGATAGTGCCATTTCGGCACCGGAAATTCGGTCTGGTCGATGGCGTCGCCGCGGATAATGACGTCCTTCACTGGCCCGGTCTCGACCATCACCGGCGGCAGCGTCTCGCGATTTTTCTTCATGACGTATTGGACGATGTCGCGATTGGGAATGTCGGGCGGCAAGCCGAGCGCCAGCGCTAACCGCGACCGCGACCCGAGCCCGCTCACGAACAGTTTTGTGCAGCGGCCGCCCGCATAGCCCTTGATGTTCTCGAACAGGAGCGCCGGGCCCTTTTTTTCGAGAACCCGCCGCGCGATGGCGCCGATCTCGCGGTCCCAGTCCACTTCGGCCGCGATCCGCCGCAACTCGCCGTTCTGGTCGAGGTGCGCCATCCACTGCCGCATGTCCCTGAAGGCCATTGTGGGCTCGCTCCCCAAATTCCGCCGGCGTCTGTCGCCTCGTCCGGCTGTCATACGCGCAGCCGCCGATGCGTTGTCAAGCGGCGGCAGGGATCGTACCGTGGCCTCTCCACTCAAGGGAATTGCAATGGAATTCGGAATTTTCTCGAACGGCTTTCGTCCCCACACCACCGCAGCCCAGACCTACGAAGAAGACATTGCCGAGATCGTCCATGCGGACGAGCTCGGCTTTCGCGACGTCTTCATCAGCGAGCATCACGGTGAGCCGGTCTATATCGACAAGGTCGATACGCTGCCGGTGCCGGAACTGTTGATGTGCAAAGCGGCGGCGCGGACCCAGCGCATCCGCATGGGAGCGGCGGTCAAACTCATTCATCTGCATCATCCGGTCGATGTCGCCACCCAAACGGCGGTGACCGATCACATGGTCGGCGGCGGCCGCTTCATTTTCGGCTTCGGCTCGGGCTTTCCGAGCCCGCAATTCGCCGACGAGCGCGGGCTTTCCTTTGCCGACCGCCACGAACGGTTACGTGAATCGCTCGACCTGATCCTGAAATGCTGGACCGCCAAGGAGCCGTTTGACTGGGACGGCAAGCATTGGCACGGCAAGGGCATCGTGGTCACGCCGCGGCCCTCGGTGCTGCCGCATATGCCGATGGCGACCGCGACCGATACGCCGGCCATGATCGAACTCTCCGGGGCGCGCGGCTATACGCTCCTTACCGCGCAGCTCGAACCGGCGGCGTCGATCCGCAAGAAGGCCGATCTTTATGCGCGTGCCGCCAAGGCCGCCGGCCGCGCGACGCCGCTGAACGGCCTGACGACGGCGCGTTACGTCTATCTCGCCGACTCCAGGCGCGAGGCGATGGACGATCTGCGCGACGACGTCAATCACGAGCTCAACTATCAGATCAAGCGCGGACTGCTGCGGGTCGTCACCTCGAATTACGGGCTGAAGCTCAAGAACAATGACACCGTGACCTTCGACGAACTCGCCGACGCCGGCATGTACCACCTCGGCGACCCCGACACGGTCGCGCGCGAGCTGCGCGATTTCTACGAGGCCTGCGGCGGCTTCGGCACGCTGTTGATCGTCGCCGGCAAGAAATGGGCGACGCGCGAAAAGGTGTTCCGCTCGATGCGGCTGTTCATGGAGCACGTCGCGCCGCAACTGCGCGATCTCGTCCCGACGCGGGATCCGGATAGCCTCGCCGCGTGATCACAGCGCCGCGGCCACCGCCTTGCCGCAAGCCACCGTATCGGCCGGGCCGCCGAGATCGCGGGTGCGCAGCTTCTGCTCAGTAAGCACGCGCTCGATCGCCTTGACGATCGCGGCAGCCGCTTCGGTCTCGCCGAGATGTTCGAGCATCATGGCGCCCGACCAGATCTGCCCGATCGGATTGGCGATGCCCTGGCCCGCGATATCCGGCGCCGAGCCGTGCACCGGCTCGAACACGGAAGGGAATTTACGCTCGGGATTGATATTGCCCGACGGCGCGATGCCGATGGTGCCGGTGCAGGCCGGACCTAGATCGGAGAGAATGTCGCCGAACAGGTTCGACGCCACCACGACATTGAACTTGTCGGGCTTGAGCACGAACAGCGCCGACAGAATATCGATGTGATACTTGTCCCACTTTACGTCCGGAAAATTCTTGGCCATCGCTTCGACGCGCTCGTCCCAATACGGCATCGTAATGGCGATGCCGTTCGACTTGGTCGCCGAGGTCAGATGCTTCTTCGGCGTCTTTTGCGCGAGCTCGAAGGCGAATTTGAGCACCCGGTCGACGCCGACCCGCGACATGACGGTCTCCTGCACCACGACCTCGCGCTCGGTGCCGGCGAACATCTTGCCGCCGATCGCCGAATATTCGCCTTCGGTGTTCTCGCGCACCACCCAGAAATCGATGTCGCCGGGCTTGCGGTTGGCGAGCGGCGACGGCACGCCGGGCATCAGCCGCACCGGGCGCAGATTGACGTATTGGTCGAACTCGCGGCGGAACAAAATGAGCGAGCCCCACAGCGAAATGTGATCGGGAATTTTCGCCGGCCAGCCGACCGCGCCGAAGAAAATGGCGTCGTGGCCGCCGATCTTGTCCTTCCAGTCCTCCGGCATCATGCGCTGATGCTTTTCGTAATAGTCGTAGGACGCGAAATCGAAATCGTCGTTGCGCAATTCGAAGCCGAACTTCTTGGCCGCAGCCTCCAAGACGCGCACGCCCTCCGGCACGGTTTCCTTGCCGATGCCGTCGCCCGGAATGACGGCTAAGCGATAGACGCGATTGGTGGCCATGCGGCGCTTCCCCCTGCTGCTTTCGCGGCAAGATTAGCGCAGACGGCGAGCCGGCGGAATGCTCGGGCGAACCGTTTGCGTTCAGGCCGAGAACATGATCCCGACCACTTTCTTCATGAGGGTTGTATAGACCTTCATGAAAGCGCCGAGCGCCGACATGGTTTCTTGCTCATATCGTCCGACGATGTTGAAGCTGAGCCGATCGGCGAAGACGGTGAGGATCGCGTTGAGTTCGAGGTCGAGGTGCTTCAGGCTACTCTCGCGCGCGAGGAGAGCCCCCATGGTGATCGGCTGATGGCCGGTGCGCGGCCCTGCCGCCGCGCCGAGGAGATAGTAGTTCGAGACTTGCCCAAGCTTCTGAATAAACACCCACAGACAGAACACCCCGTTCGCCTTCAAGTCGGGCGAGACACCCGACAGGACAAAGCACGGCAGGGCGGGCGGCGGCGTATTTTTGTCGAACCTGATTGGCGGCGGCGCGTAAGGCGTCCCGACCCCGGCGAGCAGAGAGGAAATGAAGCGGGGATCGGTGGGAGATATGGTGACGCCATCGAGGCGAAAGTTGGTTGGGTCTGCCTGCGTGGTGCCGATTGCGGCGGCAAATGGCATGGCCATGTCGGTTGGCAGGACCTCGCCGGGCGCCATTTGAGTCAGAGACGACAATCCCACTCCGGTCCTCCACGCGATCGAGCGGCCGAGGCCGGGCGTGCAGACCTGGGACCACAGCACGTCGCCGGGATCATGCAGTGGCGAGGGGAGCGAGGTGACGATTTTGAATACTGGCCCGGTGATGCCGGCGATAAATTGGTTCCAATAGCTGGTCCGCATTAGCAGCGCGGTGTAGAGTTGCGCTGTCCACGTGATCGACCCGGTATAGGTTCCTGTCCTGGGATCTATCGACATGGCCATTGTCGTCCCGCCCCACCATTCCGCTTTTGCTTCGTCGTAGAAGAAATAGACGAGCGTCAGCGAGCCGAGATTGGGGAACCCGATGATGTCGCCGCTGACCGGGACCGGCGCTGCCAGCGGGGCGAAATCGCCGAACGGCAGGCCGCTATTGGTGACGGCCGGATAAGTCGTCGCGACGGTCGTCGCGTTCGCGATCTGCACGAAGTTCAAGGTAAGTCTGTCGACCATGATCCCCCCTCGTCCGCTGCCGCGGACCGCCCGCTATTTTGTCAATCTACCAAAAGTTTCACAAATCATACCTGCAAATTAAAGTCTAACAGGCCTTGGTTGTGGTTCCGGAGAATGCACGCTACGTCACGGACACCGTTTCCGTCGTCGGATCGCGGGTTGCGATCGGGGACCCGTGTTGTCAGCGAAACGCCGGGACCGTAGGCTTGCCTCACTGCGCGCGAGATAAGCGCCTGCCGGGAGAACGCCGATGCGGCTTGGGATTTTCATGATGCCGGTGCATCCGCCGGCACGGTGCTTTGCCGACACGCTGGCGGAGGACGAGGAAAAATCGCTCTACGCCGATGCGCTGGGCTTCGACGAATTATGGCTCGGCGAGCATTTCTCGGCGACCACCGAGCCCATCCCCTCGCCGCTGATGTTCATGGCGGGGCTTTTGCCGCGCACCAAAAATCTGACTTTCGGCACTGCGGTGATCTGCCTGCCCAATCATCATCCGGTGAAGGTCGCCGCCGAAGTCGCGCAATTCGACCATATGAGCCGCGGCCGCTTCATGCTCGGCATCGGCGTCGGCGGATTGTTTTCCGATTTCGAGCTGTTCGACAATGCCGACCGCAAGGTCCGCGAACGCAAGGCGATGGAATCGATCGCCATGATCCAGCGCATCTGGTCGCAGGATCCGCCCTATGACATCGAAGGCGAGTTCTGGACGGTGCGGCTCAAGCACGCCATCATTCCCGAGCTCGGCATCGGTTACATGCCGAAGCCGTACCATAAATCAGGCCCGCCGATTTCGATGTCGGTGGCGAGCCGCAATTCGCCGACCGCCCGCGTCGCCGCCGAACGCGGCTGGGGCATCATCTCGGCTAATAACGTGCCGAGCGCGGCGCTTGCCTCGCATTGGCAAAGCTACAGCGAAGCTTGCGCGGCGGCAGGCAAGCCCGCGCACGGCGACAATTGGCGCGTGGCGCGCAACATGATGGTGGCGCCGAGCGAGACCGAGGCGCGCGATCGCGTCTTCAGCGAACACGGCTCCAACCGTTATTTCTACTCCTATATGCGCGAGGTGTTGTCGCGGGTCGGCCTCCTTTCGGCGCTCAAGCCGCGCCCCGACATGACCGACGAAGAAACCACCGCCGACGCCATCACCGAAGGCAGCGCGATCTACGGCTCGCCAAAAACCATCCTCGACAAGCTCGTAGCCTTCCGCGACGCCGCCGGCCCCTTCGGCACGCTGTTGATGACCGGGCTGGACTGGAGCGGCCCGAATGCCGCCTGGGAGCGCGAATCAATGCGGCTTCTGGCGGAGGACGTCATGCCGAAATTCCGGCAGCATGCGATGGCCAAAGTCGCGGTGTAATCGCACCGCTGCGCGATAGCGGGATTTCGGCTCGCGAATAAGGCGTTTTTGTCCGGGGACGAGGCCAACTTGCATCGAACCCGATGCGGCGGTCTCGCGACAAAGAGGCTTCAGAAGGCCGCGCAACTTGCGCCGCCAGTTCCATTGTGTGACACTGGAATCGTTCCCCAGGGGGCTAAACCTAGGGCTTCTTAAGAGGAGGAGGAACTGATGCGTCGTCTTGGATTTTCGTTGGGTCTCGCTCTCGCGATCTCCGGCTTTGCGTTCTCTGCCGCCAATGCCTACGGGCTGAACTGCGCCGTCGGCGTATCGGTCAACAATCACGCCCGCATCGTGCTGAAGGGCAAGACGCTCGCGACATGCACCGGCGCCATGGGCTGCAAGTGCGTGTCCTGCTACGATTTCGCCGGCGCTCCGACGTCGACCTGTTATCCGCTCGTCGTCGCGATGCCGAAGTAACTTAGGCGCCGAGATCGGTTCACGAATTTAGCGAGGCCCGCCGCACCACGGCGGGCCTCGCTGCTATGCGTGAGAGCGTGTTGCTCGATCCGAGCGCTCGTTTGTCGGCTAGGGCCGAATGAGCCCTGCCGTGCGCGGCAGCCATAGCGCCAGCTCCGGGAAGAACGTCACCAACAGCACGATCGCCAGCATGGCGACGACGAAGGGCGGCACCTCGCGAAAGATTTCGTCGAGCGGTGTCCCGGTCAGTCCGCTCATGACGAACAACAGCAAGCCGTGCGGCGGCAAGGTCAGGCCGATCATCATATTGATCACGACCACAATGCCGAAGTGGATGAGATCGATGCCGAGATTTTGCGCGATCGGCACCAACAACGGCACGATGACGAGCAGGATCGTGACCTCGTCGAGCACGACGGCGAGCAGCAGCATCAAGAGGTCGACGCACAGCAGAAATCCTGTTGCCGACAGGTTCCAACCGAGGAAAGTGCGCTGGATGAGTTGCGGCACGCCCTCGTTCGCCACCGCGTAATTGAACACGAAGGCGCCCGACATGATCAGCGCGATCATGGCGGTGGTCCGCACCGTGTCGGAGATCACCACGCGCAATTCGGCAAGCCGCAGTGTGCGATAGACGACGAGCGCGAGCACGAGCGCATAGGTCGCGGCGATCGCGGCGGCTTCGGTCGGCGTGGTGATGCCGGAATAGATCAAGCCGAGCAGGATGCCGGGCAGCGCGAGCGCCGGAATGGCGCGGCCGAAGATAGCGGGCGTTTGCGCCCAGCTCGTGCGCGGCTCGCGCGGAAAGCCGCGCCGGCGCGCCACGATGGCGATGACGAGCATCATCGAGGCCGCCATGAGGCCCGCCGGAACGAGCCCGCCGATGAACATCGCTCCCACCGAGGCGTTGGCGATCAGCGCATAGAAGATCATCGGGATCGAGGTCGGCATCAGCGGCCCGAGCGTCGCCGACACCACCGAGGTTGCGGCCGCAAAGCCGCGCGGGTAGCGGCCGTTCTTCGTCATCATGCGCGCGACGATGAGGCCCGGGCCCGAGGCGTCGGCGACCGCGCTGCCGCTCATGCCGGAGAACACCAGATTGGTCACGACATTGACCTGGGCGAGCCCGCCCGGCAGATGGCCGACCATCGCTGAGCCGAACGCCAGCAGCCGCTCGATCACGCCGCTCGCATTCATGATATTGGCGACGAAAATGAACATCGGCACGGCAATCAGCAGATAACTGTTGTAGAGCCCGTTCATCGTCTGGTCGACGACGAGGCCTGGGTCCTGATGGGTGGACATCAAATAGACGAAGCCCGCGGCCAGCATCGACAGCCCAAGCGGCGCCCCAAGCACGGCGGCGAGCGTGAAGACGCCAAGGAGAACCCACAAGCCGTACGACACCACCGTCCCCGCTGTTAGACTTGCCCGCTGTCAGATTTCCTCGCGCCAGCGCGCCCCGACAAGTCTCGCCGCGCTCATCGCGGCGCGCAGGATGACGGCGACGAGAAACACGCCGAAGCACGAATAGACGACGTCGAGCGGCAGGTTCAGCACCGGCGTGTGCTCGCGCCACAAAAACCGGATGTAGCCGAGCGATCCCGGCAGCGCCCAAGCGAAAACGCCGCCGATGAGCACGGCGCGCGTTACGGCAACCACGCGCTTGGCCGAAGGTGGCAGCAGCCGATAGAACAGGTCGAAGCTGATCTGTTCCCTGTCGCGCAGCAAAAAGGCGTTGGCCCAGAATACGATCCAGACGAACAGGATCACCAAAACTTCGTCGGCCCAGACCGCCTCGTCGTGTTCGAAATAGCGGGTGAAGATCTTGTAGTTGAAGATGAGAAATACGGCGGCGAACATCGCACAGGCGGTCCAGTCGGCGCCCTGACGCAACGTTGACAAAATCGGCCGGGAAAGGACGGTCGCGGCAGGCCGGTCGGGCGCCTCAGCCATTGCCGCCGTTACGCCTTGAGCACACGCTGCAAGCCGGCTTGATCCCAGGCCTTGGCGAGATCCGCCTCGCCATAGACGCGATCCGCCTGGTCGCGGAACGATGTGAGATCGACGGTGTCGACCGAAAGGCCTCGGGTCTTCAGCGCGGCGACGATCGCCGTCTCGTCGGCTAGGCGCGCTTCGCTGCCGGATTTCGCCGTCTTTTGCGCCGCATCGCCGAGCGCCTTTTTTTGCGCGGCATCGAGCTTGTCCCACACCGGCTGCGCCAGCGCGAAGAACACCGGCTGGATCATGTGCGCGGTCAACACCACTTGCTCGGTCACTTCGTAGAATTTCGCCGCGTTGAGGATCGACAGCGGGTTTTCCTGGCCGTCCATCGTCCCGGTCTTCAAGGCGAGATAAACCTCCGGCATGCCGAGCGGCACGGCAGTGACGCCGAGCGCACGGCCGAGCAGCAGCCATTCCGGGCCGGCTGCCATGCGCATTTTCACACCGGCGAGATCGGCCGGGGTTTTCACGGCGCGTTTCTGCCGCAGATTGACCTGGCGGGTGCCGAGATAATGCGTCGCCAGGATACTGATGCCCATTTTCGCCGACACGGCCTTGCGGTAATCCTCGCCGATCGGCCCATCGAATACCCGCCGCAGATGGTCGTAATCGCGCATCAGATAGCCGCGATCGAAATAACCCAGTTCCGGAATCTGCTGCGCCACCTCGAAGGTGTTCATGGTGCTCATTTCGAGATTGCCGCGCTGGATCGCCGGCACTTCCGTGCCCTGCTTGAACAGCGTCGAGGCCGGATGCACGCTGACATCAAGACCGACGCCGGCTGCGTCGACATCGGCCTTGAGTTGATCGAGCGCCTTGTTGAGAAAATCCGACGGCGGCGCCGCAGTCGAAATGCGGATCTGTATCCCCGACTGGGCCTTGGCGCGGCCGATCATGCCGAGCGGCTTTGCGAAGGGCGTGCCGAGGACTGTGCCGGCCAAAGCGCCGGCCACGAATTTTCTACGCGTCGTCATGGTTGTCTCTCTCCTGCCGCCGCCGATCGGCGCGAGTTTGCTCGGGCTTGCTTCTTCCTAGGCTTCTTTCGCGATCGTGACTGAGAGCGTGCCGATGCCGGCGATCTCGGCATCGATGCGGTCGCCCACTTTCAGAAACGTGCCCTTCGGCACGCCGACGCCGGCCGGCGTACCGGTCAAAATAACGTCGCCGGGGTCGAGCGTCATGATCTCCGAGGCGCGTGCTATCTGTTCGGCGACCGAATAGATCATCTTGTCGGTATTGCTGTCCTGCTTGACGTCGCCGTTGACCGAAAGTTTCAGCGCCACGTTCTGCGGATCGGAGATCGCTGAGGCCGGCACGATCCACGGCCCGAGCGGACAGCCGGTATCGGTGGCTTTACCCGCGACCCAATCGAATTTGTAGAACTGATCGGGCGCCTGATTGAAGTCGCGCGCCGACATGTCGATGCCGACCGTGTAGCCGGCGACATGCTCGAGCGCCTGTTGGGGCGTGACATGGCGAGCGGTCTTGCCGATCACCGCGGCGAGCTCGATCTCCCAATCGTATTTTTGGGTGCCGCGCGGCATGACGACCGTCGGGCCGGGCCCGACCACGGCGTTGTGCGGCGCTTTGAGGAAAAAGAACAGCCGCTGGGTTTCCTTTTTGACGCCGGGAAAACCCATCTCGGCCATATGGTCGTAGTAGTTAGCCCCCGCGCAGAGGATTTTGCCCGGATAGAGCAACGGCGCCAGGAGTTCGGCGCCGACTTCGTTCACCCACATTGGCCGCCGCTTGCCGAGTTCGATCTCGCCGACGATGCGATCGAAGCGCGCGGTGGCGGCGGCCCAATCGGCGAACAGGCCAGAGGCGGTTTCCGGCAGACCGGTGGCGAGCGACGGGAACGGATAAAGCCGGCCGCGCAGGCGCAGACATGGCGTTGCCTTGCCGCCGATACGCGCCGTCGCCACTGCCCACATGCGTCGCTCTCCCTCGCCGTGCGGCATGGTTCACTGCCGCCAGCGGGCGAGTCAAGTTGGCGTTACGATTGTTAAAACTGCCTGCGCAATTCCGCGCTGCATCATCGCGCGCCGCGGAAAACGACGCTGAGATTATCGGCCGGCATGGCGACGGTCTCGGCCAAGACGAGGCCGTGGCGTCCGGCAAGAGCGCTGACCTCGGCGAGATCGCGCACGCCCCAGAGCGGGTTTTGTGCGCGCAGGCTCGCGTCGAAGGCTTCGTTGCTCGGCGCGGTGTGGCGGCCGTCGATCCGGTACGGACCATAGAGATACAAAACGCCTTCTGCGCTCAGCACGCGCCCGGCGCCGGCCAAGAGGCCCTCGGTCGCCGCCCAGGGCGAAATATGAATCATATTATTGCACACGATCGCATCGGCGCGTTCGACCGGCCATGGCGCCGACGTCACATCGAGATGAAGCGGCGCCAAGAGGTTGGGCACGCCCGCGGCCGCGCGGTGCGCCGCGATGCTGGCGAGCGCCGCCGGATCCGGATCGCTCGGCTGCCACGACAGCGTAGGCAGATGTTGGGCAAAATACGCCGCATGCTCGCCGCTGCCGCTCGCCACTTCGAGCACCAGGCCCTGCGCCGGCAGCACACGCCGCAACACGTCGAGGATCGGCTCGCGGTTGCGCGCGACATGGGGGCGATAGAGGCGAGGATCGGCAGGAGACGACATCGGGCTGTCTTACGCTTCGCCGGGTCATCCACAAAAGGAAAAGCCGCCCCGGCAGCGGCGGGCTTTATTTTGCCGGAATTCAATCTTAGGTCGCACGGGCATCGGAGCGGCGGCACCGGGCGGGAATTCCCGCCGGCGGCTCCGGATGTCGCAATTTACCGCCGTTTCACCTCGCAGTGAGGCCGTGATCGCAGTCGTGGATGCCTTTGGGGCCACGACGCGCTCGCCCATTAGGCGGACGCCGCGATTTCCCCTTCAATTCATCAATAACGAGCAGACGATGACCCAAGCCCTCCGTGAGCGACTCGATACCCTCTATGCGGCCTTCAAGCGCGGCCAGCTCGATTTTGTGCTCAATAGTTTTGACGACAAGGCCGAGTTCATCAGCCATACGCCGGCGCATCTGTTTCCCTTCCTCGGCCATCGCCGCGGCAAATTAGCCATCGCCGAAGCCTTTAAGGAGATTCACGAGGAGCTGGAATTCATCAGCTACGAGCCGGTGTCGAAGGTGCTCGAGGCCGAGGAGGCCGCCGTGATGCTGTTCATCCGCGTCATCAATCGCCGCACCGGCCGCTCGGTCCAGCTGTCGCTTGCCCATTTCCTGAAATTCCGCGACGGCAAAATCGTCGAGCTGCGCGAATTCATGGATTCGTTCAGCGCCGCCGAGCAATCGCTTGGCCGCGCCCTCGACGCCGGCGGCGATTATCATCTGGTGTGAGGCGGCGCCAGTCAAAGCGCGGCGCGCTGGTTTGGCATAAGTAGGAGCGGCGCCGACAGCGGAGCCTTGGTGCGATCGTCGAAGAACGGGTTCGGCCGGCCGAGCCCGCGCAGCCACCAGCCGAGCATCCTTGAAGCACGACGGACGAAAATGGCGAGCGGCGGCGGGGCGTTCGGCGGCAACGGCCCGACAGCTGAGCCTTCGTAGATCCGGCAAAGCCGTGGGCCGAGCACCGGGTCCCGGTTAGCGCTTTCCACCAAATCATCCAGGAACTCGTAGTCCACGAAAGAATGGATGACGCCGATCATCGGAAAGCCGGGACCCGCCGAGTTGGCGATCGGGGTCCGGCAACAATCCGCATACCAGCGCAACACGCCCTTGTCGGAAAGGCGCAAGCACCGCACGGCATCCGTACCCGCGGTGAGCGTTACGTGCCCCGGCGGCATCTGGAAGATATCGGTGCCGCCGGCTGGATCGAGCACGTCCGCGCGCTTGAGGAAACGCGCGAAGGCCTGGCAGTCTTTGCAGTAACAGACGAAGCGGCAGCCCGTGGATGGTGAAACCTTACTCGCCAGTCCGCGCACATAACCGCATCGGCAGTGAAGCGGCAGGTCCATAGCCACGCGCACCACGTGAATATTGGTTATCATCAGTCCAAAACCACTTGGAACAGGTTGGCAGTCTAAACTCGCGGCATAAGCAATGCGAAGGCTCAAGTCATCACCGACGGTACCGAGGGACGCATGTATACGATTGATCGCGACGATACAGTGAGAACACTGGACGATATCCCCCAGTCGAGCACTGGCGCACCAATTCCGCTCGTTCTTTCCGACGAGAACACCGCCGTGATCGCCTACTACGAACAGCCCCCCTGGGACGGAAAATCGGTTAGGGTCGTCGACGCCGAAACAAGCGACGAGCCGACTGCTATCGTGTCCTTTCGGAGCGTTCGAGCGATGTATTTCGGCGCGCCGAATGACGAGGCATTTGCCGGGCATCCTCTTGCTCGCCGCGGCTTACGTCCTTACTCCGCCGCCTAGGTTCTCCACTCGTCGTGGATTCGTCAGCTTGAGCGGATGAACTCGGTTCACCCCCATCATCAGCCGGGGGCTTTTGCGACATTGCATCACTACATTCTCGCGTTCCACGACTCGATATTCGAATGTGTGGCGCGGGGATACGAAGTGAGCTGCCAGAGGGGAGCAATTCATCACGCCATTCCGGCGATGCTAGCGAGGCTTCGACAACGGCCGTAGAGGCGTTGCATCGGGTCGCACCCGGGACAATTGCGCAAAGATGACTAAAAAGCCCCGCGGAAAACCGCGGGGCTTTTGTCTGTTTGTTCGTGATGAGAATTTTCTGATCGTGATGAGGATGTTCCGTTCTTGGCAGACCTGGCGGCGACCTACTCTTCCAAGCCTTGAGACTTAGTACCATCGGCGCAGGGGAATTTGACGGCCGAGTTCGGGATGGGATCGGGTATAGGCTCCCCGCTATGACCACCAGGTCGGCGAAAAACGGAACATTGAAGCAAGCTGTCTGGTTTTTCTCGCCATGCTCGAACGTGTCGAGCGATGGGCACTGAAAATGAGAACGATCAAGCCATTCGAGCGATTAGTACCGGTAAGCTGAACGCGTCACCGCGCTTACACACCCGGCCTATCAACGTGGTGGTCTACCACGGCTCTCAAGGGAGAACTCGTTTCGAGGTGGGTTTCCCGCTTAGATGCCTTCAGCGGTTATCCCGTCCGTACATAGCTACGCAGCACTGCGGCTGGCGCCACAACTGCTCCACCAGAGGTACGTCCATCCCGGTC
>JBAPUM010000019.1:0-44851 GCA_049282655.1 Xanthobacteraceae bacterium
CCCCATAGCGCACGCCGCACCGCCGCTGAACGACCAACCGCGATTTCCTGCCTTGGCGCTTTTCCGACGCCGGCCGCCCGCGTGTGTCGATTGATCCGCGATTGCCGGCGTCCGAAAACCTGCACAATAGCGACCACTGCACCGCTGCAATAATATCGTTATCCACTAGCGTTGATCGGCCTGCTCAGCATTTTCACCGTTGCGCCTCAGCCTAATCCGTGGCTTTTGCCGCTGGCGCTTAGCTGGATGGCACTTATGGGCATTTTGTGGTCCGCTCTCCTTGCGCGGCAAATATGGAAATGGAGCGCCGGCAATCCGCGTACTAAAAATTAGGAATTTGGGACAGAAACGCCAGAATTAGGACAGTGTCTATAGAAACGGATCGGAAAATTGCGTGAAAATGTCCGACATATCACCTCAGATGAAACGAATGATAATCGGCGCCGTGATTGGCCTCCTCGGTGTGGCCCTCGCTGATTACATCAGCAAACGCAGTCACTGCTATAGTGGGCGATGGACGCCCGACACCGGCTGGGTGTGTAAGTTGCCGCGTCCGACCTGAGACGCTCAGCGTGAGCGATCGGCTTTCAGGCCGGCCCGTTTGCAGCACTTGCGGGTAAAAGAATATGTCAGAACAAACGACACGCCATCTTGATGAGCTCGGACGCCTCATACTGGTCTGGAAGGGGGTACTGGTAATTTTGACCATTGTCACGGTCACAATGAGCTATTTGACCACGCTCATCGCCGGAAACAGCAAATGCGCCGCTTTGGAACACCTGGGTTCATTTCAAAATGAGGGCGCAGGTTTTCTTGTGCCCGGCGCAATGAGCCTGACACTTCTAATAGGCCTCATGATTTATCCGAAAAAGGCGGAGCAACGTTTTCGTCAAAGCCTTGCGATCTTCGATGCGCCGATCGTGACCCTCGGGTTCATTCGCGCGCCGCTGGGGGCATGCATGGTTTACGGAGCCATTATTGGGTTCGTCGGATGGTTTGCAGTGCTCGCCGGAGTGACCATCATCCGCTATAGCGACATCGCGAATTATTGCCGATAAGCGGCATCGACGGGCTGTCACGATGAAATTTTGCAACACCGCAGGCACGGCACTAAGCTCCCTCCCCGGCTTTATGCCTGAGCGTAGGATGCCGTAATTCTATCTGGAAAACTACGGCAACGGTTGAACTCAGATAAATGAAGCACCATGAAAACGCCAGACCAAACAATAATTGAACTCAGCAGAAAGAAAAGTGTTTTGCTCGGTCTTGGCTCATTGGTCTTCGTAGCAGCGGGAATTTGGATGTTATCGCTTAATCATGCGGTCGGGTCACTCGCTACCGAAAAGTCGCTGTGTCAGTGCGCCTAATGTCCGCTGTGCCTCCGATAGCGACCGGAATTTACCGCACCCAGATCGGTCGCGAAGGGCCAATAGGCGACATTGCGCTTCCGATGCTATGAAAAAGGCCGCCAACTGAGGCGGCCTCGGAGTGCGATGTTATGGCGCAAACCCTTACGTGCAGCGTATGCGGTCGAAAATATATCCTTCCTTGGGGGAGGCTTTTTGCGTAGAGCGGGTCGGCCAGGTTCGGTTACTATTTGCCCTGACTGCGCCAAGCCCCTGAATGCTTAGCTGACGCGCGGTTCGGATAGGTGGCGTGTCCGCTTCGCCCCCGAAAGCTGCGGTGGCCGTCTGGCGCAGCAGCCAAGGGCCAAGCCCGGAAGTGAAAGAGCCCGTTAACTGGGGCGGCTTAAGGACCGTCTTGATCGACAGAGGTGGCTCCAAGGAGTCCTTGCCGATGATCGAGCTAAGCGCAGCCACGGCTTCATTGCATCAGCCATCAGATCGATGGGGAACTCGCCGAATCTGGATTGCCTGCGCATGCAGTGCGGTGTCTGCGTTTAGTCCACGGATGATCGACTTCTTGCCGCTTGGTGCCAGTGGTCTACTTTGGCCGCATGGCTCTAACGGTTCGTTTCAAAGTGCAATACGCCCACTTTTCGAAAGTTTTGCGCTCATCGCTCTGGCGCTCGCATTCTTCGCCGTGGGTTTGTTGATCTCTGCCGGCATCGCTCTATGGCATCGTCACTTTAGGCGGATGGCGAGTAGCCTTCTCGCGATTGCGGTCATCCCGATTTGTTATGTGGTGATCTGGAATGCGCCGTTCTTCGATCCGTGGCTATGGTATGTGATTGCCAACCACACCCGTTTCGAAGCGCTCGCGGCGAGCAATTCACTCTCAAGCGGACCAAAATTCGCAGTGATCGACAGCAGGGACGTATCGTCCGGCTTGGTCATCAACGGTAATCATTTCATAGATCTCGTTTATGATGAGAGCGATGCTATTGGCCTTGAGCCTTCTGAACGACCGAGCATTTGGCAGGCCAGAACTATGTTCGGCGCAACGCCTTTCCCTAAGGGCAAACGCTTGTACGGCCATTTTTATAGAGTGGATGAATTTGAATAGCATTGAGATTCAAGCGATCCACCCCATGTCTCGATGTCACCTTTGGGTCATTCACGTCATTGCCGGTGCGGGCCAAAATTGACGTTTGTCCGCTCTTACCCCAAGAGCGACCAAAAATGGTGCGTCGCGGCGAACGCTACAATGCGACGCTGGGGCATCCCGGTTCGCCGTTGATGGGATTGCACCGGCTGTGATTCAAGGTCCCAAAATAGGAGCCTTGAATCATGCGCTACGAACTCACCGACTATGAATGGGTGACCATCAAGCCATTCCTGCCGAACAAGCCGCGCGGTGTTCCGCGCGTGAATGACCGGCGCGTGCTCAACGGCATCCTTTGGGTTCTGCGTTCGGGTGCGCGGTGGCGCGATCTGCCGGACAACTTTGGCCCGTACACCACCTGCTACAATCGCTTCGTGCGCTGGCGACGGGCGGGCGTCTGGAGCGGGATTATGAATGCGCTAGCCGCCCCGCATGACGCAGCCGTGCAAATGATCGACACGTCGATTATCCGCGTGCATCAGCACGCCGCCTGCATCGCGCGGAACAAGAGACAATCCATGGGCCGATCACGCGGCGGTTTGACCAGCAAGATTCACGCGCTGGTCGATACTAACGGCCTGCCGATCCGGCTCGCGCTGACAGCCGGTGAGACGCACGACAGCCGGCTCGCAGGCAAACTCTTGTCTCGCCTGAAGTCGGGAACAATGCTGCTGGCCGATCGTGGTTATGATGCTGACTGGATCAGAGCCCTTGCCGCCGAGAGGGGCGTCTGGGCCAACATTCCACCAAGATGCAATCGCACCGAGCCAATCTGCTTCAGCCCTTATCTCTACCGCGCCCGGAACTTGGTCGAGCGGTTCTTCAATAAGATAAAGCAGTGTCGGCGGATCGCGACACGCTACGACAAGCTCGCGGCGAATTATCTCGCTTTCATCCAGCTTGCATCCATCAGGCTATGGCTGCGCGTTAATGAGTCCACGCCCTAGTCGCAGCTCCGGCTGAGGACTGGTCACTCAGTCGCGTTGTACGACCCGCAATCGCTGCAGCGGATGAGCAGTCCATGTACCTGCCCGTCGTCGGCATGCAGCAGGACGGCACCGCAGTGTCCGCAGGTGTAATCAATCGTGTGGGTGCTCGCGATCAGGGTCGGCGGAGCATTCAGCACATGTCCGACGCGCGGCGTCTCGACGAGTTTAAGCGGCCGCTTTTCGCGCTCCGTCATGACTTGTCCAACCTCTCGAGAGGGAACCGGATTTCGAATTGAACGCCGAGCGGATCGCTCTGCCATTTGTGGCGATCGGCCCGCCAAGGATCTGACCATGTGAAATCGGCAAAGCGTGCAACGACAAGATCAACTCGAGTAATACATTGCCCAAATCGTGCGCTTTTAACTTATGGGATACAACAAGTACTTCTTATTCAACTGGCCGAAGACATGATGATTGCTGTGACGGCGTGAAGAACGCAATTTTAGCTTCAATGAATACTTGCTAGCGTTGTGCAATTTTTGTATCTTGCATCAACCGCTAAGATTGAGTAAGTTTAGCGGACTGAGCAAGGGGAGATATTGCCATGCCTTCCGATCCTCGGGGCGAACGCCTGCAAATCATGCTCACCAAGGGCGAACTCACCGCCGTCGACAGTTGGCGATTCAACAAGCACATGCCGAGCCGCGCTGCGGCGGTACGCGAACTGCTGCGGCGCGGATTGAGCGCCGAAGGCTTCGCAATTGCCGACGGCAGCACAAAGTCCGGCGATTTCAGTGTGGTCACCAACGGCGCGGCAAAAGCCGGCAAAGTGCTGCGAAACGGCTGATACCCGTCGAGCCGGTTTCGACACGGCCGAGGTGTTACGCGATCGGCTCTTTGCTGTCGCCCACGAGCAGCAATTGCGGCACCTGGGAAAAATCCCAGCCCGTTCCAGACGGATCGCGATCGAACACCCAGACCATATCGAAGCGGTCGCCCGGCCATTTTTGCGGACAGGTCGTGTCGTTGCCGACGATGGCATTGACGATGGTCGGCGCGATGTCTTCATGTTCCCAGGCGATGAGCACCGGTCCTGTGGCGGCGACTGCAGCGTCGACGAGTGCCGCCTCGTCACCTTTCTTAAAGTCCAGATTGAGATTCAGTTTTAGTTCGTTTGCCAGCTCAAGCACGGTGTGCTTGGGCCGGAGGCTGTTGCTGTGCTTGCCCACCTCGGAAGCGAAGACCGTTTTCGGCACCGCCAAGTGGGGATCGACAAACTTGCCATCGCGAGGATCGAACAAGCGGACCAGCGCGCCGCTGCGCTGCCAGCCGCGCACGATGAGCTCTTCCTTGTTCGCGTTCCCGGCAGCGTCCACGCCTTGAATTGTACCGTCGTCGCTCGGCTTCTCGGCGTGACGGATGACCATGATCTTGTTGGCCGGCATGAGCTGGTCCTCGGGCTGTGGGTGCCGATCCGAGGTTAGCCACAGCGGTTGCAAAAATAAAGACTTCGCGCAAGCGATGCGCGGCCGGAGGCGCCGGCGCGGCTAGCCTCACTCCGCCGCAGCCGCCTTCGCCGCGGCCTGCTCGCGGACGAATTTGTCGATCGCCAATTGATCGACCTTGCCGGAGCCGAGCATCGGCATCTTGTCGAGCACGATGATCTCGGCCGGCAGCATCAGCTCGGAGGCGTGCTTGCTGCGGGCGTAAACCATGAAATCCGAGCGCGTCGCGCCGTGCTTGTCGGTCACCATGATCAGGCGCTCGCCCTTGCGCGCGTCGGGCACCGCCGACACCGCGGTCACGTAATTCGGCCACAACTCGGCCGCCAGCATCTCCACCGCGGCGAGCGAGATCATCTCGCCGCCGACCTTGGCGAAGCGCTTGGCGCGGCCCTTGATGGCGACGAAGCCCTGATCGTCGATAGCGACGATGTCGCCGGTGTCGTGCCAACCCTCGGGCGGCGCTTCCAGCACGCCCGGCTTGTCGGCGCGAAGATAGCCGAGCATGATGTTCGGCCCCCTGACATAGAGCCGGCCGCCTTCGTCGACGCCCTCGACCTTTTCGAGCTTTGTTTCCATGCCGGGCAAAAGCCTGCCGACGGTGCCGAATTTATTGAACATCGGCGTGTTGAGCGCCATCACCGGCGAGCATTCGGTTACGCCGTAACCTTCGAGGATGCGCAGGCCGAATTTTTCCAGATAGATGTGGCGCGTCGAATGCTTAACCGGTTCGGCGCCGGAAATAATGTAGCGCAACGAACGGAAGTCGTACGGATTGGCCATGCGCGCATAGCCGTTGAGGAACGTATCGGTGCCGAATATCGCCGTGGCACAGACGCCGTACACGAGTTCCGGCACCGTCCGATAATGCAGCGGCGACGGATAAAGATAGGTCGAGACGCCGGAAACGAGCGGCAGCACCACACCGCCGGTGAAGCCGAACGAGTGAAAGATCGGCATTGCGTTGAACAATATATCCTCGCGCCCGAATTCGATGCGGGCGGCGACTTGGGCGACGTTGTTCAACACATTGCGGTGCGACAGCACGACGCCCTTGGGCAGGCCTTCGGTGCCCGAGGTGAACAGGATCACCGCCCAATCGTCGGGCTTCCGCGCGACCAGCGGCTTCTTCCATCCGAGCGCGCCGCGAAGCTTGTCGATCTTCCCCACCGTCTTGCGAATGTCCTCCAGATAGATGATGCGGATCTGCTTCTCGATCTGCGCAACCAGGTGGTCGAGCCGGCCCTTCTCGACAAAGGCGCGCGATGTCAGGATGGTATCGATCTCGGCGGCACGGCAGGCGCCCAGAATATTGGCCGCACCGGCACTGAAATTGATCATCGCCGGCACCCGTCCGGCCGACATCACCGCAAACAAAGTGACGACCCCGCCGTTCGAGGTCGGCAGCATGACGCCCAGCGCACGGCCTTCGAGCGCCAGCGGCATGAGTTTGCGCCCGAGCACCGCCGCCGCGGTGAGCAGCCGCTTGTAAGTCAGCTTGCCGCTCACCGGATCTTCCACAGCGAGCCAGTTCGGGCCGTGTTTTTTGGCCGCTTCGATCAGCGCCTCGATCACGGTACGATCGGTCGGCGTGGTGCGGAAGATCATATCCGACATGATGGTGTAGAGCGCCGCGCCGGCGGCCTGCCGACGCTTGCGGCCTTTGAGTTCCGGGTCGACGGTAAATTTCACCGGTTCGAGCACCGTGACGGTGATCTTGGGAAACAGCCGGCGCCGCACTTGCGTGCTTTTCAGCCGGCTGAAGATGGTCGCCTCACATCCGTCGATGCGCACCGGAACCACCATCGCGTCGGATTTGTCGGCGATCATCGCCGCGCCATCGTAGACCTTCATCAGGCTGCCGGTGAGGGTGATGCGGCCTTCCGGAAAGATCACCATCATGTTGCCGTCGCGCACCGCATTGATGAGGTCGCGGACGGAAAACGGCCGCAGCGGATCGAGCGCCATGGTGCGGATGAATTTGAGAAATGGCTGGATCCACCAATGCTTCGACATCGCGACATCGATGGCGAACACCGGCCGCTTCGGCAGGATCGAGACCGCGAGCGGCGCATCGAGGAAACTCGTGTGATTGAGCGCAATGATGGCGTTGTGGCCGGCCTTGTCGATGTTTTCGATGCCTTTGACCTCGAGCCGGAAGAAAGCGCGGAAAATGATCGAGAGGAAATCGTTCAGCCAGTTGGTCGGCATGGTGCGGCCGATGACGACGGCAACCACAAGCGTGGCAACCCCAAGCAGCACAAAGCTCATCGGCACGCTGAGCCCTGCCCCCTTTTGCAGGGCGGCAAACACCACCGCTCCGACGGTCATGAAGGCGGCGTTGAGCACGTTGACGGCCGCGATGACACGGGCGCGCCGGTCGGCGCCGGCCCAGGCCTGGACGGCCGCAAAAGTCGGCACGATGAACAGGCCGCCGGCGATCGCTAGCCCGGCAAGATCGATCACGATGTGAATCCCGCCCGGCGATGCAAGGAAATCGGCGATGCCCAGCGGCTCGACCGGATGTGCAAACCCCGAATGTGCAAACCCCGAATGTGCAAACCCATGGGCGGTCCAGCCGAGATCGATCGAAAACAGGCCGAGCAGCACGGCGCCGACCAATGTCGGCAGGATGACGATCCGTCCGGCCGCAAGCCAGGCGGCAAGACCGGAGCCGACCGCGACAGCCACCGAAAAAATCGTCAGGAAAACGGTGACGACCGCCTCCGTGCCGCCAATGCTCGATTGCACCAGCGGCAAAAGCAGCGACATGACGACGGCGCCCGCGAGCCAGAACCAGCTCGCGACCAAGCCGCCCCACCACAGCCGCGGGTCGGCGCGCAGTTCCTTGATGAGATCGAAGGTCGAGACCAGGATGTTGCGATTGATCGTCAGCCCGGGCGCGCCTTCGCCGGTCTTCGGGATCAACAGGCTCGCGAGCCAGCTCACGAGCGCGGTGACGAGCATCAGCCAGGCGAAATGGATGGGGCTGCTGTTGCCGTTGGCGGCAATGCCGGCGACGATGGTGCCGAACAGAATGGCAAGAAAGGTGCCGCCTTCGATCAGCGCGTTGCCGGACGGCAGTTCCTCGCGCTTGAGCTGATCGGGCAGCATGCCGTATTTGACCGGTCCGAACAGCGCGCCGAGCGTTCCAAACATGAACAGCGCGACAAAAAGAATAACGACCGAGTGAAAAGCAAAACCCGTAACCGCGACAGCGGCGGCGGCGATCTCGGTGAGCTTGACGCGCTGCGCGACCAAGGCCTTGTCGTGCCGGTCCGCGAGTTCGCCGCCGAGACCGGACAGGAAAAAATACGGCGCGATGAAAATGGCACTGGCGAGTTGAACCAGAGCCGCGGAATTATCCTCGGAAATCTGGAACACGATCAGGAAGCCGAGCGCCGTCTTGAGAAAATTGTCGCCGAAGGCCGCAAAGAACTGGCACCAAAACAAGGGCGCGAAACGGCGCGACGTCATCAAGGATATGGACATGCTTTTCCCGATCAAGCGCCACGGTGGCGGCTTTCGCGCCCGACCGAGGGCGTAGCCAGGCGCGGGCCATCTTAGCGGTCGGCGCCCGCCTTGGCGACGCGGTTATGCAGCCTCACCGGGGCTCTCCCGGAGCCCGCTTGCGGGGCCGGAGCCGGCCGAATTCTTGAGTTAGATCAATGACAAATCGCATGGCACATGCGGCAATTATGCCGCCGCCGCGGCGGTGGCATCGTGATAAGCATGCCCGGCGCGAAATGGAGGAAACCGCAATGTTGCACCGCTCGGCCACCCGGCGTGGCGTCATCCTGTCAGCCGCCGCGTTCGGCGGCGCCATGCTCGGCCGCAGCGCCTTGGCGGAGGGCTATCCGAGCCGGCCGGTGCGTCTCATTCTGCCGCTCGGACCCGGCGGTGTCGGCGATATCTCGGCGCGGATCATCGCCGACAAGCTCAGCGACAAGTTCGGCCAACGCTTTTTCATTGAGAACATGCCGAGCCCGGACGGGCTCGTCGCCGGCCGCACGGTGCTCAATGCCTCGCCCGACGGCTATACGCTGTTGCTGGTCACCGGCGGCATCGCCAGTTCGGTGCCGCAATACAAAGAGTTTCCGCTCGACATCAAGGCTTTGGTGCCGATCTCGTCGCTCGGCTATTTCGACTGCCTGATGGCGGTCAATGCCAAATCGTCGTTTCAGAATCTCGGCGATTTTCTCGCCGCCGCGCGCGCCAAGCCGGGCGCGCTCAATGTCGGCACCATCAGTGCGGGCGGCGTGCAGAATCTCACCGCCAATTATTTCAAGCAGGCGAGCGGCATCGATTTCGTGATCATCCCGTTCAAAACCACGCCCGATACGGTGGTGGCCCTGCTGCGCGACGACGTCCAGATGGTGATCGATTTCTACGCGGCGCTGAAGTCGGGCCTCGACAGCGGCCAGCTCCGCGCCGTCGCCTGGGCCGGGCCAAAGCCGTCACCGGCGCTGCCCAATGTGGCGACCGCGAGCGACCAGGGGGTCAAGGGCTTTCACGCCGCGTCGTGGAACTCGCTCTATGCCAAAGTGGGGACGCCGCAGGACGCCATCGATACGCTGAACAAGGCGTTGCACGAGGTACTGGCCGATCCGGATGTCAAACAAAAGCTCCTCGCGCTCGGCATCGATTCCAGAGCCAGCACGCCGGCGGAGATGGATCAGCAATTCCAAGACGACGTCAAACAATGGGCCGCGGTGATCGACCGCGCCGGCATCGAGAAAAAATAGCGCGGCCGCGGGTCGCGGCAATTTCGCGGCTCAGCCGATCTTCATCGCGGCTGGCTTATCGAGGACGTCGCGGATCTTGGCGGCGAGACTCGCTTGGGTCAGCGGCTTTTGGATAAGCTGCACGCCCTCATCGAGCCGGCCTTGATGCACGATGGCGTTGCGCGAATATCCGGTCATGAACAGCACTTTCAGGTCCGGCCGCTTGAGCAAGGCGGCACGGGCCAATTCGCGGCCGTTCGGCCCCGGCAGGATGACGTCGGACAGCAGCAGGTCGATGGGACCGTCGCCGTCGAGCACGTTGAGCGCCGACGCCGCGTCGCTCGCCTGCAACACGTGATAATTCAGGTCGAGCAGGGTGGCGCAAATGAAGGCGCGCACGTCACCGTCGTCTTCGACCACCAGAATGGTTTCCTGGCCGTAGGCTGGCGGTGAGGCGCCGGCATTTTGCACGTCAGGCGCGGCGGATTTGGCGTAAGCACGCGGCAGATAGATATGCACGGTCGTGCCCTGACCGGGCTCGCTGTAGATTTTGACGTTGCCGCCCGATTGCTTGACGAAACCATAGACTTGGCTGAGCCCAAGTCCGGTGCCCTGGCCGGTTTCTTTGGTGGTGAAGAACGGCTCGAAGGCATGCGCCAGCACTTCCTTGGCCATTCCCGCGCCAGTGTCCGTGACCGAGACCTGGACGTATTGACCGGGCTTTACTTCGGCATTCTTCGCGCAATAGTCCTCATCGAGCAGCACATTGGCGGCCTCGATGGTCAATTTACCGCCGTCGGGCATCGCGTCGCGCGCATTGACGGCGAGATTTAGGATCGCCGTCTCCAACTGCGCCGCATCAGCCTCGACCTGCCACACACCGCCGGCACCGACGGTCTCGAGCTGGACCGCCTCGCCCAGCGTAGGCTTCAGAAAGACCGAGAGCTGGGTCAGAAGCTTGTTTACGTCCAGGAGCTTCGGTTCGAGCGGCTGCCGTCGCGAAAAGGCGAGCAGGTGCCCGGTCAAGGTCGCCGCCCGCTCGGCCCCGACCAGCGCATGATCGATCGCTCGCGCCAGGCGCGCCTGGGCGCCGTCCTGCCACTTCGCCAGCGTTCGCTTGGCGTTATCCAGGTTGCCGATGATGATGGTCAGGAGATTGTTGAAGTCATGCGCCACGCCGCCGGTGAGTTGCCCGACCGCATCCATTTTTTGCGATTGATAGAGCTGTTCGCGCGCCGCTTCGAGGCGCTGCTGCGCCTCGCGCCGCTCGGTGATGTCGCGGGTGATCTTGGCCAAACCGATCAACTCGCCGTTGGAATCCTCGATGCGGTCGATGACAATGCTCGCCCAAAATCGGCTGCCGTCCTTGCGCACCCGCCAGCCCTCGGTTTCGAACTTGCCCTCATTGATCGCGGTCAACAGCGCGCGCGCCGGAGCGCCGTCGGCGCGGTCTTCCGGCGTATAGAAACGGGAGAAATGCTGGCCGACGATCTCGTCGGCCGCGTAGCCGTGAATCCGCCTCGCGCCGGAATTCCAATTCGTCACCTTGCCGTCCGGATCGAGCATGAAGAGCGCATAATCGCTGACGCCCTCGACCAAAATCTGAAATCGCCGTTCGCTGTCCTGCGTCGCCCGCTGCACCAGTTGTTGTTCCAGCTCCTTGCGGCGCGCGCTGGCGGCGACGAGCTCGCGGGCGACATCGTCGAGTTCACGCACCGGGATGGCGGTGACCGGAACGGCCTCGCCGCGGCCAAGGGCGGCTGCCTGTGCGGCAAGCGTGGCGCTCGCGCCCGCAAGCCTGCCGGCAAGGAAATACGCCGCGCCGAAGGTCAAGATAATCAGCGCCAAGCCGAGCGCGCTCAGTCGCCAAAACGTTGCGCGAAGTGAACTCTGCACGACGTCATCCGGCACACCGACCCAGACGAGCCAGCCGGCGAGTTTCGAGTGGGCATAACCGACTCGAATGATCTGACCCTGAATATTGGTGCCGAGCCAGCCGCCCACGTTGCCTTTCGCCTGGGCGACGAACCGCTCCGATGCGCGTTTGCCGACGCGGTTCTGGAAATCTTCGGTTCGCGCCATGACCATGTCGTTGCGGTCGAGAACGCCGGCGACTTGGCCGGGATCGATGGTTTCATCGAGGATGTCGACGAGGCGCTGCAGGTCGATACTGAGATGAAGAAAATACTTCACCTCGTTGTCGGCCAGAATCGGAACCGTGAGGAAATAAATCGGCCGCCGCGCCACAGTGCCGACGATAACGTCACTGATATACGGCTTCTTCGTTGCCACCACCTGATCGTCGCCCTCAGCGACGTCGCGCGGCAGCGGTGCGCCCCACGGCAACCGGGTATTCAGGAGTTGCTGGCCCGAACGATCGCGAAGCAGCACATCGACGCCGGCGAGATCGTGGATCTTCATCGCGCTGATATAAAGGCTCGCATAGTCGCTTTTCGTCACCGATCCGGCCGTTGCCAGCGTCTCGAGCGTGACGATCTGGCTTTGCAAGTCGCGATCGACGGCCTGTGCCAATTGGCGCGCATCGTTTTCCAGATTCTGCTCGATACGCCGAAGCTCGGCGTCGTAATAGCGCGAGAACAGGATGGCCGCGAAGAAGCCCACCGGCAGCAGGATCGCGACGACCATGATCACGAGATAGCCGCGCATCGACCGGCCGCGTCGCAGGCGACCGGACGCGTTACGGGTACCGGGCTCCTCGGAAGATAGCGAATCCATTGCCGCCGGTTCGTCCGCCTCCGTTACCCGCCCGGCGACGCCGGCCTCAAAATCCCGGCGCGCGCTCGACCTGATCGTACCAGTCGAAGCCCATGTCTTTGACGATGCGGTTGCTCATCACGATGATGCGGCACTCCTGCCCGGCATTGGCGAAGTGCTGATGCATGGTGAACGGGGGAATGTAGACATAATCGCCGCGCGTCCATTCGAATTTCTTCGGCGTCTCGGTCCATTTCCACTCGAAAGCTTCCAGGCAATCCCAATTCAGGTCCCAGTGCAGATCGTAGCCCGAGCCCTCGACCACGAAGAACAATTCCTCCCACATGTGGCGGTGCTTGCCGGAGCGTTCGCCGTCGTTGAGGAATTGCATATGGGCTTCGATGCAGCATTCCCGCGTCTGCATCTTCTTGTTGACCAGATGCTTGATCAAGCCGTCGGGCGAGCGCTCCCACGGCATGTCCTTCGACTTGATGATGTTCGGCAGGGTCGCGTATTCGGCGCGGAATTTTTCCGATTCGGCGACCGCTTCCTCCAGGAAGCGGCTCGAATTCGAGCCGGAGAGCGCGGCCTTTTTTTCTTCCAATGCGGTCATGATGTTTTCAATGACGGGATGTGTTCACAGATCGGTCGGCGGATGGAATTCGTCGACGCCGGGGGGCAGCTTGTCGGTCGGCCACTCCACCATTTTCTGGAACAACAGGTGCATGAACAGAAACAGCGGTTTGGCTTTGAACACCAAGAGGATGCAGGATTCTTTTTCGTCGTCGTTGAAATGCTGATGCACGCAGCCGTTCTCGACCAGCATGACGTCGCCGGCTTCCCATTTCATGTAGCGGCCGTCATGGACATCGTGACCGTGACCCTTGAGCACGTAAAACACCGCGCTGTTGAGGTGGCCGTGCTTCTGGCCGGCATTGAGCGGCGCATAGCATTCGATGTGCGATTCGATCGACTGCACGATGCTGACGGCTTGCGGCGAGATGACATGCTTGCCGTACATCGCAGGCCCCCCCTTCCAGGGATGATCCTTCGACGAATAGACCCGCGGCTCTTCGAGCAGCTTTTTGTAAAGATGGCTGTAGGTGCCTTCGAGCGCGCGCACGAAAGTGCGCTTTTTCGCCCAGCGGTCCCATTTGCCGTGTTTGATCTCGTCTGAGTCTTCGGCGGACGGCTTGTTGTGACCGAGCCCGGGTGTATCGTGCTCCAACATTCCGGTCATCGCGCTTCCTTGATGGTTGGCTCTGGCTTGGACTCTGGCTTGGGCTTTGGCCCGGTCATTACGGGATTTCCCCAGCCCGTGCAATGCGGAGCGTGCGCCACGCCGCCGCGTTGGTCGCGGACCGGCCGCGCGTTATCATGATAGCCGCTGTGCAACGACGGCCTAGAATGCCGCGCCACTGGGAGGGAAAGTGTGACCGTCAGACCGACCACAATGATCGTGCGGCTGGCCGCCGCTGTTGTCGCCGTCGCGGCGCTGGGCAGTTTCGCAAGCGCCGAGAGCCCGGCCGAATTCTACGCTGGCAAAACCCTCGACCTCGAGATCGGCTATAGCGTCGGCGGCGGCTACGACCTTTATGCGCGGCTTTTGGCGCGCCATCTCGGCGCGCATATCCCCGGCAATCCGACCGTGGTGCCGAGGAACATGGAGGGCGCCGGCAGCCTGCGGCTTGCCAATTATCTCTATACCGCAGCGCCGCGCGACGGCAGCGTCATCGGCGCCACCAGCCGCGGCGCCGCCTTCGACCCGCTGCTCGACGAGCCGGGCGCGAAATACGATGCCTCGAAGTTTTCCTGGATCGGCAGCGCCAATAACGAGGTCAGCGTCTGCGTCGCGCTGCAGTCGTCCGGAGTGACGAAATTCGACGATTTGCTGTCGAAGCCGCTGACTGTCGGTTCGACCGGCGCCGCCGACGATACCTACCAGCTGCCCGCCATGGTCAATGCGGTGCTCGGCACCAAGTTCAAGATCGTGACCGGCTATCCGGGCGGCAATGACGTCAGCCTCGCGCTCGAGCGCGGCGAGGTTCAGGGCCGCTGCGGCTGGTCGTGGTCGAGCATCAAGGCGACGCGGCCGGACTGGATTGCCAGCAAGAAAATTGTTGTCCTGGTACAGATGTCGCTTTCGAAGCATCCCGATCTGCCCGACGTGCCGCTGATCATGGATCTGGCCAAGAATGACGAGCAGCGCCAGATCTTCAAACTGTTCTGTGCGCGCCAGGTGATGGGGCGGCCGTTCCTCGGCCCGCCCGGCGTGCCGGCCGATCGCGTCGCGGCGCTGCGCCATGCCTTCGACGACACCGTGGTCGACAAGGCCTATCTGGACGACGCCGCAGTGGGGAAATTCGAGATCAATCCGGTCAGCGGCAAGGACCTCGAAGCGCTGGTCAAGGAGGTCTATCAGACGCCGCCGGAGATCACCAAGAAAGCTGTGGCGATCTTGAAACCGTAGGGCGCGGCCTCACACCATATGGGTCGCGGCCCGCAGCGCCGGGAACAGATCGCCCAACAGCGATTGCGGCCAGGCGACCTGCAGCGCCCAGTGAAAGACGATAGTGCAGAGCAGCGTCGTCGCCGCCGCGAAGCCGAGCGACGATGACGACGGCTCGCCGAAGCCGAAGCGCATATAGGCGAAGACAAACAGCGCAATCGCCGGGATGAAGCCGATCAGCGCCACCAGGCCGATGAAGCCGGCCATCCAGGCGAAGAATATCGTGGCCCGCCGGCGCGCCACCGCGTCCGCAACGCCGAGCGGACCGGACGGCAGGCCGACTTGCAGACCTGAATCGGCATGGGCGGCGATTTGATCGGGTCCGAACAGTTCCGTCACGAGATTGAGTACGGCGGCGACCAGCGCCATGCCGCAGGCGGTGAGCGGCACGAGCTTGGCGTCGCGCGGCCAGGCGCCGGACGACAGGATCGCGGCCACGATCAGCACAATGACGGCGAGCGAGAAGGCGGGAGCGGCGCCAAAGCGCGCCCCGCGGCCGCCGACATTGCGGAACTCGGCGACGAGCGTCGCGACAATATGCGAGATCGGCCGATACAGCGCCCAGACCACGCAAGCGAGTATAGCCAACACGGCGGGCCGCAGCAGCCATTGCCAGCCGTAGAGCTGCGTCGAAATGAACAGATAACGTTCGAAGATCGCGCCGACCACGATGCCGAGCACCATCGGCGGCCGCGGCCAGCCGAGCCGTTTCATGATCCAGCCGATGACGCCGAAAAACGCCAGCGAATAAAGATCGCCCCAATCGTGCTCGCCCTCGAAAGCGGCGACGAACACCAGCGCGATGATGACCGGCAACAGGATCTCGGGCCGGATGCGCGACACCTGCGCCAGATAGCGGCTGCAAGCGAGACAGATCACGGCGCCGATGACATGCGCCAGTGTCAGGCTCCAGACGATCATATAGGTCAGGTCGAGATGCTTGGTCAGCATCTCGGGACCGGGCGTCAGCCCGTGCATCAAAAAGGCGCCGAGCAGGATCGCCATCGAGGCGCCGGCCGGCACGCCAAACGCGATGGTCGGCACCAGATGGCCGCCCTCCTTGGCATTGTTGGACGCTTCCGGCGCGATGACGCCGCGCACGTCGCCGGTGCCGAATGTTTCGGCGTTCTTCTCGGTACGCTGCGCATAGCCGTAGGCGATCCAATCGATCACCGCCGAGCCAATGCCCGGAATGGCGCCGAGCCCGGTACCGAGCACGGCGCAACGCAACACCAGCCACCAGTTGCGCGCGACGTCGCGCACGCCTTCCCATTGGCTCGATAGATCGATGTTCGGCGCGTTGTCACCGGCGATGCGCCGCCGCGACACCGCAAGCTCGCAGAGCTCGGGCAACGCGAACAGACCGAGCGTCGCCGGAATGAGCGGCACGCCATCCCACAGATAAAGCCAATCGAAGGTCCAGCGCAGCGTGCCGCTCGGCGCGCGCGAGCCCACCATGGCGATCATCAGACCGAGGCCGGCGGCGGTCAGCCCCTTGAGCGGCGCGCGGCCCGACAGGGTCGCGACCATCGACATGCCGAAGAGCGTGAAAGCGAGCAGCTCGGGCGAGCCGATGGCGAGCAGAAGCGGCCGCAAGATCGGAATGCTGACCGCAAGCACGATGGCGCCGACCACGCCGCCGGCGAGCGAAGCGGCAAAGCCGGCGCCGAAGGCGCGGCCGGCCTCGCCCTTCTTCGCCATGGCATGACCGTCGATGACGGTCGCTGCGGCGCCGACATGTCCGGGCACACCGAACAGGACCGCAGTGATGAAATCCGACGACGTGACCACCGCAGCCATGCCGAGCAGAAGCGCGAAGGCCGTGTATTCGTCGAGATTGTAGGTGAACGGAATCAGCATCGCCATGCCGACGATGCCATTCAATCCGGGCAGCACGCCGATGGCGAGCCCGATCACAACGCCGATACAGAGGAACAGGAGCCGCGCCGGCTCAAGCAGCAGCTGCAGCGCGTGCAACGCGCTGGCCAACATGTCCGGCTGCATGAAGCAGTTCCTCCCTAGACCCTGATCCAATTCGAATGAATTGTATCAGGGCCTAGATTTCTCGCTGGAGCATGATCTTGTCCGAAAACCGGTTTCCACTTTTCGGGATCATGCCCGGCATTCGGCATCGCCCGAAACCTGCAAAGCCGTCAAGCCCGTGCTAGGCTTAAGCCGCAACGCTGCCGGAAGCCTTTTGTCGCACTGGCGCGCAACGACGCGGGACCGCAACGAGGAGACGCATGAAGAGCCGACAGGTGAGTTTTGTCCGCATGGCCATCGCGATGGCGCTCGCGCTTCTGGTGCCAGCCGCTGCCGCGTTGGCGCAAAGTGTCGCGGATTTCTACAAGGGCCGCGCCATCGACCTTTATATCGGCTACTCGACCGGCGGCGCCTATGACCTTTATGCGCGGGTGATCGGCCGCCACATGGGCGCGCATATCCCCGGCAATCCGACGCTGGTGCCGAAAAACCTGGAAGGCGCCGGCAGCCTAAGGCTCGCCAATTTTCTCTATCGCGTCGCGCCGCAGGACGGCTCGGCGTTCGGCACCATCGGCCGCGGTATCGCCTTCGATCCGCTGTTGATCGGCCAGGGCGATGCCTTCGATGCGCAAAAATTCTCCTTTATCGGCAGCGCCAATAACGAGGTCTCGGTCTGCGTGGCGATGAAGGATTCCGGCATCGCCCGCTTCGAGGATCTTTTCACCAAGGAGCTCACCGTCGGCGGCACCGGCACCAGCGCCGATACCGATCAGTTCCCGCGCGTGCTCAACGGCGTGCTCGGCACCCATTTCAAGATCGTCGAGGGCTATCCGGGCGGCAACGATGTAGTGCTGGCGATGGAGCGCGGCGAAGTGCAAGGCCGCTGCGGCTGGTCGTGGTCGAGCGTCAAATCGACCCATCAATCCTGGATCGACGAGAAGAAGATGACCGTCTTGGTGCAACTGTCGCTCAACAAGCATCCGGAACTGCCCGACGTGCCGCTGGTCACCGATTTCGCCAAGACCGACGAGCAGCGGCAAATATTGAAGATGGTGTTTGCCCGTCAGGTGATGGGACGGCCCTATCTGGCGCCACCCAATCTGCCGGCCGACCGGCTCGCGACCTTGCGCCAGGCCTTCATGGACACGATGCACGACAAGGATTTTGTCGCCGAGGCGCAGAAGATCGATCTCGAGATCAATCCGGTGTCCGGAGCGGACGTCGAGAGCCTGGTGAAGGAAGTCTACGCCACGCCGCCGGAGATCGTTGCCAAGGCGAAGGCTGCGGCGGGAGCCAAGTAGGCTGCGGAATATCAAGCGCAAGCTTACAAACGTTCCATCGCAAGTTATTCCAGATCACATCCGATCCCACGGCGGCTCCGGCGTAAAGCGCTCGATCAGGAAATCGATGAAGGCGCGGACTTTGGCGGCGGGATGCGGCTCGGGCAGGTAGATGCCGTAGATGCCGCCGATCTCGACGGTCGCATGATCGAGCGCGATGCGCACAAGCGTTGCCGCCTTCAGATCGTCGGCGACCACAAAACTCGGCTGGTAGATCAGGCCCTGTCCGGCGATGGCGGCGGCGCGGAGCGCATCGCCATTGTTGGCGCGCAGATTGCCCGCCACGGGCACGACGACGTCGCCGCGCAGGCCGAACATCCAACGCTCGGCGCCGTTGACCTGCGACAGCGTGTAGCCGAGGCAATTATGTTCTTTCAGATCTGCGACGCGGCGCGGCGTGCCGCGCGCGGCGAGATAGGACGGCGCAGCGCACAGCACGGTGCGGCACGGCGCTATGCGCCGCGCGATCAGGCTCGAGTCGGTGAGGTTGCCGATGCGGATGGCGAGATCCCAGCCCTCCTCGGCGAGATCGACCAGGCGATCGTTGAGGCCGAGCTCGACGGTCACATGCGGATGGCGGCAGGCGAATTCCGGCAGCAAAGGCGCGATCTGCCGCGCGCCGAACGAGACCGGCGCATTGAGGCGGAGCACGCCGCGCGGCTCGAAGCGATCGGCGGCGACCGCGCTGTCGGCCGATTCGAGATCGGCGAGGACGCGGGCCGAGGCTTCGAGGTAACTGCGGCCGGGTTCGGTGATCGACAGCCGCCGTGTGGTGCGATGAAAGAGCTTTATGCCGAGCCGGCCCTCAAGCGCCGCGATGTGCTTGGTGACCATGGTCTGCGAGAGGCCCATCGCCCGACCCGCGGCCGAAAAGCTGCCGGCTGAGGCCACTTTGGCAAAGACCTCAAGGCTGGTCAGGCGGTCGAGCATCTCACACCAATAGTACTAAATGTAATTCCGTATAACCATATTATCACACTGAAGGGAATTTATCACATTAGGGACATTAGAAACGGAGATGCTCCCATGGTCGATTCCCGAACCGCCCCCTACGCCGCACTCCTCCTTCGCATCACGCTCGGTGCGCTGTTTTTGGCGCATGCCGCGCTGAAACTGTTCGTGTTCACCCCGGCCGGAACGGCGGGATTTTTCTCAAGCGTCGGACTGCCACCGGCATTAGCCTATGTGACCATCGTGGCGGAAGTTCTCGGCGGTACGGCCCTGATCGCTGGCCTGTGGACCCGGGTCGTTGCGATCGCGCTCACGCCAATTCTCTTCGGCGCGATCTTCGCCGTGCACGGCGCGGCTGGCTTTTTCTTCAACAACCCGAATGGTGGTTGGGAATATCCGGCGTTCTGGATCGTCGCTCTCGCGGTCCAAGCCCTGCTCGGTGACGGCGCCTATGCGGTTCGCACCGCCGGCACCCACACTGCCACGGGCCGACTCGCCGACGCCTATCCGCGCTAAAACAACCCGCAACAATCGCAACCCAACCGGTGACCGCAATGAACCAACCCACGATCGCTCAGAAATCGCCCTATGCCGTCGCAGTCGAAGCGGGCAAGACCTACTACTGGTGCGCCTGCGGGCTGAGCAAGAACCAGCCTTTCTGCGACGGTTCGCATAAGGGTACCGCCTTCACGCCGGTCGCCCATGTTCCGGCGATCACCGGGCAGGCCTATTTGTGCGGCTGCAAGCACACCAAAAACCAGCCGCTATGCGACGGTAGTCACAAGGCGCTGTAATCCGGCCGGTCCGTCCAACGACCCGAGGGCACCATCATGTCGCTGCCAAGTCTGTTTGTTTCGCACGGCGCGCCGACGCTGCCGCTCACCGACACGCCGGCGCGGGCCTTCCTCAAAGAGCTCGGCGGCACGATCGCACGGCCGAAGGCGATCCTCGTCGTCTCGGCGCATTGGGAGACCGACGTGCCGACGGTGAGCGCCGTAAAATGGAACGAGACCATCCATGATTTCTACGGCTTTCCCCGGCCGCTCTATGATTTGCGTTACCCGGCGCCGGGCTCTCCGGAGCTCGCCGCACGCGTCGCCGGCTTGATCAAAACAGCCGGCTTTAGCTGCGATATCGATCCGCGCCGCGGCCTCGATCACGGCGCCTGGGTGCCGCTGTCGATGATCTATCCGCAAGCCGACATTCCGGTGCTGCAATTGTCGATCCAGCCGCATCTCGGACCGGAGCACCATCTTCGCGTCGGGCAGGCCTTGGCGGCATTGCACGATGACGGTGTCTTGGTCGTCGGTAGCGGCAGCTTCACCCACGATCTGTCGGAATTCCGCGGCCACGGTCCGAACGATCCGGCGCCGCTCTGGGTCAATCAATTTGCCGACTGGTTCGACGCGGCGCTCGCGGAGCGGCGTTCGCAGGATCTGCTCGACTATCGCCGGCTGGCGCCGTTTGCGGTGAAGAACCACCCGACCGAGGAGCACATCCTGCCGCTCTATGCGGCGCTCGGGGCTGGCGGCGCCAATGCGCGTGCCGAACACCTGCACGCCAGCGCGACCTACAGTGTGTTGCGCATGGACGTTTATGCCTTCGCGAATGGCGCCGCGCGCCAGCAGTAAAGGACGGCGGCCGCGCGCTTTTCGGAAGCTCAGCGGCCGAGCAGCAATTGATCCGAGTCGTCCTTGAGCTGCACGCCGGAGAGTTGCCGCGTGCGCATGGTACGCAAGAGGTGAACGATCTTAACACCGGCCGCCTCGTAGCCGGTGCCTTCCGGGCGAATGTTGGAAATGCAATTGCGTTCGGCATCGCTCGTGCCGGCATGCGGGCGCCAGGTGAGGTAAGCGCCCATGCTGTCGGGCGCGGACAACCCCGGTCGTTCGCCGATCAGCAATACGACGCATGCCGCGCCGAGCACATTGGCGATGGCATCGCCGATCGCGACACGGCCCTGAAGAGCCACGACGAGCGGCGCGATTTTCCAACCCTCGGCGTTCAATGCTCCGATCGCGACAGCCAGCACCGGCCACGCGTGCAGCGCGACCGCGCGCACCGACAATCCGTCGGCGATGACGAACACGAGGTCGTAGTCGCCGTGGTGCGTCGCCAAGGCACCATCATCCGACGCGGCAAGTCGGCGGCCCAGATCGGGACGCATCAAATAAGTCTGCCGGTCTGCGGCAGCGCTTGTGACCGTAATAACAGCGACGCCGAGACCCGCCAGTTCGGTCGCTAGGCGCGCCGCGTCGAACGGCTCATGCACGGCGTCGCGGGCCCGGGCATGCGCCAGCCGGAATTCGAGAAGCGGCGCGGTGGCGAGTGCCGCGCCGGAACGCTTGAGCCCGATACGCGCCGCCGTCAGCCGGCGCAGCGCGCTCCATATTTCGTCTTCGCCCGTCATGGCACCCGTCATGGCAAGAGCGCCCGGAATTTGCCCGGCAGCGCGCGCGGACGGATTCGCTGCGCGCCATCGAGCAGGCCCTGGCGCGACAGCCAGGCTTCGAATTCCGGCGCCGGACGGCGGCCGAACAGGTCGCGCATGGCGAGCGCGTCGTGAAACGAGGTCGACTGATAGCCCAACATAATGTCGTCGGCGCCCGGCACGCCCATGACGAAATTGACGCCGGCCGCGACCAACAGCGTCAACAGCGCATCCATGTCGTCCTGATCGGCTTCGGCGTGGTTGGTGTAGCAGACATCGACGCCCATCGGCACGCCCATCAGCTTGGCGCAAAAATGATCTTCCAAGCCGGCGCGGATGATTTCTTTGCCGTCGAACAGATATTCCGGACCGATGAAACCGACCACGCTGTTGACCAGAAGCGGCTTGAACGCTCGCGCCACCGCATAGGCGCGCGCCTCCAGCGTCTGCTGGTCGGCGCCGTGATGCGCATTGGCGGAGAGCGCCGAGCCCTGCCCGGTTTCGAAATACATGACGTTGTCGCCGACGGTGCCGCGATGGAGCGATAGCGCGGCATCGCGCGCCTCGCCGAGCAACGCGAGATCGATACCGAAGCTCTTGTTCGCCGCCTCGGTGCCGGCGATCGACTGGAACACCAGATCGACCGGCGCGCCCTTGCCGATCAGATCGAGCGTGGTCGTCACATGAGCCAGCACGCAGCTTTGCGTCGGGATGTCGAGCTTGACGCGCAGCTCCTCGAGCATTGTGAGCAAAGTCTGCGCGCTTTGTGGACTGTCGGTCGCGGGGTTGATACCGATCACTGCATCGCCAGCGCCGAGCAACAGCCCGTCGAATATGCTGGCGGCGATGCCGTGGGCATCGTCGGTCGGATGATTGGGCTGGAGCCGGACCGACAACCGCCCGGGGAGACCGAGCGTGTTGCGGAACGCGGTCACCACGCTGCATTTCGCGGCGATCGCGATCAGATCCTGCACCCGGCAGAGTTTGCTCGCGGCGGCCGCCATTTCGGGCGTGACGCCGGGCGCGAGCGCGGCAAGCACTTCCGTGGTGGTCTCATCGGCAAGCAGCCAGTCGCGAAAGCCGCCGACAGTCAGATGCGCGACGGGTGCAAACGCCGCCCGATCATGACTGTCGATGATGAGCCGGGTGACCGCGTCGCTCTCATAAGCCACAACCGTCTCATTGAGGAACGTCGTCAGCGGGAAATCGGCGAGCGCATATTGGGCGGCCACCCGCTCCTCGCCGGTCGCGGCCGCAATCCCGGCGAGCCGATCGCCGCTACGGGGCGGCGAAGCTTTGGCCAACAACATTTTGAGATCGGCGAACGCGTAACGGCGGGCGCCGATTGTCGCGCTATACATCGGAAGGCCCTGGTATTGGCCGGCCCGGGATTATAGCGCCGGGCTGACCGCCTTTAAGAACCGCAGTGCAACGAGCGGCCGGCCAGGCGGCAGTGATTGAGCGGCTTGCCGTCGGTATCGAACAGCGTACCGCTCCACTCGTCGCCACCGAGACGGTCCCAGACCATATAGGCAAAGCCCGAATAGGTGACGGCGTCGAGCGCCTTCAGCCCATTGATATCGGCGCCCGTCACGGGCGCCTTCGGCATGTCTTCGAGATTATCGCCGCCGGTGCCGACGACGAGTTGCGGCGGCCGGGCGCCGCCGAAATCGACGGCCTGGAAGAAATGGATATGGCCGGCGACATACATGTGCACGCTCGCCGGCATGTCGGCGCCAAGCGCCGCCTGCAGCACCTGGTTGGAGGCGATGTTGACTTGCGGGTCGCCGGGCTTCGCAAGCATGGCGTTCACGGGCTTATGGGTCACGAGCCACGTATAGGCGGGGATCTTGGCGAGCACGTCGCCAAATTGCCGGCGCACGACCGGGACCTGATCGCTGTCTGGGCCGGCGGTATCCTTGACCTTGGCGCCGTCGACGACGACGACGCCGAAATCGCCGAGCCGCACCACGTAGTCGCCGGTCAGATCGGCGCAGGCGGTCGGTATCGGCGACGGATCGAGAAAGCGGAACCAGCCCTCGCCGGCACGGCTGCAATCTTCGTGGTTGCCGCGCGCCATGATCCAGGGCGCGGCGGCGAACAGCGGCGCCGCTGGCTGGAAAAAGTCCGCATTCCAGGCGTCCCAGCCATAGCCGAAGGGGCTGCCGGCGCAGCCCGCATTGCCGGCCGGACAGGCATCCTCGCGGTATTCATAATCGCCGACATGGATCATCAGATCCGGATGCGCCGCGGCCGCCATGGCGGCGACTTTTGGAAACGGCCAGGCCTTCGGATCGTTACAGGCCTGGGTCGGATCGCCGGTTTTGAGCCGGCACCCGGTATCGCCGAAGATCACGATGCGCTGCGGATTGGGGCGCGGCAGCGGCAGCGCTTTGCCGTCGAGGATGGCAGCGATAGCCCCGCCCGGCACGGCCACTTCGCAGCCGCGGACCGCGAACTGCCCCGGCTTGGCACCGGTAAAACTCTGGCCGGGCTCGGAGCGGACATTCATGCGCACGGCGGTGCCGTCAAAGCTCACCGACGGGCAAGCCTCGTCGGTAATGGCGCGGACGCTCGAACTGCCGTCCGGGCCGAGTTCGACCCATTGCGCCAGGATCTTGGCCTGCGCCTGCGGCACCGCCAGAACGAGCGCGACAGACGCGACAACGACGGTGTTTAAGACACGCAACAGCGGAATCATGTTCGTTTCTCCTCAGCGCCGATAGGCCCCGGATTAAGGGCTTCGGCTAACGGCAATAAGACAAACCGTTAGGACGACTGTTTCGCCCGCCCGATCCGCCGCGGCCCGTGATCGGTGACGCCGAGATGGGTCTCGAGCGCCGCTGGATCGGCGGCGAGCGTCGCCGAGTCGGCTGAATGAACCACGCTGCCGCGCTCGAGGATGATGGCGCGATGGGTGACGCCGAGGATTTTCTTGGCGTTCTGCTCGACCAGGATCGCTGAGAGGCCCTCGTCGCGGATGATGCGGCGGAGCGCGGCGAGCAATTCCTCGACGATGATCGGCGCGAGACCCTCGAGCGGCTCGTCGAGCAGCATCACGCGCGGATTGAGCACCAGCGCCCGGCCGACGGCCAGCATTTGTTGTTCGCCGCCCGACAGCTGATTGCCGAGATTTTGCCGCCGTTCGTCGAGCCGCGGAAACATGGCGTAGACCTTCGCGGGCGTCCACGGGCCCGGCTGCGCCACGGCGGTGAGATTCTCGTGCACGGTGAGCGATTTGAAGATATTGCGCTCCTGCGGCACCCAGCCGATGCCCAAATGGGCGCGCTGATCGGGCCGTAGCCGGGTGATGTCGGTGCCGTCGATCGCGATCTTGCCGGAGAAATATCGCGTCACCCCGACGATCGAATTGATCAGCGTGGTCTTGCCCATGCCGTTGCGGCCCAACAGCGCCAAGGCCTCGCCTTCAGCAAGCGACATCGAAACGCCAGGCAGCACGACCGCCTCGCCATAACCGGCCGACAAGTGCTCGATGGTCAGAAGCTCAGGCATCGAGTTCCTCGCCGAGATAAACGGCCTTCACCCGCGGATCGCGCGCCACCTCTTCGGGCGCGCCGTCGACGAACAGCCCGCCATTGACCAGGACCGAGATGCGATCGGCGAACGAGAACACCAGATCCATGTCGTGCTCGATCAACAGCACGGTCACCTCGGCCGGCAGCGCTTCGATGGTGGCCAGGAGTTCGTGGCGCTCCGCCTCCGGCACGCCGGCGGCCGGCTCGTCGAGCAACAGCACATGCGGCCGGCAGGCAAACGCCAGCGCGATTTCGAGCAGACGCTGCTTGCCGTAGGGCAGGATCGCGGTCCGCTCCAGCATGACATCGGTGAGCCGAAAACGCTCGATGATTTCGACGATTTCGTCGGTGACCGAAGCCTTGGTGCCGACCACGCGCCACCAATCGGCGCCCGAGCCGAGCCGCTCGGACACCACGAGGCCGACCGATTCGAGCGGCGTCAGATCGAGAAACAATTGATTGATCTGGAAAGTGCGCGCCATGCCGAGCCGCACCCGCTCGTGCGACGGGACATCGGTGATGTCGCGGCCTTCCAGCATGATGCGGCCGGCGCTCGGCTTGAGCACGCCGGTCAACATGTTGATCAAGGTGGTCTTGCCGGCGCCGTTCGGCCCGATCAGAGCGTGGCGCGCACCCTTCTCCACCGCAAGATTGACGTCGTGATTGGCGGTAATGCCGCCGAAGCGCTTTTCAAGCCCGATGGTTTCGAGGATCGGCATGCTCAGCGCTCCGCACCGCCGTCCGACGGCGCAGCATCGAGCGCCGCGGATCGCGGCAGAAGCCGCGTGCCGAGCCGGCCGGCCGAGGCCCGCACCGTGTCGATCCAGCTCTGCATGCGGTCGCGGCCGATCAAGACCAGCGTGACAAGGACGAGGCCGATCCAGAACTGCCAATATTGCGGCGTCAGATTGGCGATCCAGTCCTGCAGAAATTTGTAGATCACAGCCCCGATCAGGCCGCCGTACAGATAGCCGGTGCCGCCGATGATCAGCACCAGCAGCAAATCGGCCGAGCGCTCCAGCGAGAACACGTCGAGCGAGCAGAACGCGGTGGTTTGCGTCAACAGCCCGCCGGCGATGCCGGCAAAGCCCGCCGAGACCGTGTAGATGGCGACCAGCCGCCATTTCACCGGAATGCCGATCGCCGCGGCGCGCAGCGGATTGCCCTTCACCGCACGCAGCGACAATCCGAACGGCGAATAGACGATGCGGCGCGCCAAGACGAAGCAGACGAACAGTACGATAAGGCAATAGACATAGCCGTTGTGGCCATAGAGATCGAAGCGGAAGCGGCCCAGAACCGGGGCGATCTCGACGCCTTGCAGCCCGTCGGCGCCGCCGGTGAAATCGGAATAGCGGTTGGCGATCTCCCCCAGCATCAATGACACGCCGAGCGTCACCATCAGCCGCGTCAGGTCGGAGCCGCGCAGCACCAGGAAGCTCGTGACGAAGCCGAGCGCGGCCGCGGCGAGGCCCGACAGCATGAGCGCGAGCACCGGCTCGTTGACGATGCCGTATTTGGCGATGAGTCCCGCGAAATATCCGGCGAAGCCGAAAAACGCCGCCTGGCCGAGCGAGATGATGCCCGCATAGCCGAGGATCAGGTCGAGCGACAGCGCGAACAAAGCCAGGATCGCGGTATCTTTCAGAATCAGATATTTGCCGGGGAACAGCCAGATCGTGGCGAAGGCGAACACCCAGAAGGCGATCTCGAGCGGCGACCAGCGGGCGCGGCTTTTCAGATAAGCGGAGACGTGGTCGGCGGGCGCCGTCATCGTGATCACCGCGCCGCCGAGCGGGCGAATAGGCCCTGCGGCCGCCAGATCAAGACCACGATCATGATGGCGTAGATGACGAAGGCGCCGAGCTTCGGCACGTAATATTTGCCGGCGACGTCGGCTATGCCGAGCAGGATCGAGGCCAGGAACGGTCCGGTGATGCTCGACGTGCCGCCGACCGTCACTACGATCAGAAAATAGATCATGTATTTGAGCGGAAAGGTCGGGTCGAGGCCGAGGATCTCTGCGCCGAGCGCGCCGCCGAGACCGGCGAGCCCCGAACCGAAGGCGAAAGTCACTGTGAACACCGCGCCGACATTGATGCCGAGCCCGCGCGCCACCCGTGCGTCGTCGACCGATGCGCGCAGGCGGCTGCCGAACCTTGTGTAGGTCAGGATCATTTGCAGCGCGACGGTCAAAAGCCCGCATACCGCGATGATCAGCAGCCGGTACTTGCCCATGCCGATGCCGAACACGTTGAACTGGCCTTGCAGCGCCTCCGGTATCTGCACGAATTGCTGCGACGAGCCCATCGTATAGTCGATCGCCGCCACCGACATGAAGACGAGCCCGATGGTGAACAGCACCTGATCGAGATGACTGCGGGCATAGACATGTGCGTAGAGGGTGCGCTCGAACAGTGCCCCGATCAGCCCCGTCACCAGGAACGCGATCGGCAGGCCGAGCGCGAACGGCACGCCCAGGCGGTTGACCACGATGACGGTGCAATAGCCGCCCGCCATGGCGAAAGCGCCGTGCGCCAGATTGATGAAATTCATCAGACCGAGCGTGACGGAAAGGCCGCAGGCCAGCACGAACAGGAGCATGCCGTAGGCGACGCCGTCGAACAGGATAGTCAGCATGATCGGCCCAGCATCTCCGCGTCATTCCGGAAGCCGCAAGGCGGCTGTCCGGAATCCACAATCACCGCCCTCACCATACTCGCACGGTCCGTGGTTATGGATTCCGGGCTCGCGGACTTACGTCCGCGCCCCGGAATGACGAATGGCCGCTTTACTTCGCCGCCGCTTTGATCGGGTCCTTGACGTTCGGGAAGGTGGCGAACTCGACGTTATAGAGCTCGCCGTTCTTCTTTTCGACTTTGCGGATATAGACGTTCTGGATGATGTCGCGCGTGTCCGGATCGATCGAGATCGGACCGCGCGGGCTTTCCCAGGCCATGCCCTTCATGGCGGCGAGAAGCGAATCGCCGTCGGTCTTGCCGCCGGTCTTCTTCAGCGCCTCGACCATCAGGTGCATGCCGTCATAGGCGCCGACCGCCATGAAGTTCGGCCGCATGCCGCCATTGGCCTTTTTGAAGGCCTCGACAAAGGCCTTGTTGGCCGCCGAATTGTGATCGGCCGAATAGATATGCGCGGTGATGGTGCCGATGATGGCATCGCCCATGCCGTTGAGAAGGTCGTCGTCGGTGACGTCGCCCGGACCGATGATCTTGATGCCGGCCTTGTCGAGTCCCTTCTCGGCGAACTGCTTGACGAAGGACCCGCCCTGTCCGGAGGGAACGAAAACGAAGATGGCGTCCGGCTTGGCGTCGGCTGCGCGCTGCAGGAACGGCGCGAAGTCCGGGTTGGCGAGAGGGAACGTGATCTTGTCGGCAACCTGGCCGCCTTTCGCGGTGAACTCATTGACGAACGATCCCTCGGCGTCGTGGCCGGGCGCATAGTCGGACACCATGGTCACGACTTTCTTGATGCCGTTCTGCGCTGCCCAATCGGCCATGGGGACGGACGACTGCGCCAGCGTGAAGCTTGTGCGGGCGATATAGTCCGACTTTTGCGTGATGATCGAGGTGCCGGCGGCGGTAACGATCTCCGGAGTCTTGGATTCAGTGGCGAGCGGCGCAACCGCCATCGCCGCGGGCGTGATGCCGAAGCCGGCGAGGAAGTTCACCTTCTCGTTGACGATCAGGTCCTGCGCGATGCGCTTGGTATTGTCCGGGACGGCGGCGTCGTCCTTGATGATGAGCTCGATTTTCTTGCCGGCCACCGTGTCGCCGTTCTGCGACAGGAAAAGTTTTGCACCCGCCGCTTCCTGCTTGCCGGTCGATTGTTGCTGGCCGGTCATCGGTAAAATGAAACCGATTTTGACGCTGTCCTCGGCCTGCGCTCGGCTGCCTCCTGCGACCGCCAGCGCGGCGCAAGTCGCAAGACACGTCGCGGCCAGGAAATAGCGGCGTTTCATGCTGTTATTATTGGCATTTTTCATGAGGTCCCTCCCTTAATGCGGCGTTCGATTGGGCCGCATACCAACATTCAAAAGCGGCCTTGTCCAGCCAGCGGTTTGTCTCACTTGGCGCTTCGGACGCACAAACTTTAGTCGACCTTGATGCCGGCGGCTTTGATGATCGGGCCCCATTTGTCGTAGTCATCGCGGATGAGCTTGGCGAAGACCTCGGACGAAGAACCGATGGGCGCGGCGCCGAGTTGCATGAGCTTTGCACGCACCGCGGGGGCTTGCGCGGCCTCGGCGCAATCCTTGGCTAGTTTTGCTTGTACCGCGGCGGGCAGACCAGGCGGCCCCAAAAATCCCCACCACACGCCGGTGTCGTAACCGGGCAACGCCACTTCGGCGATGGTCGGAACGTCCGGCAGCACCGGCGACCGTGCCGCCGTGGTGACGCCGAGCGAGCGCACCGCGCCGGCTTGGATCTGGCCCAAGGACTCTGGGATATTGTTGAACGTCAACGGAATATGTCCACCGATCAGATCGGTGAGCGCCGGCGCGCCGCCCTTGTAGGGCACCCCGGTGATGTCGATCTTCGCCATGTATTTGAACAGCTCGGCTGAAAGATACGGTGAAGTGCCGTTGCCGGCGTGACCGTAGGACAATTGCCCGGGTTTCACGCGCGCTTCGGTGATCACATCGCCGACCGATTTGAACGGCGAATCGGCGCGCACCAGGAGCATGTTAGGCGACGAGCCGATCAGCGAGATCGGCGTGAAATCCCTAAACGTGTCGTAGGGCAGGTTGGGATAGAAATGCCCCAGCAGCGCATGGCCTGAGGCGACGACGATCAGGGTGTAGCCGTCCGGCTGCGACTGCACCAAGGCCTGCTCGGCAATGATGCCGCCGGCGCCGGGCCGGTTGTCGATCACGACGGTCTGGTTCCAGCGCTTCGATAATTCGTCACCGAGCGTCCGCGACACGATGTCGACCGCGCCGCCGGGCGGATACGGCACGATGATGTGGACCGGGCGCGAGGGATAGGAGTCTTGGGCGAGCGCGGTCGTGACGCTCAGTATCGCGAGCGCGACCGCGATCAAGACAGCGCGAAGATAAGCAGTCACTGGAATCCTCCCCGAAGTTGGCGTTGAGGAGGATTATAACCAAATACGCGGCTGGGCTGCTCCCTTCCCCCTTTGGGGGGAAGGGATGGGGATGGGGATGGGGGTCGGGAGGCGATGCGCAGACGTCGACGTTAGCGTACGGCCTCTCGACCCCCACTCCTACCCCTCCCCACAGTGGGGAAGGGAAAACTAGGCGTGCGCCTTGCGCTCGGGATCGATGATCTTTTCCAGCTTGCCGAGCACATGCATGCAGGGCAAGAGCTGCTGCAAGCTCGCGTTGGGCTCGCGCTTTTCCCTGATGGCGGCGATAAATTCGCGGTCCTCGAGCTCGATGCCGTCCATCGACACATCGACCTTGGAGACGTCGATCTTGTTGTCCTTGCCATCGGAAAGATCGTCGTAGAACGCATTGAAGGTGCCGTTGTCGCAGATGTAGCGGAAGAACGAGCCGAGCGGCCCGTCATTGTTGAACGACAGCGACAGTGTCAGCATGGCGCCCGACGGGGTCTTCGCCACGATGCCCATATCCATCGCGATGTTGAGCTGCGGATGGATCGGGCCCTGCACCGCGTAGCAGTCCGAAATATTTTCGCCGGCCTGATACTGGAACAGATCGATGGTGTGAGCGGCGTGATGCCAGAGCAGATGATCGGTCCAGCTGCGCGCATTGCCGGCTGCGTTGATGTTCTTCCTGCGAAAGAAATAGGTCTGCACGTCCATCTGCTGGATTTTCAGCTCGCCCTTTACGATCTTCTTGTGGATGTATTGATGGCTCGGATTGAACCGCCGCACATGGCCGCCCATGGCGACGACGCCGGTTTCCTTGGCGATCTTCGCCAGATTCTCGGCGTCCTCGACGCTGTCGGTGACCGGGATCTCGACCAGCACATGCTTGCCGGCGCGCATCACCTGCTCGCCCTGGCGGAAATGCATCTTGGTCGGCGTGGTCAGGATCACCGCATCGGCGCGCTTGATGCCCTCGGACAATTCGCCGGTGAAGTGCGGGATGCCGTATTTCTTGGCGACCTGCGCCGTGGAATCCTGATTGCCGCCGACCAGCGATGTGATCTCAACGTCGGGAATCCGCTTCAGCGCATCGAGATGTTTCTGTCCGAAGGCGCCCTGCCCCGCTACGCAAATTTTCATTGGCTTCCTCTTGCTCTCTGCCACGTCATGGCCGGGCTTGTCCCGGCCATCTCGATCAATAGGGCTCGTGCCAAACTGGTCGGGATGCGCGGGTCAAGCCCGCGCATGACGCCTTGGTGCTAGCTGCGAACGCGCTCGACCTTGGCGCGCGCGGCGGCGCGCTTGTGCTTGGCGGTCGACTTGTGTTTGGCGGTCGGCTTGCGCTTCGCCGTGGTCCTGCCGCTCTTCACCCGGTTTTCCAGGATGATATGGCCGACCGCGGTGTTGGAGGCCGGCACGGTGTAGAAGCGATAGACCTCGTCGACCTTGTCGTCGAGCGCACCGCGCATGATGAGCCACATCACCATCTCGATGCCCTCGGCGCCGGCCTCGCGCATGTAATCGAGGTGCGGAATCTTGACCAGCTTCCGCGGGTTCTTCGACAGGTTGTCGAGGAAGGCCTTGTCCCATTTGCTGTTGATCAGGCCGGCGCGCGGTCCGGAAATCTGGTGCGACAGCCCGCCGGTGCCGAAGATCACCACTTTGAGATCTTCCGGGTAGGATTCCACCGCCTTGCGGATCGCCTTGCCGAGCATGAAACAGCGGTGGCCGGTCGGCGGCGGATACATCACCACATTGACGGCGAGCGGGATCACCGGGCAGGGCCAGTGGCCGTCCTTCGCGATCTTGCCGAACAACAGGTTCATCGGCACCGTCATGCCGTGATCGATTTCCATCTTGTTGCAGATTGTGAGATCGAATTCGTCGAGGATGCAGGATTGCGCGATGTGCGAGGCAAGCGCCGGATAGCCTTGCGCGACCGGCACCGGCCGCGGGCCCCAGCCTTCGTCGGCCGGCGGGAACTCCGCCGCGCAACCGAGCGCGAAAGTCGGGATCATCTCGACCGAGAAAGCCGAGGCGTGATCGTTATAAACGACGATCGCGACATCCGGCTTGGTCTCGCGCATCCATTCCTGGGACTTTTCAAAGCCCGAGAACACCCGCTTCCAATAGGGCTCTTCGGTCTTGCCGTTATCGAGCGCCGCGCCGATGGCGGGCACGTGCGACGAACCTATTCCTGCGACGATCCTGGCCACGGCTTCACTTCCGTTTCGCTGATTTGGATTTGACTTTGGCTTTAGTGGATTTGGCTTTGGCTTTCGGCTTGGCGGCCGATGCTTTCTTGGCCGCCGACGCTTTCTTGGCCGCCGCGGCCGAGATGAATTTCGACGGCGTATTCTTGCCGGTGCGCGAGCGATTGCCTTCGACCGAGCGGCCGCCGCCGAGCATCATCGCGGCGTAATCCGGTTGCGAGGCGCCGGTCATCACGGCTGCGAGATGCTGGAACGAATGACCGTCGGTGGCGCCGAGCTTCGCGGTGAAATAGATGTTGCCGCCGAGTTCCAGCATGCGGTTGTAATCGCGCTTGAGGACGGCATCGGCCTGTTCCGGCGTCAGATTGAACTTCTTGAGATATTCCGCCTCGTTCGCCTTGAAGGCCTTGCGGTTCTCATCCTTCATCAGCGACATGCAGAACATATTGATGCCAAAGCCCTGCCGGGACCGTTCGGCATCGAACACGAATGTCCCCGGGATGTCGTCGTAATCGTGTTGTTCGCGGGCCATTAATCTCTCCCGATCGGGCGTCTCTGGCGTTTGACATATATAGCGCGGCGGCGCTTGGCAACGTAAGCCTTACGCGATCCGCGCGTCCCCGCGGGCGCGGGGACCCAGCTTAGAATCTTTGCAAACTTCCTGGATTACCGCTTACGCGGGATGAGCGGAGTTTGATCCGCTACCCCCAATAAAGCCGCATCGGATTGTCGACCAGGAGCGCCTGTTGGGCCGCCGCGGTGGGCGCGACCTTGGGCACATAATCGACCAGGACGCCGTCGTCCGGCGCCTCTTTCTTCATATTGGGATGCGGCCAGTCGGTGCCCCAGATCACGCGGTCGGGGAAATGCTCGACGAGCGCCCGGCCGAACGGCACCACGTCGTCATAGGGCGGGCCGGCGAGGCTCATGCGTTCCGGACAGGTCACCTTCACCCAAAAATTCTTGTGCTTGTCCATCAGCCGGTGGAAGCGCTGGTTCTCGGGATCATCGACGCCCTTCTTCACGGTGGGCGTGCCCATATGATCGACCACCACGGTGGTGGGCAGCGAGGTGAAAAAATCCTCGAGTTCCGGGAGATCCGGCATCTCGAAATAGATGACGATGTGCCAGCCGAGCTTTTCGACCCGCGCGGCGATCCGTTGCAGCACGTCGCGCGGGGTGAAATCGACCAGCCGCTTGAGGAAATTAAAACGCACGCCGCGGACGCCGGCGTTGTCCATCCATTTCAATTCTTCGTCGGTGACTTCCTCGCCGACGAAGGCCACGCCCTTGGCGCGGCCGTTCGCGGCATCGAGCGCATCCACCATGGCGCGGTTGTCTTTTGAATGGCACGAGGCCTGGACGATGACGTTCTTGTCGAGGCCGAGATAATCACGCAGCGCGAACAGCTTTTCCTTCGGCGCATCGCAAGGCGTGTATTTGCGCTCCGGCGCGTAAGGGAACACCGCCTCCGGCCCGAACACATGGCAATGCGCATCGACCGCGCCAGGCGGGGCTTTGAATTTCGGCTTTGAGGGATTGGGATGGAACGGGATGTAACCCGGTGACATCGGCACGCGACGCTCTCCGTTGCTAGATGCGCTCCAGCGCCAGCGACACGCCCTGGCCGACGCCGACGCACATGGTCGCCAGCGCGCGCTTGCCGCCGCGTTTTTCGAGGCCGTGCACCGCGGTCAGCGTCAGCCGCGCGCCCGACATGCCGAGCGGATGGCCGAGCGCGATAGCGCCGCCGTGCGGATTGACGTGCTCGGCATCCTCGGCCACGCCGAGCTGACGCAGACAAGCGACGCCCTGCGCGGCAAAGGCCTCGTTGATCTCGATCAGATCGAAATCGGAAATTTTCAGGCCGAGCCGCTCCATCAGTTTTCGGGTCGACGGCACCGGGCCGATGCCCATGATGCGCGGCGGCACCGCGGCCGAGGCCATGCCGAGCACACGCGCGCGGGGCGTCAGCCCATGTTCCTTGGCGGCGACTTCACTGGCGAGAATGATAGCGGCTGAGCCGTCATTGATGCCCGACGCATTGCCTGCCGTGACGGTGCCCGGATTGCGCACGATGGGCTTGAGCTTCTGCAGATTTTCAAGCGTCGTGTCGGGCCGCGGGTGCTCGTCTTCCCTGACCATGATCGGACCGGCTTTGCCGCCCGGCGCCGCGACCGGGACGATTTCCTTGGCAAAGTAGCCGGTGGCGATAGCCGCCGCAGCGCGCTGCTGCGAGCGCAGCGCGAAGGCGTCCTGATCCTTGCGCGCGACCTGGAATTCCTCGGCGACGTTCTCGCCGGTTTCGGCCATCGAATCGACGCCGTATTGCGCCTTGAGCAGCGGATTGATGAAGCGCCAGCCGAGCGTGGTGTCGTAGACTTCGGCCGAACGCGAAAACGCCTCGCCGGCTTTGCCCATCACGAACGGCGCGCGGGTCATCGATTCGACGCCGCCCGCGATGGCGAATTCCATCTCGCCCGAGCGGATGGCGCGCGCCGCATCGCCGACGGCATTGAGCCCCGAGGCGCAAAGCCGGTTGACGGTGATGCCCGGAACGGAGTCGGGAAGACCCGCCAGCAAGAGCGCCATCCGGGCGACATTGCGATTGTCCTCGCCGGCCTGATTGGCGCAGCCGAAAAACACTTCGTCGAGCCGCGACCAATCGGCCTTGGGGTTGCGGGCGACCAGCGCCTTGATCGGGACCGCGGCGAGATCGTCGGTGCGGACCTTGGCGAGCGCACCGCCGTAGCGGCCGATCGGCGTGCGCGCGGCATCGCAAATAAAGACGTCCCGCATCGCCGGCTCCTTCGCTGCGCATCTTATAGGGTTCTTGCAGGCTATTTACGGGCCGCGGCATACAGGGTCAAATGGGCTCACAAAAGAATTGACCGGGGCAGGATGACCGCCGTTCCAGCCGAATTTACCGATCTGCCGCCCTCGCTTCGCGCCGAACGCCGCGGCGCCGTCGGCGTGCTGACACTGGCGCGCACCGAAAAGCGCAACGCGCTCAACGATCCTACCGTGCGCGGCATCGAAACCTTCTTCAACGCGCTGCCGAGCGATATTCGTGCCGTGGTGCTGGCCGGTGACGGCGATCATTTCAGCGCAGGCCTCGATCTCAGCGAACTGACCGAGCGCGATACTTTTGCCGGGATCGAGCACTCGCGCTCCTGGCATCGCGCCTTCGAACGAATTGAGTTCGGGCCGGTGCCGGTGGTTGCCGTGCTGCATGGCGCGGTCATCGGTGGCGGCCTCGAACTCGCGGCGGCCGCCCATATCCGCGTTGCCGAAAAGAGCGCTTTCTACGCGCTGCCGGAGACCAGCCGCGGCATTTACCTCGGCGGCGGCGGCTCGGTACGCTTGCCGCCGCTGATCGGTACCGCGCGCATGATGGACATGATGCTGACGGGGCGCACGCTGTCCGCCGAGGAAGGCCAGGCTGTGGGCTTAAGCCAATATCTGGTCGACAATGGCTTGGGCTTTGCCAAGGGCCTCGAACTCGCCGAGCGGATCGCCGGCAACGCGCCCTTCACCAATTTTGCCGTGACACACATGCTGCCGCGCATAGCCCGCAGCGATCCTGCGACCGGCTTTGCCACCGAGGCGCTCACCGCGGCGATCGCTCAAGGCGAAGACGAAGCGAAGCTGCGGCTCAAGGCGTTTCTGGAGAAACGCGGTCCCAAAGTGACGCCAAGCTGATGCATAGGACGACGCCATTGCGCTGGCCGCCATCTCCGCTCGTCCCCGCGAAGGCGGGGACCCAGGGGACAACGCTCGCGCAAAGCAATTTTGCGCTGGATTCCCGCGTGCGCGGGAATGAGCGGAAGACGAACTGACATGTCGAGCGCGCCGGCAATATCGTATCCCCTGCACGACCGCGCCCCGCTGCGGCCGGTGAAGCTCGCCGCTGCGGAGGTCGAGGTCGAGCGGCGCGCCGATGGCGCGATCCTGATGCGCTCGCCGCAACCGCTGCCGGCGCACGCGCAGAAATTGACCGAGCGGCTGATCTATTGGGCGTATGCGGCGCCGGAGCGCGTTTTCCTGGCCCAGCGCAATGCAGCCGGCGGCTGGCGCACGCTCAGCTATGCCGCCACGCTTAAGGCGGTGCGCGCGATCGCCGCGGCGCTACTGACGCGCAATCTATCTTCGGAACGCCCGGTGGCTATCCTCTCCGGCAACGACATCGAGCATGCGCTGCTTGGGCTCGCGGCCATGCATGTCGGCATTCCTTATGCGCCGATCTCGGTGCCCTATTCGCTCCTGTCGACGGATTTCGGCAAGCTCAAGACCATCATCGGCATTCTGACGCCCGGCCTCGTCTTCGCCGCGAACGGCACGGCTTTCGCCCGCGCCATCGCCGCTGCCGTGCCACCCGGCATCGAGATCGTGGTCGCAGCCGCTCCAACGAGCGACCGGCCCAGCACGGCGTTCGCCGACCTCATGGCGGCAACGCCGACACTGGACGTCGACGCGGCTCACGCCAAAGTCGGGCCCGATACGATCGCGAAATTTCTCTTCACCTCCGGTTCGACCGGCCAGCCCAAGGGCGTCATCAACACGCAGCGGATGCTGTGCGCGAACCAGGCGATGATCCGTTCGAGTCTCGCCTTCATTGCCGACGAACCGCCCATTCTGGTCGACTGGCCGCCGTGGAATCACACATTCGGCGGCAACCACGATTTCGGGATGGTGCTGGATAACGGCGGTTCGTTCTATATCGACGAGGGCAAGCCGCTGCCGGGCGCCATCGAGATCACCGTTCGCAATCTGCGCGAGATTGCGCCGACCATCCATCTCAACGTGCCCAAAGGTTTTGAGATGCTGCTGCCCTATCTGCGCAGCGAGCCGGCGCTGCGCGAGCGCTTTTTCAGCAAACTCAGGGTGTTGTTCTACGCCGGCGCAGGCCTCGCGCAGCACGTGCTCGACGAATTCCAGCGCCTGGCCGTCGAAACCGTCGGCGAACGCATCATCTTCCTGGCGAGCCTCGGCTCGACGGAAACCGCGCCGGCGGCGCTAGCGCGCACCTGGGAAGCCGAGCACGCCGGCAATATCGGGTTGCCGATGCGCGGTCTTGAACTAAAATTGGTGCCGAACGGTGGCAAGCTCGAAGCGCGAATGCGAGGACCCAATATCACGCCGGGCTATTGGCGCGCGCCGGCGCTCACGGCGGCGGCGTTCGACGAGGAAGGCTTCTACAAGATCGGCGATGCGCTGAAATTTGCCGACCCCGCCGATCCGATCCGGGGTCTCTTGTTCGACGGCCGCCTCGCCGAGGATTTTAAGCTCGCAACCGGCACCTGGGTCAGCGTCGGACCGTTGCGCGCGGCTTTCATCGCACATTTTGCGCCATGGGTGCGCGATGTCGTTCTCGCCGGCGCCGACCGCGACGAGGTCACGGGTTTGGTCTTTCCCGATCTCGACGCCTGCAGGAAACTCGCGCCCGACCTGGCTGCGGAGACTTCGGCCCGAGCATTGCTTGCCGATCCGCGCGTTGTCGCCGCATTCCAGCGCTCGCTCGACACTTTCTTTGCCGCGGCGAGCGGCACGTCGGGCCGCGTCACGCGAGCGGTTCTCTTGGCCGATCCGCCGTCGCTCGATATCGGCGAAACGACCGACAAGGGTTCGATCAATCAGCGTGCGGTGCTTGCCCATCGCGCCCACTTGGTCGAAGAGCTTTACGCCGAGGCGCCGCCGCCGCATGTACTTGTCGCCGCCGGCCAAAAAAATGGGATGAGTTGATCATGGATATTCGCGGACACGCAGCAATCGTCACCGGCGGAGCCTCCGGGCTCGGCGCCGCCACCGCCGAAATGCTGGCAGGCGCCGGCGCCCGGGTGGCGATATTGGACGTCAACAATGACGGCGCCCGCGCCGTGGCCCAGAAGCTCGGCGGCATCGCAATTCACTGCGATGTGACCAAGTCGGATGAGACCGTGGCGGCGATCGCTGCGGTCAGGAAGCTGCATGGCCCGGCACGTATCCTGATCAATTGCGCCGGCGTCGGGCCGGCCAAGCGCATCGTCGGCCGCGACGGCCCGATGCCGCTCGCCGAATTTGCCCGCGTGGTCGAGATCAACCTGGTCGGCACCTTCAACGCGATGCGGCTCATCGCCGCCGACATGCAGGTGCTCGATCCGCTGCAGGACGGCGAGCGCGGCGTCATCATCTGTACTGCATCGGTCGCGGGTTACGAGGGCCAGATCGGCCAGGCCGCCTATGCGGCGTCGAAAGGCGGCGTGATCGCGCTGGTGCTGCCGGCGGCGCGCGAATTCGCCCAGTTCGGCATCCGCGTCAACGGCGTGGCGCCGGGAATTTTCTCGACCCCGATGCTGCACGCGCTGCCGCAAGATGCACAAAAGAGTCTTGCGGCCTCGGTGCCGTTTCCCAAGCTGCTCGGCCAGCCGCCGCAATATGCGGCGCTGGTTCATCACATGATCGAAAACCGTTATCTTAATGGCGAAGTCATCCGCCTCGACGGCGCGCTCCGCATGGCGCCGCGATAAATTTTTCTTCCCCTCCTCCTTGTGGGGGAGGGATAAATTGTCGTCGAGGATTCAAAAAGAATGTTCCGTAACACCCGGACGCTGCGCATCGAATGGGGCGACTGCGACCCCGCCGGCATCGTGTTCTATCCGCGCTATTTCGCGATGTTCGACACCTCGACGACCTATATGATGGAAGCTGCCATCGGCATGACGAAGTTCGACTACCTCAAAGCCTATGGCTTCCTCGGCCATCCAATCGTCGAGACCCGCGCCATTTTCCGCGTGCCAACGCGTTACGGCGACGAGGTATCGATCGAAACCACGGCCGTCGCCTGCGGCCGCTCCAGCATCAAGATCGAGCACCGGTTGAGCAAATCGGGCGTGCTCGCGGTGGAAGGTTTTGAGACCCGTGTTTTCGTCGCCCGCGAGGCCGCGGACCCCGAGCGCATCAAGTCGCAGCCGATCCCGCCCGAGGTTGCCGCGCGGCTGACGCAGGGCGGCACGTGAGAGCCATGCCCCACGGCGATGACTCGCTTCATTTCCCCGGCCCGATGCTTTAGAAGCCTAGCCACCAAAAAGGAGAGAAACGCCCATGCGCATCGACGCATATACCCATTTTTTCCCGGAACGCTTCTTCACCAAGCTCAACGAGGTCGCGGGCGACTACAAGGACATGGGCAAGCGCATCCGCTCGCTGCCGGCGCTGTTCGATCTCAATGTGCGCAAGAAGATCGTCGACGGCCACAAGGACTATCAGCAGATCCTGTCCTATCCGCAGCCGCCGGTCGAGAAATTCGCCAAGACGCCTGCGGACATCGACGAGTTCTGCAAGATCATTAATGACGGCTTCGCCGAACTGATCGCCAAGGAAAAGGACCACTTCCCCGGTTGGGTGGCGCAAGTTTCGCTTGCCGCATCCGACGCCGGCGTCGCCGAGGCCGAACGTGCGCTGAAGAACGGCGCGCTCGGCGTGCAGATCTACACCAACGTTGCCGGCAAGCCGATCGACCGGCCCGAATACCTGCCGTTCTGGAAAAAGATGAACGAGCTCGGCGCGCCGATCTGGATCCATCCGGCGCGCGGCGCCGAGACGCCGGATTATCTCGACGAGAAACGGTCGCTCTACGAAATCTGGTGGACCATCGGCTGGTCCTACGAGACCGCCTGCGCGATGTTGCGGCTGGTTTATTCCAAGATCATGGACAATAATCCAAACCTGAAAATCATCACCCATCACTTCGCCGGCATCGTGCCGATGCTCGAAGGCCGGCTCGGGCCGGGCAACGACGTGATGGGCAACCGCACCACCGACGAGGACTATGTTGGGCTGCGCAAGAGCCTGAAAAAGCGTCCGCTCGATTATTTCAAGCAGGATTTCTACGCCGACACCGCGGCTTTCACCGCGGAGCCCGCCACCAAATGCGGCATGGAGTTCTTCCCGATCGACAAGCTCGTCTTCGCCTCCGACTGCCCGTTCGATCCGGAAGGCGGCACCATGTTCCCGCGCGAGACCTTGCGGATTCTCGAAAAGCTCAATCTCGACAAAGCGAGCCACGACAAGGTGTTCTACAAGAACCTCGAGACGATTACCGGCAAGAAGCTGGTCAAGTAGCGTCTAAGCAAGCCGCAGATGATCGAAGCCATCGAACTCGACAAGTGCACCGGCTGCGGCATCTGCGACGTCGTCTGTCCGGCCGACGTCATCCATATGGAGCCCGCGCCCGCCACCGGCGGTATCGCGGGCCTGCAATCGACGTTCCGTCTCCCCGTCATCAAATACCGCGAGCATTGCATCACCTGCTTCAGTTGCGAAATCTTCTGCCCTGAGCAGATCGTCGACGTGCACCCTTCCGTCAAGAACAGGCCGCGGCCATGGTGAGCCCACTCAAGAAATTTGACGGCGCGCTCACCGAAACCGACGTGCTCGTCGTCGGCGGCGGCGCCGGCGGCATGCTCGCGGCACTAAGCGCGAAGCGCCACGGCAAAGCCGGCACGCGGGTGACGCTTGCGGATTCCTGGACCATCGGCCGTACCGGCCACACCGCCTTCTCCAATGCCTGGATGATCGTGGCGTTTCCCGAGGACGACATCGACGGGATATTGCGCGAGATCGTCGCCGGCAATGACGGCATCGCCGACCAGATCCTCGTTCGCGAGGTGCTCGAGGACTCCTTCGCGCGGTTGAAGGACTTCGAGGCGATGGGCATGAATTTTCATCGCTCCGCCGACGGCAGTTACGCGCGCCGGCCGACGCGCGGCCTCGATCTCGCCCGCGTGATGTATCCGGACGGCGGCGGCCTCGAATTCTGCTGGCTGCTGCGCCGGGCGCTCGAGCCGATCGGCGTCGAACTGATCGACCGCCTGTTCATCACCGGGCTGCTGCGCGACGGCGAACGCGTCGTCGGCGCCGTGGGCATCGACAGCCGCAGCGGACAATTCCACGTCGTCAAGGCGCGAACGACCATCATATGCACCAACGCGATTACGTTCCGGTCCGGCTTCGTGCGCGATATCACCGGCACCGGCACGCTGCTCGCCTACCGGGCCGGCGCGACGCTGCGCAATGCCGAGTTCAGCTATGTGCGGCCGGGAACGCCAAAATTCTACTTCGAGGGCATCACCTTTGCGATCCAGGAGGGCGCGCGGTGGGTGAATGCCGAAGGCACCGCGTTCATGAAACAATACGAGCCCGACTGGGCGGACGAGGCCGACGTTCCCCGCATCGCGCGCGCGATGGCGGCGGAAAAGCAGAAGGGTCACGACCCGATGTATCTCGATATGTCGGGCATACCCGAGCATATGCGGGACACATTCATCGGCAGCAAAGTGAAATGGATGGACTATTTTTTCCGCAAGCTCGGCAGTGAAGCCAAGACCGACATGTTCGGCAAGACGCCCTATTACGCGCTCAACCAGATGACCAAGATGGGCGTGCGTACCGGCCCCGACTGCCGCTCGGACGTTCCCGGCCTGCTGGCCGCGGGACTCGCGCAGGCCGGCTGCGCCAATCACTTTGCCGGATTCCACATCGGGCTTTGCGTCGGCAATGGCTGGATCGCGGGCCGCAGCGCGATCGAGGATCTCGACCGGCTTCCCGCTCCGGAGGCCGACGCCGCCGACATCCAGATGCTCTATGCGGAGACCATGAAGCCGCTCGCGCCGGCGGCTGAAGCGCAGTCCGATCGCATTCTGCGCGATTTGCAGCAGATCATGTTCGCCTATGACGTCGGCATCCTCAAAAGGGCCGATCGGCTCGAGGAGGCGCAGGCGAAGATCGAGGCGCTGTCGCATGAATTTGCCGATATCGCCGCGCCGCACGTGCATGAGCTCGTACGCCTGAAAGAAACCGAGGCAATGTTGCTTGCGGCGCGGATGATTCTCCGCGCATCGCTCGAGCGAACCGAATCGCGGCTGAGCCATTTCCGCGAAGACTACGAGACGCGGGACGATCAAAACTGGCTCGCCTGGGTCGATATCACCGACCGCAACGGAGAGCTTGGCCTCGAGCGAACGCCGATCCCGACGCCGTTATGCTCGGTGGAGCCGGTACGCCGGCCGGCACGTCTCAAAAAGCAGCTCGCAGTCGGCGCCGCCGACTAAGGCGGCAACAACGAAAAAGCACGGGGGATTGCGATCGTGACCATGAACAGTCTGGCCCGGCTCTTTGCGGCGCTCATCGTTCTGATGCTGAGCGGCGTCGGCGCGAAAGCGCAAGAGAAGGCACAAGAGAAGGCACAAGACAAGCTGACGCTAGCGCTTGGCCAGCGCGGCAACTGGGACACGGCGGTCGCGGAGCTCGGGCAGCAGGCCGGCATCTTCCAGAAGCACGGACTGTCGCTCGACATCCTTTGGACCCAGGGGGCGGGCGAGAGCCAGCAGGCGCTGCTTTCCGGCAGCGCCGATATCGGGCTTCTCGGCACGCAAAGTGCGTTTGCGATTCTGGCGCGGGGTGCGCCGCTGCGCATCATTGCAGCCGAGGCGACCGGCGCCGCCGATTTCTGGTATGTGCGCGCCAATTCACCAATCAAATCGTTCAAGGATACGACCGACAAGACCGTCGCCTATTCCACCGCGGGTGCTTCGACCAACACCATGGCGCTGGCCTTCACCAAAGAAGCCGGCGCGAAAGCCAAGCTGGTCGCGACCGGTGGACCGAGCGCAACGCTGGTGCAGGTGATGACCGATCAGATCGACGTCGGCTGGTCGGCGCCGCCATTCGGCTTGGCGCAGATCAACAATAACGAGATCCGCGTCATCGGCTACGGCAAGGATTTGCAGTCGGTGCGCGGCCAGACCATCCGCGTCTTGGTGACGGTCGCGCAAAAGCAAGACGCCCGGCCTGCCGTGTTTGCGCGGTTTCTCCGAGCCTATCGCGAGACGCTGGACTGGATGTATGCCGGCGACGACGCACTCAAACCCTATGCGGGTTTCGCCAATATTCCGTTCGCGACCGCAAAACAGGTGCGGGATGAGTTCTTTCCCAAGGATATTCTACAGCCCGAACACGTGATGGGGCTCGACGCGCTGATGGCGGACGCCGTTACGTTCAAATACATCGCGGCGCCGTTGAGCAAGGACCAGATCGCGGACCTGATCCGAATTCCGACGCCGGAAAAATAGCGCGCTGAAATTGAGGCGCTTTTTCCGGCCCGCGCACCATTCCGATCGAGAATCTAAGCCGTGGATGGCCGGCACAAAGCCGGGCAGAACGGCTGAATTTTTGCTAGCGTCGCGCCATGGATGCCGCACGCACTATCGTGACCGAGACGCCAGAGACTGCGCCCGAAGCGCCGGCGCGCGTCGCTGCCAAGACGGCCGACGATGTTGGCCGCGTCACTCCGATGATGGAGCAATATATCGAGATCAAGGCCGCCAATCCGGATTGCCTGTTGTTCTACCGGATGGGCGACTTCTACGAGATGTTCTTCGACGATGCGGAGGTGGCCTCGCGCGCGCTCGGCATCATGCTGACCAAGCGCGGCAAGCATCAAGGCCTCGATATCCCGATGTGCGGCGTGCCGATCGAGCGCGCCGACGAATATCTGCATCGGTTGATCGCGCTCGGCCATCGGGTCGCGGTCTGCGACCAGCTCGAGGATCCGGCAGAAGCGCGAAAGCGCGGCGCCAAGAGCGTGGTGCGCCGCGACGTGGTGCGGCTGGTGACGTCCGGCACGCTGACCGAGGACTCGCTCCTCGACGCCAAGCGCAACAATTATCTGCTGGCGCTGGCGCGGAATCGGGGCTCCGCGGGCGAGGACCGTTTTGCGCTGGCCTGGATCGATATCTCGACCGGCGAATTCGTCGTCGCCGAATGCGACCGCACGGCACTTGCAGCCGAAATCGCCCGCATCGAACCCGGCGAGATCATCGTCTCCGATGCGGTGTATTCCGATACCGAGCTGTCGCCATTGCTGCGCTCGCTGCCGGTCGTGACGCCGCTAACCCGCGACGTGTTCGACGGCGCCACCGCCGAGCGCCGCCTGTCGGGCTTCTTCGGCGTCGCGACCTCGGCGTCGTTCGGCACCTTCTCGCGGCTCGAACTGACGGCGGCGGCGGCGGCGATCACTTACGTCGAGCGCACGCAGCTCGGCAAGCGCCCGCCGCTTGCGGTGCCGTCGCGCGAAGCCGCCGGCGCCACCATGGCGATCGATCAGTCGACCCGCGGCAATCTCGAACTCACCCGCACGCTCGCGGGCGAACGCCGCGGATCGCTCCTGGCGGCGATCGATCGCACGGTAACGGCGGCAGGCTCCCGGCTCCTGGCGCAGCGCATTGCGGCGCCGCTGACCGATCCGGCCGCGATCGCGCAGCGGCTCGATACCGTCGCTGCCTTCGTCGGCGACAGCGCCGCCCGCGGCGAACTGCGCCTGGGCCTCAAGGCGGTGCCCGATCTTGCGCGTGCGCTGTCGCGCATCGTCGTCGGCCGTGGCGGCC
>JBAPUM010000020.1:0-28049 GCA_049282655.1 Xanthobacteraceae bacterium
CCCCATAGCGCACGCCGCACCGCCGCTGAACGACCAACCGCGATTTCCTGCCTTGGCGCTTTTCCGACGCCGGCCGCCCGCGTGTGTCGATTGATCCGCGATTGCCGGCGTCCGAAAACCTGCACAAAAGGCGACATCAGCTCGCCGCTGATTAGCGTCGGCTAAGTTCCTCGTACTGCGCGCCCTTTGATCAGCATAGTTCTGGAATGCGGTTGGCAAGCAAGCATACGCCAGCCATTTCTGGCGTGCATGCGCGGAGCGATTGGATAAAGTCAGTCGGAGATGGCGCATCATGCGGAGAGCCGAGCGCGCGCGCCATTCGGGATTGTCTGCGGCGCTTTGTTGAGATTCTCGGTCGCAAAACCCGCCGCGGTCTTGTAACCCGCCATGAACTCGGCGCGTTCCTTCGCGGGGATCACGTCGTCGATATTCTTGAACGTGCCGCCGCAGCGCTCGTCCACCATGTTTAGCAGCCCGAACGGCCCCGCGCCGCGGTTGCGCAACACCACCTGCCCAATCGGCCCGCAAAATTTCCTGTCGAAGGCCTCAAGCGCCGCGGGGGTCACGCCATGCTCGATCAAACAAGCCCCCAGTACGCGCGCGTCGACAATCGCCTGGCTCCCTCCGTTCGATCCGGTCGGGTACATCGGGTGCGCGGCGTCACCCATCAGAACCACCGGGCCGTCCTGCCACGTCGGGATCGGGTCACGGTCGATCATTGGGTTCTCGAACGCGCTGTCGGCACGCCGGATCAGGTCCGGCACGTCGAGCCAGTCCCACACCCAACCCTCGAAGTGATGCGCGAACTCCGCGGTCTCGACCTGCCGGAACCAGCCGCTCTGCTTCCAGCCCTCGCTGTTGTCCATCGTCACCTCAGCGATCCAGTTGATCATTGAAAGGCCGGTCGCGGGGTCGGGATGCGAGATTGGATAGAACACCACGCGCTGGCGATGCGTGCCGAGACCTACGAATGACGAGCCGGTGCGGATCGGTTTGCCCCAGGTCATGCCGCGCCACATCACCGCGCCACCCCAGTGGATCGGCGGCTGCGTAGGGTGCATCTGCGCCCGCACGGCCGAGTTGATGCCATCGGCCCCGATCAGCAGCGCGCCGCCGGCCTCGGCGGTCGAGCCGTCGGTGCGTTCGATTAGCGCGGTAACGGAGCCGTCAGTGTTCTTGCGGTAGCCGGTGACACGGTGGCCGAGCCGGACAGCGTTGCGCCCGGCTCGCTCGACCAGCTTGTCGTACAACAGCATGTGGAAGCGGCCGCGGTGCACGGCGTATTGCGGCCACTTGTAGCCGGCGAGCAAGCCGCGCGACTCCGAGTAGATGTCGTTGCCATTTAGCCCCACAAGCGCCCATTCCTCGGCGGGCAAGCCCACGCTATCGAGGTCGGCCTGCGCGATGCTGAGATCGTAAATCTCGCGCACGGCGTTCGGCTGCAAATTGATGCCCACGCCAAGCGGACGCATCTCGCGCACCGCTTCGAATACGATGCATGGCACGCCGATTTGGTGGAGGGTAAGTGCCGTTGCGAGCCCGCCAAGGCCGCCGCCGGCGATAATTACTGGATTATCCGTCACACGCTGGACCGATCTACATCTCGATGAATTTCATTAGCCTTTGAATGACGGCGGGAGCAAGCCGGCCTTCGACCGTCGAAGCGATAGCGCGGCGAATGTTCGCTATGGGTCCATTTCGTCCCGCCGGTCACGGGCTGGCGCGTCCGGTCTTGCCCCGAAAGCTGCCGCCCCAGTCGCCCGCTATCGAGGCTATGATGGCCTTTGGAAATCTTGTCGTCTCAACCTGGCTACCAGAGTGTTGGCATCTTCGAAAGAGATCAACTATGGCTGACTTTTCAAGCCGGTCCGTCCTTTCACGTCGCAGCCTGCTCGCGGGCTTTGCTGCCGCGCCTGCCTTAACCGCGACCGTCGAACCTGGAGCCGCTCAAACCACGGCGAACAGTACCGCAGCCCAACAAGTGCAGTCCGCTCTAAAGGAAGCGAAAGGAACCAAACTTGTCATGCTGGGCACCGCCGCTGGGCCGGTGCCGGGCCGATCACGGAAGATGACATCCCACTTGATGCTGAGTAACGGCGCCGCCTATGTGCTCGATTGCGGACTCGGTGTCACCGATCGCTTCGCCGAAACCGGCGTCGCATTCAGTGCGTTACGTTCGATCTTCATCACCCATCACCACTTCGACCACAATGTTGAATATGGCCCGCTGTTGTCGATCGGCTGGGTGCAAGGCATGCCACTGTCGGTGCGGGCTTATGGTCCGCCGCCACTCAAGCAAATGACAAGTGATTACATTCGCTCGATGAGGACGACGATCGATTTCTGGGCCGAAGACTTAAAAATGAAGGCGCTCGAAGTGATTGACGTCACCGAGGTGTCAGGCGCCGGGCCGGTCATGCAGGACGATAACGTGAGAGTGTCTTCGGTAGTCGTTGAGCATCCGCCAGTGAAACCGGCACTCGGCTATCGCTTCGACTTCAATGACCGTTCCATCGCGTTTTCTGGTGACACCACCCCGATCGAAGCGGTGGCGCATCTGGCGACTGGCGCGGACATTTTAGTTCACGAGGCGATGTATGTGCCGGCCGTCGAAACTTACGTCAAAGCACAGGTCGCCAAGGGCCGGCCAGTCAGTGTCGAAGCCTTTATGGCGCACATGAGGGCGGACCATTCTCCGGTCGAGGACGTCGGCCGGATTGCCGAAGAGGCTGGAGTCAAGACCTTGGTCCTGTCACATCTTACTCCGGCAATCGATAGCATAACGGACGACACCTGGCGCGCCCCGGCGGCGAAGTATTTCAAGGGTGAGATTGTCGTCGCAAAAGACCTAATGGTGCTGTGAGTGAGCCGACCGGAAGTGTCTTTGATCGCTCGATTCGTAATAGTGAGTTGAGTAATGACCGTTGTGGGTCAATCGCGACCTTCCTGCCAGAGGGCGAGCGCGACCGCTTTACCCTCAACAGCCGACGTTGGCTGCGTGTTTATGAGTCCACGCCCTAACTCTGCGCCGCTTTGCGCAAATGCGGGAAGCGCTCGGTCAACAGCGAGCCGTGATAATAGGTCGGCGTAAACGCCGGATGGGCGCGGATCGCCTCGTACCAGCGCTGCACCCGCGGCAGATCCTGCCAGGCGCCGTCCCGGCCGAGATCGGCCATGCGCACGATGGCCGGCATCACCATGATGTCGGCGAGCGTGATGTCGCGGCCGAGAAGCCACGGCCCGCCGCTTTTTTCGATCTCGGCATCCATGCGCTCATAGGTGCGCCGCAGCCGCGCCAGAGCCGCGTCCATGTCCTCCTTCGGAAAACCCTTGCGCCCCATCGACAGCATGAACTCCCGGCGCAGCGGTTTTGATTCCGCAAAGGCGATGAATTCCTCCTCGCTCATGGCGGCAAAGCGCGGCAGGAAGGCGAGGTTGAACGTCGGCACCCGCACCGCCGCCGCCGGCATCTCGTCGATGAAATGCATCAGCGTACGCATCTTCGCGCGCAGCACCGGATCGTGCGGCGTGAAGTCCAAGGGCTCCGGCGCGACCTCGTCGAGATATTCGCAGATGACGGAGGAATCGATGACGATCGCGCCGTCATGGTCGAGGGTGGGCACCACGCCATTGGGATTGAGCGCCAGATAATCCGGCTTGAGCTGGTCGCCGGCCAAGAGATCAAGCTTGATCTCGGAGAAGGGAAGTCTCTTGGCGTTGAGCACGAAGCGCACGCGCTGGCTGCAGGTCGATTGCGGCGCGTTGTACAAAGTAAATGGCATAGTCCGGCTCCGTGTTCGGTTAGCGTTGCGTCGAATTAGAGTAAGGCGGGCAGGTCGGTCAGGGCGGAAACCGTGTAGTCCTGCAGATAGCCGAGCGTCTCGGCGTTGCCGCGCAGCAGGCGATACATTTGCGCGGGCAACACCGGATCTTTGGCGACGTCCGCGCCGCCGCCGCGCCTGATCCAGACAACCTTGAAACCGAAATGCTTGGCGCCGGCGACGTCGAAGCCGTTCGAGGAAACGAACATCACTTCATCGCTCTTGACGCCGAGGTCTTTTTCCACGAGCGCATAACAGTCCGGATGCGGCTTGAACTTTCCGACGCCGTCGACGCTGATGGTGGCGTCGAGAAAAGCATCGAGCCCGGAATTCTTGACCAGCGCTTTCAGCATCGCGGCGCTGCCGTTCGACAGAATGGCGAGCTTATAGCCGCCGCGGCGCTGTAACTGGCCGAGCGCCTCCTTGGCCTCGGGATAGGGGTCGAGGCCGAGATATTTATCGAACAGCGGCTTGGTGATGCTTTCTTTCGGTTCGACGCCGGCTGCGCTCAGCGCAAACTCAAGTGCTGCCTGCGTGATAAACGTGAAATCGCGATACTCCTGCAACGAGGTTTGCAGCCAGGTATATTCGAGTTGCTTCAGCCGCCAGATCTGGGTGATGAGATCGCCTTTGCCGGGACAAAGCTCCTCGGTCTTGGCAAAAACCGAATGCACGTCGTAGAGCGTGCCATAGGCGTCGAAAACCAAAGCCTTGATCGCCATGCCGCGTCCCTGGTTGTTTCGCCCTTGCGCTGAACCGAATTCAATCGAGGAGGCCAAGTGCGGGCCGCGCCACGCCTTCGAGCAGGGCCCGTTCGGGCTTCGAGCGGGCAAGCACCCGAATGCCGAGCAGCACGCCGAGCAACAGCCGCGCAATATCTTTGGCGCCGCGATCCCGCGGAACGGTACCTTCGGCTTGCGCCGCCTTGATCGATCGATGGAAAAACGCTTCGATCTCGGCGAGACGCTCGGCAATCAGGACGCCAAGCTCCTTGTCGTGCGGCGCCACTTCGAGCGCGGAATTGATCAGAAAACAACCGCGCCGCTCCCGGTCGTTCACCGAACGCTCGATGATTTCTTCGATGAAATGATGGATCGCCCGTTTGGGCGGCTGTGAGTCTTCAAGCCGCTTGATCCGCGCCCGCGTCGATTGATCGAGATAGCGCTCAAGCGCCAGAACGAACAGCGCGTGCTTGCCGCCGTAGGCGTTGTAGAGGCTGGGCGCCGAGAGTCCCATTTTATCGGCAAGATCGCGCACCGACGTCGCCTCGTAGCCGTGCTGCCAGAAGCAGGCGATCGCCGCGTCGAGCGCGGTGGCATCGTCAAATTCCCTCGGCCTCGCCATCTTGCCTTCTCGCAGCGGTCCCCTCGCGCACGCTTGTCGACGCGCAATTGACATTATGTATCGTGCGATACAAAATGTCCAGGCTGGTCGGAAAGCGCCGCTGGCCGTCGATCAGAACTTTCATGCGGGTCGCGCGTATTTGGCGGCGCGGCTGCAATTCGGAACGGAGGGCGGATGCTCGAACTTTATCACAACATCAATTCGGTCTGCGCCCAAAAGGTCCGCATCGCGCTGGCTGAAAAGGGACTGGCCTATGACGAGCATCTGATGACGCTGCGCGGCGACCAGAACGAGCCGGCCTACCTGAAGCTTAATCCGAATGGCGTTGTGCCGACACTGATCCATGACGGCGAGCCGATCAATGAATCCTCGCTCATTCTCTATTACATCGACGACGCATTCCCTGAACCGCCGCTTATGCCCGAGCAGCCGCGCCAGCGTTATCGCGTACGGATGTACAACAAGCTGATCGACGAATATTTGCACAACTCCTGCACCATCCTCACCTTTGCGACGGCATTCCGCCCCGCCTTCCTCAAGATGGCGCCCGAGGCATGGCAGGCCGAAATCGATAAGGCGCCACTCAAGCGCCGCGCCGAGTATAAGCGCAGCGTCATCGAGCACGGGCTCGACTCCGTGTTCGTGTCCGACGCGCTCGCGCAACATCGGAAACTCTTGTCATGGATGGCGGACTCTCTGAAGAACGGCCCATACCTCGCCGGCGAGCGGTTTTCCAACGCGGATTGTGCGGTCGTTCCCTACGTCCTGCGGCTCGAACTCCTCAAGCTCGGTCGCATGTGGGAGCGCAATCCGGCCGTCGGCGAATGGTGGGAGCGGATGCGTACGCGGCCTTCGGTCAAAGCAGCCATCTTCGATCGCATGACCGAGGCCGACGTGGCTCCGTTCAAAAATCTCGAGCCCGATCCATGGCCCAGGGTGCGGGAGTTGCTGCAGGCGGCTTGATCGAGCTGAAATTCCACGTTGCCGTAGAACGAACAGGAGTGCCGCGATGTCCTTGACAGAACAACTCGCCGAATATCGGGCCGGCTGGTACCAGCGCGTGCCGGCCGAACGCCAAGCCATCATGCAGCGTCACATCGATGGGCTGCGCAACGGCGCCATCGCGCGCAGCATGCTTAAAACGGGTGACCGCGCACCCGCCATCGTGCTGCCGAACGCCAAAGGCGAGACCGTCGATGTCGGCGCGCTGCTGGCCAAAGGCCCCGTGATCGTCACCTTCTATCGCGGCGGCTGGTGTCCTTATTGCAATCTCGAACTCAAGGCCTACCAGGAGATCCTGCCGCAAATCGCGGCCGCTGGCGCCTTCCTCGTCGCCATCAGCCCGGAGAAGCCTGACGACTCGCTGTCGACCGCGGAAAAGAACGCGCTCACTTTCGACGTGCTGAGTGACGTGGGGCAGAAGGTCGGCCGCGCCTTCGGTCTAGTCTATGAATTCTCCGAAGAACTCAAAAGCGCCTATCGCGGCTTCGCTCTGGATATTCCGGCGCGCAACGGCACGCCGAATGAATGGGCGCTGCCGGTCGCGGCGACCTATGTCATTAATCGCGATGGCTCGATCATCTTTGCCTACACGGACGCCGACTATCGCGACCGCGCCGATCCGCGCGATGTCTTGAAAGTACTGACGAAAAAGGCGGCTGCGGCCTAAGCGCCGATGCGGTGCGGCGTAAAACTTCTAAAAAAATCAGTTACCGCAACCAGGTGCAGAGCAAAAACGGGAGGAAACGATGCCTAGACTGCGTTACATCGCGGAAAACGAGAAAACTGCCCATACCAGCGAATTGATCGAATCGGCCAAGCGCACCGGTGCGCCCGATCCGCGCGTCGTCAGCCTGATGACGCGAAGCCCGCTCGGCATCGCCTGGGTCGAGTATTGGAATAAGCTGCTCTATCAGGGTCTCTTGCCGCACAAGCTCAAGGAAATGTGCCGCATCAAGATTTCGATGGCGCATCAATGCGGCTACTGCTCGACGGTTCGCTCCAATGTCGCCAAGGCGGAAGGGCTGACCGAGATCATGATCAACGATCTGTTCGATTACGCCGGAAGCAAACACTTCAGCGCCCGGGAGAAAGCCGCACTGCATTACGCCGACCTGTTCAAGCAGGGCGAACATGCCATCGACAAAGATGAAGTCTATGCCGAACTCGCCAGGCATTTTTCGGACGACGAGATCATCGAGCTCGGCCTGTTCTGCGCCGAAGTCGACGGCGTCGGCAAGTTCGTCAAATCGCTCAATGTGTTGAGCTGGGAGGAGGCCTGCGAACTCAATCCCAAGCTCAAAAACGAGGCAGCGTCGATCGCGGCGGAATGAGCGAAAGTTGAGTCGGAAGGCCCGCAGATCGGGCCCGCTTGCTGTGGCACTCGCGCCACGGCTGTATAGAAAAGCACACGCTCGCTTGCGGAAACGACCACGGCCCGTTGCCTTTGGCTGCGGCCCGGTTTTATTTAATTCGCACGGATTCTCTGTTCGCGTATTTGGAAACTCCTACGCATGTAACGGGGGATTGGGCGCATGCGCTACCTGTTGGCGGCAGCCTTTGCGGCGGGCATTGTGGTGGCCGGGCAGGCCCACGCGGCCGATCTGGTCATGGCCACCAAAGCGCCGCCTGCGCCCGCGGCGCCAGCCTGGACCTGGACGCTCGATAATCAGGCTGAATATGCGAGCTGGGGCAGCGGCCGCGGCTTTCCTTCGACCGCGCTTGGGCCGGCCCACGGCTCGCAGTTCTATAATCCTTTCGGGCTTAGTGGTAGCGGCAGTCTGACTTCAAATTGGAATCTCGACGTCGTCGCGCGTGGCGGCTACGTCGACGCGAGCCAGACGCTTGGAAAATTCGGCGGCACGGTCTCGACGGCAACCGACACGACGTTGAGCGCGACCACGACCTATACGGGCTTTGGCGGATGGATGCCCTATGCCACGCTGATGGCGAACCTTCCGACCGGTGACTCGGTGCTCTCGGGCACCCGCACCTTTGCCCGCATGGATCCGGACTTGGTGCCGGTCGCGCTTTACGGCGAGGGCTTCAATATCGGTCCGACACTCGGCGTCCAGATACCGGTCAATTCCGAACTCACCGTCATCGTGAACAGCGGTCTCACCTGGCGGGGCGCGTATTACAAGGAAGGTGCGTTCGCCGCGGCGACGGCGACCACGGGCCTGCCGATCCTCATTAATCCGAGCCAGATCTGGACCAGCGCCGTGACCGGGGTCTGGAAACATGACAAGTGGACCGTGCAGGGCACGGCCTCCTATGCGATGGAAGATACCAATTACGTCTCCCACGCGATCTCCTACCGGGCGGGTGACCGCCTGACGCTATCGGGGAGCGGTTCGTATGCGTGGGACGGCGGTTGGACCACCACGGCTGACGGTTACTTCGTCCACAGTGCCAGAAATGACGTCCCGTCTGTGCTGGCGCCGTTGGTGCTGGTTCCCGAAGCGCTCGATTCCAATAACGATGTCTTCCGCATCAATTTGCAGCATCTGTACACGATGCCCTATGCCGGCGGCACGCTGACGGCTGGCCCGATCGGCAGTTTCCTCTATCGCGACGCCAATTCCTGGGATCCGACGACGCTGCTCTTCATTCCGGCCAAAACACTCTATTATCTCGGCGCGACCGCCACCTACATGCCCAGTAAGAGTTTCAGCATGAATGGGCGCGTCGAGCGCATCTGGATGGACGTGAATAGCGCACCGGGATCGGCCGTTCCGAGCTTTGGTACCGACGGTTGGCTTGCGTCATTCACCCTGACGCTTAACGCTCCGTGAGGAGAGCATGACATGCTGAAGTATCTCGTCCCGATCTTGGGCGTTGCGCTCGTGTGCTCCTCGGCCGCATCCGCGCAGCAAACCAAGAAGCCGGCGAAACATCATAATCCCCCTGCAGTGCAGACGCCGGCGCCGGACGTCGCGTCGAGCTGCCGGTCCGGCGCGGGCACCAACCTCGACGGCACCTGCGTGACGCAAGAGGAATACGCGCGTCTCACCTACTACCGCGTGCGCGCCGATTGCATCGTTCAGGCTAACATGAGCTACAATCATTGCCCCGCGGTCATGCCGCCTTTGGATCAGACATTGCCCAGGGGCGCGGACGTGAAGCCCTACGATTTCCTTGAGCGCGGCATCCTGTCCCCCAGCGCGGCGTCCGATATTCGCCTCAAGTTCGATATCGCGCAGGTCGGCCAGCTCGACAACGGCGTCAAGCTTTACCGCTTCCGCTACATCGGCAGCGACCAGGTCTATGTCGGCGTTATGGCGCAACAAGTTGCCGCGATCTTTCCCGAGGCCGTCGTGATGGAGCCCAACGGCTACCTGGGGGTCTATTATGATCGTCTCGGCCTGAAGCTGCAGACTTGGCAGGAATGGCAGGCCCGGAAGTCGGCCATCGTCAATCAGTAATCGGTTTCGGCTGCGCCTTCCGATGTCTGAGATTGGTTGATGGCTTCAATGCGACATCAGCGCCGGCACCGTCATCGATTGGAGGATCGAATGCGTCACCCCGCCGAGCACGAATTCGCGCAGGCGCGAGTGGCGGTAGCCGCCCATCACCATGAAATCGGTGCCGCTGTCGGCGGCGTGCGATAGCAGCGCGTCGGCGACATCGATGTTGCCGCCCGCAATACGATGCACATCGACGTTGAGACCGTGACGGGCGAGGTGCTGGCCGATATCGGCGCCTTCGATCTCGTCCTGCTTGCCGCGCTCGTTGGTGATCATGACGATCTCGACCCGGCCTGCTTTGGCCAGTAGCGGCAATGCATCGCCGACCGCACGCGCCGCCTGGCGGCTACCGTCCCAGCACACCATCACATTGTCGAGTTTGAGCGGCGCTTTCTGAATATAGGGCACGACGATCATCGGCCGGCCGGATTCAAACAGCGTTGCTTCGGCGATGATGTCCTCGACCGTCGAGGTCTCGGGTTCGGCCTGGCCGACCACCGCGAGATCGAAGCGGCGGGCGATGCGGCCGAACTGGTCGCCGGCGCCGGCAAGGCTGGCGGAAAGCGTCAGCGGCTCGGCCGAGAGCCCGGCGCGCCGGCTGGCCTCGGCGAAACGATCGATCGCCGCTTTCGCCGCAGCCTCGTTGTCGGCCTGCTGGGTCTCGATCACCTCCGGTGGAATGTAGCCGGTGCCCGAAATCGGGACGATCGGATCATAGACGAAGGCGATCGCGGCCAAATGGGCTTCGAGCGCGCTCGCGATCGAAACCGCGTAGTCGCCGGCGGGGCCGCCGCCCCCGGTGACGCTGAGATTGACGACAATGTCCTTGATCATGAAAGCGCCTCCCGGTGTCCGCATAGCGGAACGAAGCTTTTATCGCATCAGATGCCGATAGGTGTTGAGCCAGGTCAAGCGGTTGGCGCTGCGGTCACGACGCCTACTTCTTGATATTGCCGTCCGCGTCGAACTGCTTGACGTAGGCCCACAGGTCGTCGACCTCCTGCGGATTCTTGACCCCGGCGAAGATCATCTTGGTGCCGGGAACCATGGCCTTGGGATCCTGAATATATTGCTTGAAGGTCGTCTCATTCCAGACGATGCCCGAGTTCTTATTGGCGTCCGAATAGCTGAAATTGGCCACAGAGCCTGAGTGGCGGCCGTCGAGGCCATTAAGGACCGGGCCGATCTTGTTTTGCGCGTCAGGTCCTATGGAATGACACGGCATGCATTTATTGAACGAATGCTCGCCTTTGGCGGCGTCCTGCGCCAGAGCGGGGCCGGCCGAAACCGCGAAGACTGCGACGGCGGCGATTAAAATTCGCATCGTACGTTTCCTTTCAAGTCGTTTTGACATCCGTTTGACATCTGCCGCGCCGATCGCGCCCCATCGTCGCCGCAAAACACTGGCCAAACGGTTCAAGCGATCCGGGCGCTGCCTGTCAACGGTATCTCGGTAAAATGATCGCGGGACGGGAGTCCGCCGAATTCCGGTGCGTCGGTCCGGCTGTTGTGCACTATAGTGACCTCGGGAAACGCCGAAGAAGGCCGCATGCCGGTATTGATGCCGCTGTTCGATGACGCAGTGATGCGGCGCCGCGCCGAGATCGTGGCGGCGCTGAAGCGGCTTGTGCCCGGCGAGGGGGTCATCGCATCCGAACAAGGCATGCGGCCCTATGAAAGCGACGGGCTCACCGCCTATCGGCAGCTGCCGATGGTGGTGGTGTTGCCGGAAACCACCGCGCAGGTCGCGGCCGTGCTGGCCTATTGCCACCGTGAAGGCGTCAAGGTCGTGCCGCGCGGTGCCGGCACTTCGCTCTCGGGCGGCGCGCTGCCGCTCGGCGACGGCGTCTTGCTCGGGCTCGCCAAATTCAACCGCATCCGCGAGATCGATTACGACAATCGCGTCGCCGTGGTCGAACCGGGCGTCACCAATCTCGCGGTGACACGGGCGGTCGAGGAGAAAGGTTTCTATTACGCGCCCGACCCGTCGTCGCAGATCGCCTGCACCATCGGCGGCAATGTCGCGGAGAATGCCGGCGGCGTGCATTGCCTCAAATACGGCATGACCACCAACAATGTGCTGGGCTGCGAGCTCGTGCTGATGACCGGAGAGATCCTCCGGCTCGGCGGCAAGCATCTGGATTCCGGCGGCTATGATCTGTTGGGCATCGTCACCGGTTCGGAGGGCCTGCTCGGCGTCGTCACCGAGGTCACCGTACGCATCCTCAAGAAGCCGCAGACCGCGCGCGCGGCGCTCCTCGGCTTTGCGGCGAGCGAAGATGCCGGCGAATGCGTCGCCAAAATCATCGGTTCGGGGATCATCCCGGGCGGCATGGAAATGATGGACCGCCCGGCGATCCACGCCACCGAGGAATTCGTCCATGCCGGTTATCCGCTCGACGTCGAGGCGCTGTTGATCGTCGAGCTCGACGGCCCGCGCGACGAGGTCGACCATTTGATCGAGCGCGTCGAAGCGATCGCCCGGCAATGCCGGGTGGTGACGTGCCGGCTCTCCAATTCCGACGAGGAGCGGCTGTTGTTCTGGGCCGGCCGCAAGGCAGCCTTCCCGGCCGCCGGCCGCATCTCGCCGGATTATCTCTGCATGGACGGCACCATCCCGCGCGCCAGGCTGCCGCAGGTGCTGCGCCGCATCACTGAATTGTCCGCGAAATACGCGCTCCGGGTCGCCAATGTGTTTCACGCCGGCGACGGCAATCTGCACCCCCTGATCCTCTATGACGCCAACCAGACCGGCGAGCTCGAGCGCGCCGAAGAGTTCGGCGCCGATATCTTGCGGCTCTGCGTCGAGGTCGGCGGCGTGCTGACCGGCGAACACGGCGTCGGCGTCGAGAAGCGCGATCTGATGCCGGTGATGTTCACCGAGATCGATCTCAATCAGCAGCAGCGGCTCAAATGCGCCTTCGACGGCAAGAGCCTGCTCAATCCGGGAAAAGTGTTCCCGACGCTGCACCGTTGCGCCGAGCTCGGCCGCATGCATGTCCATGCCGGCCGCGTCGCATTCCCCGACATTCCGCGCTTCTAGGCGTCATCGACTGGCACACCCGCCGAAAGCACTGGCATGAAATTCGGTCTGTTTTGTTCGGCGCAAGCCAATAGCGGCGAGTTCGGTCCGGAAAGCGGGCAGGGCTTTCGCGACTATCTCGACTTCAATGTCGAGGCTGAGGCGCTTGGCTTTTCATCGAGCTTTCTGGTCGAGCATCACTTCACCGGCTGGAACCAGGTTTCGGCGACGCTGATGCTGTTGATGGCGCTCGCCATGCGCACCAAGACGCTGCGGCTCGGTTCGGCGGTGATCGTTCTGCCGTGGCACAATCCGGTGCTGCTCGCCGAACAGGCAGCGACGCTTGATCTGATCTCGGGCGGCCGCTTCGATTTCGGCATCGGCAAAGGCTACCGGCACAGCGAATTCAAGGGCTTTCAGATCAACCCGCAAGAGGCCGAAGCGCGCTTCGATGAGGCGGTCGAAGTGATGAAGCGGGCTTGGTCGAGCCGCGAGCGGTTCTCGCATCGCGGCCGCTTCTTTCATTTCGAAGACATCGTGGTCGAGCCGCCGCCGGCGCAGCAGCCCTATCCGCCGCTCTGGGTCGCCGCCGGCAGCGAGGCCTCGATCCGCCGCGCCGCGGCGCGCGGTTTCAACCTGATCCTCGACCAATATGCGAGCCCGCAGACGCTTGGCGAGCGGATCGGTCTCTACAGGGCCGAACGGCAACGGCAGGGTCTTGCGTTCGATCCGATGCAGGTCGCGGTGGCGCGCCAGCTTTACGTCGCGCGCGACGAGGCCGATAAACAAGCGGCGCTCGCCCGCCAGGCCACCTATACGCGGCGCACAGTCGAGGTGTCGCGGACGCCATCCGGTGAGGGTGGCGACAAAACCGGTTCGCATTTGCTGGCTTATGCGGGCAAGCCTGGCGGCACCGAGGAGAACGCGCTCTACGGTACGGTCGATGAAATCTGCGCGATGCTCGGGGCCTTGCAGGCGGCCGGGGTGGATTACGTTCTGCTCACGCTCGCCGGCGGCAGCGACCAGTTGCGCCGTTTCGCGCGCGATATCATGCCGGTCTTTGCGCGCTCCTCGCCAGCCGCTGCCGCCGAGTAGCCTTGTCATGGCCGACACTCTCAAACCCCGCAATGCCAAGGAAGTCGAACAGACGATCGGCTGGGCGCTTGGCGACGGCAAGACGCTGGAACTGGTCGGCCGTGGCACCAAGCGCGCCATCGGCCGCGCCGCGCAATGGGATGCGACGCTCGATCTCTCCGCGCTATCGGGCATCACGCTGTATGAGCCCGAGGAACTCGTGCTCTCGGCCAAAGCGGCAACGCCGCTCGCCGAGATCGAAGCGCTCGTTGCCGCCAGCAGCCAACAGCTCGCCTTTGAGCCGATGGATTACGGCCCGCTGCTCGGCGGCGCTGCCGGCGCCGGCACTATCGGCGGCGTGATCGCGGCCAATCTCTCCGGCCCGCGCCGCATCAAGGCCGGCGCCGCGCGCGATCATTTTCTCGGCTTCACCGCGGTCTCCGGCCGCGGCGAGACCTTCAAGTCCGGCGGCCGCGTGGTCAAGAACGTCACCGGCTATGATCTGTGCAAGCTCATGGCCGGTTCCTGGGGCACGCTCGCGGCCATGACCGAGGTGACGATCAAGACGCTGCCGAGGGCCGAAACCGAGGAGACGGTGCTGGCGTTCGGCCTCGACGACATGACGGCCGGCAAGACACTGGCGGCAGCGATGAGCTCTTACGCCGATGTGTCGGCGGCGGCCCATCTGCCCGGGATGATCGCCAGGCGGCTTCCTGAGACGGCGGATGGCCGAACCGCGGTCACCGCCTTTCGGCTCGAAGGCGTCGCGCCCTCAGTCGCGCAGCGCAAGACCGTGCTGGAAAGCCTTCTGGCGCCGTTCGGCTCGCTCGGCACGCTCGCCGAAGCGCCGTCACGGGCGCTGTGGCGCGCGATCCGCGACGTGACGCCCTTCGCGCAGAACGGGCCAGCCGGTTCACACGACATTTGGCGGATCTCCACCACACCCAGCCGCGGTGCCGAAATCGGCCGGATGCTGGCGGCCGGCGGCGATGCCGAACTGCTCTATGATTGGGCCGGCGGATTGATCTGGGCGGCGCTGCCGGCGGCCGACGACGCCCATGCACCGCTGGTTCGTTCCGCCGTCGCGGCCACGGGCGGCCATGCCACGCTCATTCGTGCGCCAACAGCCGTGCGCGCCGCGGTCGCCGTCTTCGCGCCCGAGCCGGCGCCGCTTGCGGCACTGACCGACCGCGTCCGCAAAGGTTTTGATCCCCAAGGCGTGCTCAACGCCGGGCGCATGTGGGCGGGCGTGTAGCATGCAAACCTCCTTTACTTTGGCGCAGCTTGCGGACCCGAATATCGCGGAGGCGGAAAAAATCCTGCGCGCCTGCGTGCATTGCGGCTTCTGCACCGCGACGTGTCCGACCTATGTGCTCGGCGGCAATGAGCTCGATTCGCCGCGCGGACGCATCTACCTCATCAAGGAAATGCTGGAACACGATCGCCCGGCGACGGCGGAAGTCACGCTCCATGTCGACCGCTGCCTGTCGTGCCTGTCCTGCATGACGACCTGCCCCTCGGGCGTGCATTACATGCACCTCGTCGATCATGCCCGCGCCCATATCGAGGAGACTTTCCGCCGCCCGATCGGCGACCGTCTGATCCGCGCCATGCTCGCTTGGCTGATGCCCTATCCGCAACGCTTCCGGCCAGTCCTTTACGCGGCGCGGCTCGCCAAGCCGCTGGCACCGCTGTTCGACGCCTTCCGGTTCAAGCGGCTTGCCGCGATGCTGCGCCTGTCGCCCGATCGCCCGCCGCAGCGCCCGCTCGCTCCGCAAGTGTTCCGGGCCGAGGGGGAGCGCCGCGGCCGCGTCGCGCTGATGCCGGGCTGCGTCAATGACGTGCTCATGCCCGAGATCAATGCCGCCGCGATCCGGGTACTGACCCGCCATCACATCGAGGTGGTCCTGCCGGCCGGCGCCGGCTGCTGCGGTGCGCTCGTGCATCACATGGGCCGCGAGGCCGAGGCGCTCGCCCAGGCGCGCGCCAATGTCGATGCTTGGACGGCGCTCGAGGGTCTCGACGCGATCTTGATCACGGCCTCAGGCTGCGGCACCACGGTCAAGGACTACGGCTTCATGCTGCGAAACGATTCGCTCTACGCCGAGCGTGCGGCCCGGGTTTCACATCTCGCCAAGGATATCGCCGAGTATCTCGCCGACCTGCCGTTGAAATCGGTGGAAAAGTCTCCGCCTCTTGTCGTCGCCTATCACTCCGCCTGCTCGCTCCAGCACGGTCAGCGAATAACGCGGCAGCCCAAGGAGATTCTCGTCAAGCTTGGCTTTGCTGTGAGAGACGTTCCTGAAGGTCATCTGTGCTGCGGTTCGGCCGGCACCTACAATATTCTGCAGCCTGACATCGCTAGACGGTTGCGCGAGCGCAAAGTCGGGACTATCGAAAGAATGCGGCCTGATGTGATCGCAGCAGGCAATATCGGTTGCATCACACAGCTCGCAGCGGGCACGGCGGTCCCGGTGCTCCATACGGTCGAGCTGATCGATTGGTTCACTGGGGGTCCCTGTCCGCCGACGTTGCAGGAGCATCGGCCGCATCCGGCGATGCACCCTTCCACGGCGATGAGCTGAGTGGCGCTCAGCCTGTGCCGTATTCGCAATGCCGGTCGCTGAGTGCCGGTCGCTGAGTTCCTGTCCCGTTTGGACCGCAGAGATTTTGGATTGCTAGCAAGGATCGGGAGGTTGATCATGGCGAAGAAGTCAAAGTCGAAAAAGAAACCGGCGAAGAAGAAGGCCGCTCCGGCCAAGAAGAAGAAAACACTGAAGGCGGCAGCCAAGAAGTCGGCCAAGAAGCCGGCAAAGAAGGCTGCAAAGAAACCGGCAAAAAAGGCCGTGAAGAAGAGCGCTCCGAAGCCCGCGCCTGCCCCGAAGCCGGCGCCCGCTCCGAAGAAGAAGCCACCTGCCCCGAAGCCGGCGCCTGCTCCTATGCCTGAGCCGGCACCCGCCCCGTCCTGGACTGCGCCGGCACCGGATACCGGCGGCGACAGCAGCGGCGGTTAGAGCTGCGGGTCTTTATCGGCTGGACGCGGCGCGGGCGCTGCCCGCCCGCATTGCATAGGGCCCGCGAGGCCAATAGCATTGGCTCGACGTCAAGATCGGCGGCGTCCGCCGTCGATCCAAGGCCGGCCAAATCCGGCTGCGCCAGGGCATGATCTTGAAAAGCGGAACCCGGTTTTCGGATATGATCATGCCCATATGGAGACTCTAGACCCAGATCCGATTCAATCGAATTGGGGCGGGGTCTAAAGAGTGGTTTGCTGTTGAGGAGGTGCGTTATGCCGGCGACCTACAACATCCTGCTGATGGGCGCGTCCTACGGGTCGTTGCTCGCGTCCAAGCTCCTGTTCGGCGGTCATTCGATTCATTTGGTCTGCCTGCCCGCGGAGGCAGATCTGATCAACGCCGAGGGCTTTAAGGTTCAGCTGCCGATTCGCGGGCGCAAGGACCCGGTCCTGTTGGAGTCCCGCAAGCTCCCCGGCAAGGTGACGGCCGGCCCCGCCGCCGGCGTCGATCCGAAGAGCTATGATCTCGTCGGCCTGTGCATGCAGGAGCCGCAATATCGCTCTCCCGGCGTGCGGGAGCTCCTCGATGCGGTGGCGAAATCGCGCGTGCCTTGCATGTCGATCATGAACATGCCGCCGCTGCCCTATATCAAGCGCATCCCGGGCCTCGATTATGAGGCGCTCAAGCCCGCCTATACCGATCCCACCGTCTGGGACAGTTTCGATCCCAAGACCATGACGCTCAACAGCCCGGACCCGCAGGCGATCCGTCCCCCGGACGAGAAAGCCAACTTTCTCCTGGTTACGCTGCCGACCAATTTCAAATGCGCGAGATTCGACGACGACAAGAGCACAGCGCTGCTGCGCCGGCTCGAAGCCGACGTCGATGCGGCGCGTTTCGATACGCCTGAGGGCAAGATCGAGCTGCCGGTCAAACTCAAGATCTACGATTCGATCTTCGTGCCGCTCGCCAAATGGGCGATGCTGCTCGCCGGCAATTACCGCTGCGTCACCAAAGACGGCATGCGCACCGCTCAGGAGGCCGTGCATAGCGACATCGAGACTTCGCGCGCGGTTTATAATTTCGTGTTCGATCTGTGCGTGAAGCTCGGCGCAAATCCTGCGGATCTGGTGCCGTTCGAGAAATACGCCGCCGCCGCACAGTCGCTGACGCGGCCAGCGTCGGCCGCGCGCGCGTTGCAGAATGGTGCGCCGAATATTGAACGCGCCGATAAGCTCGTGCAGCTCATCGCCAGGCAGAAGGGATTGAGCCTTCCGGCGATCGACGCCCAAGTGGCGCTGGTCGATGCGCGGCTCGAGGCCAACCGCAAGAAGCAGGCGGCATAGCGCTTTCTCCGCCCGCTCAACCCACTACCACGTCCTGCCAGAAGCCGAATCGGCCACTGACCGATGCCATTTCCGGGCGGGGCGCCTCGTAACGCCAGGCCGTGCGCGGGTGCCGCGTGCTGTCGACAACCACGTAGTGGAATTCTACGCCGTGCGGGCAGGCTTGATCATCGGCGGTTTAGGCCGCCTTTTCGAGCCAATCCCGACGTACTGCAGACGCCGGAAAATACTGGCAACCGCGACACTCGATGGCGTCGCTGCTTTCAGCAACGACTTTCCCCTCGACGCTAGCTTTCGTGACTCGATTCCCGTGATTGCTGGCCTGATGCTTTGGCGGCAACATGATACCGAATGCCAAGATGGGTCATTCACCCAAGCCGCAAGCCCATATAGGCAGATATGCCTATTTTGCCGGGGAAAATGCGCCAATTGCGACGAAAAAGTGTAACATCTCTGCCACACGTTCTCGGAAATTATTAAGTTTTCCCGCGAAAGCATAAAAAGTCAGCATTTGCTTCTGTTTTAATCTTGGCCCGTCGCTAAAAAAATAGAAAATTCATAGCGTTCCTGCGGTGCCTAAGGCGCAGCGGGGATCCGCTCGACGGGGTCGTATCCAAGGCGTCCCGCGGGTGCTGGCAGGGATAACAGAAGGGGCAGTTTATGAAGAGAGTCGCTTTATCGTTGGTTCTTGCCGCCGGAATGGCTGCAACCTCCGCAATGGCTGCCGATATGGCAACCAAAGCCCCGCCGGCCGCGGCACCGCCGCCTTCGCCATGGGATGTCGCGATCACCGCAGCGTTGATGACCGATTACAACTTCCGCGGCATCACCCAGTCGGCGCATCAGCCGTCGGCGCAGGCCGGCTTCGAGCCGCGCTACAATTTCAATTCGAGCTGGCAGGGCTATGTCGGCATCTCCGGCGAGAGCATCGACTTCCCGAACAATGCCGCGGCCGAAATCGACTTCTACGGCGGTATCCGCCCGACCTTCGACAAGCTCGCGCTTGATTTCGGCGCTTGGTACTACTGGTACCCGGGCGGCAACTGCTACGGCGCGCCGTTCGTCGGTGGCAACGGCGGCTGCGGTGGTAACTCGGCGGGTCTCACCGTCCCGGACAAGAACTTGCCTGCTGGTACGAATGCCGTGATCGGTAACGTCGTGAAGCAGAATGAGAGCTTCTACGAATTCTACGCCAAGGCGACCTATACGTTTAACGATCAGTGGGCCGCTGGCGTGCAATACTGGTACTCGCCGTCGGTCTCCAATACCGGCGCTTCGGGCAACTACGTCACCGGCAACGTGACCTTCACGGCGCCGGGAACATGGTTCACCGCCATCAGCGGTCTCGGCGGCTATATCTCCGGCGACATCGGCTACTGGGGTCTGGGCACCAGCGACACGTTCTACGGTGTTCCGGCTTTCCCGGCTGGCGTGCACTACAAGAGCTACACCAATTGGGACGCAGGCTTCGGCTGGACCTACAAGGCCTTCACGCTCGATCTGCGCTACTACGACACCGATCTGAGCAAGGGCAATTGCAACGCCTTCACCAGCGCGTCGAACTCGGCTTTCGCTGGCAGCAATGTCACGACCATCAATCCGAGTGGACTGGGCTCCAACTGGTGCAGCGCGGCCTATATCGCCAAGCTCTCCTTCGCGACCAATCTGAGCGGCCTCAAGTAAGATCGGCCAATCAGTCTCTCAATTCAGCGGCCGGTGGCGGAAACGCCACCGGCCGTTTCGTTTGGGAACGATTGCCGCACCCCCGTCATTGCGAGCGCAGCGAAGAAATCCAGACGGCGGTGCCGTTTCTGGATTGCTTCGCTGCCTCACTTTCTCGCAATGACGACGCCGGCTCTTTCACTCCGCCGCCGAGACCAGCGGCACGTCGCGAACCTGTGAAGCTGAGCCATCGCGGGTCACGACCTCGACACGGCGACGATGGAAAGCGCCGAGCGTCGAGCGGTGGCCGATCGAGACGATAGTTGTCGTCTTGAGCCGTTCCTGCATCAGCCGGTAAAGCAACGCCTCGGACGGCTCGTCGAGCGAGGCCGTCGCCTCGTCGAGGAACAGATAATCCGGTTCTTGCAAGAGCGCCCGCGCCACCGCGAGGCGTTGCTGCTCGCCGACCGACAGCATCCGGTTCCAGTGCGCCTCTTCGTCGATCCGCGTGCTCCATTGCGGCAGCCCGACCGCGGTGAGCACCTCGCTCAGGCGCGCAGGCTCGAAGGTGCCGATCCTCGCTGGATAACTCAAGGCTGCGGCGAGCGTCGTCACCGGGAAATACGGCCGTTGCGGCAGCAGCATCACCTTGGCGTCCTTGGGTACGCTGACGCGGCCCGACCCGAACGGCCAGATGCCGGTGACGGCGCGCAACAGCGTCGATTTGCCGGCGCCCGAGGGGCCGGTCACCAGCACGCGCTCGCCGGGCGACAGCGTCAGGTGTTCGGCATCGACGAGAGCCTGGTTGTTGGGCAGCCGGACATGGAGCTGGTCGATCGTGAAGGCCTTGGCGTCGTCGGCCGGCGATACTTCGATCACCGGCGGCGTGAGCGCCGCAGCGCGGCCGGCCTCGATGGCATTCTCGAAGCCGTTCAGCCGCTGCACCACCGCCTGGTATTGCGCGATGGATTGGTAGGTGGTGACGAAATACGACAGCGCGGTCTGCACGCTGTTGAAAGCCGTCGCGGTCTGCATCAGGTCGCCGAGCTGCATCAAGCCTGCGAAATAGGCCGGCCCGGCCATCAGATAAGGAAAAATGGTGGCGGCCTGCGAAAAGCTCTGGGTGAAGAAGGTGAGCTTCTTCTGCCGCTTCATGATCGCGATCCAATTGGTCACGACATTGGCGAAGCGGTCGGTCAACCGCTCGCGCTCGGCGGCTTCGCCGTGGAGGGCTGCGATCTGCTCCGAATTCTCGCGCGTCCGCACCAGATTGAAGCGGAAGTCGGCTTCGAATCGCTGCTGCTTGAAGTTCAGCGGAATGAGCCGCCAGCCGATCAAATGCGTCAGGATCGTGCCGATCACGGCATAGATCAGCGCCGCCCAGACCAGGTAGCCGGGAATGGAGATGTTCACGCCGAACAAATGCAGCGGCGCCTTTTCCGACAACGTCCACAGGATGACGACGAAGGAGAACATCGACACCACGGAGTTGATCAGGCCGAGCCCGATCGACAGCGTGTTCTGCACGAACATCTGCAGATCCTCGGCGATACGCTGATCGGGGTTGTCGGCTGAGTCGCCGAGCATCTGCATGCGATAGTGATTGGCGGTGTTGAGCCACTGCCGCAGATAGGTCTGCGTCATCCAGCGCCGCCAGCGGATCTGCAGCCAGAGATTCAGGTAATTCTGATAAACGACGAGCACGGTAAAGACCGAGGCAAGCGCGCAGAAGACCAGGACATCCTTGACGAAACTGTCCCAGTTGCGGTCCTGCAGCGTCGTGTAGAATGCATTGTACCAATAACTCAGCGCCACATTGATGGCGACAACCGACAGCTCGATGGCGACGACCGCCCCGAGCAGAAACCGCCCCGGCCAGCGGTCTTCCGAACGGTAATATGGAACGGACAGCCGCCAGATCGTGGCGAGCGTCGAGGCAAGACGTTTCACGGTAGGACCTCCGGAGCATTAAGGGGCGGCGCGGACCAAACAAATAGGTCGACAAACGTCGGTGGAAGAATCGTCCCGAAAAATGGCATCGTGGCAAGCATCATCGTGGCAAGCATCGTCGTGACAAGCATCATGGCCGAAACTCATTAAATGTCGCTTGCGGCGCCAGGCGCCCGGCTTGGCCCTATCATTGGCGCCGGGCGCTGGGGCAGTGGCCGATCCAGCGCAAGGCCGGGTCGCTCGGCATAAACTCGGAATTATGGCGCTTTGTGGCGGAGGAGGCTGACAATCGCGTTTTCTTGATGGCAATCCGTTATTGCCGCGGCCTTGCCGCACGGGCCCGGCCCGCGGAAAGCTGCGTAGCAAGGTCAATGGGCTGTGGGATCGGGCGTCCCGGGGACTGGCTTTTTCCCCACCGTGCGTTAAACCAGCCGGGTGGCCGTTCGGCCGCAAAGCTCCATCCTCCACTCGATCGGGTGAAACGATGCTCCGCCTGCGCCGGCGTTCGATCTGTTCCGTTGTGCTGCTCGCCGCTTCGCTCACTTGCGTAAACGCCGGCGAGAGCTTTCCGTTCGGCAGCGAGCTGATGCTCGATGCCGCACCGATGCACGGCTCCAAGCGCGTTCCGATGATCGAGATCGAAGAGGATGGCTCGGCCTCGATCGATCTATGGTGCACGAGCCTGCGCGCCCAGGCGACCGTCGGCGACGGCTCGATCGCTATCGTGCCGGCGGCAAATGGAGCACCGCCGACTTGCGAGCCCGACCGTCAAGCCCGCGACGCCGATCTTCTGGCGGCGCTCGCCCAGGTCACCGCTTGGCGGCGGAGCGGCGAGATCGTCGAACTGTCCGGGCCGACGCCGCTGCGCTTCCGGCAGATGACCAATTAAAGCTCACGCGACAATCTCTTGCTCCCCGCTCGTCTGACGGGAGAGATAAAACGATGCTGCCGCTCCTAAAGCGGTGGCGGGGGTTTCTCGGTTTTCGCGGCCGATGCGTGTGTGCGCCGGCTTGGGCGCCATCACCTGGTCGTCATCTCGTCCTTGTATGTTTCCATAATTCATGAAGAAGTTGTACGGTCGTGCAGCCGGTCACCATCAACGGGAGGAAAACTTGATTATCACAGTGCAGTGCGGTGCGCAGACCACCAATAGCGGCTCATGGACGGCGATGACGGGCCTCACGCTGGTGCTTCCTCAAGGTGTCGGCGAGACGGCTTTGGTCATTCTCAACGTCCCCAATCCCTATGCGACGGGCAATGACTACCCCGGCGGCAATTTCGGCATCCAGGTCGGCAGTACGGTGCAGAGCGCTTACGCCTCGTTCACGTATAACGAGCAAGTGCCGCCCTCCACCGGCCGCATGCCGACCACGCTGACCGTCGCGGTGCCGCTGAGCAGCAGCGGCACGACGACCGTCACGGCGGTGTGGTCCGGCGTGCGCAGTTCGACGGTCCATATCGATAGCCCGGCGGTTTTGTCGGCGATCATCTGACCGCGGAGAGCCGCGGAAGTAGAGAGGGCGCGGCCTTGTCGCGCCCTTTGTCGTTCGATGGTGACTGACACCCTCCTGCCTCCCCCGCAGCTAGAGGACGGAGAGCAAAGCTGCGGTGAGCCGCATTGCCGGCGGTTGGCCGAGCGCAGCCTCGGCAGCGGCCGAAACTCCGCAACCCTGAAATAAATCCGGACCCGCCATTGTGCTTTGGCTTCGGCGTCGACAGATGGTTAATAGCGGCAGGCAGTGAAGTTTGCCCGAGCGTTGCCCACGAAACGGCGACTTGCCGTAGTCGCCGTTCACTCACTTGCAGCGCTGGTGCCATCGGCTGGCATAGTTCTCACGAAGCAACTTTCACTCTCCAATTGTCATCGGCAATTGGTCTTAGCTTGCAATGCGAGCGCCGTCGGCGTCCGCAGGGCAGGTCGCATGCAGCTTTGGCCGCGCGCGTCTTCGCCCAGCGCACGTATTCAACGGATCACAAACATCAAAGGAAGAACACAATGAGTCCCCCGAGCGAACACGATCAGATGAGAAAGCCTGCCGATAAGAGCGCGGCGTTCGGCGGCGAAGCACTCGAGAAGGGCAAAGCGGCCATCGAGCAAAGCTATTCGGCTGCGGCTGAAAACGTTCGCGCCTTTAACGTCAAGATGATCGACATGGCGCGAGCCAATACCGAGGCGGTTTTCGACTTTGCCCTCAAGATCGCGAGCGCCAAGGCGCCGAACGATATCGTCGAATTGTGGACGGCCCACGCCCACAAGCAGTTCGAGACGCTGACGGCACAGACCAAGGAATTGACAGCGCTCGGACAGAAGATGGCCGGCGACAGCGCCGGACCGCTTCAGCACGGCGTCAACCAGGCGTTCAAGAAGGCGTCTTGAAGGCAGCGGCGGTTGCAGTCGGCCGCCGCGCATCCGAATTCCGGCGCCGGATCAAACGGACCAACCCGGCGAGGAAATAGATGAAAAAAGGGCGCGGCCTTGGCCGCGCCCTTCGTTGTTTGGTTTGAGGTTTGCCCCTCCCGGCCTCCCCGCAAGCGGGGGAGGGGAAGTGAGCGCGGGCTTAGAAGCCCATGCCTCCCATACCGCCCATGCCGCCGCCACCGCCCGGCATCGCCGGCATGGCAGGCTGATCCTTCGGCAGTTCGGCGACCATGGCTTCGGTGGTGACCAAGAGGCCGGCGACCGAGGCTGCGTCCTGCAGCGCCGCGCGGACCACTTTGGCCGGATCGACGATGCCTTTTTCGAGCATGTCGACATATTCCTCGTTCTGCGCGTCGAAGCCAAAGGTCTCCGACTTGTTCTCGAGGATCTTGTTGACGACGATCGAGCCTTCGACACCGGAGTTCTCGGCGATCTGGCGCAGCGGCGCTTCGATGGCCTTGAGCACGATGTTGATGCCGGTCTGGACGTCGGGGTTTGAGTTGGTGAGCTTGCCGACGGCCTTCTTGGCGCGCAGGAGCGCTACGCCGCCGCCCGGCACGATGCCTTCTTCGACCGCGGCGCGGGTGGCGTTCAGCGCGTCTTCGACGCGATCCTTCTTCTCTTTCACTTCGACTTCGGTGGCGCCGCCGACGCGGATCACCGCGACCCCGCCGGCGAGCTTGGCGAGACGCTCCTGCAGCTTCTCGCGGTCGTAATCCGAAGTGGTCTCTTCGATCTGCGCCTTGATCTGATTGACGCGGGCTTCGATGTCCTTCTTCTTGCCGGTGCCGTCGACGATCGTGGTCTTTTCCTTCTCGATCACGATCTTCTTGGCGCGGCCGAGCATTGCCGTCGTCACGCTTTCAAGCTTGATGCCGAGGTCTTCGGCAATCAGCTGGCCGCCGGTGAGAATGGCGATGTCTTCCAGCATGGCCTTGCGGCGATCGCCGAAGCCAGGCGCCTTCACGGCTGCGACCTTCAGGCCGCCGCGCAGCTTGTTGACGACCAGCGTCGCCAAAGCCTCGCCCTCGATGTCTTCCGCGATGATGAGAAGCGGCTTGCCCGACTGCACCACGGCTTCGAGTACCGGCAGCATGGCTTGTAGGCCCGAAAGCTTCTTCTCGTGCAACAGGACGTAGGCGTCTTCGAGCTCCGCCACCATCTTCTCGGCATTGGTGATGAAATAGGGCGAGAGATAGCCGCGGTCGAATTGCATGCCTTCGACGATCTCGACCTCAGTGTCGAGCGCCTTGGCTTCCTCGACCGTGATGACGCCTTCGTTGCCGACTTTCTGCATCGCTTCCGCGATCATCTTGCCGACGGCGGCATCGCCGTTCGACGAGATGGTGCCGACCTGCGCCACTTCGGCGGACGAGCCCACTTTCTTCGCGCGCTTCTTGATGTCCTCGACCACGGCCGCAACCGCGAGGTCGATGCCGCGCTTGAGGTCCATCGGGTTCATGCCGGCGGCAACCGCCTTGGCGCCTTCCTTGACGATCGCCGCGGCCAGCACGGTCGCGGTGGTGGTGCCGTCACCGGCGACGTCGTTGGTCTTCGAGGCGACCTCGCGGACCATCTGCGCGCCCATGTTCTCGAACTTGTCTTCGAGCTCGATCTCCTTGGCGACCGTGACGCCGTCCTTGGTGATGCGCGGGGCGCCGAAGGATTTATCGATGACGACATTGCGGCCCTTGGGGCCCAAGGTCACCTTCACCGCATTGGCCAGAATGTCGACGCCGCGCAGCATGCGGTCGCGGGCGTCGGTGGAAAATTTTACGTCTTTCGCGGACATTTCAGATCTCTCCTGGTGTTCCTATTGGCTTTAGGCAATCACGCCCATGATGTCGGATTCCTTCATGATCAGGAGATCCTCGCCGTCGAGCTTGACCTCGGTGCCCGACCACTTGCCGAACAGCACACGGTCCCCGGACTTCAGTTCGATCGGGATGATCTTGCCGCTTTCGTCACGGCCGCCGGGGCCCACGGCCACGACCTCGCCCTCCGAGGGCTTTTCCTTCACGGTATCCGGAATGATGATGCCGCCCTTGGACTTCGCCTCGGCATCGATGCGCTTTACGACCACCCGGTCATGCAGCGGTCGGAACTTCGTTTTCGCCATGTTCACCCTCATCGCCGCCCTGTAGCGGCCCTTGGCGTTGATAATAAGATTGTTTTTCAGTGCCTTAGCACTCATAACTCCTGAGTGCCAGTCAGGCGCTGCGGACATAAGGTTTAGCCTCGGCGCTGTCAAGGCGGACCGCGAGTAGCGAATGGCGAAGGCAAAGCGCCCCTTGGTCTATTCGCTATTCGCCACTCGCTATTCGCTGCTAATCTCGATCTGAACGAACGAGACCCGGTCGGGAGGAAATTTGCAGATGCGCGGACTGAGCCTGAACGAGGCCAATACCATCATCGCGGCCACGTTTGCCGCGGCCAAAAAGCATAAATGCCGGCCGATGAGCGCCATCGTGCTCGACGCCGGCGGCCGGGTGAAGGCATTCCAGAAGCAGGACAACGCCTCGATGCTGCGGTTCGAAGTTTGCTACGGCAAGGCCTATGGCTCGCTGGCGCTGGGGCGGCCGTCGAAGCTCGTCTTGCAGAAAGCCAATGAAAAGCCGTTGTTCATGCAATCGATCGAGAATCTGGCCGATTACCCCCTGTTCCTCGAAGGTGGCGGACAGCTCATCCGCGACAAGGCTGGCGAGGTCATGGGCGCAATCGGAGTCACCGGCGATGCCAATGAGATGGACGACATCTGCGCAATCGCCGGCATCCATGCGGCGGGACTCCGCGCCGACAGCGACTTCTTCGATGATCCGGAGGCGATGCGGGTTTTGAGCATCCACAAATCGGCGCCCCTGATCGACCCCCGTACCAAGACAAAGGCTCCCGCCAAGAGCGCCCAAAAGCCAACCCGGAATGGCTCCGGCCGCCGCCTGAGCGGGGAAGCCGCCAAATCCGGGCCTTAATCCTCCTCGATCAATCGGCCGTCGCCGCATCGGAAACAAAGTCTAAAGATCGTGGCGCTAAATTGAGGCCAAGGCGACTGATTGGGCGCGGCTTGCGGCCAGTCGCGCCTTGGTTCGGCCGGCCCGGCCAGGTTTTGGGGGGAGACCCTTTATGCGCGCGTCCCGTTTGCGGCTGAGTTTGAGCATTGCGCTTGGCGCCTTCGCGCTCGCGGCCTGTACCTCGAACCCGCCGCCGGTCGAGCAGGCCGCACCCCCCTCGATGGCGCAGCCGGCGATCCCCTCGCAATACAAGCCGGAGGAGGTCGTCGGCCGTTGGGGCTATGGCGCCTTCCACAAGGACGAGGATTTGGCGCGCACGGCGTCGGCGGCCCGCGCCCAATGCGGCCAGCCGGTCGATATCACGCGCGGCCCGAATGGCGGCGTGATGATGTATCTCGCCGACAGCGCCCAATTGCAGGAACTGCAGCTCAAGGGGTCGGCGAGCGGCAAGAACTATATCGGCCCTCCGGGCGACGCCGGCGGCGCGCAGGACCGCGAAATCGTATCCTTCGACGGCCGCACCATGGTGCTGAAATGGATGGATCCGGAGGTCGCCGGCCGTTACGGCACTGGTGTCTATGTGCGCTGCGCCGCCGAAGGCACCCCGCGCGCGGCCGGTAAGCCGGCCATGAAACCGAAGGCGCAATAGACTTTTCTCTTCGCCCTGCCCCTTGTGGGAAGGGTGAGGTGGGGTCGTGAGGTGGTCCTCGGCGAAGACGGCGGCAGTGAATGGTCGACGACAATACGTCGCCTCCCGACCCCCACCCCTAACGCCTGCCCACAAGGGGGAATAGCTAGAGCACGGCTGTTTTATTTTGAAGCATAACCGGCGTTGACGAAGTAGTTGGCGCATTCAGCCGGACTGAAGGCGGAGAGCAACGCTCCGATCCGCCGCCAAGTTGCTTCGACGGTTCGCTCGG